>JBFWOF010000068.1:0-27818 GCA_050250665.1 Lysobacterales bacterium | reverse complement strand
GACGCGGCCTACGAGACACGGTGAAGCGCCAGTTCCCGCGCGCAGGGCCGGACAAGAGCGTCACGTAGCGCAGGCGCAACGTGACCTACCAAAGCCAGGGTTACCCGAACGTAGGTCACGTAGGCCGCGACGCGGCCTACGTGACACGGTGAAGCGCCAGTTCCCGCGCGCAGGGCCGGACAAGAGCGTCACGTAGCGCAAGCGCAACGTGACCTACCAAAGCCAGGGTTACCCGAACGTAGGTCACGTTGGCCGCGACGCGGCCTACGTGACACGGTGAAGCGCCAGTTCCCGCGCGCAGGGCTTGGGGTCGTGAAGCGGCGTATGGCAGACTGGCGGGACAACACTCTGCACTCGCCGGGTGGCTGTTTGTCCGCCGCTTTCTTTGATGCGCATCAACGGGGAGCTGGATTGCTGGGGTAGTTTGCAGTCCAGACCGGGTTCCTAATGCTGACGAAACGAGTTTTGGAGAACTGAATGTCACTGACTATCGGAGTGCCACGAGAGGTCACGGCGGGCGAAAAGCGCGTTGCGACTGTCCCCGAAGTGGTCGAGAAATTGATCAAGCTCGGTTTCAAGGTCGCCGTCGAATCCGGCGCAGGCGATGCCGCGAATTGCGCTGACGACAGTTATGTGGCGGCAGGCGCCCAGATCATCGCCGGCGCTCCCGAACTGTGGGCAGCCTCCGACATTGTTTTCAAGGTGGGGGTTCCGACCACGGAGGAAGTCGGTCTGCTGCGCGAAGGCGGCACCCTGATCGGCTTCATCTGGCCGGCGCAGAACCCCGAACTGATGCAGCAGCTCAGTGCCCGCAAGGCCACGGTGCTGGCCATCGACAGTTTGCCGCGCATGCTGAGCCGCGCCCAGAAGATGGACGCGCTGACCTCGCAGGCCGGCGTGGCTGGCTATCGCGCCGTGATCGAAGCTGCCAACGCCTTTGGCCGCTTCTTCAACGGCCAGATCACGGCCGCCGGCAAGGTGCCGCCGGCCAAGGTCTTCATCGCGGGCGCCGGCGTGGCCGGACTTGCGGCGATCGGCACCGCGGCTGGCCTTGGCGCCATCGTCCGCGCCAATGACACCCGTGCCGAAGTGGCCGATCAGGTGGTCTCGCTGGGTGGCGAATTCGTCAAGGTCGATTACGAAGAGGAAGGCTCCGGTGGCGGTGGTTACGCCAAGGTGATGAGCGAGGGCTTCCAGAAGGCCCAGCGGGAGATGTACGCCAAGCAGGCCAAGGAGGTGGACATCATCATCACCACCGCGCTGATTCCCGGCAAACCGGCGCCGCTGCTGATCACCGCCGACATGGTCAAGAGCATGAAGCCCGGCAGCGTGATTGTCGACATGGCGGCCGAACGCGGTGGCAACTGCGAACTGACCGAGCCCGGCCAGGCCGTGGTCAGGCATGGCGTGACCATCGTCGGCTACACCGACCTGACCAGCCGGCTGGCCAAGCAGTCGTCGACGCTGTACGCCAACAATCTGTTCCGTCTCACCGAAGAGCTGTGCAAGACCAAGGACGGCAACATCGACGTCAACATGGACGACGATGCCATCCGCGGACTGACGGTGATCAAGAACGGCGAGGTGACCTGGCCGCCGCCAGCGCCCAAGTTGCCTGCGGCCGCACCGGCGGCCAAGCCGGCGGCGCCGGTGCAGAAGAAGAGTGGCGGTCACGGCAAGCCCAGCGAGCCGGCTTCGGCGAAAAGCATTGCGATCATGTTCGGGGCGGCCGCACTGCTGTTCTGGTTCATCGGCTCGGGTGCGCCTCCAGCCTTCCTGGCGCACTTCACGGTGTTCGTGCTGGCATGCTTTGTCGGCTACATGGTGGTGTGGAACGTGACGCCGGCGCTGCATACGCCGCTGATGAGCGTCACCAACGCCATCAGCAGCATCATCGCCATCGGCGCCCTGGTCCAGCTCGGACCTGAGGGCTGGATACGCTGGATGGCGGTCGCGGCACTCGCACTCACCGCGGTGAACATGTTCGGCGGATTCGCCGTCACGCAGCGCATGCTGCAGATGTTCCACAAGTAGGGGACACACCAATGTCTGCAAGTCTGGTCACTGTCGCCTACATCGGCGCAATCATCCTCTTCATCCTCAGCCTGGGCGGGTTGTCCAATCCCGAGACTTCGCGTCGCGGCAATCTCTACGGCATGCTGGGCATGACCATCGCCGTGCTGGCGACGGTGTTCGGGCCGCGCGTCACCATGGCTGGCATTCCCTGGGTCATCGGCGCCATGGTCGTGGGTGGCGCGGTTGGTCTGTATGCCGCGCGCACCGTGAAAATGACCCAGATGCCCGAGCTCGTTGCTTTGATGCACAGCCTGGTCGGTCTGGCGGCGTGCCTGGTCGGCTTCGCCAGCTATATCGATCCGGCGTCATCTGCGGGCTTGAGCCCGGTCGAGGTCAGCATCCACCACATGGAGATCTACGTCGGCATCCTGATCGGTGCCGTCACGTTTTCCGGCTCGGTCATCGCCTTCGGCAAGCTCTCGGGCAAGATCGGTGGCAACCCGCTGCTGCTGCCCGGGCGTCACTGGCTCAATCTGATCGGTCTGCTGGTCGTGATCTGGTTCGGGCATGCCTTCCTGAATGCCCATTCGGTCAGTGACGGCATGACGCCGCTGATCGTGATGACGGTGATCGCGCTCCTGTTCGGCGTCCACATGGTCATGGCGATTGGCGGTGCCGACATGCCGGTGGTGGTGTCGATGCTCAACAGCTACTCGGGTTGGGCGGCGGCAGCGACCGGCTTCATGCTCAGCAACGATCTGCTGATCGTCACCGGTGCGCTGGTGGGATCGAGCGGCGCCATCCTGTCGTACATCATGTGCAACGCGATGAACCGCAACTTCATCAGCGTGATTGCGGGCGGCTTCGGAACCACCAGCGGCGCGACGCCGGGTGGAGCCGCTGCACAGCCGGCAGGCGAGGTGGTGCCGATCAGCAGCGCCGAAACGGCAGAACTGCTGCGCGACTCCAAGAGCGTGATCATTGTTCCCGGCTACGGCATGGCCGTGGCACAGGCCCAGCACACGGTGTACGAGATCACCAGGCATCTGCGCGAGAACGGCGTCAAGATCCGCTTCGGCATCCATCCGGTGGCTGGGCGCATGCCCGGGCACATGAATGTGCTGTTGGCTGAGGCCAAGGTGCCTTATGACATCGTGCTGGAAATGGACGAGCTCAATGACGATTTCCCGAGCACGGATGTGGCGATCGTGATTGGCGCCAACGACATCGTCAATCCGGCCGCGCAGGACGACCCGACCAGCCCGATTGCCGGCATGCCGGTGCTGGAAGTGTGGAAGGCCAAGACCTCGATCGTCATGAAGCGGAGTATGGCCTCCGGTTATGCGGGTGTGGATAACCCGTTGTTCTACAAAGAGAACAACCGCATGCTCTTCGGCGATGCCAAGAAGATGCTGGACGAAGTGCTGGTGGCTTTGAAGGGCTGATCGCCGGGCACCGGTGGGGTGCGTCCGCTTCCGCAGGGAGGCGGATGCACCATCGGCGTCGTTGCGAGCCTGGTGCATCGGCCCGACACTGTGCACGGGCCATGAGCCACAAGCTGGCCTGCAGGAGCGACCTCGCGTCGCGACCGGCGAAGCGCCGATCCACACCCTTGATCGCGCCGCAAGGGCGCTCCTACAAGTGATCAAAACCCGCGTAGCCCGGTGAGCCGCGCAGCGGCTCCCCGACGCTCTTTCGCGTCACCGCCCGCAGAGCGCTGCGCGCACTTCGGGCTACATCAAGCGGGCGCTTGCCGAAAGGCAGAGATCCCGGCACTAGTGATCTGGTACCGCAGGCAACGACGATCCTCTCAGCCGCGCTTCTTTCGGACTGCCTTGGCGGGCATTTCGCCGGGCTGGGTCCAGCCCAGGCCAAAGGCCAGAATCAGCGCAGCGCCATACCAGCCGAAGTCGACCACGGTGTTCTGCGCCCGGGCCACGGCATAGGCCATATCGAGGCCGATGATGCGGATGGCATCCAGCAAGCCCAGTCCCATCTGCGCGGCAATGAAGCCGGCGGCAATCAGCCAGTTGGCGTAAGCAATGGTCAATGCCAGCAGCAGCAGGCAGAGCACGGCCCGAAGCAGGCCAGGCGGATGGTTGTTGAAGCGCAGCACCGCCGCCAGCGCCAGCGCGCTGGGAGCCGCCATCCAGCTGGCGCGGCCGCTGCCGGCCAGGCCAAACAGCGACCAGATCGCACCCACGGCCGTTGCCGCCAGCAGTGCGGCAATCACGCCAAGCAGTATGTTGATGAAGCGCATGCGCAGGCCAGCCATCCAGGAAGCCGGGGATGATGCCAGCTGGCAGCGGTCTGCGCCGACTCTGGAGCTTCAGTGCCGATCGCCGCCGCGTCGTCGCGGTCCGGTGTCAATCTGGATCAGTCCCTCGCGCTCCAGTCGATCCAGTCGGCCGCTGACACCACCCGAAAATGCCGAAGCGCCGGCGCGTGCGCGGGCCTGCACGATGGCCCAGCCATTGCGACCGCCGGATTTGATCAGGTACAGGCCGGCGTCGGCCAGTTCCAGTGACAGGTTCCAGTCGTTGGCATCGCTGCGGTCGGCCAATGCCGGGAACAGGGCATAGCCGATGGAGGCGCTCACGTGGCTGCTGTGGTTGCCCGAGTGTCCGAAGGATTTCGTGCTGATGCGCTGGCGCAGGCTCTCGCAGTATTGCTCGGGGTCGGCGATGGCTTCCGCCGCCAGCACCAGCATGAATTCCTCACCCCCCCAGCGCAGCGGAAATCCGTCGCTGCCGGTGAATTCGGACAGGACATCGGCCAGTTGTCGCAGCACCTCATCGCCGGCGAGGTGACCATGGACATCGTTGATGCGCTTGAAGTGATCCAGATCGATCAGCACGAATGCCAGCCGCTGGGGCCGGTCGTCGTGGGCATCGAGGCGCCACTCGGCCATGTACCGGGCCAGATAGCGGCGATTGCGCAAGCCCGTCAGTGCATCGGTCTGAGATTCCTCCAGCAGCGCGCGATTGGCCGATCGCAGACGTTCATTGGCGCGGTCGAGTTCGGCGGTGCGTTGCTGGATCTGGCGTTCAAGTGCATGCTCGCGGGCCTGCACCCGGCGCCGGTATCCGCTCCATCCCAAAGCCACCAGACCGAGCGCGATCAAGGCCATCAGCGCCAGGAACCACCAGGCCCGATAGAAGGGTGGCACCAGCTCAAAACGCAACTGCGCCGGCTCCGGGCTGAGCAATCCGGAGCTGCTGCTGGCCACGGCTTCGAAGCGGTAGGATCCCGGCGCGAGGTTGGTGTAATAGACCGTGCGTCGTCCCCCGGCCGAGCGCCAGCGCGAGTCATAGCCGATCAGTCGATAGCGGAAACGCAGACCGTTGGGGTCCTGCAGGGCCAGACCCGAAAACTGGATGGCCACGTCGCCGCTGCTGCCGTCCAGCTGGAATGGGCCCTGGCCCTCGTAGGTCACACCCAGGTGTTCGATCGATTCGGCCACCGCGGGCGGCGGCAGTGAGCTGCGACGGATCTTGCCGGTATCGAGGCGCAGCACGCCTTCCAGCGTCGGCAGCCAGAGGCTGCCGTTGGCGCGGGTGATCCGAGCCTGTGCGCCGCCATTGCAGCAGCGTGCACGCAGGGCGCCCGGATGCTGCGATCCGGTCTGAACGACCATGTCGACTTCCAGTCGGCCTCCTTCACGATGGAAGCGATCCAGATCGCTCTCGGTGATCCGGTAGACACCTTCAGGGCTGCTGACATAGACCCAGCCACCGTCGGCGATGGCGGCAAAGGCGCTGTTGAAGGGCAGGCCGTCGGTGGTTGTGATCTGGCGGAAATCGCCGGCGGCACCGATGAACAAACCGGCGTCCATGCTGGTGATCAGGAAACGATTGTCACGCCAGGGGACGATGGCGGTGATCAGCGCAGGTGTCAGTGCCGGTGGCTGGTCCAGACGTCGATAGCGGCCGTTGATACCGCGGAATACGCCGCGTTCGGTACCCACCCAGATCTCACCGTGCTGAGACTGGGCCAGTGCCCGGACCCTGGCTTCGGTCAGTCCCTGCTCGGGTCCGATGCGTGCCAGGTTGCCTTCCGATTGAATGTAAAGGCCCTGATCGGTTCCTATCCAGAGTTGACCGGGCGTTTCCTCGACGATGGCACGGATGGCCGATTGCGCGATCGGCTCCCAGATCGCATCACGGGACAGCGTGTGACCATCCCAGCGCGCCAGTCCGGCACGGGTGCCCACCAGCAGATCGCCATTCTGGGTGCGATAAAGATCGTAGACCGAGGAATCGGGCAGCTCGCGGGTGCTGGTGAGCAAGCGCACGGCGCCGTTGGGGCTCATTTCCTCGACCCCGGTATTGGTGCCTATCCAGACCCGCCCGCTGTCGTCGCTGAGCACGCTCCAGACGAAGGCGTCGGACAAGCCCTCTTCCAGGCTGAGGCGTGCTACCCAGCCGTTCCACACCCGGGTCAGGCTGTGGGTGAGGCTGCCCACCCAAAGATTGCCCTCACGGTCCTCGAAGAGGCTGGAGATCCAGGCGTTGTCGCCCAATTGTGCGGTCAGGCAATGCTCAAGACCCAGCCGCGGGTGGTAGCGATACAGCCCTTGGGTGGTGCCGATCCACACATTGGCATCGTTGTCCCTATACAGCGCTTCGATGCGGTGCATGGCCAGGGGCTGCGCCCAGGCGGGAATCACCCAGCCATCGCCGCTGCGCTGGAACAGTCCTCGCCGAGTGCCGGCGAGCAGGCCTTCGGGTGTGGGCAGCAAGGCCATCACCGCCGGCGCATCCGCGGCGCCGGGAATGGCGATCGAGCGTGATTTGCCGGCCTTCAGCTCAATGACTACACCGTTGCTGCCGGCGTAAACCGTGCTGCCTATACGTGCCAGCGAGTGCACCGCCACGCCGGCAAGTACCGGCGACTCGACCTTCTTGCCATCCACCCGAAACAGGCCGCTTTCGGTGCCGACCAGTACCCGTCCGTCCATGTCATTGAGCAGGGCACCGATGGCCACGTCCTTGCCGGGTATCAGGTCGATACCGGCCCATTCGCCGTCCAGAAAGCGGGTCAGACCACGATTCGAGCCAAACCACAGACTGCCGTCTGCAGCCAGATGAGTCTTGTCGATGATGCTTGCACGCAGCGCTGGCGTATTCTCGACGTTGTAGACGCGAAAGCGGACGCCATCGAAGCGGGCCACGCCATTCTGGGTCGTCAGCCACAGGTATCCGGTCGTATCCTGTGCGATCGACAGTACCGAGAGCTGCGGCAAACCGTCTTCGATGCCCCACTGGTCAATGACGTAGTGGCGGAAGGCCTTGTCCGGGTCCAGCGCGTGGGCGCTGAGGGCCATGAGGCACAGCAACACGGCCACAACGATCCCCGGCCATCGGCAACGGGAATGTCGGTGGATGACGCGTGGCGAGAGCTGGGGCTGAACTGGCACCCGTGCGAGCCCTGTGCAGTGGCGGTTTTGAGGATGATGACCGGGTATTGTAGAGCTAGGAATACTCTGAACAATTTACGTGACCACGTAACTTGTTCAGAGGATCCCCAGCAAGTGTGGCCAGAGCCTGGCCTGACCCCTGTTCGAGTGAGATCGCGACCAGCATGTACAGCAGAACCAGCGAACCGGTGAAGTTCGAAAGAGATTGCCAGGCGGTGATGGTGCCGAGCGGCGAGGTGGTCAGCCTGCCAGCCGGCAGCGTTGGCTACATCACCCAGGCCCTGGGTGGCAGTTTCACGGTCTACGTGGAAGGCAATCTGTTCCGGATTGCCGGCACCGATGCCGACGCCATCGGCAAGCCGCCGATGGCCTTGCCGGAACTGGCCGAAGGCGCCTCGGACCATGATGTGGAAGTGCTGGTCTGGGAGCAGCTGCGTACCTGTTTCGATCCGGAAATTCCGGTCAACATCGTCGATCTGGGTCTGGTCTACGAGTGCAATCTGTTCCGTCTGGACGACGGCCAGCGCCGCGCCGAGATCAAGATGACCCTGACTGCGCCCGGTTGCGGCATGGGCGACACCCTGGTCAGTGACGTGCAGTCCAAGGTGGAACTGATACCGACCATCAGCGAAGCCGAGGTCGAACTGGTGTTCGATCCGCCGTGGAACCAGAACATGATGAGCGAAGCGGCCAAGCTTGAGACGGGCATGCTTTGACGGGGCACGGGAAGAGCGGGGGCAGGGGGCAGGGGAAGAGCAGGGGCTGGCGAGACGGGTGTTATTGCGAGCCGCGTGTATCGGCCCGACACTGCGCACGGGCCACGAACCCCCGGCGTCATTGCGACCCCGGACTCGATCCGGGGGAAGCAATCCAGAGACACAGCTGCAGAAGCACTGGATTGCTTCGTCACTGCGTTCCTCGCAATGACGCATCAACAAAGGCTGAAGCTTTGCTCTTGTGGGTCAGCGCTGCGCGCCGACGCTTCTGGCCGGGGAACCGTAAAGAGCGTTCGACCGGAGGTCGAACCCACCGAAACTCGCGGCCTCTTCCCCGTGCCCCGTCCCCGTGCCCCGTGCCCCGTGCCCCGTGCCGCTACGGACTCAGTATGGTCCTGACCCGAATGCCGTCGTAGCGGCCGGCTGGATCGATGGCCACCAGGTGTTGATCGCCGGAGGTTTCGAATGAAAGATCGAGCATGGCCGGACCCTGGGTCTTGCCGAGATAGCGGTCGTTCAACAGCCAGCGCACTTCGCCGTCGGTGCCTAGCGCCTGCACCTGGGTGCGGATGGGGCCATGACGGTTGCTGGGCGCGCGCAGCACGCTGCCGTCGTTGATGCCGGCGATGCGCAGGCCGGTGCTGTACTCATCGGCGCTACAGCCGGGCGCCAGCGGCGGCAGCTCGGAGCGCCGGCGCAGACCCGTGGACAGCCAGGGGTAGGCCAGCGCCGGCCAGCGGGCCACCGTGATCAGGCGCGAATCGGGTCTGAGGCAACTCAGGTTCAGGCGCTTGCGGCTGACCGGATCGCGCCAGTACTGCAGCAGGCTACCCTGCCAGTGGCTGGACTGGCGATCGGCAAAGGTCGGCGGCACGGTGTTGTTGAGTACCCAGGCATCCAAGCGACGATGGCAGAACTCAGGTTGTTGCGGGTCGGGCTCGGTGCCCAGCGGCCAGCAGATTTCGCGCTGGCTGACCGTCACTGGCGGTGTGCCCAGATCGCGGGTCTTGCGGGTGGGCAGGCTGTCGGCCACTTCAATCAGCAGGGGCAGGGCGGTGATCGCGCCGAATTGCCCCGGCTGCGGCGTGCCGTCGGGGCGGCCGATCCAGACCCCGATGGTGTACTCGGGCGTGACCGCCAGCGCCCAGCTGTCGCGATAGCCATAACTGGTGCCGGTCTTCCAGGCCAGGCTGACCCGGCTGGCGGTGTCGTACTGCGCCGTCCCCAGGTTGTCGTTGGGATCGCGCTCGAGCATGCGGCGGACGATGAAGGCCGCTCCCGGGCTCATCAGATAGCGCTCCTGCAGGGGGTCGCTGGCCTGCAGACGCGGTCGCGCCGCGCGGCCCTCGCGAGCCAGGGCCAGGTAGCTGCCCACCAGTTCTTCCAGCGTGGTGGCACCGCCGCCGAGGATCAGCGACAGATTGGGCGTAGCGCCCTCGGCCATGCGCAGTCGCAGACCGGCATTTTCCAGCGTCGAGGCGAAGCGCACCACCCCGACCCGATCCAGCAGATCGACTGCCGGCACGTTCAAGGACAGCCGCAGGGCCTGGCTGGCGCTGACCGGACCCTGGAAGCGCTCGGCAAAATTGCTGGGTTGATAGCCGTCGAAGGATTGCGGGGCGTCGATCAGCAGGCTCATCGAGTGGATCAGTCCCTGGTCCAGGGCCATGCCATAGAGCATGGGTTTCAGGGTCGATCCGGGTGAACGTGGTGCCCGGATCATGTCGACATGGCCGGCCCGGTCGTCGGCCAGCAGATCCGCCGATCCGACGTAGGCCAGGGTTTCCGCGTTGCCGTTGTCGACCACCAGCACCGCCATCGAATTGTGCTCCGGCAGACGTCGCAAGCGGGAGCGCACGCGCGCCTCCACCCGGTTCTGAATCGCCAGATCAATGGTGCTGTGAATGATCGCTTGCCCTGGCTGGCTCTGGCGCAAGCGCCGCGCCAGTAGCGGCGCAACCATGGGCGGCCGCAGCCGGCGGGCGGCCACCTGTTCGATGCGGGCGTCATCGCCGCGGGCGGCGGTCCAGGCACCCTGTTCGACCAGCCGCCGGATCACCTTGTCGCGCGCGCTCTGCGCCCGATCGGGATGGCGATCGGGGCGCCAACGGCTGGGCGACTGTGGCAGCACGACCAGCAATGCGGCTTCGGCATCGCTGAGGCGGTCGGCCGACTTGCCGAGATAGGCGTAGCTGGCCGCCTGCACGCCTTCGATGGTGCCACCGAAGGGCGCGAGGTTGAGGTACATCTCCAGGATCTCGGACTTGCTGAAGCGCCATTCCAGCTGCAGCGCGCGCCAGCATTGCTTGAGTTTGCCGAGTGGCGTGCGCGGAATGGCCTCCAGCATGCGCGCGACCTGCATGGTCAGTGTGGAGCCGCCGGAGACGATCTCGCCATTGAGGCTGGCCTGCAGCAGTGCCCGCAGCAGACTGGCCGGATTGACACCTGGGTGGCGGAAGAACCAGCGATCTTCGTAGCTGAGCAGCGCATCCACGTAGACCGGCGCGACCTGATCCAGGCGCGTGCGGTAACGCCAGATCCCGTCAGCATCGGCAAACGCCCGCAGTGGTGTTCCATCTCGCGCCAGCACCAGGGCACTGCCCGGCGCATCGATGCGCTCCAGTGGCGGTGGATACAGCCGGTCTGCCGCAAACACGGCTGCGGCGATGAGCAGTGGTAGCCACCACCATCGCCGCAGCCGGGCGGGCATGCGCAAGCCGCGCATGCTCAGGTCATGGCGCGGTCGCCGTCGGCGCCATCACCTTCAGCCGCGCTGCCGATGGCGCTCCCTGGGCGCGCAGTTCCGGTCGGTACATATCCTCGACATAGGGCGCGGGAATCAGATACTCGCCCGGCGACACCGCGCGCACCAGATAGTAGAGATCGACCTCGCCACCCGACTCCAGGGAAACCGCAGCGACGAAGCGGTCCTCGCGATATTCCTGGAAGCGCACATTGCCCGAATAGCTGCGCCATTCGTCGAGATTGGTGCCCTCGATGACCAGATCCGCCAGTTGCTTGCTGTCCATCAGATTGAGGTTCTCGATCTCCAGTCCACCCGGGAGCGGCGCCTCCACCAGTGTGTCGGGCATGCGCTCGCTGGCCCGGACCTTGATGTGCACGACCAGGCCTTCACCTTCCTTGAGGGTATCGCCGCTGAATTCGCTGCCGTCATGGCGATACCAGTGGCTGTCGATGGTCACGCCATTGCTGCTGGCAGCCGGAGCGTTCTCGGGGATGCCGACGGTGTCCTGGACCAGGTAGTAGCGGCTCTTGCTGTCGATCTGCAGCGCGGCACCGGCGCGCAGGTCTTCGATGACCAGATCGCGGGTGAACCAGCCGGAACTGGCAAAGCCCTCGGCGATACCTCCGATCTGCAGCTGACCCGACAACGAGCCGCCGCTGCCCGACAAGGCCTTGCCCAGCTTCAGCAGGGCCAAGGCGTCGTGGGTGCCAATCCAGCGGCTGGCCTGTGCTTCCTGACCGAGCTTGAGCAGGCGTGCCCCCTGGTCATCGGCCAGGAAGCCGTGGGTCACGGCCAGCGCCAGAGCCTCGGCACGGTCGCCGAGCGCGGTGTAGTAATCGCCCCAGTAGTCATTGTTGCGGGCATAGCGCTTGCCCAATGCCAGTTTTGCGGCGGCCGCGGCGCGCTCCTGGTCGCCCGACATCTGCAGGGCCACTGCCAGTCGCATCAGCGGCAGCGGGCCCCGGGCGTCATCGCGGTTGTTGTCGTAGATATTGCGCAGCGTGCCCAGCGGTGCCTGATTGACGCGAGCCAGCACCAGTGCGGCATGGGCATTGAAGGCCAGTCGCACATGGTTGGCGGGATCGCCCCAGACCCGCTCCCAGGCGACCACGCCGCCACTCAGCAGGTCCTCGCGCAGACGCTCCAGTGACTTCTGCAGCACCCGCGCCGGCACCGTGAATCCGGCGGCTGCTGCGTCCTGCAGGAACTCGACCACATAGGGTGTCATCAGCGGATCGGAGTAGTCGCTGCTGCCCGGCCAGAAGCTGAAGTGGCCGTTGTCCAGCTGCATCGAGGCAATGCGGTCGATCGCAAACTGGACATTGGCGCTGCGCTTGTCCGGATCCAGACTGGCAATACCCAGTGCCTTGCTGCCGGCCTCATCCAGCAACACATAGGGATAGCCCTTGCTGGTGGTCTGCTCGATGCAGCCATAGGGATATTCCATCAGTTCGCCGATCAGGCGTCCGATCGGCAGGGGCACCCGCGTGGAGACGCTCGCCCGCGAGCGCACGCTGGCCGGCAGCAGACCCTGCGTGGACACGCCCAGATCGACACTGCCCGGTCCGCTGAGTTGCTCGACGCGGCTGCGCCGTTCCGGCGCGTAGGGGGAACGCACGGCGATCTCCCAGTCGCGATCGAGGGCGATCGCCCCGCCGCGGACCTCCAGTCGGAATTTGCCGACGCCGACATCGCCCAATGCGCGCAGCGGGAATCGCAGTGTCGTGCGGGCATTGTCGGCAAGGCTCAGCTGGCGGCTGGCGTCATCGATGGCTATCGGCGAGTCCGCCGCAAAGCGCACGTCCAGCTTCTGGGTCGCACCCGAAAGATTCTGCAGATCCAGGGTCAGCACCGCGCGATCGCCCGGCGCCATGACCCGAGGCGTGCTGACCTCGGCCACCAGCGGCGCGCGCACCAGGGTTTCGGCGGAGGCCGAACCGTAGCGGTCCTTGCCGAAAGCCAGGGCCGAGACCCTCAGCGCGCCGTTGAAGTCCGGCACCGGCAGGCTGATCTCGGCCTTGCCGGCGGCATCCAGCGCGATCGGTCCGCTGTAGAGGTCGACGGTCAGCACCTTGGCCGTCGGTCGACGTGCCTGCGGCAGGCCGGGTACGGCCATGTCGCCACCGAACTTGAGGCGGGCCCGTTCGCCGGCCAGCGCCTCGATGATGCGTCCGTAGAGGTCGTAGGCCTCCACCGCATAGCGGCGCTTGCCGAAGAAGAACTTGACCGCGTCGGGCACTTCGAAACGGGTGATGTTGAGGATGCCCTGATCGACCGCAGAAACCGTGACATAGGCTTCCTGTCCGGCCAGATCCGGGGCTGACACCTCCACCTTCAGCGCTTCCTGCGGGCGCATGCGCTCGGGCGCCGACACCGCCACGGCGATGCTGCGGTCGCTGCGGTCTATGGGCACATGGACGATACCTACGGCGCGCGAGGGCGTGATCTTGTCGGCGGCCGTGCCAGGACGGAACACCAGCGCCGTGATGTAGACATCGTGGCGCTCCCAGCTCGGTGCGACCTCGAGCTTGATCTCGACGCCGGCGCGCGCGTTGAAACCCTGGCTCTGGATCAGCTGATCGCTCTCGACCAGCAGCAGGCCCGGGCCGTCGTGCGGCGGGGTGATGGTCAGTGTCAGTCGATCGCCGGCGCGGTAGCTGCTCTTGTCCAGTGCCAGTTTGACCTTGTCGGGACGAGCATCGACGCCACGGTTGTCATCGTCATAACTCCAGCCGGCGGTGAACGGGTAGCGGGTGACCAGACCGGTGGCCGGATCGGTGATTTCCAGACGGTAGGGGCCCCATTGGACGTTGAAACCGATGCTGCCCGGACTTTCGCCCGGCAGATCCAGACTGCGCTGTTCCACCTCGACGAAGCGCTGGGTGAAATCGACCCGCCAGCCGAGCGAGTTGTCGTAGGTCCAGTTGTAGTCACGATCCTCGCGGATCAGACGCGCCTGCAGCCCGCTGGCCGCGACCCGCTGGCCCTGGGCATCGACCTTGAGCACTTCAAAGCGCGCCTCCTGACCGCCGGAGAGGTTCTCCGGATCGAATAGTGGTCGCACCGCCACCAGCTGCGGCGCCGGCCACAGCGTGCGCTTGAGGATGCGCGACACGGGGCGCCCACCGCTCTCGTAGAGGCTGCCGAAAAAGGTCACCGCAATCGGGCCGGCCACCGTGCCTGGCTGCAGTTCCAGTGATTGGGTCAGCTCACCCGCCGCATCCAGCGTGGTGTCGACCGCATCCACCGGCTCCTTGTTCGGCGGATTGACCGGGTCGCCGAACACATAGCCCTTCAGCCCTTCGACCGGATGGGTGTCGACCGCATAACTGAGCTTGCCGGTGAAGCGGTTGCCCGCCGCCGGGGCGCCGTACAGGTAGGCACCCTCAACGCTGAACTCGAGCGGATCGCCCGGCTTGAGGGCCTGCTGCGCGCTGTCCAGATTGAGCTTCATGCGCTCGGGCAGAAACTCCTCGATGCGCAGGTTGTAGCTGTAGACCGCGCGCTCACCGGCGGGATCAGGACTCACGTCCAGGCGCCAGCGTCCGGTGGGCGCATCGCTGGTCATGGCCTTCTCGTAGGCGTAATAGCCACCCTTGCCGGCCAGTAGCTGACTGCTGGCGTAGGGGCGACCGTCTGGCTGGCGCAGGGTCGCGAACAGCGGTTGTTCACCCTCGATCGGGCGGCCGTCGTAGTCACGCAGCAGTGCCGACACCCGCAGCGTTTCGCCCGGGCGATAGAGATCACGGCCCGACCACAGGAACACGCTGAGTTCGGCTGCGGTGTTGCCAGCGACATCAAAATCCGAAAGATCCAGCGCCGGCTGATTGAATCCGAGCATGGACATCTGCTCACCGCGACGGCCGACGAGCACATGGCGGGTGTTGATCCGGTAACTCAGATCGAGCATGCCGTCGCCGTCGCTGACGCCCTTGACGACCACCGCGCCGTTGGCATCCAGTATCGACACCTCGACCCCGCTGAGCGCTTCGCCATCAGCCAGCGAGCGCGTAGCCACCCACAGCTTGTCGCCATGGACGCGGCTGTGGATGCCGATGTCGCTGCGCACAAAGTAGGTGGTCTGGAACTCGCTGTCGTACTGGCCGCTCGGTTTCAGCACTGCGAAGTACACGCCGGGCGCTTCCAGTTCCGGAATCTGGTGGACTGGCAGATGCGAGATCTTGCGTTCGTTGGCAGCCGCGTTGATGACGAAGCGGTTGAGGTAAACCGAATCGGCGATGCGCTTGAGTTGGTTGAGATCCCAGTAGCCGCGTCGCCCGCCGCCCTGGAATTCGCTGAGAAAACGCGGCAGGTTCTCGGCGCGCACCTTGAAGAATTCAACATCAACCTCGTCGATGTTGACACTGACGATCGGCAGTCCGTCGGTGCCGAGGCTGGGAAGGATGCTGCCCTGGCTGGCAAA
Source organism: Lysobacterales bacterium (assembly GCA_050250665.1). GTDB lineage: Bacteria > Pseudomonadota > Gammaproteobacteria > Xanthomonadales > SZUA-5 > JADKFD01. Next base: position 12,498 of record JBFWOF010000068.1, on the reverse strand, counting down.
GCCCACCGCTGGCGGCAAATCCACCGACTGCACCTTGCGGCTGAGGCCTTCGGCGAGGGTGCTGCCATCCGCAGCCACGACCCCAGGCAGGACCTCAACCGTAAACTCTTGTTGCGCCTTGACGTGCGGAAAGCGCGCGATGCGCTCGCCGTCGTCAGTGATCCAGGCGCCATCAACCGCCTTGCCCTCACTGTCAGTGACCTTCAGGAACTGCCCCAGATCCTGGGCTTGAGCGAGAGGCCGGGTGAAACGCACGGTCAGCGCCGGGCGACCATCGCTGGCTTCGCCGGTGACTGCAGCCACGGCAAAGCCGCTGGGCGCTTCGACGGCAGGCTCTGCGGATGATGTCGATGGCGCCTCGGGCGCGCGCCCGCAGGCTGCCAGCAGCAGGAGCAGCACCACCCAGATCAGGCGCGGCAAGCGCCGCCATTCCGGGTTCCGGCTCCCCTCTGCCGTCAACAGCCCGTGGCAATGGCAATCAGGGGCGAGCATGGACATGGCATGACTCCGGGTGGCAATTTATGGGAATTCCGTGGACGGCATTGTAGGGTTTCGGTCTGGTTCCGGGTGGTAGCCGAATGGGATCGTTCTGGCTTTCTGCGAGCATCTGGATGCACGGGGGGCGCAATGGCTCTGCTTGCGGATCCGGGCATGCCCGAGTGGCCGGATCGATTGTCCCTGGGGAGCCGGATCTTCCGTTTGTTCGTTATCTGATGCGGAAATTGACCTCATGCGCTTGCTACCGCAACGCAATCAGCGTGAAATGCAGCTCAGACACAGATCTTGCCAGGGGATATACGTGAATCGAGATGGATGGTTCTGGGCCATGAAACTACGCCGATCGACTTTGCCCCTGACCCTGCTCGGGCTGGTCGTGTTTTGCGCCGCTCTGCCTCGGGGCGCACTCGCCGAGCCCGTCAGCAATGCCGACATCCAAGCCGCGAGCACGATCCGAGGCTTGTCTCCCGATCTGACGGTCAGCGTCAGCGATGCACCCGACCCGGTTGCTGTTGGTCAAACGGTGGATTACGACATCAACGTCGGCAATGTCGGCACCGCTGCGGCAAGCATGGTCGATGTCTCGGTGTTCTATTCAGGGTCTTTGACGCCGGTCCCGCTGGCCAGCTCCGGATGGACCTGCATCAGTTCCACAGTCATCAGCTGTACGCTGGATGCCGGCAGCCTTCCTTCACCCGGCAGCGCACCGCTGTTGCGCTTGCGTTTCACAGCGCCGCCTACCGCCCAGGTGGTGCAGGTCACCGTCAGTGCTTCATCGCTGGAGCCGGATGTCAATCCTTCCAACAACACCAACATCACCCAGAACACCCAGGTGGTGAACAGCAATGCCGATCTGAATCTGGCCATCAGCAGCAGTGCCACGACGGTTGAAGTCGGCACGCCGATCAGTTTCACTGCGAATGTCAGCAACGCGGGGCCAGGAGCGGCGCCTTCGCTACAGGTCAGCGGTACCCTGAGCGGGGCGGTGGTCTTCAGCAACTTCAATGTTTCGACTTCCTGGAACTGCACCCACTCCGCTGGCGCCATCAGTTGCACCTATCAGGGTGGAGCGCCCAGCGGCACGCTGGCCAGCGGTTTGAACGCGGCGCCGATTGTCATCAACGGCGTAGCCGGACCCGGCACCGGCAGTGCCAGTCTGGGGCTGACGGCGACATCGACCGCCAACGATCCGACGCCGGCGACGGCCAATGCCGCCATCGCCGTGACCGCCGCAGCCCCCGGCTCGGTCGACCTGTCGCTGACCAAGGTCGTGGTGGGTGGCCAGCCGATTCCGCGCAATGTGCCTTTCGTCTACCGTCTGGTGGTCAGCAATGCGATCAACAGCACCCAGACTGCCAGCGGCATCCAGATTGCCGATCCACTGCCGGCAGGTATCGTTCTGCAGGGCTTCAGCGGCTCTGGCTGGAACTGCAGTGGCAACGTCAACTGCAGCTATGCGCCGACGCTGGCGGCCGGACAGAGCAGTGTGCCGCTGGACCTGCAGGTGGTCTATGACAGCGCGGTACCGCCGGGTGGCACCTCGGTTTCCAATACAGCGACCGTCAGCGGCGCCGATCCCGATCCGGACCCGGCCAACAATCAGGCCTCGGCCACGGCCTCGATCCGCGGCAGCTCGGACCTGGCGGTGCAACTGATTGGCGCTTCTCCGGTGGTCGCCGGCAGCTCGTTCACGCTGGATCTGGTGGCCAACAATCTGGGTCCGGATGTGGCTTCCAATGTCACTGCAACCGCAACCATTGCCTCAGGTTTCGGGGTCGGCATCGTCAGCGGCGGAGCAGGTTGGTCGTGTCTGGCCTCAGGCCAGTCGGTCAGTTGTCAGCGGGCCACCATGACGACCGGCAGCAGCACTGCGGCAAGCCTCACGCTGAACGCACCGGGCTCGGCTGGCGGGCCCTTCAATCAGCAGGGGTCGATCAGTTCCGACAACTTCGACGCGGTGACGTCCAACAATCTGGCATCGCTGCCGATCACCGTCATTGCCGCAGTGACTACGCTGAATCTGACCAAGACCGACAGTGTCGATCCGGTGGCGTTGGGCACACCCTTCGACTATCTGCTGACCGTCAGCAACGCCGGAAACGTGAGTCAGACTGGCCTGACCGTCATCGACACCCTGCCTGCCGATCTCAGCTATCTGAGTTTCGTCGGCGCAGGCTGGAACTGCACCGCCAGCACCAGCGTTCCGGTCGTGGTCAACTGCAGCAATCCGGGGCCTTTGGCGGCAGGAGCCAGCGCCAGTGTCAGCCTGCGTGTGCGCGGCAACGCGGTAGGCTCGGTGACCAACACCGCCCAGGCCAGCAGCCAGCAGAACACCCTTGGAACCTCGGCCTCGCAGGCCACGACCATCACGCAACCCCAATCCCTGAGCTTCAGCAAACAGGCGCGGAACTCTTCGGTGGCGCTGGGTCAGAACGCGGTGTTTGATATCACGGTGAGCAACAGCGGTCAGAGCGAGGCGCTCGGTCTGGTGATGCTGGATGATTTGCCTTCGGGGCTTGATTTCCAGAGCGCCAGCGGAACTGGCTGGACCTGCACCTTCAACGCCGGGCGGGTGGACTGCCGTCGACCCTCCCTTGCGGCCGGTGCCAGCAGTACCATCGTGCTGGAAACGCTGCCGGCCAGTGCCGGGAGTTTCGTCAATCGCGCCCAGTTGCAGGCCCTGGGGCTGGCGCCGCTGCTGTCCAACGCCAGCGTGACGGTGACCAACACGCCGCCGCCCGGCGGTGCCGACCTGGCTCTGGAGATCAGTGACAGCGCCGATCCGGCAACCGCTGGCACGCCGTTCAACTATCTGATCCGGGTGCGCAATCTGGGGCCGGGATCGGCCAGCGGCATACGCGTGGTCAACAGCCCCTCGCTGAACCTGTCGGTGCTGAGCAGCAGTTCACCGGGCTGGACCTGTCCCCTGGTGGGTACGCCCGAATGTACTCTGGCGGGGCCGCTGGCGCCGGGTGCGGAATCGCTGCTGAGCCTGCGCGTGCGCGCCGACAGCGTGGGCACGGCCAGCAACAGTGCCGTGGTTTCCGCGTCCGAGACCGATCCGGTGACGGCCAACAACAGTGCCCAGGAAAGCACCCAGATCGTCAGTGTCGATCCGAGCGCCGCCGATCTCAGCCTGGCTCTGAGCGGGCCGGCTTCGGCAGCCGCCGGAGATACGGTCGATCTGGTCGCAAACGTGCTCAATCTGGGTCCGTCAGCGGCGGCCAATGTATTGCTGCGTGCCCGCAGCAGCGGCGAATTGACCATCCAGAGCGGGTCCGGTGGCGGCTTCAGCTGCAATCCTGCCGGAGGTGGCGTCGACTGTCGTCTGGCCTCACTCGCGGCCGGTGGCAGCGCGGTCCTCAATCTGCGGGCCGTGGTCGGAACCACGGCCAGCGGATCGGTCCAGGCATTGCTCGACGTCAATTCGGGACCGACTGACCCCAACCCGGCCGATAATTCGGCGGTGGCTCAGATCACGGTGACGTCGGTACCGCCCCCCCCCGATTCCGCGGATCTCGCGATCAGCCAGACCGTCAGCGATGATCCGCTGGCCTTTGCCCAACGTTTCAGTTACAGCGTTCGGGTCAACAATCTGGGGCCGGCGACGGCTCAGGAAGTGCTGATCACCGAGGTTCTGCCGGTCGGGGTCACGCTGGTCTCGGCGGCGGGGGCTGGATTGGTCTGCTCGGGAACGAGTACGGTGTTGTGCCAGGCCAGCGCGCCGCTGCCCTCCGGGCAACAGCTGCAGCTGACCGTGACTGTCGATGCCCCCAATGAGCGGGCGACGCTCAACAACGAGGTGTCGGTGTCCGCGCGGACGGCTGATCCAGTGCTCGGCAACAACCGCACCTTGCTCGGCACCGAGGTGCTGCCGCCCGAGGGCGAAGAAGCCGGTGAGTCGCTGATGGGGACCACGCTGGGAGATACCCTGGCCGGTGATGCGGTCAATCCGGTCGTTGACCTTTGCGACGGTTCCACCGGACAGGTGTCGGCGCTCTGCGATGCCTTGTTCCAGGACGCTGCCGACGGTCGCAATGCCGAGGTCAGCAGTGCCTTGCGCGCCCTCTATCCGGAGGAGGTGCTGTCCCAGCACGCGTCGCTGAATCAGCTCGCGAACGCGCAGTCGTTCAATCTCGATGCCCGGCTGAGCCAGTTGCACAACGGCGGCGGTGCCGGCGTCAATCTGGGTGGGTTGAACGTCATCAACGGCACCCAGAGCATTCCCATCGCCCTGCTGCAGAGCCTGTTCCAGAATGCCGACGAACCGGAGATCGGTGGCCCCGGCGACCTCATCAGTCCGTGGGGTTTCTTCGTGAACGGAACCATCAGTCGCGGCGATCAGAACGTCAATGGCAGCAACCGGGAGGTCGTGCTGGACTTCGACTCCATTGGTTTGACGGCAGGCGTTGATTACCGGCGCAGCGCGCGCTGGGTCATGGGCGCGGCTGTGGGCTTCGACAAGTTCAATTCGGCACTGACCGACGACGGCAAACTGGAGACCCGTGCGCTCACGCTGAGCGGCTACAGTGCTTATTACCTGAACGACCTGACCTATCTCGATACCCGCTTGAGCTACGGCCGGGTTAACCTTGACCAGACGCGGCGACTGCGGGTCAACCTCACCGGTTTCTCGCTGGATGAGACCCTGACCAGCGACACCCAGGCCAACCAGCTGACGCTGGCGACCAGCGTGGGGCATCACTTCACACGGGGTGCGTGGACCTTCACGCCGAATGGCTTCGTGCGATACATGCGCAGCACGGTCGACGGATTCAGCGAACGCGGCAGCGATTTCGCGGTGCGTTACGGAGATCAGACGGTCAGCTCGCTGGTATTTGGCGCCGGCATACAGATCAATCGCGTGATCAGTCTTTCGAATGGGGTGCTGACGCCGCAGTTCGATCTGATCTGGAATCACGAGAGTCGCAATGACGACACCGTCATTGACGCCAGCTTCGTCAGTGGCGGTCCGGGCGAATTCTTCAGTCTCTCACCGGAAGAGCCCGACAACAGCTACGGTAGTTTGGGTATCGGGCTGGTTTATGTACTGGCCAATGGCAAACAGGCCTACCTGCAATGGCGCGAAAGCGTCGGCGTGGATGGATTGAGTCGCTCGACAGTGAATCTGGGCGCCCGTTTCGAGTTCTAACTACGGCAGAGGAGGATCTATACCATGCCGAAACAAGACACAATGACGAAGCCGGGAGTCGCCGCTGCAAGGCCGGCGCTGCCGGGCGCAGGCGGAACCCGGCGTCTCGCCCTGATTCTGGGCAGTGCGCTGGTGATTGGTCTGCTGGGCAGCGCCAGTGTGCTGGCCAAGAAGACCGAGGTGCCCAAGGGTGGTGTCAACGTCGAGGATCTTTACATCGTCGACTGTCTGCTGCCCGGGCAGGTCCGCCAGCTCGGCGGCAACTTCACCTATCTGTCGGCGCGCCGCCCTATCCGCACCACGGCCAAGGACTGCGCCATCCGTGGCGGCGAATACGTGGCTTACGATCGGGCCAACTACGCCACCGCGCTCAAGGTCTGGCTGCCCGCTGCGAAGCAGGGCGATGTCGAGGCCATGAACTATCTGGGCGAGATCTACGAGAAGGGCCTGGGTGTGACCCCGGACTACGCCACCGCGGTGGAGTGGTACCGGCAGGCGGCGGAGAAGGGCAGCTCAACGGCCATGATCAACCTGGGCAGCCTGTATGAGGCCGGCAAGGGTGTCCCCCAGGACATGACAATGGCCATGAACTGGTACCGCAAGGCCTCCGGTCTGAGCAGCGGCAATCTGGAACTGGTCACCGAGGAAGAAAACGCCCGCAGGCGCGCTGCGGCTGAAGAAACCGAGCAACTGCGCGGCGAAGTGACTCGCCTGCGGTCGCAACTGGAGCAGACCCGTGCCGACCTCGGCCAGCTCGAATCGGAACTGGGTCAGTCGCGCAATCAGCTGAGCTCGGCCAAGGCAGAGCTGGCCGCGGCCAGCGCCGATCGCGCCCGTGCGCAGCGGGCCAGTCAGCGCATCGCCGAACTGGAACAGCAGATTGCAGCGCAGGAGCAGGCCGTCGCGTCATCGCATGCCGAAGCCGACAAGCTCTATACCGCGCTGGGTGTGGATCCCAATCTGCGTGGTCCGGCCCCCAAGGGCACTTCGCCGAAGATCCAGGTCATTGCCCCCAAGCTGGTCGCCACCCGCAGTGGCGTGCTCGCCGCACCTCTGCTGGCAGCGGTTCCCACCTATCAGGTGGTCGGCAGGGTCTATCCGGCCAGCAGCCTGAAGGCGCTCAAGGTGAACGATCGCGATTACTTCGACCAGGTCGACTCCGATGGGCTGTTCCAGATCGACCTCGATCTGGTGGCCGGAGACACGCCGGTGGAAATCCAGGCGATCACCAATGATGGCCTGAGTGCCGTCGAGAGCTTCCTGATCACCCGTGATCGTGGTGGCGCGGCCTCGGCCAAGCGCGTGACCAGCAAGCTGTTCCAGCGGCGCATGCGTCAGGATCTGGGTACCTTCCACGCGCTGGTGATCGGCAACGACGCTTACAGCTCGTTCCCGGCCCTGTCCACAGCGGTGTCCGATGCCGATGCCATCGCCGAGCAATTGGAGTCGCATTACGGCTTCAAGGTCAGCAAGCTGACCAATGTCGGCCGTCAGGTGATCATCACCAAGCTCGCCGAAATGACCATGGGCATGAAGAAGAATGACAATCTGCTGATCTACTACGCCGGTCATGGCCAGATCGACGACAAGGGCAATGGCTACTGGATACCGGTCGATGGTCGTGCCGATGATCCGAGTACCTGGATCGGCAACGATCAGATCAACGACTATCTCGGCGCGTCCGAGGCCAAGCACGTCATGGTGGTCGCCGACTCCTGCTACTCCGGCACCATGTCCGGTAACGCGATCCGGCCGATTCCCCTGGATGCCAAGGAAGAGGATCTGCTGTTCATCTCCCGCGTGAAGGCTCGAACCGTCATCACCTCGGGCGGACTGCAGCCGGTGCTGGATGATGACGGCAGCGGTCACTCGGTGTTTGCCACGGCTTTCCTGACTGCGCTGAAGCAGGCGGATGGACTCAACGAGGGCTATCGCCTATACGAGGAGGTCTCGGAACTGGTTGGTCAGCGCTCCGCTGTCGCCCGGCTTCCGCAGCGCCCTCAATACTCGGCGTTGCGGCACGCCGGCCACGAAGGCAGCGAGTTCTTCTTCCTGCCTCGCGACGCCTGAGTCGGCGCAAGCGGCGGGTGCTGACCACCACGGCACCCGCCGCAGCTCTGCTGCTGGCGGTCCACGGCAATACAGGCACCGCCAGACGATGACCATGACCAAAGCTCTACCCAACGCCTTCGAATGGCTGCTTGGCCTCTACAGCGACAACTTTGAACGACTGCGCAAGCTGGTGGACAGCCGCCGCCTGCTGCCGGGTCGTTATCTGAATCAACCCGAGGGCAGGCCGGCCCTGGTGCTGGACATACTCGAGCAGCAGCCGTACACCACCTTGCTGCGATTGAGTCTGCGCTTCGAGCAATCGACGCCAGCCGAAGACCCGGAATCCTACTGGCGGGTCTATCACGATGCGCTCCAGGCCGAAGTGACCCATTGTCGCTTTGACGCCCATCGGGTGCGTCTGTTCGCGCCGGATACGCCTGCGCGGCTGATCGCGCAGTACCGCAGACGCATGAACAGCTTCGCCAACAAGTGGCTGGAGCATCTGCTGGAGATGGATTACGCAGCCCAAGCCTGGCGTGAAGCCGGTCCGGTGCCGGAATGGGATCGATCGCTGATGGTCGCGCCCGGCGAGGCGGGTGACCTGGAACGCACTGGCGTCAAGCGTCGTGGCGACGGTCGCAGGGCTGCGCGACTGGCCTGATGTCCCGGTTTCAGGCTTTCTTGCGTTTACACTATGGAATCTGTGTACACATCGTCGCGAGATGCTGATCTTGTGCCAGCATAGCGCGCGGTATCCACAAATCTGACGTCTACGCCGGAACGGCGTACAGCCCTGAGGACATGTCGATGCGAGCAATCTGGTGGTGTGGTCTGGCAATGGCGGGCGCTTTCGCCCTGGCGCCCAATATGGCTGCGGCGCGAGGTGACAAGCCTGTGGTCGCGGTGACCGAATTCGAGAATCAATCCGGCGCCGGTTGGTGGCGCGGCGGCGTCGGCTGGGAACTGGCCGGCATGCTCAGCAATGAACTCAGCGCCAGCGGCGCCTTCAAGGTGCTGGAGCGGGAACAGATCCAGTCAGTGCTGGAAGAGCAGAATCTGGCAGCTTCTGGTCGGGTCAAAGCCGGTACCGGCGCCCAGATCGGTCAGCTGACCGGCGCCCAGTATTTGATCACCGGCACCGTGACAGCCTACGAGGAAGAGACCGCCAGCACCGGTGGTGGCATCAGCTTCGGTGGCGTGTCGCTGGGCGGAAAGAGCGAGAAGGCCTATCTGGCCGTGGACCTTCGAGTCATCAATGCGGAAACCGGCGAGATCGATTTTGCCCGCACCATTGAAGGCACCAGCAAGGGCGGCGGCATGAGCATCGGCCTCTATCGTGGCGGCTTCGGCGGCAATCTGGCCAGCGAGAACAAGACGCCAGCGGGCAAGGCCATCCGGGCTGCGCTGGTCGAGATCACCGATTATCTGGAGTGCGTGATGGTCAAGCAGACCAGCCGCTGCATGTCCGAATACGATGCCAAGGAAAGCCGCCGTCGTGACAAGACCCGCGGTGCGCTCGATCTGGACGACTGATCTACGTCCTAACCCAGAGCAGGCTTGAACAGCGCGCAAGCCGGTCGGCTCACCGACCGGCTTGTTGCATTCTGGGGCGCCGTCAGCGCCGCAGCCTCAAGGCATTGCTGACCACCGACACTGACGACATGCTCATCGCCAGGGCCGCAATCATCGGGCTCAGCAACCAGCCGAACAGTGGATAGAGCACGCCGGCCGCCAGCGGCACGCCCAGCGAGTTGTAGGCGAAGGCGAAAGCGAGATTCTGTTTCATGTTGGCGACGGTCGCTTCGGAGATCTCGCGGGCGCGAAGAATCCCGCGCAGATCGCCCTTGACCAGGGTCACTTGAGCGCTGGACATGGCCACATCGGTGCCGGTGCCCATGGCGATACCCACATCCGCCGCCGCCAGCGCCGGGGCGTCGTTGATGCCATCTCCGGCCATCGCCACGCGCCTGCCTTGAGCCTTCAGTACGGCCACCAGATCCGACTTGTCCTTGGGCCGTAGCCCGCCATGGACCTCGTCTATGCCCAGTTCCCGGGCAACTGCCGCAGCCGTGGTCTTGCCGTCGCCGGTGGCCATGACGATGCGCAGTCCGGCGGCCTTGAGTGCCTTGATGGCGGCGGGCGTACCCGCCTTGATCGGGTCGGCGACCGCCAACAATCCAGCGGCGCGACCGTCGATCGCCAGAAACATGACGCTGGCACCGTCCTTGCGCAGACCTTCCGAATCCTGATCCAGGCCGCTGATGTCGGCGCCGACATCGGCCATCAACACGTCGTTGCCCAGCGCCAGCTCCTGATCGCCCACCTGTCCGCGCACGCCAATGCCCGACACCGACTGGAATTCCGTGGCTTCGGTCAATGCCAGCTCACGACCTCTGGCCTCGGCGACGATGGCATCGGCCAGAGGATGCTCGCTGCCCTGATCCAGACTCGCGGCCAGACGCAGCACCTCGTCGGCACTGAACCCAGCCACGGCCAGTACTGCCCTGAACGCCGGTTTGCCTTCGGTCAGGGTGCCGGTCTTGTCCACGATCAGGGTATCGATGCTGCGCAAGCGCTCGATGGCTTCGGCGTCGCGGAACAACACACCGGCCTGAGCGGCACGACCGGTCGCGACCATGATCGACATCGGTGTCGCCAAGCCCAGGGCACAGGGACAGGCGATGATCAGCACGGCGACGGCATTGACCACGGCATAGGTCAGGGAAGGTTCGGGGCCAAACAGTCCCCAGACTACGAAGGTGGCGACGGCAATGGCCAGCACCACCAGCACGAACCAGAAACTGACCTTGTCGGCCATGCGCTGCATTGGCGCCCGCGATCGCTGGGCCTGTGCCACCAGCTGCACGATCTGCGCCAGTACCGTGTTGGAACCGGTCTTTTCGGCGCTGATCACCAGCGCGCCGTTGCCATTGATGGTGGCCCCGATGACCTTGGCACCCTTGGTCTTCTCGACCGGCATCGGCTCGCCGGTGAGCATCGATTCGTCGACGCTGGAGCGGCCCTCCAGAACACTGCCGTCCACCGGAACCTTTTCGCCCGGGCGCACCCGCAGGCGGTCGCCCGGCTGTACCTGGTCCAGTTCCACATCCTCTTCGCTGCCATCATCGCGCAGTCGCCTTGCGGTCTTGGGCGCCAGCCCCAGCAAGGCCCGGATGGCCGCCGAGGTGCTCGAACGCGCCTTCAGTTCCAGCAGTTGACCGAGCAGCGTCAGCGTAACGATGACCGCCGCCGCCTCGAAATAGACGCCGACCCGACCGTGTTCATGCAGGGATTCAGGGAACAGTCCGGGAGCCAGTGTGGCCACCACGCTGTAGCCGAAGGCTGCGCCAACCCCGGTGCCGATCAGTGTCCACATGTTCGGGCTGCGGTTACGCAACGACTGCAGCCAACGCTGAAAGAAGGGCAGGCCAGCCCAGAGCACCACCGGCGCCGACAGGGCGAACTCCAGCCAGGTGCGCACATTCGCGGACAATCCTGCAAATTGGTGGCCGAACATGGCCAGCGCCAGCACCAGCGCCGACAGCGGCAGCGTCCACCAGAAACGCCGTCGAAAGTCGATCAGTTCCGGGTTCTCGGCCTCGTCCACACTGGGCATCATCGGCTCCAGTGCCATGCCGCAGATGGGGCATTCACCGGGCCCGTCACGGACCACTTCCGGATGCATCGGGCAGGTGTATCGGGCTCCGGCCACGGCGGCCTTCGATTTCGCGGGCTGGTTCTTCGCCCTGGAATAGCGCTCCGGATCTGCCAGGAATTTGCTCTGGCAACCGGCGCAGCAGAAGCGATAGTCCTGACCGTCGTGCGTGGCCTGATGAGGCGCGTCGGCTGCCACCGACATGCCGCAGACCGGATCGATCTTGCCGCTTCTGGTGCCATGACTGCAGCAGGAGGCGGCGCCCGAATGCGAGTGCGTATGCCCGGCGTTCATGCCGAGGGCTCGTCGTTGAGGGCGTGGAGTATCGGGCAGGCCTCGGCCTGGCCGTGGCCGGGACAGGCTGCCACCAACCGGCTCAAGCCGATCCGAATTCGCTGCAGCTCGGCAATCCGCTGATCGACGTCGGCGATCTTGGCGACGGCCAGTCTTTTGACTTCGGCCACGTCCGGATCTGTGCTCAAGGCCAGCAGGCCGCGGATTTCGTCGAGCGAGAATCCGAGCGCCTTGGCGCGGCGGATGAAGCGCATGCGCTTGAGCTCGGTGTTGCCGTAGACGCGATAACCCGAGGGTTGTCGTCCTGCCGGAGTCAACAAGCCGTCGCGCTCGTAATAGCGGACGGTGTCGATGGAAACCTCAGCGCGCTGGGCGAGTTCTCCGATCTTCATGATGTGGCTCCCCGATCAATACGAAGCCTAGTGTGAACCCTGGACCATGGTCCAGGGTCAAGGCCAGCATGCGCTGCGGGGCAGGGGCAGTCGGTGTCATTGCGGGTTTCGGCTGGATGTCTCACGCGGAGGCGCGGAGAACGCGGAGATGTGCGATCGCACATCGAGTGCCCTTGGCCTTTCTCCGCGGCCTCCGCGCCTCCGCGTGAACCAGCGGTCTGGGGTCTGATCGCGATCCCTCTTTGCTCGACCGCAGTCGGCGACCGCCATAGACGGCTTCCCTGCGCTCTTCAGGACTGTAGGTTGGGCTAAGCGCAGCGTGCCCAACAATGGACCCTGGTGTTGGGCACGCTGCGCTTTGCCCAACCTACATCATCGACCACAAATCAACACGTTACGACATGGATGCATGGAGAGCTACCTGCGTCTGGCCGACACTGCGCACGGGCCGTGAA
>JBFWOF010000067.1:0-30189 GCA_050250665.1 Lysobacterales bacterium | reverse complement strand
CCAGCGAAAGTTGCTTTGCTCTTCTCTGCGTGCTCTCTGCTTTCCCTCTGCGTTCTCCGCGCAACGCTTCTTGCTCGAACTAGCATTGAGGCCGGGCTCTCGCGTCCCCGGTCGCGCCGCAAGGGCGCTCCTACAGTCGATCGGGCGAGCTTCGAACCGGTGGGAGCGGCTGAAGCCGCTCCCACCGCTCAGGAGAAACGCAGCGAGGCGCGGGCGCCGCCTTCGGGGCGGGGCTCCAGTTCGGCGGTCCAGCCGTAAAGCGCGCACAGGCGCTTGACGATGGCCAGGCCCAGACCGGCGCCGCTGGTGCTGCCGGCACTGCTGCCGCGGACATGGCGATCGAACAGGGTTTCCGCTTCCTGCGGGGTGATCCCGGCGCCGCTGTCCTCGACGATCACGCCTTCGCGGCTGACCACCACCCGGATCTCGCCTTCCTTGGTGTACTTCACGGCGTTGCCGACGAGGTTGTTCAGCACCACCGCAATCACCGAATCCGGCGCTGCCACCTCGGGATGGGCGCTGATCTCCAGCTTGAGTTCGATCGGGCGTCCGCCGATCTGCGGCCGGTGCGAGTCGATCACTTCAGCCGCCACCTTGGCCACATTACAGCTCTCGCCATCCTGTGGACCCTGGCGTTCGCTGCGCGAGAGCAGCAGCAGGGCGGCGATCAGTTCGGTCGACTGCTTGGACGCGCGCTCGATCCGGGCCAGGCGCTCGCGCAGCTTCAGTGACAGCTCAGGGCTGCCCATGACCAGTTCGGTGGTGGTCTGGATCACCGCCAGCGGCGTGCGCAACTCGTGACTGACATCGGAGTTGAATTCCCGATCACGCTCAACCAGCGCGGTGAGCTTCCCGGCGTAGTCGTCCAGCGCGCCGGCCAGTTGACCGACCTCGTCGTCGGCAAAGTGCGGGGCGAGCGGCTCATGGCGGCCAAGGCGACTGATGTGCCCCAGACGCTTGGCCAGATCCGCCACAGGGGACATTACGCGATCGGCAGCCCAGATGCCGAGGAGCAATGCCAGCGCCGAGAAGATGAACACCGCGCCAATCAGGGTCCAGATCAGCAATTGTCGACTGCGCTCTTCCTGCGAGACGTCGTAGCGCAGGAAAAACCACATCTCGGCATCCTTGCGTACCGCCAGCTGATAGCTCTCCGGCCCGCCGGTACCTTCATCAACGATCGAATAGACGCCATTTGGCAGCTGTTGCCATTTGAACGGCACGTTGCCACGAATGTTGCGCGCAATCGTGTAGCCGCGAATCTTGGAAAACGGTACGCCAGGAGAGGTCGGATCCCGGTAGTAAGTGTCGGCGAAATTGGCCACTTCCTGCGCCAGCGTATCGCCGATCAGCGTGTCTTCCAGATACCCACGCAGAAAGATCGCAGCTGCCGCAAACAGCGCCGTCAGCGCTGTTCCAAACAGCGCAAACGAGATGATGATGCGGCTGCGTAGGCGCTTACGATGCCGCTTCGGGGTCGACGAGGCGATAGCCAATGCCGTGACGGGTCTGGATCAACGGTTTGTCGAAGGGCTTGTCGATGGCCGCACGCAGCGTGTGGATGTGCACGCGCAAGGAATCGCTGTCGGGCAGTTCTTCGCCCCACACCCGCATTTCCAGCTCTTGCCGGGTGACTACCGAGGGACTGGCCTCCATCAGACATTGCAGAATCTTGAGCGCGATCGGGTTGAGCTGGATGCTCTTGCCTTGTCGCACCACCACCAGTGTGTCGAGGTTGTAGCTGAGATCGGCCACCTGCAGCACGCGCGCCTGCTGCGGCTTGCTGCGGCGCACCAGCACCAGGATCCGGGCTTCCAGCTCCTGCAGCGCAAAGGGCTTGACCATGTAGTCGTCGGCACCGGTCTCGAATCCGGCCAGCTTCTGCGGCAGCGCGTCGCGCGCGGTCAGCATCAGCACCGGCGTGTGCTTGCGTGCCTCCTGGCGCAGCTTGCGGCAAACCTCGAGGCCGTCCATGCCGGGCAGCATCAGATCGAGCACGATGACTTCGTAGTCGTTCACCACAGCCAGATGCAGGCCGGTGATGCCGTCTGCGGCAAAATCGACCACATTGCCGTGGTCGGTCAGGTAATCGCCGATGTTGCTGGCGATGTCCGGGTTGTCTTCGATGACGAGTATGCGCATGGGCTGACTCTACACTGGCGGAGAAGGGCCCGCCGTACCATTCATAGATTGGGGCGAAGCGGCCAAGTTCCAGTCACGAACACCCATGAGTTGGCCGTCCGCGCCGAGTGCCACAATACTGCAGGCAAAAAGAAAGCCCGGGTGGCGTTTCGTGGGGGAATCCGCCGGCCCGGGCCTCAAGTACTGCCCCGATTACCGCATTACGACGACGCCCTGCGTGTCGGAGTACGATGGAGCAGACGCTAGCGAAGAGCTCGTTAGATCGCAGTTAAGCCGACATTTGCGGATCGTTAAAGCCTCAGATTCGTGGGCCTTCCGGTAGGAGCGCCCTCGCGGCGCGATCGCACAACGTCAACCTTGTCGCTCGCCTGCGGGGAAAGCCCCTGAACGCAGAGAACGCCGAGAGGCGCGGAGAACGCAGAGAGAAGAAAGTAGGTCACGTTGACCCGCAGGGTCTACGTGACGGCTCCGCTACGGCAAAACACCGACCGTATGGCCTGTTTGCGGAGAAGCGTGTTGCGCTGCTGGCCACTGGCCGCTGGTGCTGGGCACGCTACGCTTAGCCCAAGGGTCATGGCTGCGGGCCACTCGCAATCATGAAAGTCGCCGGTGCCGTGACCGTTGCGTTGGGGCTCTTGCCTAACCCCTCCCCTGCTACCCCCGAACATCGGGGAGGGAGCGACAGCTCTCGCCTGAACGACTTTCACGGCAACCTGCAACAACCAAGAACTGCGTGGTGACCTGGTACTGGCGTCATTGCGACCCCGGACTTGATCCGGGGGAAGCAATCCAGGGGCGTGCGGCGATACCCTGGATTGCTTCGTCGCTGCGCTCCTCGCAAAGACGAATCAATAACTTCCGATACCAGTTGATGAAAAGAGCTCGAACGCGGTCAAAAGCAAGGCGAATCTGGAAATGCTTTCCTCTGCGCGCCTCGGCGTTCTCCGCGTTCCGCGTCTGGCCACAGTCCGCTGGTGTTGGGCACGCTGCGCTTAGCCCAACCTACGTCAACGACCGAACTCAACACGTTACGACATGGGTTCATGAAGAGCGGAGAGAAGCAAAAATCTGCAAACGCTCTCCTCTGCGTTCTCTGCGCCCCTCAGTGTTCTCCGCGTTGCGCTGCTGGCCACAGGCCGCGGCAATTCCCGATCTTCGACGAAGCGGCAGCGCACGATGGTCGCGCCGCAAGGGCGCTCCTGCCCCGACGTGCAAGCGCCAAGCCTCAGGGATATTCCGATGCCGGCGCCACGCCGGCAGTGGCCGGGTCAGCAACCGGAGCGAGCGCCGGATCAGCCGGCAGCGGCTCGACCGGCGGTGGGGCGGGGATGAAGCCCAGCTCCTGCATCGAACCGCGGACGATGCCCAGCCGGACGACGGCGAAATCGGCCAGCGACTGGCCATCCAGATTCAGCGCGAAATACCAGACCTTGCCCGGGCGCTCCAGATAACCGACGAGCCAGCCCACGTAGGTGCCATCGTCCATGGGGCAGGAGCCGTATTTGCCGTAGATGGTGTAGTCGACCGTGCGCTCGATCACCATCGCGTCCTGCAGAGCCTTGGTCACCCGCGGATTGAAACCGAGCTTGCCGTCCCGGAAGGCCTTCAGGAAATCGATCTGTTCAAAGGAGGTCACCCGCAGGCTGCTGGACATCCAGAACTTGTCGAGGCCACCACTGATGTCGGCATTACCGTACTTGAGGCGCTTCAGGTTCTGCTCCAGCCGCGCTGTACCCAGACGGGCGGACACTTCCTGCGCATACCACTGCACCGAGTTCTTCAAGGCCGTGTCGAAGGTCTGGTCACGTTGCCAGGACTGTGGCCAGAAGCTCGACTCCGGATGCTTGGCCGGGTCGAAGGCAATCAGGCTGTCGGTATCCTTGATGACACCGGTGCCGAGCGCGATGGCCAGATGCGGCAGCAGATAGGTCGAACACGGCGGCAGACGCTCGGACAGGCGCGGCGTGTTGACCCGGAACGACAGCTTGCTCTGGGCGTCGTAGATTTCGAGCGCACCGTAGCGGCGACCAAACTGGCTGGCGAGCATGGCCGCGGGCGCGGTCATCGGCAACAACAGCACCACCAGGACAAAAGCAACGGAAACGGCGCGACGCATGGGCACTTCTACGACAGGCTGGGAAGCCGCGCATTGTATAGAAGGGCGCGAAGATGGGGGTGAATGAGGTTGGGGGCACGGAGCACGGCCAGACTTGTCTGGACCTACAACAGCAGCCTTGAGCCTCGCTCTACCCTCGCCCCTTCTCCACCCCAATCGACACACGGCAAACAGCGGGGCACGAATCCCGGCTAGAATCGCCGGTCTGACATGACTACAGCCCGCCGAGGCCGCCCCGCCGATGCACATTCTGGATGACAACTGGTACTCCGAGGCCCACGCCGGCTCGAATTCCGCCATCTCTTTCAAGATCAAGCGGTTGCTTCACTCCGAGAAGACGCCCTTTCAGACCATCGACATCTATGAAACCACCGATTGGGGCAACCTGATGGTGATCGACGGCTGTGTGATGCTGACCACGCGCGACAATTTTCTCTATCACGAGATGATGTCGCACCCGGCGCTGTTCACCCATCCGCGCGCCAAGCGCGTGGTCATCATCGGTGGCGGCGACTGTGGCACGCTGCGGGAAGTGCTCAAGCACGAGGAGGTCGAAGAGGCCGTCCAGTGCGATATCGACGAACGCGTGACCCGGCTCGCCGAGCAGTATTTTCCGGAGCTGTGCGAGTCCAACGGCGATCCGCGCGCCAAGCTGATGTTCGGCGACGGCATCAAGTACATGGCCGAGCACGAGCCGGACACCCTGGACGTGATCATCGTCGATTCGACTGACCCGGTTGGCCCGGCCGAAGGCCTGTTCAACCGTGCCTTCTACCAGTCCTGCCTGAAGGCCCTGCGCCCGGGCGGCATTCTGGTGCAGCAGAGCGAGTCGCCGCTGGTGCATCTGCCGCTGATCACCGCCATGCGCACCCAGATGAAGGGCGCCGGTTTCGGTTTCCTGCGCACCCTGTGCTTCCCGCAGCCCTGCTATCCCTCGGGCTGGTGGAGCTGCACCATGGCGCGCAAGGGCATCGATCTCAACAGCTTCCGCGAACGTGGTGCCGCCACCAAGAAGTTCGAGACCCGCTATTACAACGTCGACATCCACCGCGGCGCGCTGGCGATGCCCGAGTTCATGAAGAGCGCATTCCCGGAAGCCTGAGTTGCTGACGGTTGTCGAAGAGCGCTCACGCGGAGGCGCGGAGGCGCGGAGCAAAGCGTTGATCGTTGGCCGCGTAGCGGGCTACGTGGCTGATGCAGCTGTCGGATTCTGTGGGAGCGGCTTCAGCCGCGATCCGGGACCCGGGGGACAGGCGCTACACCGATCGCGGACAGAGTCCGCTCCCACAGGGACGAGCGTCCAGACAAGTCTGGACCTGCCACGGCCCGCAGCCCGCCTTGCTCCAGGTTGTCTGTGACGGTGCAGCAAAGAGCACTCACGCGGAGGCGCGGAGGGCGCGGAGAAAAGCGTTGATCGTTGGCCGCGTAGCGGGCTACGTGGCTGATGCAGCTGTCGGATTCTGTGGGAGCGGCTTCAGCCGCGATCCGGGACCCGAGGGAAAGTCGCTACACCGATCGCGGACAGAGTCCGCTCCCACAGGGACGGGCATCCAGACAAGTCTGGACCTACCACAGCCCGCGACCTGCTCTTCTCCGCGTCCTCCGCGCCTCCGCGTGAGACCGCTCTTTCCGCCACCAACAACCGACAACCGACAACCAGCAACCCGCCCTCAGCGCCGCTTCGCCCGCGGATGGGCGCGATCATAGACCTCGGCCAGGTGCTGGAAATTGAGGTGGGTATAGACTTGGGTGGTGCCGATGTCGGCGTGGCCCAGCAGTTCCTGCACCGCGCGCAGATCGCCGCTGGATTCGAGCAGATGGCTGGCAAAGGAATGTCGCAGCAGGTGTGGATGCACGCGCTGCCAGATGCCCTGTTTTTCAGCCCAGTGCTTGACCCGCGCCTGGATGCCGCGCGGGCTGAGTGCGCCGCCACGACCATTGCCGAAGACCGGCTGCGTGGCTTCCGATCCGTGTTCGGCGGCCAGCGCGCGTAGCGCTTCGAGCGCCTTTGAGCCCACCGGCACGATGCGGGTCTTGGCGCCCTTGCCGAGCACGCGCACGCTGCCGTCATCCAGATCGAGTTCGCCCCAGCGCAGGCCGGCCACTTCCGACAGCCGCAATCCGCTGGAATAGAACAGCTCCAGCAGAGCACGATCGCGGGTCGACAGCTGCTCGTCCTGGGGAATCTCGACCAGTCGGGTGACGGCGTCGGCGTCGAGCACCGCCGGCAGGCGCTTGCCGAGCTTGGGCGGCTTGATGCTCTGCGCCGGATTGATGAGATCGGGATGGCGGGTTTCGCGCAACCAGCGATACAGGCTGCGCACGGCGGCCAGCATCAGCGCCAGGCTGCGTGGGGCCAGTCCGCGCCGGTGGGCCTGGGTGATCACCGCGCGGACCTGGTCCTTGCGCACGCTCGGCCAGTCGCTGGCTTCGGCCTGCACCAGCGCCCGCGCCACCTCGCTGAGCTGCTGCCGGTAGCTGCCGATGGTTCGCGGCGACAGCCGCCGTTCGATGGCCAGATGCCCGAGAAAATCGTCGATGGTCTGCAACCAGACTGCTGGCAGGCTCTTGTCGACCGCAGATTCCCGGGCTTCCATGGGCTGACGGCCGCGCTAGCGCGCCGCTGCCGCCAGCAGGGCGGTCTCGATCAGCTCCGCGATCTGACGCAGGAATACCGTGCCCATGCCCGGGTGGAAGCGATTGGCGTCGGCGCTGCCGATGCCCAGAAAACCGGCCGTGCCGAAGGGCAGGACCACCGCCGATGCCACTTCGTCGGACAACTCGCCGAACAGGAAATCCAGCTTCTCGGCACGCAAGCGACCGCAAACTGGCTCGCGCTGCGCCCGCAGTTCGGCAAAGGCGCTCAAGGCCGGGGCCTCGACGTCGGTTTCGATCAGCCAGGGCTCGTCGATCTGCAGGCGCGGCAGTCCGGTCAGGCACACCCGCACCAGATCGGTATGGAAATCCTCGCGAAGGCTGGCGGCCACCGCCAGCACGGTGTCTCGGAAACTGCCCGCCCGCAGCAGGCGCAATGCCAGTTGATGCACCCGGCCGACCAGCGCCTGATTCTCTTCGGCCACCGTGACCAGGTCGCGCAGTCGGTGGCTGAGCGAACGGTTCTTCTCGCGCAGCACCTCCAGCTGATAGTTGGTCAGGGAGGTCGCCGCGCCGGCCTCGCGCGGCATCACCAACGCCAGTGCCAGATCCGGATAGTCGGCGAGGAAATTGGCGTGGCGGCGCAGAAATCCGGCCACATGATCCGGGTTCATATCCAGATAGTCGCTCACAGGCAAAACTCCCCCTCGAAAACGGTAGTGGCCGGGCCACTGAGATACACCGGCGTGCCCGGACTTGACCAGCGCACCTGCAGACGTCCACCGGGCAGATCGACGGCCACATGTTCATCCACGGCCTCGGCCAGACGCAAGGCGACCACCGCGGCGCAGGCGCCGGAGCCGCAGGCCAGGGTTTCGCCGACGCCACGTTCCCAGACCCGCAGACGCAGGTGTTTGCGATCGACGATCTGCACGAAACCGACGTTGGCGCGATCGGGAAAGCGCGGATGCTGCTCGATGGCCGAGCCGAGTTCAGACACTGGCGCCGCAGCCACATCGCTGACCTGAAGCACCGCATGCGGATTACCCATCGACAGCGCGGCGATGCTGACCTGCCTGTCCAGCACGTCGAGCTCATAGCGCAAGGACTGCTGCTCGGCGAGAAAGGGAATCTCGGCGGGTGCCAGCCGCGGCACACCCAGCGCCAGTTCCACCTCGCCACTGGCGAGAAAGTGCACGGCCACCGAACCGCCCGGGCTGTCCAGCCGGGCACCTTCGGCCAGTCCGTGATGCTGCCGCAGATAGGCGGCCACGCAGCGCGCGCCGTTGCCGCATTGGCCGGCGGCCGAGCCATCGGCGTTGACGATGCGATAGCGAAACGCATGCCCGGTGTCGACAGCGGGCTCGATCACCATGATCTGGTCGCAGCCGACGCCGAAGTGGCGATCGGCCAGTCGTCGCGACAGCGCAGGGTCCGGAAAGGGCGCACCGGCCAGCCGGTCGAGGATCACGAAATCATTGCCGGCACCGTGCATCTTGGTGAAGCGGATACCGCTCACTGGGCCGGCGGCTCCGCCTTGGCCGGCTCCTGATCGGCCGGCACCAGCGGGCCCTTGCTGCCGCAGGCGGGCAAGGCGACCAGCAGGACAGCAAGAAGGGCTAGACGCGAGATCGTTGAGCGCATGAGCAAGCTCCGGGTTCGTTGCCCGCAGTATAGAGGCCGCTGCCCCCTGCCCCGCGGAATTGCGGCAGAATCGCCGCTTTCCCTGCTGCTGGAACTGCCTGTGTCGGATCTGCTGGAAACCCTGGAGATGGAAACCGGCTCGCTGCCGCGACATGCCGTGATCTGGTTGCACGGTCTGGGCGCCGACGGCCACGATTTCGAGCCGATCGTGCCGGAACTGGTCGGGCGCCAATGGCCGCCGCTGCGATTCATCTTTCCGCACGCGCCGGTGCGCCCGATCACGGTCAACGGCGGCATGCGCATGCGCGGCTGGTATGACATCGGCGGTGTGGACATCGCCCACAAGCAGGATGGTCCCGGCATCCGCGCCTCGATTGCCGCCATCGAGCAGCTGATCGCCCGCGAGAATGCCCGCGGCATTCCGGCAGAACGCATCATCCTGGCGGGATTCTCGCAGGGCGGGGCCGTCACCCTGGCAGCGGGACTGCGCCGCAACGAGCCACTGCTGGCGATGATCGCGCTGTCGACCTATCTGCCACTGCACGAGACCTTCCCGGCCGAAGCCGCCAAGCCGAGCCTGTCGGTGCCGATCTTCATGGGCCACGGCAAGCATGATCCGGTGGTGCCCGAATCACTGGGAGCGATGAGCCGCGACTGGCTCAAGGCCGCCGGCTGCCCGGTGGACTGGCACAGTTACCCGATGCCGCATTCGGTATGCGCCGAGGAAATCCGCGATCTGCGGGCCTGGATGGAGCCGAAGCTGAGGTAGGGCGGAACCCGCCCGCGACCCTGCTCGCAAGCGCGATACCGCTCGAAGGCGGATTCCGCCGGCCAGCATCGACGGATGCAGCCATTGGCCGATTCGCGAAGTGCGTCCAGACAAGTCTGGATCCACAAAAGCGGCGGCGGATTCCGCCAGATTGGCGGCGCTGTGGGAGCGGGCTCTGCCCGCGATCGGCATCGTTGATGCGAAGACCGTATCGCGGGCAGAGCCCGCTCCCACAGACATCAAAAGCGTCCAGACAAGTCTGGACGCACGAGAGCGGCGGCGGATTCCGCCGGCCAGCCGTGGCGCCAGCTTGACGGCGGATTCTTCGCCTTTGGCGAAGGATCCACCCTACGCCGCGATCGCCCGCACCATGACGCGCTTGCCGTACAGGTGCTGCTCGTAGCCATTCTCCGGTGGCGGCACCAGGGCGACATCCCTGAAGCCGATATTGCGCATGATCCAGAGCAGGCCTTCGGTATCGGGCGCCAGACAGATGCCGGAGGTCGACGCCTCGGCGGCATGGGTTTCCGCCATTTCATCGATGATGCCGAAGCTGCCCTTGAGCGGCCTCACGAAGCGGTAGTTGCCCCAGTCGACAAAGCCGCGCATGCCCGGCACCACCTGGGTCTCGACCAGGCAGAGCCCGCCGGGCGCAGTCAGCGCACGGGCCCGACGCAAGGCGCCGATCGGATTCTCCAGGTGGTAGATCAGACCGAAACAGAGCACCAGCGGGTGGATACCGAAGCGCTCCGGCGTGGTGTCGTGGACGTCGCATTGCTGGATCTGGATGCGCTCGGCCAGGCCCATCGCGGCGATGACAGCGCGGGCATCGGCGACATGCTCATCGCGCGGCTCGATGCCGGTGACGCGCTCGACCCCGTGCTCGGTCAGCTGCCAGGAGAACCAGCCCTGGTGGCAGGCCAGATCAACCGCACTGGCAATCGGCTGATCGCCAAAATGCTCGCGCAGCGCCCGCGCCATCATCTGCACGCGAGTCGTATGCACCTCGTCGAGCGTGCCATCGTGATAGCTCGACGTGACCGCACCCGACGGCAGCGGGAAGCGGTAAAACCAGGTTTTGGCCAGCAGTTCTTGTTCAGTCATTGGGGGCAGGAAAAGGGGAAAGGGAAAAAGGAAAAGGGAAGAGCGCTAGGCAGGCTCGCCGCACTTGGACGGATCTGCGGCGTGGAGGTTCCCCGGATGGGGCGAAGCATGCCATGGGGAGCGCGAGGGCACGAGGGCACGGGAAAGGCGCGGGTGGCCGGTGCTCTTGTAGGTCCAGACTTGTCTGGACGCTCTTGCTCGCATGCCCGAGAAGCGTCCAGACAAGTCTGGACCTACAACAGCCCAAAGCCCGTAGCCTCTCCCCCCGCCCCTCGCCAAGCTACATCTGCGCCGGCAGCCAGGTCGCCAATCCGGGAAACAGCGCGAGCACGACCAGCATCAACAGCTGAATGGCGATGAAGGGCAGCACGCCGCGATAGATGGCGCCGGTATCCAGTTCCCGGGGGGCTGCTCCGCGCAGGTAGAACAGGGCGAAACCGAAGGGCGGGGTCAGGAAGGAGGTCTGCAGATTGATCGCCAGCACCACGCCCAGCCAGATCGGATCCACGCCCAGGGCCAGCAAGGGCGGGGCTACCAGCGGCACGACGATGAAGATGATCTCGATGAAGTCGATCAGGAAGCCGAGCAGGAAGACCGTGAGATTGACGATGATCAGGGCGCCAAGCACGCCGCCGGGCATGCCGGTCAGTAACTGGTGCACCAGGTCGTCTCCGCCGAAGCCGCGGAAGACCAGCGAGAACAGCGCCGCGGCAATCAGGATCATGTAGACCATGCTGGTGATCAACGCGGTGCGCTCTGCAGTCTCGCGCAGCGCTGCCAGACTCAGCTCGCGCGCAGTCGCGGCCAGCAGCAGCGCACCGACGGCGCCGATGGCGGCCGCTTCGGTGGGCGTGGCCAGCCCGCCGATGATGGATCCAAGCACGGCCACGATCAGCAGCAGCGGCGGCAGCAGCGCCCCGAGCAGGCTGCGCAGGCCCGGTTTCTGACGCATCGCCGCCGGCAGCGCCGGCGCCCGCTGCGGTTGCAGCCAGGCGACCGCTATCAGGTAAATGAGATAGCCGCCAACCAGGACCAGCCCCGGCAGCATCGCGCCGGCGAACAGATCGCCCACCGACACCGTCTTCGGCGCGTACACGCCCATGCCCAGCTGGGCCTTCTGGTAGGCATTGCCCAGCACATCGCCGAGCAGCACCAGGATGATCGAGGGCGGGATGATCTGGCCAAGCGTGCCCGAGGAGCAGATCGTGCCGGCCGCAATGCGCGGATCGTAGCCGGCGCGCAACATGGTCGGCAGGGCGATCAGCCCCATCGTGACCACGGTGGCGCCGACGATGCCGGTGCTGGCGGCCAGCACCGCGCCGACCAGCAACACCGAAATCGCCAGGCCGCCGCGCAGGGAACCGAACAAGCCGGCCATCGCCGTGAGCAGGCGCTCGGCGATTCTGGAGCGCTCCAGCATCACGCCCATGAACACGAACAAGGGCACGGCCAGCAGGGTTTCGTTGCCCATGATGCCGAACACGCGGTTCGGAAAGGCCTCGAGGAAACTGGCATCGAAACTGCCGGTGGCGATGCCGATCCCGGCAAAGATCAGGGACACGCCGGCCAGCGTGAAAGCCACCGGCAAGCCCAGCAACAGCGTCAGGGCCAGACACAGGAACAGGGCGATCGCCAGAACCGCGGCCAGACTCATGCGCTGTGCTCCCCGGCGGCGCCGGCGGCGATCCGGGCCCCGAAACGGGCCGCGCGGGCCAGTGCCTGCAGGGCCAGCGTCAAGGCCATGCCCAGGATCAACGATTTCTGCAGCCAGATGGCCGGCAAACCGCCGGGCTCACTGGAGCTCTCGCCGATGCGCCAGCTCTGCATGACGTAATCGATGCTGTAGTAGCCGATGAAGACCGCGAAGGGCAGCACCACCCCGAGCATGCCCAGCAGTTCCACCCAGGCCCGCGTGCGTGCCGACCAGTGCCTGGAGAGCACGTCCACCCGCACGTGCTCATCGCGCTGCAGGGCATAGGCAGCACCCAGCAGGAAGATCGCCGCGTTCAGCGCCAGCACGGACTCGCGCAGCCAGGGTTGTGACCATTGCCAGCCATAGCGCAACAGCACCACGGCGAAGCCGGTCAGCACCAGCAGCAGCACCAGCACGGCCAGCAGGGCGCCCAGCCAGCGCACCGGCGCATCGAGCGTGCGGGCGATCTTGAGCAATCGGTCAGCCAGGGCCATGTTCGGCATTTGCACAGGAACAGGGGCGGGAGGATAGCCCGAGCGCGACTGGTCGGCTGCCAGGTGTGACGTGATTGGCAACTTCAGGAACAGCTCTGGCACGCCTCCGGAGCGCCGCGCGTTGTACTAGTCATGATCAACAGAATGGAGACCAACGTGGACGTGGCAGCGCCGATCCGGCAGGCCGTACGCAATCGCCAGGACATTTTTGTCGCCCGCCAGTTTCTCAGCCCCAGCGAGTGCGCCTCGTGGATGGCGCTGGGCGATGCCAGCGGCTTCGGGGCGGCGCCGCTCAACACACCGAGCGGACCCCAGCTGGCGCCGGAGCTGCGCAACAATGAGCGCCTGATTCGAGACGATCCGGAACTGGCCAGACTCTGGTGGAGTCGCTGCCGCAACCTGCAGCTGCCGAGCTTCGGGCGCTGGCGGCCGGTTGGTCTGAACGAGCGCTTCCGCTTCTATCGCTACCGACCCGGACAGCACTTCGGTGTGCACCGCGACGGCAGTTTTCGGCGCTCCGCCGATGAGCTCAGCTGGATGACGCT
Organism: Lysobacterales bacterium; assembly: GCA_050250665.1. Classification (GTDB taxonomy): domain Bacteria; phylum Pseudomonadota; class Gammaproteobacteria; order Xanthomonadales; family SZUA-5; genus JADKFD01. The sequence continues at coordinate 17,087 of JBFWOF010000067.1, read as the reverse complement.
GTTGGTCTATCTGAACGAGGATTTCGACGGCGGCGAAACCCGCTTCTACCCGCTCAATGCCGAGCCGCTGACGATCCGACCGCAGACCGGCATGGCCCTGGTGTTCATGCACGACCGCGCCCACGAAGGCGCGCCGGTGCTGCGCGGCAGCAAGTACGTGCTGCGCACCGACATCATGTACCGGCGCGAGCGTTGAGCCCGCAGATGGCCCGGCCCCGTGGCAGGGCGCGCTGCTGTGGGAGTCCGCTCCGCTGTGGGAGCGGATTCATCCGCGATCGGCGCGGCTGAGTTCCCCCGAAAGAGCAGGACGCGAAGGACGCAAAGGAAAAGCAGAAAGAAGAGCGGGCAAGAAAAGCAGTGTTGAAGGAAGGTCCGCTTGGCCATCAAACTCAGGCCAGCGCAGTCTGCTCGACCCTCTTGTCGGTTGCTGCTACCGGTGTATCAGACAGTCCCCCAGGTGGATCTCCTTCGCGACCTTTCTGCTTTTCCTTCGCGCCCTTCGCGTCCCTCTTTTTCCCGGGGCTCCTTCAGACCTGTCGCGGCTGAATCCGCTCCCACAGGGCGAGGCGCACGCGCGTCTGCTCAGCGCTCCCGGTAGCCGCTGCTGCCGGCCTCGAACAGGGCTTCGAGGTCCTTGCGTGACTGTTCGGCGCCTTGAATGATGGCCGACTCGTCGTCGTAGACCAGATGCTGTTCCTGCATCAGCTGCTCGTCGAAAGCCACGAAACGTTCGATGCGATCGGCCGCCGTCGCCGCGTCCAGACCGAGTTCCTCCAGCAGCTGCCGGGTGACCACCAGGCTGGAGTGCAGGGTCTCGCGAATGACGGTCTCGATACCCAGATCCATCAGCTTGAAAGCGTGCTGGCGGTTGCGTGCCCGGGCCAGGATGCGCAGCTTCGGATAGAGCCGACGGACCACCCGCGCCACCCGTACCGAGTGTTCGGGATCTTCCAGCGCCAGGATCAGCACCTTGGCATCGCCGACGCGCGCGGCGCGCAGAATCTCTGGCCGGGCCGGATCGCCGTAATAGAGTTTGGAGCCGAAGCGACGACTGAAATCGACCTGTTCCGAGGAGGGCTCGATCACGGTGTACGGGATCTTCTGCGCCGCCAGCACCCGCCCGGGAATCTGCCCGAAGCGACCGAATCCGGCGATGACGACCTCGACCTGCTCATCAGGCATCTCATCGAAAGGCCGCTCCGGTTCGGCCTTGCGAGCGTGACGGTCGGTCATTGCCGCCAGACCCAGGACCAGCATCGGGGTCAATGCCATCGCCAGCGCCACCACGAGGTTGAGCAGACCCGCCAGTTCCGGATTCAACAGACGCGATTTCTCGGCGGTGGCGAAGACCACAAAGGCAAATTCGCCGCCCGACGCCAGCAGCGCCGCCAGCAGCAGACTGGCGCGGTTGCTGTAGCGGAAGGCGCGACCGACCGCCCACATGACACTGACCTGCAGCGACAGCACGCCCAGCACCAGCGCGATGACCAGCAGCGGCTTGGCTGCCAGCAGCGCCAGATCCAGATTCATGCCCACGCCCATGAAGAACAGGCCCAACAGCAGGCCCTTGAAGGGCTCGATATGCGATTCCAGCTCGTGCCGGTATTCCGAATCGGCCAGCAGTACGCCGGCCAGAAAGGCACCCAGACCCATCGAAAGACCGGCCTTCTGCATCAGCAGCGCGGTGCCGAGCACCACCAGCAGCGAGGTGGCGGTGAACACTTCGACCAGCTTGGTGGCGGCGACCACCCGGAATACCGGGCGCAGCAGATAGCGCCCGGCGACGACCACGGCCAGGATGCTGCCGATGACGATGCCAATGGATTGCCAGGCCGGTCGACTGGCCTGCACCACTTCGCCCGCCGCCAGCAGCGGAATCAGGGCCAGCACCGGTACCGCGACCAGATCCTGGAACAGGAACACGCCGAAGGAAGCGCGGCCGTGATCGGCGGTCAGTTCGGAACGTTCGGACAGGATCTGCACGCCAAAAGCCGTGGAGGACAGGGCCAGTCCGAAGCCGGCAATGACCGCGGCCGCCAGGGGCAGGCCCATCAGCAGACCTGCGCCAGCCAGCAGCGCCGTGACCAGTCCCATCTGCGAGGCGCCCAGGCCGAACAGCAGTCGGCGCATGATCCACAGCCGCTGCGGCGACAGTTCCAGACCCAGCAGGAACAACAGCATGACCACGCCGATCTCGGAGAAGGTCAGCACCAGTTCGGGATCAGCCACCAGGCCAAGCGCCTGTGGACCGATGATCACGCCAGCAACCAGATAACCCAGCACCGCACCCAGGCGCGCCCGCTTGCTCAGCGGCACCATGAACACCGTTGCCGCCAGGAAGATCACCGCGTAGAGCAGAAAAGTGTGGTCGTCGTGCATGCGCGGGCCGGCGGTAGGGACGGGGTGATTCTAGGCGGGCTGACGCGCCGCTACTACGAGCGCATGAGGGCAGGACAGAAACCAGATCTCGCCAGGAGCTGCCTTTTCGCGCCCTGGTGCCCTCTCGCCCTCGTTCCTTGCGCCCTCAACCCCGACGATAGGGCGACGGCGCGCCCTCAGGCTGGATACCGAAGCGCTTGTAGGTCCACTGGTACTGTGCCGGGCAGTTGCGGGCAAGTTCCTCGATGACCGCGTTCATGGCGGCCGCGTCAGTCATAGGCCCATGATCAAAAAAGCGGACGGCAAATCCCGCCCCCGCTGGCAAACGCTCGGCCCAGGCGAACAGCACGCTGGCACCGGTGCGGCCCGCCAGCCTGGTGAACAGACTCATGGTCAGTGCGCTGCGGCCGAAAAACGGTGCGAACTCGCCCTCGCCGACCTTGGGCTGCTGATCGGGCAGGATACCGACCACACCGCCGTCCTTCAGTCGCTTCAGCAGCGTGCGCACGCCGGCGGCCTCGGCGCGCACCGGCTCGGCACCAAAGCGTCCGCGGCAGCGGTTGATCAGCGCCTCCACCCAGCGCTGCCGCGGCGGCCGATACAGAATCGCCACTGGCGCCGTTCGGCTGAGATAGAGATTCAGAGCCTCCCAGGCACCCAGATGCGGCGCCGCGATCAGCACGCCCTGCCTGGCTGCGAGTGCGTCCAGAAACAGCTGCTCGCCTTCGACGACTTGAATGCGAGCGTTGACCACGGCGTCGCCGCGGGTCCAGAGCCAGCACAGCTCGGCGGCGGTTTTTCCGGTCTCGGCCATGCTCTGTGCCAGCAGCACCCGCCGTTGATCATCGCTCAGCTCCGGAAAGCACAGCGCCAGATTGGTCGCCGCCACCCGCGCTTCGCGCGCGCCGAGACGCAGCCACAGTCGTCCCAGCGCGGCACCCAGCGCATGCAAGGCCGACAGGGGCAAACGCCCCAGCAGCCACATCAGCGCAAAGATCAGACGCGCGGCCATCGGCGTCAGGGCAGCCATTCATCGGTCATGCGGTCAGCATAGCGAAGCCTGGCAGGCACGGAGCGGCTTTGGGGAGGGACGCGCGCCTGCGCGGCCGCTCTTGATCTCCGGGCACGTCAAAGCGGTGCCGCAGCGCGGCGCCCTCCACACCAGCGTCCCGAAATCCCCTGGGGCGTACGCAGGCATGGGCTTGATGGAGAGCGAGGCGAAGCAATCCAGGCTCTTCGGTACTCGGTCTGGATTGCTTCGCTGCGCTCGCAATGACGCTTGGGGTTCATGGCCCGTGCGCAGTGTCGGGCCGATATATGCGGCTCGCAATGACGCCGACGAGGCGCTTTCACCTTTCACCTTTCACGCCCCTCCCTTCACGCCTAACATTCCCCCGCTTCAGCCGCTCAGGAATGTTCCAGCCCATGATTTCCCTGATCCAACGAGTCTCCTCGGCCCATGTCGAGGTCGCCGGCGAGACCGTCGGTGCCATTGGTCGCGGCATTCTGGCGCTGGTGGCGGTGGAGAAGGCCGATGGCCAGGCCCAGGCCGACCGTCTGCTGGAGCGCATCCTCGGTTACCGCATCTTCGAGGACGCCGAGGGCAGGATGAATCGCTCGCTTGCCGATATCGAGGGCCAGTTGCTGCTGGTGTCGCAGTTCACGCTGGCAGCCGACACCCAGAAGGGCATGCGCGCCAGTTTCACACCGGCCGCAAGTCCCGAAGACGGTCGGCGCTGGTTCGATTACCTCGCGGACTCGGCGCGATTGCGGGTGCCAGGCCTTGCAACCGGTCGTTTCGGCGCCCATATGCAGGTACATCTGGTCAACGACGGTCCGGTGACCTTCTGGTTAACGGCGCGCTGAGCGTCCCTTGATGTGCCGAAAGCGCGTGGAGGGAGAGGAGCAGCGGAAGTGGGGCACGGGGCACGGGAAGAGCATTAACCGGCTTCGAAATGACGTTTTCCGTCTGACGTTTCACCTTGCTCACGACCGGGCACCAAGGTAGCAGGCCACCCCGCTCCTGATTGACGTTTCACGTTTTACGTTTCACCTGGCTGGCGAGATCGTTGGACATCGCAGCACGCCCCACCTTCCTAAGGCTCCGCTGAACGACTCAACTCTATTGCACCTGAACGTGAAACTTGCTAGGCGCCATTACGGTCTTCTGTTAGACTGCCGGGTTCCTCTTCCCACCCTTATTCCTCCGGGCTCATTGCGCATGGAAAATCCTGATCAGCTTGCTCCGCCCCAGGATCAGAAGTCCGAACTGAAATTGCTGATCGTCAAAGGCAAGGAACAGGGCTATCTGACCTACGCTGAAGTCAACGACATTCTGCCGGACGACATCGTCGATCCCGAGCAGATCGAAGACATCATCAGCATGATCAACGACATGGGTATCGAGGTGCATGAAGTTGCACCGGATACCGAAAGTACGATCGTGCCTGAAACCCCGGCGCCCGCGCCGGAAGAAGACACCACCGAAGAAGCCGTGGCCGCGCTGTCGGCGCTGGATGGCGACGTCGGCCGCACCACCGACCCCGTGCGCATGTACATGCGCGAGATGGGTACCGTGGAGCTGCTCACCCGCGAGGGCGAAATCGCCATCGCCAAGCGCATCGAAGAAGGCCTGGTTCAGGTCCAGCACGCGCTCGCCAGTTTCCCGTGGTCGGTGCAGATCCTGCTCGATGACTATGACGTGCATCTGGAAGGCGGCAAGCGCCTGGCGGAAATCGTCATCGGTTTCGCCGATCTGGAACAGGCCAATCTGGAAGAAGCGGCAGAAGAAGTGCTCGACGACGCCGAAGACGCGGAAGACGAGGACGACGCCGACGACACCACCACCGAGGACGAGGAGACCACCACGGTCGATACCGGTCCCGATCCGGAGGAAGTGGCGCGGCGCATGAATCTGCTGCGCGAGCTGTACGCCAAGTTCGCCAAGGCCCACATCAAGCATGGCCCGCATCATCAGGCCACGCTGGCCATCCGCGAGGAAATGAGCGCTGAATTCCTCAAGCTGAAGATGCCTCCGCTGATTATCGACAGCTTCACTCGCAAGTTGCGCGAAGTGGTCGCCAGCATCCGTCAGCACGAGCGCGCCATCCGCGATCTGTGCGTGCACCGCGCCAAGATGCCGCAAGCCCAGTTCGTGCGCAGCTTCATCGGCAACGAGACCAACCTCGGCTGGATCGATGATCAGCTGACGCAAAAACAGAAATGGACCGCCGGTCTCAGGAGCGTGCGCGATCAGGTCATCGTCGAGCAGGAAAAGCGCGTGGCGCTGGAAGGTTCGCTGAATCTGTCCAGCGGCGAGATCAAGGAGATCAACCGCGCCGTCGCCATTGGTGAGGCCAAGGCCCGCAAGGCCAAGAAGGAAATGGTCGAGGCCAATCTGCGTCTGGTGATCTCGATTGCCAAGAAGTACACCAACCGCGGTCTGCAGTTCCTCGATCTGATCCAGGAAGGCAACATCGGTTTGATGAAGGCGGTCGACAAGTTCGAGTACCGTCGTGGCTACAAGTTCTCGACCTACGCCACCTGGTGGATTCGTCAGGCCATCACCCGCTCCATCGCGGATCAGGCCCGCACCATCCGCATTCCGGTGCACATGATCGAGACCATCAACAAGCTCAACCGCATCAGCCGGCAGATGTTGCAGGAGATGGGTCGCGAGCCTTCGCCGGAAGAACTGGCGGAGAAGATGGACATGCCGGAAGACAAGATCCGCAAGGTGCTGAAGATCGCCAAGGAGCCGATCTCGATGGAAACCCCGATCGGCGACGACGAGGATTCCCATCTGGGCGATTTCATCGAGGACATCAGCATTGTGTCCCCGAGCGAAGAGGCCACCAACCTCGGCCTGTCGGAAACGGTCAAGGACGTGCTCTCCGGCCTGACCCCGCGCGAAGCCAAGGTGCTGCGCATGCGTTTTGGCATCGACCTCAACACCGACCACACGCTGGAAGAAGTCGGCAAGCAGTTCGACGTCACCCGCGAGCGCATCCGTCAGATCGAAGCCAAGGCGCTGCGCAAGCTGCGTCATCCCAGCCGCAGCGAACAGCTGCGCAGCTTCCTCGATCTGGATTGATCAGCTTCGATCGCTGATCGGGCGGAAGCGCCAACAGCGCGCCCACGCATACCGACGGCAAGGCAAGCATCGACCCGGCACTCGCGAGAGTGCCGGGTTTTTTTGTGCCCTTTTACCGCCTGTGGTGGTCCGGGCCAACGTTGACCATTGCCGGCCGCACACTGGGTTAGACTTCCGGCCGACCTGAATTCCCGGAGCTGCTCGTGCGCGCATTGGCACTGATGATTAGCCTGTCCCTGATGGCACCCGCGCTGGCCGCACATGACAAGGTGGCCGGCAACGTCGGCACCGCACTCGACCATGGCGGCAAGGCCGAGGTTCTGGTGACGCTCAGCGAGCAGACCGACCTTGCCCGTCTGGCCGAAAAGCACAGCGGCGACGATCGCCTGGTCAGCAGCGTGGCAGCCTTGCGGGCCCGCGCCGAACAATCGCAGGCGCCGCTGCGCGCCTGGCTGGACAAGCGCGGCGTGAAATACCGCAGCTTCTGGGTGGCCAATTTCATCGCGCTGGAAGCGGATGCAGAGCTGGTCGACAAACTGGCTGCGCGCAAGGATGTGGCTGCGATCGAACTCGATTCCAGGCTCGGCATGGAGCGCCCGGCGGACGAGGCGCCGGCCATCGTGAAAGCGGTGAACGCGATCGAGGCCGGTGTCAATCAGATCAATGCGCCAGCCCTGTGGGCCATGGGCTATCGCGGTCAGGGCGTACTGGTCGCCGGACAGGACACCGGCTATCAGTGGGATCACCCGGCCTTGAAGAACCAATATGCCGGCTGGAACGGCACCAGCGCCGATCATGACTACCACTGGTTCGATGCCATTCACAGCGGCGGTGGCGGCGTTTGTGGTGTCAATTCACCGGCACCCTGCGACGACAACTCGCATGGCACTCACACCATGGGCACGATGGTCGGTGACGATGGCGGCAGCAACCAGATTGGCGTCGCCCCCGGCGCACGCTGGATCGCCTGTCGCAACATGAATCAGGGCGATGGCACGCCCACCACTTACAGCGAGTGCTTTCAGTGGCTGCTGGCACCGACCGACCGTGCCGGCAACAATCCCGATCCGTTGCGCGCGCCGCACGTCATCAACAATTCCTGGGGCTGCCCGCCATCCGAAGGCTGCACCGCGCCGAACATCCTGCGCACTGTGGTCGAGAATGTGCGCAATGCCGGCATCGTCGTGGTGGTGTCGGCCGGCAACGCCGGTTCGGCCTGTTCCACGGTGGTCGACCCGCCGGCCATCTACGATGTGAGTTTCAGCGTCGGCGCCGTCAGCGGCACCAACATGGCCAGCTTCAGCAGTCGCGGGCCAGTCACCGTCGATGGCAGCAATCGCCTGAAGCCCGATGTCGTGGCGCCGGGCGTAAGCACGCGCTCGTCGGTACCGGGCAATGGCTACGGCCTGAAGAGTGGCACCAGCATGGCCGGCCCGCATGTCGCCGGACTGGTGGCGCTGTTGATGTCGGTGGACCCCACGCTCAAGCGCGACCCGGCCCGGGTGGAAGCGTTGCTGCGCGATACCGCCGTCACCGACACCGTGACCGCCCAGACCTGCGGGGGCACCGCATCTCCGGCCACCGTGCCCAACAACACCTTCGGCTATGGACGGGTCGATGCCCTGTCAGCCGCACGCAACGGGCTGGGGCTGCTGCAACGCAACGGGTTCGAGTAAGTCGGCAACAAATCCACCCCGGTGGGAGCGGCTTCAGCCGCGACGGCTCTTCCCGACCAACGGATCGCGGACAGAGTCCGCTCCCACAGCCAAGACGATGCGCGCCCCCTGTGGGAGCGGCTTCAGCCGCGACGGGCCTTCTCGACCAACCGATCGCGGACAGAGTCCGCTCCCACAGCCAAGACGATGCGCGCCCCCTGTGGGAGCGGCTTCAGCCGCGACGGGCCTTCTCGACCAACCGATCGCGGACAGAGTCCGCTCCCACAGCTCAGGTTGACCCGCAGCGTCTACCTTCGCGGCCATGCCGCCATGAAAGCCCACAGCGCACCCAAGCCGGCGATACCGGCGGCGGCCGGTACGCCGAGCACCTTGGGGCCGCCGGCGTCGAAGGCAAACAGCAGACCGGCGACGATCATCAGGCCGCTGCCCAGGATCGCCAGCACGGTCTGGCGCTGACCCTGGCGGGTGACGGCGATCAGTTTCTCGATATCGGGCGAGCGCATCCGCAGCTGATGCTGACCGGACACCGACTGCTTCAGATACTCGTGCAGCAGGCGCGGTATTTCCGGGGCGTTCTGCACCAGTCCCGGCAGGCGCACGCGGATTTCCTTGAGCGCGGCATTGAAACCGTACTTGTCGGCCATGATCTGGGCCAGCACCGGTTTGGCGACGGCCCACAGATCGAGTTTGGGAAACAGGGTGCGCGCCAGGCCCTCGATGTTGAGCAGGGTCTTCTGCAACAGGATCAGCTGCGGCTGCAGCGTCAACTGATATTGCTGGGCCACGGCGAACAGTTTCATCAACACCTCGCCCAGTGAGATCTCGCTCAGCGGTCGGGTGAAATAAGGCTCGCAGACGCCGCGCACGGCGCCTTCCAGATCGTCGATGCGCACCGTGTTCGGCATCCAGCCGGCCTCGACATGCAACTCGGCGATGCGCCGGTAGTCCTGGGTGAACATGGCCATGAAATTCTCGGCCAGATAGCGCTGGTCGGCCGGCGGCAGCGTACCCATGATCCCGAAGTCCAGCGCGATGAACAGCGGATCGTCGGCATGCTCGCGGGCGATCAGCACATTGCCTGGATGCAGATCGGCATGAAAGAAATTGTCGCGGAACACCTGGGTGTAGAACAGGCGCACGGCGCGCTCTGCCAGCTTCTCGAAGTTGATGCCGGCCGCGCGCAGGCCTTCGACATCATTGAGCGCGATGCCGTAGACCCGCTCCATCGTGATCATGCGCGTGCGCGTCAGCGGCCAGAGCATCTCCGGCACATACATCTCCTTCGAGCCGGTCCAGTTGCGTCGCAGCAGGCTGCCGTTGGCAGCCTCGCGCATCAGATCCAGTTCCAGCGTCAGCGTGCGTTCGATCTCGGTGACCACATCGGTGGGGCGAATGCGATCGGCGTGCGCGAGGCGTTTCTCGGCGATGGCGGCGATGGCCTTGAGCAAGGCCAGATCGCCATTGACGCGCTCGCGTATGCCCGGGCGCAGCACCTTGATGACCACTTCGCGGCCGTCGTGCAGAGTGGCGGCATGGACCTGGGCGATCGACGCCGAGGCCAGTGGCTTTTCGTCGAAGCTGGCGTAGTGCGTGGCGATGCTCGCGCCCAGTTCGGCCTCGATCAGCACCCGCGCCTCGGCACCGGGGAACGGGGCCACGCGGTCCTGCAGTTTTTCCAGTTCGTCGGCGACATCCTGCGGCAACAGATCCCGACGGGTGGACAGAATCTGCCCGAACTTGACGAAGATCGGGCCCAGTTCTTCCAACGCGCGACGCAGGCGTTCGCCGCGGGCCATGCCCGCGGCGCCGACGGCATCGCCGCTGAGCGCGCGCAGCCAGGTCAGCGGCCTGAACAGGCGCGCAGCCGGCGTGACTTCGTCCAGGCGGTAGCGCACCAGCACGCGCCCGATGCGCCAGATGCGGAGGAAGGCGCGCAGGTTCATGGGTGGCGGGGTGTTGCGGCGAAAACCGCTTTGCTCTCGCAAGCAAAGTCAAACGTAAGACGTGAAACGTCAATTCGAGGCGGGCTCTTGCGCTTCCCCGTGCCCCCTGCCCCCTGCCCCCTGCCCTGCTCTGCGGCCGCTCTCACGATGCCGCCCGCCGTGACCGGGCCAGACGCTCGATGCGGGCTTCAAGGCGCTCGACGGCATCCCGGGTGTCTTCGACGCCATCAATGAAATCGGCCAGTTCGCCGGGTGCGATCAGGTCTCTGGATTCTTCACGCAGATACTCGCTGGTCGAGCGCACGAAGGACCTGGCTGTCGAGCGGCCCCAGGCCAGGGCGCCGCGCAAACCTTTGGCAATCTGATAGCCCGCGACCTCGCCGAAGAAATCGGCAAAGGGCCTATCCCAATCCGGATCCAGCTGAGTGATCAGCTTCTGCACCCGTCGGGCCAGATCAGCATCTCCGGAGATGTCGATGCGCCCGGCCGGCAGCTCGAAGCCACCACGTTCGGCCGCCAGTGCGACCAGGGCGCCGGCGCTGGCGCTGATCGACAGATCCGGCGCGCTGGCGTCACTGGCCTGAAGCTTGCCTGCGCGCACGCTGAGCTGCACCGGCGCCGGCCAGGGCTTGAGGCGCAGGGCAATGCTGCGGCCCTCGAGCGCACGCAGCGCGTCGGCGCTGCTGCTGTCCAGCGCCAGCACCCGATTCAACGCAGTCTCGACCAGCCGCAGCAGCGGCGCCGGCCATTTCGGAAGTTCGTCGGTCATTGCATCAGAAGGGCATTCAGGAAGGCCTGCATGTTAACTCGCAACGCCTGCAGTGCGGGTGCAGGGCACGCTCGTCGGCTGCGCTTGATGCGCCGCCAGAACGGGAGTAATGTGGACCTGCGCCCCACGGTTGATTGAGGGCCTCATGGTCCGATGTAACGCGCCGCATCCTGTTCATCTGCCTTCTCCCCGGAGGCCAGCGGCGCGCACATCCAGCGGACCACTTCCCCTGACGCTCCACCGACTCTGCCACCCCGGGCAGGCGTCGCCGTGCGCGCATGTGTCCAACGAGGTACAACGCTACAGGAGGATTGGAGATGTTTGAAAACCAAAACGCCGACGATGTTCAGGCAATGATGGCGCGCAGTGACGAGTTCCGGCGCCTCTATCAACACCACAAGGAACTCGACAGGCAGGTCGAGGAGGCCGAGCACGGCCTGAACCCGATTGACGACATGACGCTGCACACCCTGAAGAAAGAAAAGCTCAGGGCCAAGGACCGTTTGACCTTCCTCTGGGAACATCGCGCCTGACCAAGGCTGCATCCCGGTACTACTGATTGAGCGATCGACGGCGGGCGCGTGCCACCGGCAGCGCCGCCGCCGATCGACCCCGGTGGGCCCCTGCCGCACCCGGCAACCGCGCCCAATCGCAAACAATGCACGTCAAAGTGCGCCTCGGTAGCGTGGCAGGCCAGTTGCGCGCGCTGCCTTCACATCTGATGCGGATAAACTCCTGCCCCTTTCACAAAGGTGAAGCCGATCCGCATGGAAGCGCGTACCGGACAGACACTCCCCCTGTTGACCCTGAGCCTGCTGGCGCTGCTGCTTGGTGGCTGTGGCGGCCGTCCCCCTGCGGCAAGCGCCAGCGCGGGCAAACCCGCGCCGGTCGTGGTTCAGCGCGCGAGCAGCAGCGACTGGGTCGATCGGATCCAGGCCCTGGGTACCGCACATGCGAATGAATCGGTGACGCTGACGGCCAAGACCGCCGAAACCGTGGCGCGGGTGAATTTCAGCGATGGCCAGCTGGTCGCCGCCGGCGATGTGCTGGTGGAGCTGACCGACCGCACGGAGGTGGCCCAGCTCAAGGAGGCTCAGGCGGCTTTTGTCGAGGCCGAGAAGCAGTACCAACGCCTGCTCGGGCTGGTCAAGCAAGGCACCGTCACCCAATCGCAGGTCGATCAGCAACTGGCGGCTCGCGATTCGGCCCGAGCGCGCAGCGACGCCATCCGCGTGCGCCTGTCGGATCGGGTGATCACGGCCCCCTTTGCCGGTGTGCTCGGCTTCCGCATGGTCAGCCCGGGCACCCTGGTGCAACCGGGCACGGTGATCACCACGCTCGACGATATCCGCACCATTAAGCTGGATTTTTCCGTCCCCGAGACCTTCATCTCGGCTCTGGGTGTAGGCCAGCGCATCGAAGCTCGCAGCAGCGCCTACCCCGAGCGCGTGTTCGAAGGCGTGGTCAGTTCGCTGGATTCGCGGGTGGATCCGATCTCCCGCGCCATCATGGTGCGGGCCGAGCTGCCCAATCCCGAGCGCCTGCTCAAGCCCGGCATGCTGCTCGGCGTCGAGGTGCTGAATCGTCCCCGGGTCTCGCTGACAGTGCCTGAAGTGTCGGTGTCGGCCTTGCGCGAACGCGCTTTCGTCTACCGCATCGACGACGCCCTGACGGCGCACGAAGTGGAGGTGCGCATCGGCGCCCGCCGCAGTGGCGAAGTGGAAATACTCGAGGGCCTGAACGAGGGCGACCAGATCGTCACCGAGGGTCTGGTGCGCATGCGCGATGGCGCCAAGGTCCAACTGGTCAGCGACGCTGCAGGAACGGATTGAGGCCATGCTGATCTCGGATCTTTCGATTCGCCGACCGGTGCTGGCTACTGTCGGCAGTCTGCTTCTGGTGGTCTGCGGCATTGCCGGCTTCCTCAACCTGCCGCTGCGCGAACTGCCGGATGTCGATCCGCCGATCGTGTCGATCAGCACTTCCTATCCGGGGGCAGCCGCCGCGGTGGTGGAATCGCGCATCACCCAGATCGTCGAAGACGCGGTCAGCGGCATTGAAGGTATCGAGACCATCCAGTCGTCCAGCGACAACGGTCGCTCTTCGGTCACCGTGCAGTTCGTGCTGGGTCGCGAACTGGAAGCTGCAACCAACGACGTCCGCGATGCCCTCAGTCGGGTCAGTGCGCGCCTGCCGCTGGACATCGACCCGCCGCAGGTGGCCAAGGTCGACGCCGACGCCCAGCCGATCCTGTGGTTGGCACTGGCCAGCGATTCCATGGATCTGCTGGCGCTGTCCGATTACGCCGAGCGCTATCTGGTGGATCGGCTGTCGACCATGCCCGGGGTGGCCAACATCACGATAGGCGGGCGTCAACGCTATGCCATGCGCATCTGGCTGGACCGCGAGGCGCTGGCCGCCCGCGGCATCACCGTGCCCGATGTGGCCAATGCCTTGCGCCGGGAAAATGTGGAGATGCCGGCCGGCATCATCGAGGCCGCGCAGCGCGATTTCACGGTGCGCATCGATCGCAGCTATCGCACGCCCGAGGAATTCGCGGCATTGCCGCTGACCAGGGGCCGCGACGGCCATATCGTGCGTCTGGGTGAAGTGGCGCAGGTCGAGCTCGGCTCCATCGACCGCCGCAACATGCTCCGCGGAAATGCAGTGCTCCAGGTCGGCATGGGCGTGGTCAAGCAATCGACCGCCAATACCGTGGGTGTCGCCGAGGCCGTCAAGGACGAGGTCGAGCGCATTGCCGAGAGCCTGCCCCAGGGCATGACCCTGGCGGTGGCCTTCGACAGCTCCACCTACATCGACTCGGCCATCCACGAGGTCTATTTCACGCTGGGCATCACCATGCTGCTGGTGATCGCCGTGATCTATCTGTTCCTGGGCAGCTGGCGCGCGGCGCTGATTCCGGCCGTGACCATTCCGGTGTGCATCGTCGCCACCTTCATCGGTCTGTATGCCTTTGGATTTTCGATCAATCTGATCACGCTGCTGGCGCTGGTGCTGTGCATCGGTCTGGTGGTCGATGACGCCATCGTGGTGCTGGAGAACTGCCAGCGGCGCGTGGATCTGGGCGAGCCACCATTGATCGCCGCGCAGCGCGGCGCCCGCCAGGTAGCCTTTGCGGTGATTGCCACCACAGCCGTCCTGATCAGCGTATTCCTGCCGATCGCCTTTCTGCAGGGCAACCTCGGCGTGCTCTTCCGCGAGCTCGGCGTCGCGCTCTCAACCTCGGTCGCGGTGTCGGCGCTGATCGCGCTATCGCTGTCGGCGATGATGTGCAGCAAGCTGCTGGTCAAGAGCGAAGGCCATACCGGCCTGGCCCTGGCAGTCGACAAGCTGTTCCGACGAATCGAAGTCCGCTACCGGCGCATGCTCGAAGGCACGGTCTCGCATCCGGCGCTGTTGGGCGCGCTGGTGCTGGGCGCCATCGCCGCCAGTGTCGCCCTGTACGTTGCCATTCCCAAGGAGCTGACGCCACCCGAGGACCAGGGCAGTTTCTTCATCACCATCAACGGCCCGGAGGGCGCCGGTTACGACTACACGGTGGATCAGGCGTTGATTGTGGAAGAACGCCTGATGAAGCTTGTGGATGAGGGGCTGGCCACACGCATCATCGTTCGCGCCCCGCGCGGTTTCGGTGGCGCCACCAGCGAAGACATGCATCAGGCCCAGGCACTGGTGTTTCTGGCGCCCTGGGACCAGCGCCCACCGGCCTTCCAGATCCAGCAGCGACTGCAGCAGGAACTGGATCAGATACCCGGCGTGCGCTCCTTCGTGATCATGCGCAGCGGACTCTCGCGTGGCGGCAGCCAGCCGGTGCAATTTGTGGTCGGCGGTCCCGATTACGCCACGCTGGCGCGCTGGCAGGCACGCCTGCTCGAGCGCGCCGAGCAGATTCCGGGCCTGGTCGGGGTCGACAGCGACTACAGGGAAACCCGCCCGCAGTTGCGCGTCATGGTCGACCATCAGCGCGCCGCAGACCTTGGCGTATCGGTCTCGGAAATCGGCAGCACCCTGGAGACCATGCTGGGCTCGCGCCGGGTCACCACCTTCGAGCGCGACGGTGAGGAATACGATGTGATGCTGCAGGCCAGTCGCGAAGACCGCTCGGATCCCGGCGATCTCGGCAATCTCTATGTGCGCTCCGATCGCAGCGGCGAACTGGTGCCACTGGCCAATCTGGTCACGCTGAAGGAACTGGCCGATTCCGGTGAACTGGAACGCTTCAACCGCATCCGCTCGATCACCATCAGCGCCCGGCTGATGCCCGGCTACTCGCTCGGGGAAGCCCTGGGCGCGCTGGAAGACATTGCCCGAGAAGTGTTGCCGGCGCGCGCGCAGATCGACTATCGCGGCGAATCGCGTGACTACCAGCAGACCGGCGGCACCGTGCTGCTGACATTCGCCATGGCCATGCTGGTGGTGTTTCTGGTGCTGGCGGCGCAGTTCGAGAGCTTCATCCATCCCTTCGTGATCATGCTGACCGTGCCGCTGGCGGTGCTCGGCGCGCTGCTGGCGCTGTTCGGCTGGGGCACGCTGTCACCGATGTTCGGAGGCACCGGCCTCGGCGCCACGCTCAACCTCTACAGCCAGATCGGCATCGTCATCCTGATCGGCATCGCCACCAAGAACGGCATCCTGATCGTCGAATTTGCCAATCAGCTGCGCGACGCCGGTCGCAGCGTGGGCGAGGCCGTGGTCGAGGCCGCCATCCTGCGCCTGCGCCCGATCCTGATGACCAGCCTGTCCACCGCCATCGGCGCCATGCCCCTGGTGCTGGCCAGCGGCGCCGGCGCCAACAGTCGCTTCACCATCGGTCTGGTGATCGTCGCCGGGGTATCGCTGGCCACGGTGCTGACCCTGTTCGTGGTGCCCTCCTTCTACCGTTTGCTGGCCGGTTACACCCGTTCGCCGGAGGCGCTGACGCGGGAGATCGAGACTCTGGACCAGGCCACCCCGGCCGCTTGAGATGGCGACAGCAACCTTCTGCTGACCTCACGCCGCGATCGCCGGATGTCGGCACTGCTGACGGCCGCCCCCGGACCCCAGCAGGATTCGCTGTCAACTCGCGGGAGTGGTTCGCGCTACCCTGACGCCGGAATCGCCTGCGGCGGTTCCGCCCTGCGGCTATGCTCCGAGGTTTGATTGCTGCGCAAGCTCATGGCCCACACTCTCCCCGGCCTGCTGGTCGTGTTCGAAGGCATCGACGGTGCCGGCAAATCCACCCAGATCCGGCGCCTGGCACTGTTGTGCGAAGCGCTGGGGCTGGAATGCGTCAGCAGCCGTGAGCCCACCTACGGCCAGTACGGCAAACAGCTACGCGACAGCGCCGCGCATGGCCGGCTGAGTCGTGCCGAGGAACACCGTTTGTTGCTGCTGGATCGGCGCGAGCACATCGAGACACTGATCCGTCCGGCGCTGTCGCGCGCGGCAGTGGTGCTGCTGGATCGCTATTACTTCAGCAGCATTGCCTATCAGGCCGGGCCGGAGTTGCCCGCGGAGCAGATTCGTGCCGACAACGAGTCCTTTGCCCTGCCACCCGATCTGTTGCTGATCCTGGATTTGCCGGTGGATACCGGATTGGCCCGCATCGGCGCACGGGGCGACTTGCCCAACGCCTTCGAAGCCCGGGCCACGCTGCAGCACTGTCGCGAGGTCTATCGCAGCTTTGCGACGTTGCCGCAGGCCAGACTGATCGATGCAACAGCCGACCTCGATCAGGTCACGGCGCACGCCACGGCCGCGCTGGTGCGGGCACTGCTGGCAAGGCGACTGCTCGAGGTCGATGGGAAGATCTGAAGCCCGGCAGTCGCAGCGGAGCAAGCTCCGCTCTACCAACGCATCGGTGTACCAGGCTGTTGTAGTGCCGAGCTTGCTCGGCAGGAAGTGCGGCTCTTCGCTCCCAGCCCAAGCAGACAAGCCCGGCAGTAGCAGCGGAGCAAGCTCCGCTCTACCAAAGCATCGGTGTACGGGGCTGTTGTAGTGCCGAGCTTGCTCGGCAGGTTGTGCGGCTCTTCGCTTCAAGCCCAAGCAGACAAGCCCGGCAGTAGCAGCGGAGCAAGCTCCGCTCTACCAAAGCATCGGTGCACGAGGCTGTTGTAGTGCCGAGCTTGCTCGGCAGGAAGCGCGGCTCTTCGCGCCCAGCCCAAGCAGACAAGCCCGACAGTAGCAGCGGAGCAAGCTCCGCTCTACCAAAGCATCGGTGTACGAGG
>JBFWOF010000066.1:0-30845 GCA_050250665.1 Lysobacterales bacterium | reverse complement strand
GGCGTCAGTGCGACCCCGGAACACGTCCGGGGACGCAATGACGCCGGGGTACATGGCCCTTGAGCACTGTCGACCCTACACCGCTGGCTCGCAATGGCGGCACAGCATCGACACCGCCATTGAAAAGCCCAGCCACGATCCCCAATTCCAGACCACCTCTTTGTCTGAGTCCCGAGTCCATGACCACCGAAACCCGTGCCTTTCAGGCCGAAGTCCAGCAGGTTCTGAACCTCGTCATTCATTCCCTGTATTCGAACAAGGAAATCTTTCTGCGCGAGCTGGTGTCGAATGCCTCCGATGCGCTCGACAAGCTGCGTTTCGAAGCCCTGAGCAAGCCCGAGCTGCTCGCCGGTGACCCGGAGCTGGCGATCGAGATCGAGTTCGACGAGACCGCCCGCACGCTGACCATCCGCGACAACGGCATCGGCATGAGTCACGATGAAGTGGTCGAGAACATCGGCACCATCGCCCGCTCAGGTACCCGTCGATTCCTGGATGCCCTGAGCGGCGACGCCCGCAAGGATGCGCAGCTGATCGGTCAGTTCGGCGTCGGCTTCTACTCGGCCTACATCGTGTCCGACAAGGTCGAGCTGCGCACCCGCCGCGCCGGCGCCGAAGCCAATGAGGGCGTGCTCTGGAGCTCCGACGGCAAGGGCGAGTACGCCATCGAAACCGTCGAGTACCCGCGCCGCGGCACCGAAATCGTGATGCACCTGAAGGAAGACGAGAGCGAGTTCCTGTCCTCGTGGCGCCTGCGCTCGCTGATCCACAAATATTCCGAGCACATCGCCTTCCCGATCCGCATGCGCGGCGAACAGCCGCCGGCACCGGAAGCGGAAGAGGGCGCCGAGGCGCCGCAGCCGGCAGCCGCCGAGATGGAAACGGTCAACCAGGCAGCGGCGCTGTGGGCCCGTCCCAAGGCGGATCTCAGCGACGAGGACTATCAGGGCTTCTTCAAGCATCTGGCCCATTCCGATGGCGAGGCTCTCTGCTGGAGCCACAACAAGGTCGAGGGCAATCAGAGCTATACCAGCCTGCTGTACATCCCCAGCAAGGCGCCGTTCGATCTGTTTGGCGGTGGTCGCGACGAGCGCCACGGCCTCAAGCTCTACATCAAGCGCGTCTTCATCATGGATGCCGCGGAGCAGTTGCTGCCGGCCTATCTGCGTTTCGTCCGCGGTGTCATCGATTCCGACGATCTGCCGTTGAATGTCTCGCGCGAACTGCTGCAGGACAACCGACTGACCCAGCAGATCCGCTCGGCCGTGATCAAGCGCACCCTCGATCAGCTCGACAAGCTGGCGCAGGATCAGCCAGAGAAATTCGCCGATTTCTGGCGTGAGTTCGGCCAGGTGTTCAAGGAAGGCCTGACCGAAGATTTCGCCCACCGCGAGCGCATCGCCAAGCTGCTGCGTTTTGCCTCCACCCAGAGCGAAGGCGCCGCGCAGACGGTGTCGTTGAGCGATTACCTGGGCCGCATGCGACCCAACCAGACGGCGATTTACTACATCACCGCCGAGAGCCATCTAGCGGCGCGCAATTCGCCGCACCTCGAGGCCTTCCGCGCCAAGGGTGTGGAGGTGCTGCTGGCCTCCGATCGCATCGACGAATGGGCGCTGTCCTATCTGCACGAGTTTGACGGCAAGCCCTTCGTGTCGGTGGCCAAGGGCGATATCGATCTCGGCAACATCGACAATGTCGAAGGCGCCAGCGTGCCGCCCGCCGCTGACCTGCCCGAAGGGCTGGCGGATCGCTTGAAGAGCGTACTCGGCGATCGCGTCAAGGCCGTGCGCGGCAGCTCGCGTTTGCGCGACTCGGCCGCCGTGCTGGTGGTCGATCAGCATGAGCTCAGCCTGCACACCCAGCGCCTGCTGAAGCAGGCAGGACAGGCTGCTGGCGGCGGCGGCGCGCCGACACTGGAACTCAACCCCGCGCACGCCATCACCGCCAAGCTCGCCGCCGAAACCGATGAAGGCCGTTTCGCCGATTGGGCGACCCTGGTCTACGAACAGGCCGTGCTCAGCGAAGGCGGCCAGCTCGAAGACCCCAGCGGTTTCGTGCGTCGCCTGAACGGACTGTTGTTTGCGGCCTGAGACAGGAACGGCGTCTTTCGAGACGTAGCCCAGTCCAACATGGGTACGCGTAGCCCGGTGTGCCGCGCAGCGGCTCACCGGGATCTTTCGATTCTGCCGTTTGCGATCTGCGTCAGCGCGGTTGCGCAGCCGACTTTCTTCACCTGTAGGAGCGCCCTTGCGGCGCGACCAATGCTGGGGATTTGCGACTTGCCGGTCGCGACGCAAGGTCGCTCCTACGGACAAGCTGGTGGTTCATGTCCCGTGGGCAGTGTCGGCCGATACAGGTGGCTCTCCATGGACTCATAACGTAAGTTGTTGATGCGTCATTGCGAGGAGCGCAGCGACGAAGCAATCCAGGGTATCGCCGCACGCCCCTGGATTGCTTCCCCCGGATCAAGTCCGGGGTCGCAATGACGCTTGGGGTTCATGGCAGGTGCCTGAAAGCATCAGCAGGCCACCTTCGACCGGACCCCGCCACCGCACGCTCTGGCGCAACGCCGACGAAGACCGGAGAATGACCACCCATGAGCCACGCCCAGGAATCGTCCGCCGCCCACATCAGAGCCGACCAATGGCTCTGGGCCGCGCGATTCTTCAAGACCCGCTCGCTGGCCAAACAGGCCATCGAAGGCGGCAAGATCGAAGTCAACGGTGCCCGCTGCAAGCCGGCCAAGACCCTCCACATCGGTGACACTCTCAGCATCTCCCGCGGCATCGAGCGCTTTGAAGTCGTCGTCGCCGCCCTGTCCGCCATCCGCGGACCCGCCACCAAGGCCACCGGGCTGTATCAGGAAACCGAAGAAAGCATCGCCCGCCGCGAGCGCGAACGCGAAGCCCAGCGACTCTCCCGCCTGGGCTTCCAGCCACCACCCGGACGTCCCAGCAAGCGCGACCGCCGCGACATGGCCAGCTTCGAGCGCAATCAGGGCCTGGACAAGATCGATATCTGACGGTTCACCGCAGCAGGGAAGCTCCGCAAGCACGCCTCCTGTGGGGGCGGACTCTGTCCGCGATCAACATCGCGGCGACACTCTCCGTTTCAGCCTTGCGCCGTAGCGCCCTTGCGGCGCGACCGGAATCCCGTCGGCCCACACGTCCCACACCCCGGGACTTCGCCACAGGACCCGCCGTACGGCATCATCACCCCTGCAATCACCACCCGGAACCCCGGTGCCCAAACTCCTGCTCAATCTGCGCCTTGCCACCGACGACGAAGCCGCCGAAACCCGCGAACTGCTGGATCAGCACCATGTTGACTGGTACGAGACCCAACCCGGCTTCTGGGGCATCTCCGCCGGCGGCATCTGGCTACGCGACCTCGAACGCACCGCTGAAGTCAAGGCACTGCTGCAGCAATACCAAAGCGAACGCCTCACCCGAGTCCGCGCCGAACGCGCTCAGGAAATCCGCGAGGGCAGGGCACCCACCTTCCTCAGCGAACTCAAGGCCAATCCGGGACGCATGCTGATGCAGTTGCTGGCGGTGGTGTTGCTGATCGGGTTGACAGTGGGGCTGCCGTTCCTGCTCCTGAAGCCGTAGGCACGCCGAGAAATCCCGTCATTCCCGCGAACGCGCGCGAACGCAGGAATCCAGTGCTTTCGTATCCGTCGGACAGCCCCCATTGTTCAAGCCATTTTAATGTCTGCGAGCCTGATGCCTTCGTCGACATCAAAGGGGCCCTGCGACCGAGTGCAGGCAGTTCACGTTGCAGATGTTTGCAAAAGTACGCGAATGCCGCTAGCCTCCATCCGCGCATCGAGATGATCAGTCGTGATGGGGCGCTTTTTTCAAGGTCAAATGTGGGCCGCTTCATCCCCCTCTTCCTGTCCGCTGGATCGCGAAAGTCGTGTGGCTCGACGGGATCGGCGCGCTTGCGCTTACCGATTTGCAGCGGATTGCCGTGGAAACTGGCGCCTTGTCGCGGGCGCGGTCGAAGAATAGGAAGAAAGAAATGAAGCGGAAGACTGTCATACTGACTTTGGCGCTTTTGACTGAAATCGGCGCGGCGTCCGCGGCGACCTTGAATGTGCCGGTTGATTTCCCAACAATTCAAGCCGCCATCAATGCCGCCAACGAGGGTGACACGATTTCCGTTTCGCCAGGGACGTATTTTGAAGCCATACAGGTAAACGCCAAGAACGTTCGGATTGTCAGTGTGGGTGGGCCGTCAGTCACAACCATCGATGCCTCCTTCGCAAGCGCGACGGTGAGGTTGATCAATGTGAATCGCCAAACCCTGCTTGATGGATTCACCATTCAGGGAGGACAGAGCACTTCCGGTGGTGGAGTTGTGATCAATGGCTCACCCACAATCAGCAACAACATCATTCAGGGGAACCGGAGCACTAGTGGCAATGGAATGAGTGTTTCCTTTTCCGCCCCCTTGATCAGAGACAACATCATCCGCAACAACACCAGCATGTCCGGGTCCAGCGGAGGAGGGGGTGGGGGCGGCATCTATGTAGGAGGCGCGGGATGTCAAGGGGCTACTTGCACCGAAATCATCGCGAATCTCATCGAGAACAACAGTGTTCCCAGCTTCACTTGGGGAGGGGGCATCCTGTTGTTCGCGTCTGGTCCAGTACGCATTGTTGGAAATACCATTCGCAATAATTCCGCGCCAACCGAAGGCGGCGGAATCGCCGCGTTCAATAGCGCTGACGCCCTCATCGAAAACAACATCATCGAAGGCAACCGCACGACCAGCCCCACGGGTTCTGGCGGTGGTATCAGTTGGCTCGTTCCATCAGGCGAACGCGGACCTTGGCTTATCGGAAATACGATTGTTGGCAATCAAGCATCGCTGGGTTCCGCCGTTCTGGCCGATGGATTTGACTCGGCGTCACGGGTTATCAATAACCTGATTGTTAACACTAGCACTACCCAAAGTGTTGTTCATTGCGGCGAGTTCAATGACCCGTTTCCGCCTGTGATTAGAAACAACATGATCCATGCCAACGGAAGTAGTGAATTCGGCGGGCTGTGTGCGGGTGCATTGGGCAGCAACGGGAATTTTGCAGGCGTGCCTTTGTACCTGCCGGATGGATATCGATTGTCACCCAGCTCGCCAGGGATTGACCAGGGCGAGAACATGTTCGTCGGCGAGCCCCTGGATATTGACGGACGGCCCAGAATTGTTGACGGAAACGGGGATGGTATTGCGACCGTCGACGTAGGGGCCTACGAGTACTCGGAACAGATCTTCGCGGATGGCTTCGAGTAATTCAGTCCCCTGAGTCTTCTCGCGATCCACTTGAGCCGAGCCTTAACTATCCCGGGTTCCTTCACGGCGCCAGCCTGCGAGGGGAACGAGCCGAGCCCAACGGTTCATGGCGCAATCCAAATGGGGACAGTTTGGCCAGAACGCAGAGCGCTGCAGTTGCTCGACATTGGCGCTTGAACAGTCCAAGTTGTAGTTGGTTCGAAGTTGTTGTCGGCTTGTAGGTCATCGAGATTGACGCCCCTCGTCGGGGCGTCGGGCTAGCCGCTCCAGCCGTTCAGGAGTTGGCACACTTGCTCGCCGGCCTTGGTCGGCATGAAGTGGTGCAGGGTGATCGGTTTGGCATCGCCTGAGCTCGACAGGTAAGTCCAGAAGCGCATCTTGCGGGTGTGTTGCCACCTCACCGCCGTCACGGCGCTTGGCACAGCTGCGCTTCACTGCGCCGCGTTCAGCGGCTTCGTTACGCAATGCAGCAATCGCCGCGCCAGCTGGCTGCGGGCTTCCTGCCCGTCTTCGTTGAACACTGCGCTCCGCTCGGACACGCTCGGCATCGCGCCTCGCGCTCGTGTGCACCCGCTGCGCGCGTGCACGAGGCTGATCCCAGCAGGCGCGCAGTGGCCGTGCCCCTGCGGGACAACAATCGGGGCAACAATGGAGGACAAGAACAATGGAAGAAGAACAAGAACAATGGACACCAGGACAAGAACAATGGACACCCAGAAGCGCCAGGACAAATCTGGCAGAACATTGGAGGGGCTCCTGTTGTCTCCCTATCGTTGACCGAGGGCGGAGCGGAGTGATCCGCCTTGCGAGTCATGCTCAGCCCAGGAAGGGAAGAAGCCACTCGATCTTGATTTCAATGATCTTTGCCACGCTGCAGGTTCCCATGATCTCGTATCCAATAGCGTCAGAAGTCCTGACATCCTTTCAACGCGTAACCCGGCCATGTTTTCGATCACATCGCACGACACGGGGCACGCAAAGCCAGGGCTTGCCGAGTGCAACACGGCGATCCCGGGCAGATAGTTCCGCTTGATGTTCGTCAGGTGATCCCAAGATCGATCTGAACCGTAGTTCCAGGAGCCGACATGACGGTCATGAGATCACTGGGTGTGGCCGTGCTGCTCCTCGCGGTTGGCCATATCAACGTCTATGGCGGGATAGACCGTGCGCCGGGCCACTGGCCGACGGTTCCGGCGATAGACAAGCATGCGCTAGGCTCGGAGTTCCGGGTGCAGATTGCAGCTTCTGGCACGTCGGAGTTTCCGGATCGCTGTGCCGACTTGCGGGCTTTGGCCACGGTAAGACGGGAGTGCGATCAGATTGCGAAGAGTTGCGCCCCCTTCCTGACTTCGGCTGTCGCCTTGGTCATCGGCCTCGGTGTTTCGATCGTCGATGCAGGCGGGGTCTGGTGGATGAAATGACGGTAGCGCGTCAGCGTCGGGTGCGAGCGGGTGCCGGTTTTCGGCTAACGAGGCAGATTCAACATGTGCCGTCCAGCCGGGGAAGGGGAAAAGCATGAGTCACCCAGCACGCTGGATCTTGTGGTTTTTCGGGTTCCTGCTGCTGTCCTTGCTTGCATCCCGCTGGACCTACGATCGCACCATCCAGCTATGGGAAGGAGCGCTGCTGGTGCTGCTGTTCGCGGGCGCACTGGTGACAGGCCTGGGCGCCGCTCGGGCGATCCTCAGGAAGTGGGTGTCTTGACCCTGTGCTGACCCTGTGCTCCTGACCCTGTGCCCCTGCTTCCTTGGGTGTCCTGACCCTGCTTCCTGATCCGACCGGTGTCCTGATCCGACCCTGATCCGACCCGGTGCTGCTGTTCGCGGGTGCACTGGTGATGGGTCTAGGTGCCGCTCGGGCGATCCTCCGAAAGTGGGTGTCCTGATCCGACCCCCTGGTGCCATGCGGCGCCTCAAGGAGATCGAGGCCTACATTGCCGAACGCGGCTCGCCCGAGATCGCGCGCAGCGAGGCAATGCGGTTGATCCGACGCACGCTGACTCTCGAACAACCACCGCTGATCGGAAAGCGGCTGACGCAGTTTGCAAATGCCGAGGGAAAGTGGGTGTCCTGATCCGACCCTCCGGCCCTCCGACCCTCTGCTTCCTTGGGTGTCCTGACCCTGTTTCCTGATCCGACCGGTGTCCTGATCCGACCCTGATCCGACCCGGTGCTGCTGTTCGCGGGTGCACTGGTGACGGGTCTAGGTGCCGCTCGGGCGGTCCTCCGAAAGTGGGTGTCCTGATCCGACCCCGACCAGGCGGCGCTGCATCGTGCCATCGAGAGAGGGTCGGCGGAGGCAGACGCGGGCAAGCTGATACCGGTCGAAGAACTGCTCAAGGAATACGGAACAACGGCGTGAGGGTGTACTGGACTCCAGGTGCTATGCGGCGCCTCAAGGAGATCAAGGCCTACATTGCCGAACGCGGCTCGCCCGAGATCGCGCGCAGCGAGGCAATGCGGTTGATCCGACGCACGCTGACTCTCGAACAACCACCGCTGATCGGAAAGCGGCTGACGCAGTTTGCAAACGCCGAGGGAAAGTGGGTGTCCTGATCCGACCCGACCCTGCAAATGCCGAGGGAAAGTGGGTGTCCTGATCCGACCCCAATCCTCCGAAAGTGGGTGTCCTGATCCGACCTCTTACTGATCCGACCCGCCTCCAAAAGTGGGTGTCCTGATCCGACCCTGGTGTCCTGATCCGACCCTCCTGATCCGACCGTACTGATCCGACCCGCCTCCGAAAGTGGGTGTCCTGATCCGACCCTGGTCGAAGAACTGCTCAAGGAATACGGAACAACGGCGTGAGGGTGTAATGGACTCCAGGTGCTATGCGGCGCCTCAAGGAGATCAAGGCCTACATTGCCGAACGCGGCTCGCCCGAGATCGCGCGCAGCGAGGCAATGCGGTTGATCCGACGCACGCTGACTCTCGAACAACCACCGCTGATCGGAAAGCGGCTGACGCAGTTTGCAAACGCCGAGGGAAAGTGGATGTCCTGATCCGACCCTGACCCTCTAATGCTGAGGGAAAGTGGGTGTCCTGATCCGACCCGACCCTGCAAATGCCGAGGGAAAGTGGGTGTCCTGATCCGACCCCTGATCCGACCCTCACTGGTGACGGGTCTAGGTGCCGCTCGGGCGATCCTCCGAAAGTGGGTGTCCTGATCCGACCCCAGATCCGACCCATGATCCGACCCTGATCCGACCGTACTGATCCGACCCGCCTCCGAAAGTGGGTGTCCTGATCCGACCCCAATCCTCCGAAAGTGGGTGTCCTGATCCGACCACCTTCGCGGGGCGGATCAATCCGCCCCGCCATGGTTCAAAGGTTGGCAGACGACGGGATGCCGGTACCGGTTGGAAGGAATGGCTGGAACGGGAGCGGGAACGGGAACGAATGGACACCCAGAGAATGCTGCTGGGTCTGTCGGAGCCACCAGAATGGGCACCCAGAGATTGCTGTTGGGTTTGTCGGTGGAGTTGCTCGTTCGGGACGGGCCTAGGGTCGCCGCCCTCGAAATGTCGAACGCCCATACTCCTGAGTGTCCAAAGCTGTTGGCGCACTGGTGACGGGCCTGGGTGCCGCTAGGGCGGTCCTCAAAAAGTGGGTGTCCCGATCCGGGAGCAAGGGAGATCCTCAAAAAGTGGGTGTCCCGATCCGGGTCAAGGGCGATCCTTAAGAAGTGGGTGTCCAGATCCGGGCCTGGCCGATTAAAAAGTGGGTGTCCCGATCCGGGCCAGTGGAGTTGCTCGTTCGGGACGGGCCTAGGGTCGCCGCCCTCGACATGTCGAGCGCCCATACTCCTGAGTGTCCAAAGCTGTTGGCGCTCTGGTGACGGGCCTGGGTGCCGCTAGGGCGATCCTCAAAAAGTGGGTGTCCCGATCCGGGTCTCGGTCTGCTGGCCAAGATGCATCAAGGATTCCTCAACTTGCTCATGACACACCACACTAGTCGTCCTCGAAGCCATCACGCAGCAGCGTGTCGCCGAGACTGAGGCTTGCTTGCGCCATCCGAATCGGCGCGCCGCGGCCGGTTTGTTGCCACAGCGTGTGCAGCGTCTCGCCCCACTGGTCGGTGGTGTTGGCCTCGCGCAGATGCTCAACGTAGCCGCGTGTCAGGCCCTGGTAATAGAGCGTCGCCAATATCCGATCTGTGCCTGCTGGCAAGTTCACGGTGTGCTCGTGCCAGTACTGACCATCGGCGTAAGCAATGCCGACGACGGGTGCGCCGGCAGCCTCAAAGCTGGCGTTGGCAAAGCCGCGCGGCGGAATGCGCGTGTCCTTGACGATGCTGTCGGCGAGCGCCATGTGGGAAGTCTGCCCGGCAGGATGGCCGGTGATCGCCGCCGCTTCCGGGCTCAGGCCGACCAGCATCTCGTAGACGGTGGTACTGGTCTCGTCGAGGGTCGCAGTGGCCGCGTCATATGCGCCTTTCTCGGCCAGCAGGCCACCTGCGGCGTCGAGAAAACGCAGGTTCAACCAGACGCGGCGGCCCTCGATATGGCCGGTAGGCAGTTTGTGCCCGCTGTGGTTGATCACCCGTGCGGTCAGATCGTTGCCGGTCAGCGACAGCTCGACGTCGGCGGCCCGCTGCAGCATTGACAGCGCCCGTGCGCGACCGGCGGCAATCGCGCTCTGGTCGATGTTCGGGTCATTCGCGGTGTGCGCGGCGATCAGATCCAGTGACTGCACGGCCGCGCCGGCGAATTCATGACTCGGCAAGTCGTTACGCAGCGCGCCCCAACTGCAGGCGCTGCCGCTGGCGGTGGGCATGTGACAGTCCTGACAGGTGGACACGGTCGGACCGCGTGCGCCGCCAAAACGTCCGCCCAGATTGACGCCGCCAGCGGCGAAGGCCGAGAGTTTCCATTCGGTATAGGTGCGTTCGAGAGGGAACTGCCCTTGCGGGTCGGGATCCGGTGCTGGTGCGTTCAACAGGTTGTAGCGCCAACTGCCGTCGGGCTGGCGCGTCGTGGCGACATTGCCGACATCGTGGCAGGTGCCGCACATCGCGCTGCGTCGGTGGAATGGTGAGACCAGAGCCGCATGCGGCGGCGCGACATCTGCACGCGGGCCGCGCCGGCGGTCCTGCGGGTCGAGCACGAACATGGCGTTGCCGAAAAATGCCGGCACCTCATCGAGCACAGCCAGAATCGCCTGGTCCTCGACCGGGCTGACGCCAGCCTGGTATTGCGGATCAACCATGGTGTGGCAGAAGTGGCAATTGACGCCTTCCTGGTCGATGGCGGTCAGCGTGCTGCCATTCGCCTGCAGCACATGGCCGGTGCCAACTGCCACCGGGACGTGGCAGCGCAGGCAGAAGCTGCCGACATTGGCCACGTCCTGATTGGCCGTGGTCATTTGCGCAAAGAACAGTGGATCGCGACCGCCCAGGGCCATCAGGCTGCCGGCCCAGGTGTCGTGGGGTTCGGTCTCAGGGCTGTAGCCGCCGTGGCACACGCGGCACTCGGAGGCCGAGCGGGCGTGGTTGGCTGGCACGTCGCCGACCTGCGTACCCGGCACCTTGAAGTCGAGCTGAGTCATCGGCAGCGGGTCGGCGGCGACCGGCGCCGCAAGCATCATGCCGATCGCCAGCAGCAGTCTGCGCGCACTTGGATTCACGGGACACCAGTCGGGTCAGGGCCATGCGCGCCAGCTTGAACAAGAACCTGCCGTCGGCGAAATGACCGGGATCAAGCGCCGACGCATTTGTCGGTCCGGATCAATCTGGAGCGGTGGTCACCGACAGTGGCGTACGCCGTAGTGCCGCCAGCGCGCACTCCCAGCGGCCTTCGTGACACAGGCCGCTGATTCCTGCTTCCTCGTAAGCGCGAACAGCCGCGTCAATCAGGCGCGAGCGGCAAACCTCGGCAAAGTCGTCTGTGCGCTCAGGTGCCGATGTCGAGTGTGCTTCTGGTGACTTCAAGGCAAGGCTCCCGGTGTGGTGTCGGACCGGCACGCACTATCAGATCAGCGAAAGCGTACTCAAGCGTACGGCGGCTATACCTTGATCGCCGTCAGCCCTGACGCAATTGGTGGTCAGCGTATCGATGCGGATGGCGAAAGCGCGTGGATACTGCGGCCCCATTCGCCGGTCACGGCGCTACTCAGCATGCTGTCTGGAGCTCATGATGTTCGCGACCTTTGACTATCCGCAATTACTGGACTGTGCTCACGGGCGCCTGTTTGGCAACAGCAACGCACGCCTTCCGGCGCCCGGCATGCTGATGGTTGACCGGATCGTCCGCATCGATGATGACGGCGGCAGCTACGGCAAAGGGCAGATCCATGCCGAACTCGACATTCGACCGGATCTGTGGTTCTTCGACGTCCATTTCCAGGACGACCCGGTGATGCCGGGTTGCCTCGGGCTCGACGCGATGTGGCAGTTGGTCGGTTTCTTTCTGGCCTGGCAGGGTCTGCCGGGCCGCGGGCGCGCGCTCGGCGCGGGCGCCATCAAGTTCTTCGGGCAGGTGCTGCCGACTGCCAAGGTCGTCAGTTACTACATTGACATCAAGCGAGTGGTGCGCCAGCGTCTGAATCTGGCGATCGGCGATGCGCGGATGCTGGTCGACGGCCGTGAGATCTACCAGGCCAGCGATCTGCGTGTCGGCCTGTTCACGTCGACCGCGTCGCTATGAGCCTACGCCGAGTCGTCATCAGCGGCCTCGGGATCGTCTCCTGCCTCGGCAACGATGGCGACAGCGTTGCCGCATCGCTGCGTGGCGGGAGATCCGGAATCCGTGCCGACGCCAGCCTCGCTGCGGCCGGGCTGCGCAGCCAGATCTCGGGCAAACCCGAGGTTGACCTCGACAGCGAGGTCGATCGACGCCTGCGCCGGTTCATGGGCGACGCCGCAGCTTACGCATGGTTGGCCACGCAGCAGGCGGTCGCGCAGGCAGGCCTGGCGGACGCGCACCTGCGCCATCCGCGCACCGGTCTGATCATGGGTTCCGGCGGTGGCTCGCCAGAAAATCAGATCGGCGCAGCGCAAACGCTGAAGGAGCGCGGCATCCGCCGCGTAGGGCCCTATCAGGTCACGCGCTGCATGAGCTCGACGGTGTCGGCCTGCGTCGCCACCGCACTTGGAATCCGCGGACTCAACTATTCCGTGTCATCGGCCTGTGCGACCAGTGCGCATTGCATCGGTCTTGGCTACCAGCAGATCGCCTGGGGCATGCAGGACATTGTCATCGCTGGCGGCGGCGAGGAAGTGCACTGGGGGATGGCAATGCTGTTCGATGCCATGGGTGCGCTGTCGTCGCGCAGCAATGAAGATCCTGAGCGCGCTTCGCGGCCTTACGACAGCCTGCGCGACGGTTTCGTGATTGCTGGTGGTGGCGGCGCGCTGGTGCTGGAAAGTCTCGACTCGGCGCTCGCGCGTGGCGCGCCGGTGTTGGCAGAGTTGGTCGGTTATGGGGCCAGCTCGGATGGGGCCGATATGGTTGCTCCCTCCGGGGATGGCGCTGCCGACTGCATGCGCATGGCGCTGGCTGGTGGCGGCGGGCTACCGGATTACATCAACACCCACGGCACCAGTACGCCGCTCGGCGACGTGGTCGAGTTGCGTGCCATGCGCGAGGTGTTCGGCGAGCAGATGCCGCCATTCTCGTCGACCAAGTCGCTCGGCGGCCATGCGCTTGGCGCTGCCGGCGTGCATGAGGCCATTCACTGCCTGCTGATGTTGCAGCATGGTTTCATGGCCGGCTCGATCAACGTCGACGACCCTGATGCGGCGGTTTCCGGGTTGCCGTTGTTGGTCGCCAGCCGCGACGCGACCATCGGCTCGGCGCTGTCGAACAGCTTCGGCTTCGGCGGCACCAATGCCAGCCTGATGTTCCATCGTTTCGACCGTTGAGCGGAACCCGCGTTGGCGTCTGCCCGGAACCTTCAGGCACTTTGGACGCGGCGTGGTGCCGGCGTATGCTCCAGATCTCGCGCCGCCGGCAACACGATGTCGGCATACACGCGTTCCGCTTCGGCCAGGTCGAAATCAGCGTGCTTGCGCTTGCGCACACCCAGTTCTCCCAGAACCAGATGGCGGTCGGCGCTTACCCCGGCGCGGCGCAGGCAATGCGCCACGCAGGCCATGGCGCAGCCATCCAGCGCGAGGATGGGGCGTCCGCTACGCGCGGTCTTGACCAGCGCAGGCACGCCGCCGCCGACGCCCGAGATGCAGGACATCTCGGCGCAGCCCTCGCGATCCACCCGCAAGGCCAGATGATTGGCCATCTGCGCCGCGCTGGAGCAGCCTGAACAGGCGTATACCAGCGGCCGCGCACGCTCGCTCACGGCGCCGATGCCGTAGTCATGTAATCGATCGCGGCGCGCACTTCGTCGTCGCTGAGATTCATGAAACCGCCCTTGGGCGGCATCATGCCCTTCTTGCCGGTGAATCCCTTGATCGCGTGCTCGAACAACAGCGCCTCGCCCTGGGCGAGGCGCGGGCCCCAATCGGCTGCGTCGCCCAGCTTGGGTGCACCGGCCAGGCCGGTTGCGTGGCAGGTGGTGCAGGCCTTCTTGTACACGTCCTCGCCACTGATGGCGGAGGCGGCTACGGCAGGGGAAGGCGCGGCGTCATTCGCAGCCGCATCGGCAGCAGCCGCGACAGCCTCGGTTGTCGCAGGCGGTTGCGCCGCCGGCGCCGAGCGTGTGCCGACCTCGGGAGGCAAGGGTGCCGGATCCTGCGGTTTGCAGGCGACGACCGCGAGCGCGGTCCACAGAGCAAAGGTCAGTTTCTTCATTCGGGTTCCTCTATTCGGCACGCCGCGTGCACGGGGACTATCCGCCACAGCATCCACCGCAGCAGTCGCTGGGTGCGGCCTGGGCTGTCTGGATGCGGTTGGCACGCAAGATGACGACCAGCGTATCTGCAGACAGTACCGACTCCACCTGTAGCGCACCGTTGGCCAATTCCACCGTGGCGGAGGGATCGTGTTGATGGATGACGTTACGCGCGTGTTCAAGGACGTCCTGGCTCATGGTCGGATCGCGGGTGGGGATGGAGCACGGATGATGGTCTAGCCAGGCCGGCGTGTGCCTTGACCCAGGTCAGCTAGTGTGGTGTCCCGTAATCAGGTTGAAGATATTTCCGATGGATTTCGGCCCGAAGCCAGGGCAAAAGACACGGAAAGAGCTAAAGGTAATTGCGGGAGAGCGGATTTGGACATGGCGGATTTGGATACCGGATGGACACCCCGGAGAGCGGATTTGGACACCCTGATTTAGCGCGACGGATCAAGAATGGGTGTCCCGGGGTCGGCATAGCGGATTTCATAGCGGATTTGGACACCCTGATTTAGCGCGACGGATCAAGAATGGGTGTCCCGGGGTCGGCGCCGGGATCGGCGCGGGTGTCCCGGGGTCGGCGCGTCTCCCGGGGTCCGCGTCCCGGGGTCGCGTGTCCGTAGGTCCAGACTTGTCTGGACGCTTCTTCATCACCGAGCGAGGAGCGTCCAGACAAGTCTGGACCTACGACAGCGCCATCCCCCGTTGGCAGTGTCGGGCCGAAACAGGTGGCTCTCGATGACACAAATGAAAATGGGCGAAATTACTCTTGTGAACACCAGATGAATGCCTCAGTATTCCGCGCGTCCCGGTCTGTTTTGGGTCTCCTGGGGGAGGCTCGGATGATCGAACAGCGTAGCGCGGGGGCGCGCGACGCAGCGCCGGGGTCATGGCCACTTTAACTGGGGATTCAAATGTCAACTCGCTACTCCAGGCACGCTCTGGCGTGCATGCTTGCGCTCGGATTCAACGCCGCTGTCGCGGCCAATCAACCTGCGCCCACGTCAAGCAACTTCGACAGGGTGCTGCAGGCCAACGAACAAGCCCTGCGCGCACACCGCGCCGACTTTGTCGGCTATTTTGCCGAAGCCTATCAGCGCTATCCGAATCTGCCGGCCGGCAGCCTGGAGGCCATTGCTTATTCCGCCAGCCGCTGGCAACACGTGGTTCCGGATTCCAAAGCCGAAGCGCATCAGCATCAACCGCCTGCGTATGGCGTCATGGGATTGCGTCACGGTGAGGGCGGATTCGGCGATTTGCTGACCCAGGCTTCACAGGCTTCGGGCATCAGTGTCACCGAGATCATCCAGCTACCCCGCAGCAATATCCTGGCCACTGCGGCCCTGCTGTCGCAGTGGTTGAGCGATCGCCATGCCAAGGCCGTACGCCTGGAAGATCTGGTACCGGAGTTGACACGATTGTCTGGCATCGGTGGCAGCAAGCGCTCTGCAGTCAGCGAGTTTGCCGCCGAGGCCTATGCCTATGACGTGTTGCTGGCCGCAGACCGTGGATTTGACGATCAGGGCATCCGCGTGCCGGAAAAGGCCATCGAATGGGAACGGGCCTTGCCGATTGCCGCATTGCAACGGCAACGAGCACCCTTTGTGCGCCTGGACATGGACAAGGACGCGATCGATGGCAGCGTTTTCGACCAGATCTCGGGCACCCTCAAGGACTCCGACGCTGCCACCAAGAGCACCGACTATGGCCCCGCACTGTGGGTCGCGTCGCCCTACTATTCCACCCGCAGCGCGGCCGTGTCGGCGGTGACCATCCACACCATGCAGGGCAGTTACGCCGGGTCGATTTCCTGGTTCCAAAGCAATCCCTACAGCGTCTCTGCACAGTATCTGATCCGCAGCTCTGACGGCCAGATCACGCAAATGGTGCGCGAGTCGAAGGCTGCCCATCATGTCGGCTCGCACAACAGCTACACCCAGGGCATCGAGCACGAGGGCTATGTCAACAATGCCGCCTGGTACACCACCGCCATGTACAACGCCTCGGCGGCGCTGACCCGCCATTTCTGCACACGCTACGGCATCCCCTGCAGTTCGGCTTACAACGGCGCCTCGTCCAGCGGCCTGAACGTGTTGCCGACCAGCACCAAGATCAAGGGACATCAGCACTACTCCAGCCAGAGTCACACCGATCCGGGCATCAACTGGGATTGGCGCCGCTACTACACGCTGCTGAATCCGGGCAGCGGTGGCTCGGTCACCACTGTGCTGGACAGCTTTGAAACCAGCGAGGGCCATTTCAACCAGAGCCCCGCCTACTCGGGCAGCACCACCGGCATCAGCACAGCATCCACTGCCGATCGTGTGTCCAGCATGAAGAAGAACGGCGGTTGGTCCGAGCAGCTGATGCTGGTCGACAACGCCTCATCCACGGCCAGCTGGGCAGTGCGCTTCCTGTCAGGTGGCGGCACGCCGTCGGCCAATGCCTCGCTGGCGAAGGCCGGCGGTCGCGTCGGATTCTGGGTCTATTCCGGTGGCACCGGGCTGACAGCGGCACTGGGCATCGACGATTCCGACGGCACCGAGCGCTCGGTTGCCAAGACCATCCCGGCCAACGCCTGGACCTACCTGGAATGGAAGCTCGACGACAGCAGCCAATGGTCAGCCTGGGTCGGCGGCAACGGCGCCATCACCGCCAGTTCGGTGACACTGGATGCCATCTGGTTCTACCGCGCGCAGACCAGCTACACGGTCTACGTGTACATCGACGATGTCAGCTATCGCAAAGAGTGAGCCCTGGCTGAGACTTGAGCGCGCCTGCATCGCTTCGGTGCAGGCGTGCTCATTCCGGTTGTACGAAGCCTGGATCACCGTATCACGTCGGCAAAGGTCGATCTGAACGGCCAGTTTCCGCGCGAGGGATCAAGAATGGGTATCCCGGGTCAGCGTAGGTGTCCGAGTGGAGATCAAACGCCTGATGGATAACGATAGTTCGGCTTGATCTTTGCTGGGTGATCCCAAGATCGATCTGAACGGCAGGTCAGAGAGCTGAGATGACGATCATGAGATCACTGGGTGTGGCCTTGCTGCTCCTCGTGGTTGGCCATATCAACGTCTATGGCGGGATTGATCGTGAGCCGGGCCACTGGCCGACGGTTCCGGTGATCGACAAGCATGCGCTGGGCTCGGAGTTCCGGGTGCAGATAGCGGCTTCCGGCGGGGCAGAAGTTCCGGATCGCCTCGCGGATCTGCGTGCGTTGGCCGCGGTAAGACGAGAGTGCCATCAGATGGCGGAAAGTTGCGCTCCCTTCCTGACTTCCGCCGTTGCCCTGGTGATCGGCCTGGGTCTTTCGATGGTGGTCGCGGGCGGGATCTGGTGGATGAACTGACGGTCGCTGGTCACTACTGGGTTGGCGCGGGTGCCCGGATCGCAGGTGCGTGCAGCCAAGGCCGACCGGCGAGCGACATAGAATCTGAATAAAGCGGATTGGTCGCACGACTCAGCTTTCAGCAGTTATCATCCCGCCGGTCCCTATCGAGCAGGCCGCCGGATCACCGTCATGGTGTATCCGTGGGTCTTGTCGCACCTGGAGTGATGAATGGCGCGTGTTCCGGCAATCCTGGCCCTGGCAGATGGCAGTATTTTCAATGGCTTGTCGATCGGTGCCGTGGGGGCGCGCAGCGGCGAGGTGGTGTTCAACACGTCGATGACCGGCTACCAGGAGATCCTCACCGATCCCTCC
Organism: Lysobacterales bacterium; assembly: GCA_050250665.1. GTDB lineage: Bacteria > Pseudomonadota > Gammaproteobacteria > Xanthomonadales > SZUA-5 > JADKFD01. The sequence goes on along the minus strand of JBFWOF010000066.1, from coordinate 13,056 downwards.
TACGCCCAGCAGATCGTGACGCTGACTTACCCACACATCGGCAACACCGGCTGCAACGCCGCCGATGAAGAGTCGCGCGGCATCTTTGCCACGGGTCTGGTGATCCGCGATCTGCCGCTGGTGGCCAGCAACTGGCGCAGCGAGGGTGATCTGGGCAGCTATCTGCAGGCCCGCGATGTGGTGGCGATTGCCGACATCGATACCCGCAAGCTGACCCGCATCCTGCGCGAGAAGGGCGCTCAGAACGGTGCCATCGTTGCCGGCCCGGAGGCGACGGCCGATCAGGCACTGGCACTGGCGCGCGCGTTTCCGGGTCTGAAGGGCATGGATCTGGCCAAGGTGGTCAGTGCCAGCGAGCGCTACAGCTGGAACGAGGGCGTGTTCGACCTCGGCAGCTCGCAGTTCAAGGCAGGTTCGGGCGAGTTCAAGGTGGTCGCCTACGATTTCGGCGTCAAGCGCAACATCCTGCGGCTGCTGGTCGATCGCGGCTGCAGCGTGACCGTGGTGCCGGCGCAGACCCCGGCCGCCGAGGTTCTGGCGATGAAACCCGACGGCATCTTCCTGTCGAACGGCCCGGGTGATCCGGAGCCCTGTGACTACGCCATCGCCGCCATACGCGAGTTCCTGGCCGCCAGGATTCCGATCTTCGGCATCTGCCTCGGCCACCAGCTACTCGGCCTCGCCGCCGGGGCAAAAACCATGAAGATGAAGTTCGGCCACCATGGCGCCAACCATCCGGTGATCGATCTGGCCACCGGCCGGGTCATGATCTCCAGCCAGAATCATGGCTTTGCCATCGACGAGAGCAGCCTGCCGGGCAACGTGGAAGTCACCCACCGCTCACTGTTCGATCAGTCCAATCAAGGCATCCGCCTGACCGACGTCCCCGCGTTCTCGTTTCAGGGACACCCGGAGGCGAGCCCGGGGCCGCGGGATGTGGAGGGGTTGTTTGATCGGTTTGTGGGGCTGATGCGGTCGGGACCGGGGACCCGGGACCCGGGACCCGGGAAGGCGGGCTGAGTACTGCCATGTCCGCATCGCACTTCCGTGAGCTGGAAGTCTGGCAGGTCGCCATGTCTTTGGTTCGCAAGGTCTATGCGCTCACGGCTGATTGGCCCGCAGAGCATCGGTTTGGTCTGGCGGCTCAGATTCAGCGAGCGAGTGTGTCCATCCCCTCGAATATCGCGGAAGGAAATGCACGACGAAACCGACGGGAATATCTGCAGTACCTCGGAATTGCTTCCGGATCTACGGCGGAAGTGCAAACGCAATTGCTCATCGCCCAAGACCTCAGGCTAGGGGAGATGCACGCACTGGAGCAGGCGCTGATGGTGGTTGAACGAGTGAGTCAGATGTTGAGAAGACTGCAGCAAGCGTTGCAGCCTGGTGCGACCACCGCGTCCCGGGTCCCCGGTCCCGGGTCCCGATTCAATGAAAGGACGGATAGCTAAGACATGCCAAAGCGTACCGACATCCAATCCATCCTCATCATCGGCGCTGGTCCCATTGTCATCGGGCAGGCTTGTGAGTTCGATTATTCCGGGGCGCAGGCTTGCAAGGCGCTGAAGACGGAGGGTTACCGGGTGGTGCTGGTCAACAGCAATCCGGCGACCATCATGACCGATCCGGACATGGCTGACGCCACCTACATCGAGCCGCTGCACTGGTCTTCGCTGGCCCGGATCATCGAGCAGGAGCGCCCCGATGCGCTGTTGCCGACCATGGGCGGGCAGACGGCGCTGAATGTGGCGCTGGAGCTGGCTGATCGCGGCGTGCTGAAGGAATTCGGTGTCGAGCTGATCGGGGCTTCGCGCGAGGCCATCAATCTGGCCGAGGATCGCGAGCTGTTCCGTCATGCCATGGCCGAGATCGGGCTGGAATGTCCGCGGGCGGAAATCGCGCGGTCGCTGGATCAGGCGCTGGCGGCGCAGGTGAAAGTGGGTTTCCCGACCATCATCCGGCCCTCGTTCACCCTCGGTGGTTCCGGCGGCGGCATTGCTTACAACCGCGAGGAATTCGTCGAGATCGTCAGCCGTGGCCTGGATCTGTCGCCGACCACCGAAGTGCTGATCGAAGAGAGCGTGCTCGGCTGGAAAGAGTACGAGATGGAAGTGGTCCGCGACCGCGCCGACAACTGCATCATCGTCTGCTCGATCGAGAACTTCGATCCGATGGGCGTGCACACTGGCGACTCGATCACGGTGGCACCGGCGCAGACGCTGACCGATCGCGAATACCAGCGCATGCGTGACGCCTCGATTGCGGTGCTGCGCAAGATCGGCGTGGATACCGGTGGCTCCAATGTGCAGTTCGGCATCAATGCCAGGGACGGGCGCATGGTGGTCATCGAGATGAATCCGCGGGTGTCGCGGTCCTCGGCGCTGGCCTCCAAGGCCACCGGTTTTCCGATCGCCAAGATCGCCGCCAAGCTGGCGGTCGGCTACACCCTGGACGAGTTGCGCAATGACATCACCTCGGGTCTGACGCCGGCCTCTTTCGAGCCCAGCATCGACTATGTGGTGACCAAGATTCCGCGCTTCGCCTTCGAGAAATTTCCGAAGGCCGACGCCCGTCTGACCACGCAGATGAAGTCGGTGGGCGAGGTCATGGCCATGGGTCGCACCTTCCAGGAGTCGCTGCAGAAAGCGCTGCGCGGCATGGAAACTGGCAACGATGGCCTCAACCCGCGCGTCGACCCGCCCTATGACGAAGAGGCCCTGGCGGTGCTGCGGCGCGAATTGCGCGAGCCGCGACCGGACCGCATCTTCTACGTCGCCGATGCTTTCCGCGCCGGCATGAGCGTGGATGAGGTCCATGACCATTGCGCCATCGATCCCTGGTTTCTGGTGCAGATCGAGGATCTGGTGCGGCTGGAGCGCGAGGTCGAACAGCAGGGCATGAGCGCGCTGGATGCCGCGCGCATGCGCGAACTCAAGCGCAAGGGATTTTCCGATTCGCGGCTCGCCACCCTGGTGGAAAGCGACGAGGGCGCGCTGCGGCAGTTGCGACGTGCTCTGGGCGTGCGCCCGGTGTACAAGCGGGTCGATTCCTGCGCCGCCGAATTCTCGACCAGCACCGCCTATCTGTATTCCACCTACGAGGAAGAGTGTGAAGCGGCGCCGACCAGCAACAACAAGATCGTGGTGCTGGGTGGCGGCCCCAATCGCATCGGTCAGGGCATCGAGTTCGATTATTGCTGCGTGCACGCGGCGCTGGCGCTGCGTGAGGACGGCTATGAGACGATCATGGTCAACTGCAATCCGGAGACCGTGTCCACCGACTACGACACCTCCGATCGCCTGTATTTCGAGCCAGTGACGCTGGAAGACGTGCTCGAGATCCTGGACAAGGAAAAGCCCAAGGGCGTGATCGTGCAGTACGGCGGCCAGACGCCGCTGAAGCTGGCGCGGGCGCTGGAGAAGGAAGGCGCGCCGATCATCGGCACCTCGCCTGATTCCATCGATCTGGCCGAAGACCGCGAGCGTTTCCAGCAGCTGATCGAAGAGCTGGGACTGAAGCAGCCGCCCAACCGCACCGCGCGTACGCCGGAAGCGGCCGTGGCGCTGGCGCGCGAGATCGGCTATCCGCTGGTGGTGCGGCCGTCCTATGTGCTCGGCGGTCGGGCCATGGAAGTGGTGTATGCCGAGGCCGATCTGCGTCGCTACATGACCGATGCGGTGCGGGTATCGAATGACTCACCGGTGCTGCTGGACCGCTTTCTCGATCACGCCATCGAAGTCGATGTCGATTGCATCTGCGACGGCCGCGAGGCGCTGATCGGCGGCATCATGGAGCACATCGAAGAGGCCGGTGTGCACTCTGGCGACTCCTCCTGTTCGCTGCCGCCGTTCTCGCTGTCGCCGGCGATGCAGGACGAGATGCGCCGGCAGGTGGTGATGATGGCGCGCGGGCTGAATGTGGTCGGCCTGATGAATACCCAGTTTGCGGTGCAGGGCGAGGACATCTACATCCTCGAAGTGAATCCGCGCGCTTCGCGCACGGTGCCCTTCGTCGCCAAGGCCACCGGCGTTGCCCTGGCCAAGATCGCGGCGCGCTGCATGGTCGGGCAGACCCTGGAAGAGCAGGGCGCCACGCACGAGGTCATTCCCAAGTATTTCTCGGTGAAGGAACCGATCTTCCCCTTCGTCAAGTTTCCGGGCGTGGATCCCATCCTCGGTCCGGAAATGCGCTCCACCGGCGAAGTCATGGGCGTCGGACCTTCCTTCGGCGCAGCCTTCGCCCGCGCCCAGCTGGCGGCCAGTGTGGCGGCGCCGGCGATCGGCAAGGCCTTCCTGTCGGTGCGCGATGCCGACAAGCCGCGGCTGGTGCCGCTGGCGCGCGATCTGGTCTCGCGCGGATTCCGTCTGGTGGCTACCAGCGGTACCTGCGATGCGCTGATCGCGGCCGGCGTACCCTGTCAGCGCATCAACAAGGTCATGGAGGGGCGGCCGCATATCGTCGATCTGATCAAGAATGACGAGATCACCTTCATCGTCAACACCACCGAGGGGCGTCAGGCCATCAACGACTCCTTCTCGATCCGGCGCGAAGCGCTGCAACACCGATTGAACTACTCGACCACGATTTCCGGCGCCCGTGCGATAGTGCACGCGCTGGATTTTGGCGCCATCGAAACGGTTTATTCGCTGAAGAAACTGCATAGTGAACTGGTCGGTCACCGCGGTCGTCAGGCCGCGGCGGGTCCCCGCAAGGAAGCACAGGAATCATGAGACGAGCACCATTGACGCAGAAGGGCGCCGTGCGCCTGCGCGGTGAACTGGACCACCTGAAATCGGTAGTCCGGCCGCAGATCATCGCCGCCATCGCCGAAGCCCGCGCGCACGGCGATCTGAAGGAGAACGCCGAATACCACGCCGCCCGCGAGCAGCAGAGCTTCACCGAAGGCCGCATCAACGAGCTGGAAAACACCCTGGCCAATGCCGAGATCATCGACACCGCCAAGCTCAATCCGGGATCGCGGATCGTCTTTGGCGCCTACGTGGAGCTGCAGGATCTGCACAGCGACGAGACCGTCAGCTACCAGATCGTCGGCGACCTCGAAGCCGACATCAAGCTGCGCATGATCTCGGTGAGCTCACCGGTGGCGCGGGCCCTGATCGGCAAGAGCGAAGGCGATGTCGTCGACATCGTCACCCCGGGTGGCAACAAGAGCTTCGAGGTGGTCGAGGTGCGCTACGAGGCTTGAGACCGGGCATCGGTCGGGGCTTCATCAAGAGCTGTCGCGGACAGAGTCCGCTCCCACAGGGCTATTGAATCGCCCAATCTGTGGGAGCGGATTTATCCGCGAACGAGAGTTCCGGCTTCAGTCAAAAGCTTTCGCGGACAGAGTCCGCTCCCACAGGGGCTATCGCCCAAACTGTGGGAGCGGATTTATCCGCGAAAGAGGTGTCCCGGTTCAGGCAAAAGCTGTCGCGGACAGAGTCCGCTCCCACAGGTTTCGGCTCTGATTGCACCGCACTCCGCCACCCTTCTCCTGTAGCAGGAGAAGGGTGTGCTTGCCGATCCTGGTCTTACTTCAGCGTGACTTCTTCGCTGAAGACGATGCCCTTGTCGGTCAGGCCCAGACGCACGTCGACCTGGTCCAGGTGCTCACCCAGATTCGCCAGCATCTTGCGGGCATCCTCGGCCTCCTTGGCCTTGACCTTGGCTTCATCGCCATCCGCCTCGGCATCCGCATCTGCTTCGGGCATGTTGGCGGCGATCAACTTGAAGATATCGCCGGAAATGCCATAACGCAGGATGGTGCCGTCCTTGTTGGCGGGCATCGTCGCCGCTGCGGTGAAGCTGGCGTCGGCGATATCGCTGGTGGCCACGCCGAAGCTCTTGTCGGTCATGATCGCCTTCAGTTCCAGCGGCATCGGCAGCGGCAACGCGTCGGCCGGCAGGGCGACAATCTTGCCATCAGTCGAGATCTGAACCTTGGCCAGCGCCGGCACACCCTGTTGGGCGAAGCCCCAGATCATCACCGGCGAGGTCGAGCCCAGCGTGGCGAAGGCTGACAACTCGCTGGGCATGCTGGCACCCGGTTCGACCTTCAGCGTACGCACGCCCAGATGAATGGCGGTCATGGCGCCGGCCATGGCCAGGCCCGGATTGGCGAGGTTCTGCTTCATTTCGGCCGCACTGGCATTCAGATCTGCCAGTTCCTCGCACTGATAGGGTTCTGCCGCGATGCTGTCGGCCACGCCGCCCAGGAATCGTACGGTTTCCGGGAGGTCCACCGAGAGCGCCAGGCGGAACATCATCGGATCGGTGCTGTCGGCACCCGGGATCGGGGCGGAGAGCTTCTGCATGGAGGCCGCCAGTGCCTGCTCCATTTCCACCACGCCATTGAACTTCAGGCGTTTCGCGGTGAAATCGGTGGAGCCGAAGACCATGCGGGGAAACTTCTGGGTCATGCTGTCGAGTTCTGACGCGCAGGCATCGGACAGCTTGGGAATCTCGCCACCGAAAGCGCTGATGACGGCATTGTCATCCTGATTGCGACCGCTCAGGCGCTGGGCCAGACCGCGGATGTCGATATAACCCGACATGTGGCCGTCGTAGCCATATTGCTTGTCCATGGCTTCGAGGCCGCCGGTCTTGGCCAGAGAGGACTCGGGCATGGTGAGACCGAGTTGGGCCTTCAGACGCGCCTCGTCGGCATCGACCGGAGCGAGGGTGACGACCAGGAATTGCCCGATGGGCCCGAACAGCACGGTGGCCTTGTCATCGCTGAACTGCCACAGCTCGACGTCGTCGATCTTGCGCTTGGCCAGCGTCTTGCCTGCGCGTTTCTCGATGCGGGCTACGGTCTCGGCGAAGCGCTTGGCATCCGCCAGTTCGAGGCGATAGACCGGCATCAAGCCATAGCCATAGAAAGCGATGCGCGCCTCTACCTTGAGACCCAGCCCTTCGATGCCGTCAATCGAAGTCATGTTGGCGAATTCCGGCAGGCTGGCCCGCAGCCACACGCCCATTTCGCCTTCGATGTCCTTCATTTGCTGCTCTTCGGCGAGATTCTTGTAGGTTTCGCCGAAATTGGCACCGTACATGCCCATCCAGGCCTCGGTAATGGCCTTGGGGACGACGATCCGATTGGCCATCACATAGGGCGTATCGGCCGGCACGTAGGCGAGCGGATCGGTGGCTTCATCCTTGCCGCACGCGGCCAGACCGAATGCGATGGACGCCACGAGCAGGGCGCGGCGGGTGCTGAGCATCATGGTTTGACTCCTGGTTGAGATTTTTTTGCGATTGTAAGGCTTTGCGTCTGGTGTTTCGAATCTAGATGGATTCGCCGCGCCTTAAAGGACGGCGAAGAATCCGATACGGAATCGCGGACGCGTTTCTGCTGATCAGAGTTTTGCCGCCAGCGCGAAAATCATCGAAGGCAGGATCAGCCGCAGGATGGTTAACGTCAGAATGGCCAGAGCAGGGGACAGATCGAAGGGTCCGATGGCGGGAATCCGGCGACGGAAGACATTGCAGATTGGGCTCGCGAGTCGCTGGACGATGGACACGATCGAGGAGCCAGCGCGGGGCTGGAAGAAGGTGAAAAGCACCCAGACGAAGATCACTACGATCATGAATCCGAGCGCAAAGCTGATGGCGCCGGCCAGGCCACCCAGCAGCCAGGCCAGAATATTGCGGCTGAACAGCATCAGCAGGGCCTGCTCGAGACTGGCCACCAGCCAGAACAACAGCACCGCTGCCAGACTGAGATTGCGCCAGCGTGGCACGACCTTCTCGATCGGCCGAAGCACTGGCGTGGTGACCGAATAGACCCAGCCCACCAGCGGGTCGGAAAACGGCGCCCGTACCAGCGGCAACGCGATGCGCAGGAACAGGATGGTCAACGGAATCCAGAACAGGAACTGGATCAGGTAGCTGTAGATCATGTAGCCCATGGGTTCAGCCTCCTTGCGCCAGTTCGCGACCGCGCCGGGTGGCGGCAGCGACTGCGCGGTCGACCAGTTCGGCAAAGCCGCCCGCGGCAAAGGTGTCGAGCGCCGCAGCGGTGGTCCCGCCCGGCGAGGTCACGCGCTGACGCAGGATTTCCGGCGGCTCAGGGGACTCCAGCGTCATCCGCGCAGCGCCCAGTGCCGTGTGCTTGGCCAGTGTCGCCGCCGTCTCCGGCGGCAGGCCCTGCTTCACGCCGGCGGAAATCAGGCTTTCGATCAACAGGAAGAAATACGCCGGCCCGCTGCCCGACACCGCAGTTACCGCATCCATTTGCGACTCGTCACTGATCCATACCGTGGCGCCGGCCGTGGCCAGCAGTTGCTCGACCAGCAGGCGTTCGTCCTCACCCACATCGGCAGCCGCGTACAGGCCGGTGATGCCGGCACCAATCATTGCCGGCGTATTGGGCATGGTGCGGACCACCCGTGCACGCGCGCCCAGGGCGATGGCCATGCTGGCGTGGGTGACCCCTGCGGCAATCGAAACCACCAGAGGGGCCCGGTCAGTCGCCGCTGGCGCCAGCTGCGCCAGCACCTGCGGCATCACCTGGGGCTTCACTGCCAGTACCCAGATGTCGCAGGCCAGCGCAGCGGCGAGGTTGTCGCCGTGGGTGATCACGCCAAAATCCCGCGCCAGCGCGTCGCGCAGTGCCGCGTTCGGCTCGGCCACGTGGATGGAATCGCGGCTGCGACCCTGGCGAATCAGCCCACCGATCAGACTGCGGGCCATGTTGCCGCCACCGATGAATGCGATACGAGTTGCCATTCCTGGAGTCCACGCCAACAAAGCCGAGGAGCATAGACGCTCGGGGCGGTGAGTGCAGGGCTGGAGGTCCGTTCAAGGTCGCCGTGCAGTCGTTGACGAAACCGATGGCTCCAGGTGCACGCCATTCCGGGTGGTTCGTGCCGCTGGCATGGAGGGCGCCGCGCTGCGGCGCCGCTTTGCTGTGGCAGCGCGTAGCCTGGTGTGCCGCGTAGCGGCTCACCGGGGCTCTACCCAAGTGCACTTCGTCCTGGGTTGTTCGTGCCGCTGTTGTGGAGGGCGCCGCGCTGCGGCGCCGCTTTGGTGTGGCGGGAGATCAAGAGCGGCCGCGCAGGCGCGCGTCCCTCCACAAGGCCGCTTCGGATCTGCCATCGTGCTGGATGCTCGGATTGGCAGTCGCGCTCAGAGGGCGCTTCAAGTGATCCGGAATCCGGTTGCGCCACAGAGCCGAACAGCCCCGGGGAACCGCTGCGCGGCACCCCGGGCTACATCTGTCCGGGGTCAGAACTTGAGTTCGACACCACCCCAGAAATTGCCGTCGCTGCCGGATTCGAAATCGAACCAGGTGTAGCTGGCGCGCAGGGCCCACTGGGGATTGAGCTGGAAGCGCCCGCCGACCTCGGCGTAGACGCCGGTGTCGCCGAAATCGACGCTGATCGGGCCGGCGATGCTGGAGCCGTCGCCATCCTCGTTCAGACGGAATCCGCCGACGCCGGCGAGCAGATTGAACTGGTCCGACAGCGGGAAGCTGCCGACCACGCCGAGTTGGTAAAGCGCACCATCGACATCAAAACCGCCGTCAGCAATATCGCTGCGCTGGCTGCTGCCCAGATTGGTGGCGGCGAATTCGATGGCCAGATTGGGGTTGATGTTCCAGCCCAGGTAGCCGCCAAACGGGGTGTCGGTGTCGAGCTTCCCGCCGGCGTCATCAAAGCGGCCGTCCAGGTTGGAGCCGACGCGCAGGCCGGCATAGACATTGGTTTCGGCAAAGGCCGGGGCAGAAGCCATGGCGGCCAGCAGCAACACAGTAATGGCGCGACGAACCATGAAGGTAACTCCGTGCAAGGAGCGCCGATGCTAGTCCTTGGCGTCCTCCCGGTGGCCGTGCCGGAAGACCTATCGCCAAGAGTCATGCGGACTGCATTCAGGAACCGGCTCATCTTCTGGCGCTGGAGCGCCTTAGGTCAGTGTGGCTCGATGTCTTCGCCATGTCTCGATCGCCGCTCGGGCGGACTCGCTGTCCAGCAGTTCCGGGCGATGTCGGTCGAGATAGGATTCTGGCGAATAGCTGATTCTGGCCGCCAGCGCATCCAGCGCTTGGCGATCGATGCTGTCGGCCGGACATTCAGAGGGCGACAACAGGATCACAAGTTCGAAGAGACCGATGGTGCCGCAAAGAACAGACAGAATGCGGCTGTCGCCATCTGCCAGCAGCATCCACGACCAGGCGGATTCGGCGAGGACTTTCATTTTCAGGATTCCAGGGGCTTCGACCGGTAGGCGCGTGGCGTCAGTCCGGTCCAGCGCCTGAAGGTGCGGCTGAAATTGGAGCTGTCGGCGTACCCTAGACGTTCGGCGATGCGCTCGATGGGCAGCTCGGTGTGGGCCAGCAACCAGCGGGCACGCTCCAGCCGATGTTCGTCGACCAGTTGCTGGTAGCTCAGACCGATGACCTTCAGATGGCGGTAAAGACTGCGTGTGGACAGGTGGAGCTTGCGGGCCACGTCCTCGGCCAGCGGCAGCTGTGGATCGTTCGCGGCCAGCAGGCTGCGGATGCGGCTGGCAAGCCCCGGCTCGGCCGTCGTCAGGTCCAGCTGGCGTGCGCATTCCATGGTCGCCTGGGCGCAGGCCTGTGGGTCTGCCGTCAGGCAATTGCTGTCCAGGGTCAGATTGTCGAATTCCATGCAGGCCATCGAGGCCGGCTCAAAGGCGAGTTCGCCGGAGAGATGTTCGCGGTAGCGCGCGGACCATTCCGGTGCGGCGTAGGGCAGGGTGTATCGGGCAATCCGCAATGGGGTCGGCGACAAGCTCTGCAGCATGCGCTCGAGAATCACCAGCATGGCGTCGTGAACAAAGGGCGCTGCAGCACCCAGCGGCAGTTGCGGCAGGATGCGCACTTCGGTGCTGTGGCTGCCGCGGCGGATATCGAAACGAAGCAGTCCGGTGCGCAGGCTGGCGAAGCGGGCGAGGGTGCGCAGTGCTGCATCCAGCGTGGCACTGGCAATGGTGGCATTGCCGACCAGTCCGTGGGTGTGAATCTGGGCGGCAGCCCCGAATTCCAGGCCCAGCCAGGGACAGCCGCTGGCCTCGATCGCCCCCAGGATCAGGTGCTCGATCGGGGCGTAGGGCAGCAGCGTGTCCTGCTGCAGCTCATGGCGGGAGAGCTGCGCGGCGCTCAGCAAGGCCTCGGTGTCGATGCCGCGACGAGCCAGCAGCACGCCGAGCAGCCTGACGTAGACCGGGTGCAAGGCCGATTGTGCTGGACTAGGTGCCATTTGGGACTTGCTGGTCGTGGAACGGCGATCGTGGCACAAAATGACGACTCTCTGCCAGCTTGGGCGGTGGTCCGAGACCAGGCTCGGCGCCAAGCTTCGATCAGGCTCGGAGCGGTCTGCGCTGATGTGGCCGTGCCCACCCGCAAGGAGTAGCTCGTGACCACGATGACCCGGCAACTGGATGACAGCCAGTCCTACCATGACCGCAAGCGCTACGCCTGGTTGCTGTCGCTGGCGGTGCCGGCCCTGGTGGGCGCGGGGCCGCTGCTGTACCTGGCGCTTGGTGATGTGCGCTTGCTGTGGCTGCCAATCGCCCTGGTCTATCTGTTCCTGCCGATATTCGACTATCTGATGGGCGTGGATCAGAGCAACCCGCCGGAATCCGCGGTGCCGGCGCTGGAAGCCGATCGCTACTACCGCGTGATCACCTGGCTGCTGGTGCCGATGCTGTGGGCCGAGTTCATCTTTGCTGCCTGGTTTGTCAGCAGCCGCGAACTGCCTTGGCACGGCTGGCTGGCAGTGGCGCTGTCCACCGGCGTGGTCGGCGGTTTCTGCATCAATGTCGGCCATGAACTCGGGCACAAGCGCGAGGCGCTGGAGCGCTGGCTGGCCAAGCTGGTGCTGGCCCCCACCGGCTACGGTCATTTCTACGTCGAACACAATCGCGGCCATCACCGTGATGTGGCGACACCAGCCGATCCAGCTTCCTCGCGTCTGGGCGAGTCCATCTATCGATTCCTGTTGCGGGAAATGCCGGGCGCCTGGCGCCGTGGCTGGGCGCTGGAAGCCGAGCGCATGAAGAGTCTGGAAAAGCCCTGGAGGAGTCTGCACAACGACATCGTGCAGACCACGCTGATCACTGCCGGGCTCTATCTGACGCTGATGCTGTGGCTGGGGATTGCGGTGCTGCCATTCCTGCTGCTGGCGTCGTTCTGGGCCAATTTTCAGCTGACCAGCGCCAATTACATCGAGCACTACGGCATTGCCCGAAAGCGCCTGGCGGACGGTCGATTTGAAGCCTGCAAGCCGCAGCATTCCTGGAACAGCAACCATATTGTGTCGAACTGGGCGCTGTTTCACCTGCAACGCCATTCCGATCATCACGCCCATGCCACCCGGCGCTATCAGTCGCTGCGCACCTTCGACAATCTGCCGCAGCTGCCCAGCGGCTATTTCGGCATGTTCCTGCTGGCCTATGTGCCGAGTCTCTGGTTCAAGGTCATGGATCGACGCTTGCTGAAACTGGTTGGCGATGACATCGAGCGCATCAATTTCGACCCTGAAAGGCGCGAGGAATTGATGCGGCGCTACGGTTTGTAGGGCGCAGGCGGGAACAGCCAAGGCCAAAGCCCAGCCAGAGCAGCGGAGCAAGCTCCGCTCTACGACAGCAGCGGTGTACGAGGCCTTTGTAGTGCCGAGCTTGCTCGGCAGGATGTGCTATGCGGGCAGGCGGGAACAGCCAAGGCCAAAGCCCAGCCAGAGCAGCGGAGCAAGCTCCGCTCTACGACAGCGGCGGTGTACGAGGCACTTTGTAGTGCCGAGCTGGCTCCAATGCCGTTTGGACAGGTAATGGCGAGGGCGTAGGTTGGGCAAAGGCCGCAGGCCTTGCCCAATGATCTGGCGCAACTTTGTTGGGCACGGCCTGCGGCCTTAGCCCAACCTACCCACTGATGCGGCGCTACGGTTTGTAGAGCGCAGGCGGGAACAGCAAAGCCCAGCCAGATCAGCGGAGCATGCTCTGCTCTACGACAGCGGCGGGTTATGAGGCACTATGTAGTGCCGAGAAGGCTCCAAGGCCGGTTGGACATGTAATGGCGAGGGCGTAGGTTGGGCT
>JBFWOF010000065.1:0-31590 GCA_050250665.1 Lysobacterales bacterium | reverse complement strand
CGGTACTCCCGATCGCGGCTGAAGCCGCTCCCACTGTAGGAGCGACCTTGCGTCGCGTCCGGAGACTCCGAGACCCGCGGCACACCCGTTCGCGGCTGAAGCCGCTCCCACCGTAGGAGCGACCCCGCGTCGCGACTGGAGAATCCGAGACCCGCGACGCACCCGATCGCGGCTGAAGCCGCTCCCACCGTAGGAGCGACCTTGCGTCGCGACCGCAGACTCCAAGACCCGCGGCACACCCGTTCGCGGCTGAAGCCGCTCCCACCGTAGGAGCGACCTTGCGTCGCGACTGGAGAATCCGAGACCCGCGGCACACCCGTTCGCGGCTGAAGCCGCTCCCACCGTTGGAGCGACCCCGCGTCGCGACTGGAGAATCCGAGACCCGCGACACACCTGATCGCGGCTGAAGCCGCTCCCACGGTGCCCTGCTACGGCCGCCAGCCCATGAACAGGAACTCATCGTTGCGCATCGGTCCGTTGGCGAAGCGGGGAAAGCTCAGCTGCAGACGGTTGCGGTCGATGGTTCCGGACAGCACGATGGAGGTGTGGCCGGCAGCGATCTCGATGCGGATGCTGTCACCCTTGACGCTGTAGTAGCCGGTGGGCACATGCGGGGACTGGATGTTGAACCACTTCGACAGCTCCGAGGGCTGCTCGTCGGAGTCGATGTAGATGGCGGTCTTGTCCGGGTACAGGCGCAGATAGCAGTGGGCTGAATTGCTGTCGTCTTCGGGTTGCTGCTTGACCCGGTAGACGCCATCAAAGCGCAGCAGGTCCAGGGCCTTGCTGCCACCGAAGAGCCGGCCAATGGCGGCCAGGCCGCCGGCCTTGACTGGTTTGAGCGGCTCACTGTCCGGGGCGATCAGGGTGCCACGCAATTCGATCTCGGCTTCGCCGCGGTAGAGCTTGCCGGCGGCGTCCTTGCCGATGACATACCAGAGCTGACGGGAGGAGCGCAGCTGAGAACTGCGGTACGAGTTCTTCGGATGGCTGAAAGCCTGGCCCGGTCTCAGTCTGCCGTCGCTGCAGCCAAATCCTTCAGCGAACTGCTGCGGGCCGAAAGGCGCCTCGCCGCCGTTGGCAGGACCCCATTTCCCGCGTAGCTGACTGAAGGCGCCGTACTCGACAATGCTGAGTTCGGTGTCCATCGCTTCCACGCTGGTCTGAAAGGTCCAGATGAACTCGCGCCCGTCAGCAGGGCTTCTGGTGGCGGCCACCACGCTCGGCGCATGGCTGAGGCGCAGGCCTTCGGGAAGTGCCCGGACTTCGGCCAGGCTGCGTTCGCTGGACCCGGGCTTCCACGCCTTGATCAGTTCGGCCGGCCAGCCTTCGAAGGGCAGGATCATCACGGCCTCGGTTGACGGATGCACCAGAATGGGAAAGAACTCGCCACACATCTGTCCCAGGGGAATGTGCTTGCGGAACACCATGAAGATCGAACCGCGCACGTCTCTGTCGGTGAGTGCCTCGGGCACGCGCCAGCCCATACCGCGGTCGCTCTCCTCGGTCACCAGCCTGGCCAATGCGCGCAGGTCCGGATTCGTCGGTTGGGTGTTCTTGAGTTCGAAGATCCGACGGGCGATGGCATGCAGCTCATCCGGTCTGGATTCGAACCAGGGATCAAGACTGTAGACCAGCAGGGCAGGGCAATCCTCCTTGCCGGGCTTGAACAGCAGATTGTTGGCCATGACCAGCGCCGCCCAGACGATTCGGCCTTCACGCAGCAGCAGGGCCTGATTGCGGCTTACCTCGATCAGCGGATCGCGGTGGGTGAGCCACTTCGGGCTTTCCGCGTGCATGGTGTCCAGCGTGCCGGCGACCGCGGCCGTGCGCAGCCGGGCAAACTGGTCGCGTGCCTGCACCAGCATCTGCTGCATCCGCGGATTCGCAGGCTGAGCGGGAATCCGGTAGCGATGGCCGACTGCTGGAGGCTGCGTTGCCGGACCAGTCGCTGATGCGGCCGAGGACGGCTGAACTGCCCTGGCAGCACTGGCCGATTCCGGCTGCTGCATTTGCTTCAAGCGCTGCACCGACTCATAGGTGCCCGATATCGAATCGCCGCCAGCGCGGCCGTTGGCCCATTGCCTGGCGACCCTTTCGAGCGGAAAGACCGCGTTCTTGTCGTCGACAAGCACGCACAGGCGCTCCTTGTGCAGTATCCATTCACCGTCAAATTGACGGACCAGAACTTCACCGAAAAAGGCGCCGATGCCCTCGACAAAGGAGTCCGTCGCCGCAATGCCATGGCTGCGCTGGTCTTCGATCAGCTGGTCGATGAGCCGGATTCCGCTGGCGTCGTAGGTCAGCAAGCGCTGGAACCTGTTCTGGTAGGCCTGGCGAAAATCTTCAGCCACGGCCGCCATGCGCTGCTTGGGTTCGGGTGGGGCCTGGCTGATGGAGGCTTGGGAGCGCAATTTCTCCAGCTGCGCCGCATCGGGAAAACCCTGGTAGCGGTATCTGACCGGATGGATTGCGATGCGTTTCAGGGCCGATCCCAGCACCTCTTCGGCAACCGTCCAGGGCACCAGCAGAAATTCCTGAGCGCGCGTCAGGAAGGCCAGTTCGTCGGCCTTGGGCAGGAGCGTCAGGCCGACACCCTCGGTCACCTGGGTGATGTTCCGGTGCGGCTGATCCTCGGCGCTCTCCGCCAACTTGTAGCTGGCGACGAAGATGTCCTTGCCTTGAGCCTGATTCAACTGCTTCAGCAGTTCGGCCTGCTGGTTGTAATCGCGCTGCAGCAACAGTTGTCGCGCCTTGAGCAATCTCGGTTGCTGTGAAACTGACGCTGCCGCTTCTCGCCAGCGCTGCTCGCCAAACTGCAGGACGTCGGCAGACAAGGGCCGGCTGTCTTCGCCCAGCACATCGGCCGTGACACCGGCCAGCGCAGCCAGCGCAGCCGGGTCCTCGGAGCCAGCCACCACCAGCAGATTTCGCGAGGGCACCGAGACCACCGGATCACCGCGCAGGGTCAGGTTCTGGAGCAGTTCCGGCAGCAGCAGGCGCGAGGCATCGTAGCCATCTCGCCAGTCCGACAGGTACAGACCCGGTCGCACCTCGTTGAGGCTGCCCTGGGTTCGGGCGCGCAGATTGGCCAGCGCGACTTTGTAGGCCTCATCGAAGCTGGTCCCCCAGGATTCGAGTTCAGTCGCGGCAACGACACTGGTCGCTGTCGGCGTGTCCAGCCCCAGGGTCACGACCAGCTCGCCGGCCAGTGCCCTGAAGGGAAAGCCCGGAATCTCGACCTTGGCCTTGGTCGCCGAGACCTTGGCCATCAGGATGGCCATGTCCAGATAGCGACGGTCGCGCACCACCGGTAACAGATTGGGCGCAGCTTCGGCCCATGACTGCGGCCGTGGCGCCTGAACTGACAGCAGGGATGCACTGCAAGCCTGGAGAAAGGTCCCCAGATCACCATCGCTCTTGCCGTAGTCGATGTAGAAGTTATTGGGATTGACGCTGTAGTTCCGGCCGCCCTGCTGGTAGCGAATCGTTTGCGAGCTGGCGTCAAAGACCGCGTTGCTGTGCCCGGGCAGGTGTTCGATGTGGCGCCTGAAGGCCTCGACGAATGTGGCAAAGTCGGGGCGGCTGTGGGGTGACTGTTCGAACATTCAGGTCCTCGAATACGCAAAAACGGACCTCGAAGGCCCGCCTGTTCATGACGCAGACCGCGAAAACGCAGCCATCCAAAACTTTGTATCAAATTATGCCTGCGGCGCAGATGCTGATCCAGCCAGGCCGGAGCGGGATCCTGGCCTGGCTCTGCCGGGCTTAGCCGTAGTCCGATACAGACCGGTTTGGCGTACGCGGGCCACGAGTGCCGGACTGCACCGGAATTCCACGGCAATCAGTTCAGCGCTGGACTTCCTGGTCGAGGCCGCGCCCAATGATCATCAGAAGAACGACGTCGACTGTCTTCTGGAGCTTGGAGAAATCCTCGTCTGGAATGAACAGGGCTATTCGTTCAAGGGAGCTTGCAGGATGCGCGAATAGTGTGGTGTCTCGTGCTCAGTCGAAGAAATTTCCGCTGGATTTCGGTCCGAGGCAAGGCGCGAGTAGGGTGAGATCGGAGGGCTTTCGCGGCAAGCCCGCGGGTCCGATTGAACGCCACGCAGGCGCGTGGCCCTCCCACAAGCCATGGCGTTGGCGCCATTGGAGGGCGCCGCGCCTGCAGGGCCGCTTCCCGGTGCCTCGCGATCCGTCGAGATCAACTGCGGCCACGCGGGCGCGTGGGCCTCCACCGGCCACCGCGCCGCGTGGCTGAGGACTTACAACCCGAGCGCCTGCTCGGCCGGCACGTACTCGAAGCCGAAACCTTCGGCTACCGGGTGGTAGGTGACCTTGCCGGCATGCACGTTGAGTCCGCGCATCAGGTGGATGTTCTCGGCCATCGCGCGCTTCGCGCCCTTGGTCGCCAGTTCCAGGATGAACGGCAGGGTGGCGTTGTTGAGCGCGAAGGTCGAGGTGCGCGGCACCGCGCCTGGCATGTTGGCGACGCAGTAGTGCACCACGTCGTCGACGATGTAGGTCGGATCAGCGTGGGTGGTCGCATGCGCGGTCTCGAAGCAGCCGCCCTGGTCGATGGCGACGTCGACCACGGCCGCGCCGGGCTTCATGCGCTTTACCATCGCGGCGCTGACCAGCTTCGGCGCTGCGGCGCCCGGGATCAACACACCACCGATGACGAGGTCGGCGGTGAGTACCGCGGATTCGACCGCATCGTGGCTGGAGAACACCGGCTCGATGCGGGTGCCGAACTGCGCCACCAGTCGGCGCAGCACGTCGACGTTGCGATCGAGCACGATCACGCGGGCGCCCATGCCGACCGCCATCAGCGCGGCATTCGCGCCGACCACGCCGCCGCCCAGGATCACCACCTTGGCCGGGGCGACGCCGGGCACGCCGCCGAGCAGCATGCCGCGGCCGCCGTTGGCCTTCTGCAGCGCGGTGGCGCCAGCCTGGATCGACATGCGGCCGGCGACTTCCGACATCGGCGCCAGCAGCGGCAGGCCGCCATTGCTCGCGGTGACCGTCTCGTAGGCAATGCAGGTCGCGCCCGATTTGATCAGGTCCTCGGTCTGCGGCAGGTCCGGCGCCAGGTGCAGGTAGGTGAACAGCACTTGGCCTTCGCGCAGTCGCGCCCGCTCGATCGCCTGCGGCTCCTTGACCTTGACGATCATGTCGGCCTGCGCAAACACCTCTTCGGCCGTGCCGAGCACCTTCGCACCAGCGGCCACGTAGTCGGCATCGGAGAAGCCGATTCCGCCGCCTGCGAGGCTTTCGACAATGACCTGGTGGCCATGCTGGGTGAGTTCGCGCACCGAAGCAGGCACCATGCCGACACGGTATTCGTGGTTCTTGATTTCCTTGGGTACGCCGATAAGCATGATCGCCTCGCCTCATTCGTTGGGGTGGGCCTGTCATGCTGCGCTGCAGCAGCGCAAATGGCTGCCTGCACGGCCTGCGACAGGATCGGCAGGAAGTCTATTGATCAATCTTTGGAATTTTCCTCTGTTGTTGTCCGCCGGTCAGGATAATCTGCTGAGCACCAGCCCGGTCGGAGCATGAAATTCCATGCGTCAGCATAAAATACCCAAGAATCAATTGGATAGGATAGATCGGCGGATCCTGCGCGAACTCCAGCAGGACGGCCGCCTGCCCAACGTCGAACTCGCCAAACGCGTCGGCCTGTCGCCGACGCCGTGCCTGGAACGCGTCAAGAAGCTTGAGGATGAGGATTTCATCACCGGATACCATGCGCGACTCAACCCGGCGCGCCTCGGCGCCGACCTGCTGGTATTCGTCGAGATCCGACTGGTGCGCACCAGCAAGGACGTGTTCCAGGCGTTCAAGGCGGCCGTGGTGGAATTGCCGCAGGTGCTCGAATGCCACCTGGTATCCGGCGATTTTGACTACCTGATCAAGGCGCGCGTGGCCGATATGGGCGCGTACCGGCGCCTGCTCGGCGAGACGCTGCTGACACTGCCGCATGTGTCGGGCTCGCGCAGCTACGCGGTGATGGAGGAAGTGAAAGAGACGCTGGCGCTGGCGGTGCCGGAGTGATGGGGCGCACGAACCACCTCTGAACCCCTGCGAGAGTCGAACCCCCGGTCCTGCCCGCGAGCGCAGCTCGCGGGCGTTCGTGCCTCGCGACGCGTGCGTCGCGTCACGCGCTGCCGCAAGCGTACGGGTGTTCGACTTCGGCATCCTGAAATGACAAAGGCCGCCATTGCTGGCGGCCCTTGCTTTTGTTTGGTGGAGGCGGGGGGAGTCGAACCCCCGTCCGCAAGCCCTACGTCTTGTGATCTACATGCTTAGCCGATTCTTTGATCTCGTCACACGGTGCTCCAATTGGCGGGATAACCGTGCAACCAGCCCTGAGGTTTTAGCTGCCGACGTCGGGCACGTCTGGCTCGCGATTTCGTGATTCTGACCCACCGTTACCGAGCACGAACACAAGATAGGGTGGTTAAGCAGCCCTTAGGCTGCTAGAGCGTAGACTTCGTCGTTCGCGACTAGAGTCTTGCAGCTGGATTAACGAGGAAAGCTACCCCCTCGGCATGCACCCAAGGTTTCGTGACTCCCGTCGAAGCCATTGCGCCCCCAGTTGCAAGACGGAGTGTAGGGGTAGGGGGTCGGGTATTCAATGGCGGCGTTCAATCGTGTTCAGATTGGATGGGCTTGCGTCGCCGCACTGGCCCGGTCAGGTTCGCCAGGATCCGGCCCCGGACCAGGATGTGGGAGCGGACTTTGTCCGCGATTGGGGTTGGCGTGTGCCTGGAGCCAGGCATCGCGGCTGAAGCCGCTCCCACAGGGCCCGGGGGAGCTCAGGCGACGACTGCGTTGCAAGGCACATTGAAGATCTGACGCTCTTCTTCGTGTTCTCTCTGCTTTTCCTTTGTGTTCTCTGCGTCCGGCTACTGGCCGCGCCCTGCCTCAGGACAGGAACGTCGCCTTTCCGGTCGCGCCGCAAGGGCGCTCCTACGATTCACGGTTCGAGGGGTGAGCGCCGTGTCGGGCCTGCTCGGCTGGCTCGCAATGACAGGGGGTGAGAGGCTTTGCCGACAACCGACAACCGACAACCGACAACCGACAACCGACAACCGACAACCGACAACCGACAACCGACAACCGACAACCAGCAACTAGCGATCTCAAACCGTCTGGACGATGAATCGCGTCTCGTACAGCAGCTGATCGATCTCGGCGGGCTGGCCGGCATCGAACTGGAAGGCGAGATGATCGTCGCCAGCGCGGACCAGGGTGGCGCGCATGTCGACGACGGTGTCCTCGTCGAAGATGAAGAACAGGCGGAAGGGTGGCTGGATGCCTTCCTTCCAGGTCAGCGGGCGGCTGAGGCGGGCACCGCCGCCGGAGATGTCCTGGGCATTGGTCAGGTAGCCGCCACGGGCGCTGGAGATCAGCACGGCGACCGCGCTGATCTCAGTACGTGGGTGACGACGCTTCTCGTAGCCCTGAACCATGACGCTCTCCCTGCCGAAGCAGAAACATAAGCCGAGCGCCAGCGCGACACAAGTCGGTGAGGGTGAAGATGTGAACTGGAACGCTGCCGGGGGTTGAGCCTGGAGGCCCCGGTCAAGACGCCGCAGGGTCATCGGGCGCGCGAGTCGAGATGCCTCGTGCAGGAGCGCCCTTGTGGCGCGATCAAAGGTGTGGATCGGTGCTTTGTCGGTCGCGACGCGAGCTCGCTCCTACGTCGGGGCCTAATCCGCTCCCACCCGCAGGGTCTGTGCCGGGGGTGTGGCGCTGACGCCGCGCAGCACCAGCCAGGCGGCGGTCAGCGACAGCGCCGCGCCGAGTGCGGCGCCGGCCAGTGGCAGCCACCAGGGCGCGGCGTAGTCGATCTGGAACACCCGGTCGGCCAGCGACCAGCCGGTCACCAGCGCCGCCAGCCCGCCGAAGCCGCCGCCGAGCGCGCCTACGCTGCCGAGTTCCAGCCATTGGGTGCGCTGCAGCGTGCGTTGCGAGGCACCGAGACTGCGCCACAGCGCGCTCTCGAAGCGTCGGGCGCTGGCACTGACCGATAGCGCCGCCAGCAGGACCGTGGCCGCAGCGGCGAGCGCGCACCAGAAGATCACCGACAGGCTGCGGACCACCGCATCGACGACGCCGAGAATGCGGGTCAGCAGCGCATCGACATCGATCAGCGTGATGTTCGGGTAGCTGCGGATGACGCTGCCCAACTGGCGTGCCTGGTCGGCATCGGCGCGGATGCTGGTCACCCAGGTGCTGTCCAGGCCAGCAACGGTCTCCGGTTTGAACAGCAGGAAGAAATTGACCCGGAAGGAATCCCAGTCGACCTTGCGCACATTGGCAATTCGGGCCTCGATTTCCCGGTCACCGACGCTGATCGTCAGGCGATCGCCGACGCCGAGGTTGAAAGTCTTGGCCCAGTTTTCGGCGATCGACACTTCCGGCCCCTCACCCCACCAGCTGCCGGAGATCAGCGTGTTGGCGGCTGGCAGCTCCTGACTCCAGCTCAGATTGAGATTGCCGTCGATGAAGCGCGCGGCACGTGGATCGGTATAGGCCTCGGGCGTGGGCCTGGTGCCGTTGATGGCGACCAGCCTGGCCACGGCGAAGGGATAGAACTGAGCGTCAACGATGCCGAGCTCGGCCAACTGTGCTCGCAGCCCGTCGGTCTGATCGGGCTGGATGTTCAGCAGGAAGCGATTGGGCGTGTCCTGATCCAGCCCGCTGCGCCATTGCCGCACCAGATCGCCCGATACCACGCCCAGCAACAGCACCGCCGCCAGCGCCAGCGCCAGCGAGACGGCCGACAGCAGGGTCGTGCCCGGTCTGGCGGCAAACTGTCGCAGCGCCTGGCGGGTGACGAAGCTGCGGCCCGGCGTGTGCTTGCGAATGCCGCGCAGCAGCAGCCACATGACGCCCGCCAGGCTCAGCGCAAGCACGCTCATGCCGATCATGGCGATGATGCCGAGCTGACCTTCGCCGGTGAGCAGCCAGACCGCCAGCGTGAGCACGCCGAGCGCAGCGGGGTAGGCCAGCCACTCGCGCAGGCCGAGGCGATCCTCAGTCTGTCGCAACAGGGTCGAGGGCGCCGTGGCGGTGAGCCTGGCCAAGGCCGGCAAGGTAAAACTCAGGTAGGCCAGCACGCCGACCAGCGCGCCGAGCAGGGCGGCGCGTGGGCCTGGAATCGGCAAGGTTTCGTTGAACAGCGCGCCTACGCCGAGGGCAATCACGGCCTGCAGCCCGTAGCCCAGGGCAATGCCCAGCGCGATCGCCGGCAGTCCGTACAGGCCCAGCGTGGCCCCGAGCTGCAGCAGGATGCGCCGTCGTGACAAGCCGAAACAGCGTAGCTGGGCGACGACTTCACGGCGGGCTTCGGTGTAGCGACGTGCGGTCAGGGCGATCGCCAGGGCTGCCAGCCACAGCACTGCCAGGGCCGCCAGGCCAAAAAAGGCCCGGGTCTGTCGGCCGACCTCGGCCAGCTGCTGCTCGGCATCGCGGGCCAGCGTCAGTCTTTGTCCCTTCAGCTGCGGGCGTACCGATTCGGCATAGGCCTCCACGGCGGTGATCGGTCCGGCAATCAGCAGACGGTGGAAGGCGCGACTGGCCGGCCCGAGCAGACCCAGGCGGGTGACATCCTCGGCGCGAACGATGGCTCGGGGGGCGAGGGTGAGAAAGCTGCCGGCGCCTTCCGGGTCCTCGGCGAGCACGCCAGCCACGCGCAAACGGGCGTTGCCGATTTCCACGTCGGCGCCGACTTCCAGCTGCAGCGCCGCCAGCGCCCGGGCGTCGAGGTAGGCTGTCCCTGTCGCCGGCGCCCTGGCCAGTTCTCCGAGACCTGTCGGCGTCGCTGCCGTCTTCAGCTGCCCGCGCAGCGGATAGTCGGCGGCAACCGCCTTGATCTCGACCAGCACGCTGGCTTCACCGGCAAACAGCACGGTCGGAAAGGCGACCACCGGTGTGGTCTGCAAACCGGCGGCCTTGGCCTGGTCCGCCAGCTTCGATGGAATCGGTTGGCGCGAAGACAGCACCGCATCGCCACCGATCAGTTCGCCGCCGCGCGCGTTCAGGGCACGCTCGACGCGGTCGGTGAAGGCAAGCACGCCAGTGGCGGCGGTGACCGCCACCAGCAAAGCCGCCAGTACCGGCTTGAGCTCGGCTGCGCGCCATTCGCGACGGGCGTGGCGCAACAAGGTCAGCAGCAGGTTCATGCGATCCGCCGGCCGGCTTCGAGCCGGATCTGGGTCTGACAGCGAGCGGCAAGGCGCAGATCGTGGGTCACCAATATCAAGCTGGTGCCGGTGTCGCGGTTCAGCTCGAACAGCAGATCGGCGACCCGGGCACCGGTATTCTGGTCGAGATTGCCGGTGGGTTCGTCGGCGAACAGCAGCTTGGGGCCGATCGCAAAGGCCCGTGCCAGGGCCACGCGCTGCTGTTCGCCGCCCGACAACTGCCGCGGCAGATGATCGAGCCGATGCGCCAGACCCACCCGTTCCAGCGCGGCGCGCGCATGGGTCATTGCCGCCCGGTTGCCGGCCAGTTCCAGCGGCGCCGCAACATTCTCCAGCGCCGTGAAACTCGGCAGCAGATGAAAGGCCTGGAACACGAAACCGACCCGGCCCAAACGCAGCGCCGCGCGGCCGTCTTCGTCCAGACCCTCAAGGCGCTGGCCGAACAGGCGAATCTGCCCACTGCTGGGCTGATCAAGCCCGGCCAGCAGTGACAGCAGAGTGGTCTTGCCAGAGCCCGATTCGCCGACGATGGCCAGTGTTTCCCCGGCTGGTAGCTGAACGTCAATGGCGTCGAGTACCGACAATTCACCGGCTGCAGTCAGGACTTGTTTGCTAATGTCGCTGGCTTCAACGACGAGTTCGGTACCGCTATTCATGAGGCGAATCCTGTTTCTGCTGTTGCTGTGGTGGGGGTCTGCACTGGCGGCTGCCGAGGTGCGCACGCTGCTGGTGATGGGCGACAGCCTGAGCGCTGCGCACAACATCCCGACTGACCAAGGTTGGGTGCAACTGCTGCAGAACAAGCTGGCCGAAAGTCATCCCGGCCAGTGGCAGGTGGTCAACGCCAGCATCAGCGGCGAAACCACAGCCGGTGGTCTGACCCGCTTGCCCGCAGCACTGAAGACCCATCGACCCTCGCTGGTATTGATAGAACTCGGCGCCAATGATGGGCTGCGCGGCCTGCAGATTGCGTCGATGCGCGCCAACCTGCTGCAGATGATCGAGTTGGCCCGGTCCGCAGATGCCAAGGTCGGCCTGATCGGCATTGAATTGCCGGCCAATTATGGCGAGGCCTACCGCAGTCGTTTCCGGGCGGTTTACCAGCAATTGGCCAGCGAGTTGCAGATTCCGCTGCTGCCCTTCCTGCTCGATGGTTTGGCCATGGATCTCGCCAATTTCCAGGAAGATCAGGTCCATCCGACCGCGGCGGCGCAGCCGCACATCCGCGAAACGGTATGGAACTGGCTCGAGCCGCAGCTGAACTGAGGCAGGGCAGCTGCTGAGCTCCGAGTGATTTTGCGGAGGGACGCGCGCCTGCGCGACCTCTTTCTGTCTCTGGCCACAGCAAGGCTCCGTCACCGCGCTCTCCATGAACAGGTATCGCAAGTTATTGATGCGTCATTGCGAGCCGCGTGTATCGGCCCGACACTGCGCACGGGCCATCAACCGTAGGTTGCCGTGAAAGTCGTTCACGCGAGTGCTGTCGCTCCCTCCCCGATGTTCGGGGAGGGCTGGGGAGGGGTTAGGCAAGAAACCCTATGCAACGGTCATGGCACCAGCGAATTTCATGATTGCGAGTGACTCGCAGCCATGACCGTTGGGCTAAGCGCAGCGTGCCCAACACCAAGGCCCATTGTTGGGCACGCTGCGCTTAGCCCAACCTACATTAGCGGCGCAGTGTCGAGCTGAGACAGGCGGCTCGCCCCGACGCCAACTGAAGGCCAGCATGCCGCCTTGTGCCCCATCCGACGACCTGAAACAGTCCCGATTCATGTCTGGAAGCCCGTTGCCGCTATGATCCGCGGCTCCGATATGGCTACGGCGGCACCATGGAACATCGTTTGACCCTGATCCGTGTGCTGACCGAGTGCACCGAGCGTGCCGAGCACCAGCCAATGAGCCTGGGCGAGGCGCTAGACAGCCTCAAGACTTCGGCCTTTGCGCTGTCCACCGTGCTGTTGTGCCTGCCTTTCCTGCAGCCATTGACGCTCGGACCCCTGTCCAGTGCCGGCGGTCTGGTGCTGACCTCGCTGGGCTGGCAACTGCTGCGCGGGCGCGAGCGCATGTGGCTGCCGACCAAGATCTACGAGATCAAGCCTTCGACCAAGTTGTGGGAACGCCTGCTCGGCCTGTGCCAGTGGTTGATCCGGATGCTGGCGAAAATCACCCGCGAGCGGCTGACCTCCTGGGTCGATGGCCGATTTGGCGAACGCTTCTGCGGCAGCCTGATTGCCATTGGCGGCCTGCTGCTGGTGATCCCGGCCCCGATCTTGCCCTTCAACAACACGCTGCCGGCGCTGGGGATGCTGTTTGCCGCCATTGCCCTGCTGGAGCGGGACGGCCTGATGGTGCTGGTCAGCATTTTCTGGCTGATTGCCACGGTGGTTTACTTCACCGCCTTTTTCTATGCGTTGTTCTTCCTCGGGGCCGAGGCCACCGAATGGTTCAAGACGCTGGTGCCCGGCTGGTTCAGTTGACGCAGTACGCGTAGGCAGTTTTGATCTTGCCGTAGACTCTGTCCGGATCGTTCGGATGCAGGAGACGGCGTGTTGCCCAATTCGCCATGGCGCCCGCTCACACGGCCGTGGGTGATTGCTCACCGAGGGTGCAGCGGGCATCTGCCGGAGCACACGCTGCCGGGCTATGTGCTCGCCATCGAGCAGGGCTGCGACGTCATCGAGCCGGATCTGGTGGCGAGCGCCGATGGGGTGCTCTATGCGCGTCACGATCTGGGTCTGGAGCGCAGCACCGACATTGACCAGCGCCCCGAGTTTGCCCCACTGCGGCGGCCGGGGCCCGATGGCAACGAAGACTGGTGGATCGCCGACCTGACATCGTCGCAGATCGATCAGCTGCGTGCCGTCCAGCCGTGGCCGACACGCCCGCATCATCGCGATGGCTGCTACCGGATACCGCGCTTCAGCGAGATTCTGAAACTGCTGCTGGAACAGCGTCGGCGGCGAGGGCGGAACTTGCTGGTCTATCCCGAACTCAAGCATCCCGGATATTTCCTCGATCGGGGCATCGACGTGGTGGAATTGCTTTATCGCGATCTGGCTGCTGTGGGACTGCTCGGCCCGCAGGCGCCGGTTCTCGTCCAATGTTTTGATGCCGACTGTCTCGCCCGGGTGCGCGAGCGCTGCGGATCAAGAGTGGTGCAGTTGTCAGTCGACCTGCCGGCGCTGCGGCCTGGCGTGCATGGTTATGGTGTTTCCAAACAGGCCTTGCTGACACCGGAGGGGCGTGACTTCATCGATGCTGCCCATGCCGCCGATCAGATGGTCCATGCCTGGACTTTTCGTGATGACCAGCCGACGGCCGATCTGAGCCCGGTGGAGGAGTGCGCCCGCGCCTATGTGCTCGGCTGTGACGGCCTGTTCGGGGATTTTTCCGACACCGTGCGCGCTGGTCGGTTGCTGGCCAGCGCCGAGCCCGTCAGTGCCGATTCACCGATTTCGATGCTGACGCTGACCGGCGCTGCCATCCGCCCCTTCCTGCCGGCGCTGGCTCAGCTACGCATCCGGGTATTCCGGGAATGGCCGTATCTGTACGACGGCGATCTCGAATACGAAGCGCGTTATCTGCAGACCTACAGCCAATCCTCCCGCAGTCTGTTTGTGCTGGCGGTGGACCAGGGGCGCATCGTCGGTTGTGCCACAGCTGTACCCTTGTGTGACGAAGCTGAATATTGCCAAGCACCATTGCGGGCGGGCGGCTACGATGTGGGCCAGATTCTTTACTTCGGCGAATCCGTGCTCGACATCGCATACCGCGGGTACGGTCTGGGTCATCGTTTCTTCGATGTCCGTGAGCGCTATGCGCGCTCGCTCGACGGCATCACTCATACCTGCTTCTGTGCGGTCGAGCGCGATCCGGGCGATCCCCGACGCCCGCCAGACGCGCGCTCGCTGCATGATTTCTGGGTGGGCCGCGGCTACCAGCGTCAATCTGCACTGCGGGCCCGATTCAGTTGGCGTGAGTTGGGCCAGACGGCCGAGTCCGGGCACGACATGGGCTATTGGTTGAGAGCGCTGGATCGTGGCTGAATCCGCGGAACCCACTGCTGATCAGATCGCGGCTCTGCGCGCCGAACTGGCGCGGGCACAGGCCGAGAACCAGGCCTGGCGCAGCGCCCATGGGGCCAGTCCGATCGCCCAGCTCAATCTCGACAGCCAGGGCCGGATTCTGGTCGCCACCGAGCGCGCCGCGGAACTGCTGCGCAGGGACAGCGCCGAGTCTCTGAGTGCTTTGTTCCTGTCCGAAGTCTTCGCGGACGGACAATGCGAGCACATCAAGGAGTGCATGGCGCAACTGGGCGACAGCAGTCTGCGCGAGCGCCGCTGCATGGTCCGGGCGCAGGGGCGGCGCGGCCGCCCGGCGGTTTGGCTGCGTGCAACCCTGTCACGCGCCGCGACGGGTGACGGCAATTTCGTGCTGGTGCTGACCGACGTTACCGATATCGAACTGAGCCGCCGCGAACTGGCGGCCGACGTCGACCTCTTCGGCGCGCTGCTGCAGGTGGCGGGCGTCGAATTCTTTGAATGGCAAGATGACGGTTCGCTGCGCAGTTCGCCCGGCTTCCTGAGCTTGCTGGGTGTGGCGGCCGACGCCACCTTGCCGGAAGAACTGCCGAACTGGGTGACGCGACTGCACGAAGACGATCGCAGCCGTGCCCGCCGTCATTTTGCCCGTGCGCTCACCGGCCCGGCGGATCCGATTGAATTTCGGGTAATCGGTGACGATGGCCGTACGCGCTGGGTGCGGGTCGCGGCCATCGTGCGTCGTGACGATGCCGGGTTGCTGGCCAGCGTCTCGGGCGTGCTGCGCGAAGTGTCGGCAGAGCACGAGTTCCGGTCTCATCTGCTGCGCCTGCAGAGCCTGATCGATACTGCCCGCGCGGCCATTCTGATGGTCGATGGTCAGGGTCGGATCGTGCTGGCCAACCAGGCTTTCTGCTCGGCCGCGGGTCTGCCGCTGGACGCAGTGCTGGGCACCACCATGGAACAGTACTGTTTTCCCGAGGACAGCGAGCAGCGTCGGGAGTCGGTTCGCAGTCTGATCGCCACCGGGGCGGCCAGCTTCGCCTGGCGCATGCGCTGTCATTCCGGCGCAGAGCGCTGGTATCAGGTCGATGCCAGTACCTTTGGCGATGAAGATGCGCGGCGTAGCCAGTTCGTGTTCGTCGGCACCGATATCGAGGCCGCCAGACGCGAACGGGTGACGATGATCGAGCGCGAGCGTTGGCTGGACCGCGTCCTGCGCGATGCCGGCATCGGCGCCTTCCGGCTTGATCGTTCCCGCAACGAGGCCGAGCTGGTCGGCGCCTACGCCGAACTGCTCGAACTCAGCGAACCGCATGTAGTGATGCCCGACGAGCTGCTGGCACGAGTATCGACCGATCATCGCAATCGGGTCAGCGGCGAGCTCTCGCGTTTTCTAAGCAGCGAAGCCCGTACCTCGCTTGATCTGCCGCTGTCGCTGGCCGATGGCCGAGTGCGCTGGTTGCGCGCTTTCCTGCGCAACGAGGGCGTTTACGCCCAGCATAAGGGCGTGCTCAGCAGCGTGGTCTTCGATATCACCGAGGACCGGCGCCGTGCCGAAGAAAGCGAGGAGTTGCAGCGTCAGATCTACCAGGCACAAAAGACCGAGAGCCTGGGCGTCATGGCCGGCGGCATCGCTCACGATCTGAACAACATGCTGATGGCGGCCATTGGTCAGCTCAACATGGCCGTGTCCGCGGTGTCTGCCGACAGCATGCTTGGCCGCCATCTGGGCACGGTGGAAAGTGTGCTCGGTCGCATGGAAGGCTTGACCGAACGCATGTTGGCCTACGCCGGCAAGACCGTGGCGCAGATGCATCCGGTGGATGTGGCCCAGTTGCTGGATTCCATCGAGCCACTGCTGCGAGCCTCCTGCGGCCACCACGTACGCCTGCGCATGATCATCAATGCGCGGCCGGCGACGGTGCTGGGCGATTGCACACAGATCGAGCAAGTGCTGCTGAATTTTGTCCAGAATGCGGTGGACGCCATTGGCGAGCGCAACGGTCAGGTACAGTTGCGGCTGTCAGTCGTGACCGAAGCCGAGGTTCAGACGACCGCGATGCAATGGCCACTCGAGCGCTCCGAGCGCTATCTGGAACTGCTGGTCCGCGATGACGGTCCCGGTATCCATGAGGACGTACAGCGGCGCCTGTTCGAACCCTTCTACACCACCAAGACCACCGGCCGTGGCCTCGGGCTGTCGGTGGTCCAGGGCATCATCAAGGCCCATGGCGGCTCCATCAAGATTCTGAGTGAAATCGGGATCGGCACCGAGTTTCGGGTCTATCTGCCGCTGATCGGCAACGTCGTAGAGCCTCCGGCGCTGCCGCTGCAGGATCCGGGACTCATGCAGGCGCTGACGGGCGGGGCCGTGCTGGCGGTGGATGACGATGAGGATGTGCTGGCCATCACCACGGTCATGCTCGAGCAGTGCGGGCTGGAAGTGGCCGCATTCCTGTCCGGTGACGAGGCCATTGCCGAACTGGCAGCGCGGAGCGAACGCTATTGCTGTGCGGTGGTCGATCTGACCATGCCGGTCAAGGACGGCGTCGAAGTGGCGCATGCGCTGCGGCAACTGGTGCCGGACCTGCCAATCCTGTTTGTCAGCGGCTATTCCAAGGAGCAGGCGGCCGAGTTGGTCTCGACCGACGACCATACCCAGTTCCTGCGCAAGCCCTTCCGCATGGATCGCCTGTCGACAACCATCGAACAATTGCTGCGGCGCACCTGATCCGGCCGTCGGATCGGCCCTGATCGGCTTCTGTCGGCGCGCACACAAGGCGCTGCGCGGGCTGGAATTCGTATTCATGGATAGACGTCTACACGTCTGTCAGTCTGGTTTGACGCATCGCAACAAGATGTGATCTAGTCAAACGAGATTGGCTTTCCGAGCATCCGCTCTAGAACTTCAGGCGAGGCTCAGAGGCTGGCTTTCAACGCGGCGCGGAGGCGGCATGACTCAGGCTGTTGGGCAATCGGGGATGTACGATCCGGCGTTCGAGAAGGACAGCTGCGGCTTTGGTCTGATCGCCCAGCTGGACGACCGGCCGTCGCGGGCCATCGTCGATGCCGCCCTGGATGCGCTCAAGCGCATGACCCACCGCGGCGCGGTGGCTGCCGACGGCAAGAGCGGCGATGGTTGCGGTCTGCTGATCCGCCGGCCCGAGAGCTTTCTGCGGCAACTGGCGGCCGAGGCCGGAATCGCGCTGCCGGAGAGTTTCGCCTCGGGCATCGTGTTCCTGCCGCATGAACCGGCAGATGCCAATCGTGCGCGGGTGACCCTGGAGGCCGAACTCGGCGCCGCCGGATTGTTGTTGGCCGGCTGGCGCGAGGTGCCGGTCGATACTTCGGTTTGCGGCGAGCAGGCCCTGCGCACGCTGCCCGCCATCGCTCAGGTCTATGTCGGTGTACGCGAAGACCTGGATCTGTCAGCCCTGGAGCGCCTGTTGTTCCAGGCGCGGCGGCGTACCGAGATTGCGCTGGCCGACTTGCCGGAATTCTATGTGGTGTCGCTGTCGGCGCATGTCTTCGCCTACAAGGGCATGGTTATGCCGGAGTTCCTGCCGGCCTTCTTCAAGGATCTGGCGCGAGCGGATCTGTGCACCAGCGCGGTCACTTTCCACCAGCGCTTTTCGACCAACACCATGCCGCGCTGGCCGCTGGCGCAGCCCTTCCGCTTCCTCGCCCACAACGGTGAAATCAACTCTATCCAGGGCAATCGCAACTGGATGCGGGCGCGCGGGCCGCGCTTCCGTTCGCCCCTGGTCGATTTCCGTGATCTGCAACCGCTGGTGTCGATGACCGGTTCGGATTCGCAGACGCTGGACAACATGCTCGAACTGCTGCTGGTGGGCGGCATGGATCTGCTGCAGGCCATGCGCGTGCTGATCCCGCCGGCCTGGCGTGATCGTGAAGACCTCGACAGCGACATCAAGGCCTTCTACGAGTACTACCAATTGCATATGGAGCCCTGGGACGGTCCCGCCGGCATCGTCCTGCTCGACGGTCGCTACGCGGCGTGCACGCTGGACCGCAACGGCCTGCGTCCGGCGCGTTATCTGGTCACCCGCGACCGGCATGTGGTCATCGCTTCCGAAGCCGGCGTCTACGATGTGGAAGCGGCCGACGCGGTTGAAAAAGGGCGGCTAGGCCCTGGCGAGATGGTGGCGGTCGATCTGCTGCGCGGCGAATTCCTGAAGAGCGCGGATATCGACGGTATCAATCGTGGCCGGGCACCGTTCAAGCGCTGGATGAAGACCGGTGTGCGCTTCCTCAACAACTCGCTGATCGATCCCAGTCTCGCGCTGGAGCCGATGGATGCGCCGACACTGGCGGTGCACCAGAAGCTGTTCAATCTGTCGCGCGAAGAGCGCGACACCGTGCTCAAGTATCTGGCCGAGGCGGAATCCGAAGCCACCGGCTCCATGGGTGACGACACCCCGGTCGCGGTGATGTCGAGCAAGCCGCGTTCGCTGTACGACTATTTCCGCCAGGCTTTCGCCCAGGTCACCAACCCGCCGATCGACTCGCTGCGCGAGCAGCGGGTGATGTCGCTGATGACCCAGCTGGGGCGCGAATGCAATGTTTTCGAGGCGGCGCCGCGCTATGCGCGCCAGATCGTGCTGAATTCGCCGATCCTGTCACAGCGCAAGCTCAAGCAGATCCTGTCGATGGCCGATTTTGGCAGCCATGTCGAAATCGACATCAACTATCCCGAGTCCGAGCAGCTCGAAGCCGCGCTCGAACGCTTCTGCCAGCAGGCTGAAGAAGCCGTTCGCGATGGCACGCTGCTGGTTTTCCTGACCGATCGCCACACGGCACCGAACAAGGTGCCGGCACATGCCTTGCTGGCGGTGGGCGCGGTGCATCAGCATCTGACCCGCAATGGCCTGCGCGCGGCCTGCAACATCGTGGTCGAGACCGCGACCGCCCGCGATCCGCATCACTTCGCCTGTCTGATCGGTTTCGGCGCCACCGCGGTTCAGCCCTATCTGGCCTATCAGAGTCTGCTGTCGCTGGTGCGCGGCGGTCGCATCAAGCGGCGCTTCGGCGAGCCGATGGAGATCGGTCGCAGCTACCGCCGCGGCATCCGCAAGGGTCTGCTGAAGATCCTGTCGAAGATGGGCATTTCCTGCATCGACAGCTATCGCGGCGCCCAGCTCTTCGAGATCGTCGGTCTGGCCAGCGAAGTGGTCGAGCGCTGCTTCACTGGCACGCCCAGCCGCATCGAGGGCGCCGGCTTCGCCGAAATCGAGTCCGAACAGCGGGCGATGGGCGAGCAGGCCTGGAATGCCAACAGTCTGGTCGATCCGGGTGGCTTGCTGAAGTTCGTGCAGGGTGGCGAGTACCACATGTACAACCCGGATGTGATCGCGCGGCTGCAGGCTGCGGTGCGAGCCGGCGACTATGAGCTCTATCGCGAATATGCCGATGTCGTGAACAGCCGCCCGCCCTCCGCGTTGCGCGATCTGATGGACCTGCACAGCGAGCGTCCGCCGATTCCGCTGGACCAGGTGGAATCGGTGGAGTCCATCGCCCGCCGTTTCGATTCGGCCGGCATGTCGCTCGGCGCGCTGTCGCCCGAGGCGCATGAGGCGCTGGCGATCGCCATGAACCGCCTCGGCGCACGTTCGAATTCCGGCGAAGGTGGCGAGGATCCGGCGCGCTACGGTACCGAGCGCATGAGCAAGATCAAGCAGGTGGCGTCGGGCCGTTTCGGCGTGACTCCCGAATACCTGATCAACGCCGAAGTGCTGCAGATCAAGGTGGCGCAGGGCGCCAAGCCGGGCGAGGGTGGTCAGCTGCCCGGTCACAAGGTCGATGAGACCATTGCCCGACTGCGCTATGCGCGCCCGGGCATCGGCCTGATTTCACCGCCGCCACACCACGACATCTATTCGATCGAGGATCTGGCTCAGCTGATCTACGATCTCAAGGAGATCAACCCGGACGCGCTGGTTTCGGTCAAGCTGGTGGCGCATGCCGGCGTCGGCACGATTGCCGCCGGCGTGGTCAAGGCCTATGCCGATCTGATCACCATTTCCGGTCATGATGGCGGCACCGGCGCCAGCCCGCTGACCTCGATCAAATACGCCGGCACGCCCTGGGAGCTGGGATTGTCGGAAGCGCATCAGACGCTCAAGCGCAATCAGCTGCGACAGAAGGTGCGGTTGCAGACCGATGGCGGCCTGAAAACCGGGCTGGATGTGCTCAAGGCCGCGGTGCTGGGCGCCGAGAGCTTCGGCTTCGGCACCGGGCCGATGGTGGCGCTGGGCTGCAAATACCTGCGCATCTGCCACCTCAACAACTGCGCCACCGGTGTGGCGACCCAGCATCCGGTCCTGCGCAAGGCGCACTTCATCGGCTTGCCGGAAATGGTCGAGCACTTCTTCCGCTTCGTGGCCATGGAAGTGCGTGAGCGCCTGGCGGCACTGGGCCTGCGCTCGCTCGATGAGATCATTGGCCGCACCGAGTTCCTCAAACTGCACCCTGGCCACACCGACAAGCAGCGCCGGCTGGATCTCAGCCCTTTGCTCAGTCTGGATGGCATGGCAGCCGATGCCCCCAATTGCTGTATCGATGAGCGCAACCGTCCGTATGACAAGGGCCTGGTGGCGGCGCAGATGGTGGCAGTCACCCGCGAGGCCATCGCTCACAAGCGTGGCGGCGAGTTCCCCTTCGTGGTGACCAATCGCGATCGCAGTCTGGGCGCCCGGGTCTCGGGTGAGATTGCCCGGCGTCACGGCAATCTGGGCATGGAAGACGCGCCGTTGACCTTCAAGCTGACCGGCTCGGCCGGGCAGAGCTTCGGAGCCTGGAACGCCGGTGGGTTGATTCTGGATCTGGAAGGCGAGGCCAATGACTATGTCGGCAAGGGTATGGCCGGCGGCAAGATCGTCATCCGCCCGCCACGCGACGCCGGATTCGTGCCGCGTGATACCGTGATCGTTGGCAATACTTGTTTGTACGGGGCCACCGGTGGTGAGCTCTTTGCTGCAGGCCGCGCCGGCGAGCGCTTCGGCGTGCGCAATTCCGGCGCACTGGCGGTGGTCGAAGGCAGCGGTGACCATTGCTGCGAATACATGACCGGCGGCTGCGTCGCGGTGCTCGGCCGCACTGGCCTCAACTTCGGCGCCGGATTCACCGGCGGTTTTGCCTATGTACTGGATATGGAACGGGATTTCGTCGATCGCTACAACCATGAGCTGATCGACATCGTGCGCATCTCCACCGAGGGCATGGAGAACCACGAATCCCATCTGCGCGAGTTGCTCGGGCGTCACCAGCGTGAAACCGGCAGCGTCTGGGCCGGCGAGATCCTTGATGAATTCCGCGAGATCCTGCCGCGCTTCTGGCTGGTCAAGCCCAAGGCCGCAAGCCTGGAGAGCCTGACCGAGACCTTGAAGAGGGCGGCATGATGGGGGCGGGGATTCCCCGCAAACAAATGACTGAGGGCCAAGCAGGGTCAAACGTAAAACGTCAATGTGCCCTGCTCTGATTGACGTTTCACGTTTCACGTTTTACTTCCTTCGCCAATCCTCGAAGGTATCGAATAGCGGAGTTGTCACTGCATGCATGACCCACTGAAGTTCCTCAAAGTCCAGCGTGAAATGCCGCGTGAGCTGCCGGTGGCCGTGCGTGTGCTTGGCTACTCGGAGATTTACGGACAGTTTCAGCCGGAGGTGGCGGCGGATCAGTCGGGGCGCTGTCTGGATTGCGGCAATCCCTATTGCGAATGGCAGTGCCCGGTGCACAACTACATTCCGAACTGGCTGAAGCTGGTCGAGGAAGGGCGCATCGTCGAAGCGGCAGAGCTGTCTCACGAAACCAATCCCTTGCCGGAGATCTGCGGCCGGGTGTGTCCGCAGGACCGTTTGTGCGAGGGCGCCTGCACGCTCAATGACGGCTTCGGCGCCGTGACCATCGGCGCCATCGAGAAATACATCACCGATGAAGCCATCCGTCTGGGCTGGAAGCCGAACCTGTCCTCGGTGCGTCGGGTGGGCAAGAAGGTGGCAGTGATTGGCGCCGGTCCGGCTGGTCTGGCAGCGGCTGACGGTCTGGTGCGCCGTGGCATCGATGCCGTGGTGTTTGACCGCCAGCGCGAGATCGGCGGCCTGCTGACCTTCGGCATTCCGCCCTTCAAGCTCGAAAAGCAGGTCGTGGAGAAGCGCCGCCTGCTGCTGGAAGGCATGGGTGTGCAGTTCAAGCTCGGGGTCAACATCGGCACCGACATCAGCTTCGAGCGTCTGCTTGCCGACTACGATGCGGTGTTCATGGGCATGGGCACCTACAAGGCTGTCGATGGTGATCTGCCAGGTCTGAAGCTACGCGGCGTGCATGAAGCGCTGCGCTACCTCATCGCCAACGTTCATCGGGTGATGAACTGGGAAGACCCACTGCCGGCGATCGATCTGTCCGGCCAGCGTGTACTGGTGCTGGGCGGTGGCGACACCGGCATGGATTGCGTGCGCACGGCCATTCGTCAGGGTGCCGCCTCGGTCAGCTGCCTGTATCGGCGCGATGAAGACAACATGCCAGGCTCCAGGCGCGAGGTGAAGAATGCCAAGGACGAGGGCGTGCAGTTCCTGTTCAATCGGCAGCCGCTGGAAATTGTCGGTGTCGACGGTCAGGTCACCGGTGTGCGCGTGGTCGAGACCCGCCTCGGCGCACCCGATGCCAAAGGCCGCCGTCGTCCCGAAAACGTGCCCGATACCGAGGTCATCATTCCTGCCGATGCGGTGATCATCGCCTTCGGCTTCCAGCCGGATCCGCCGGAATGGCTGGCGCCACAGCGGGTGACTACCTATGACAACGGCCGCATCGAAGTTGGCGGCGAAGACGGGGCGTTGTTGCCCTTCCAGACCCGCAATGACAAGGTCTTTGCCGGTGGGGATATGGTCCGTGGCGCGGATCTGGTGGTGACTGCGGTCTACGAAGGCCGCGAAGCAGCCAAGAGCATTGCCCGCTACCTGGGCGTGGCTTGAGGCCGGCGGGAGCCGACCGCTGCAGGTTCAGGCGGCGCGGCGCGGGCTCTCCATCTCCACCCACGAATCAGCCTCGGCACTGCGCGGAATCTCGTCTCGCGGCGCGATGGGCATGTCCACCCGGTAAGGCACGAGCGCGGCGATGCCGTAACGCTCAATGAAGGCGTAGATCTCGTCGTCTGTAGCCGGCACGAAGCAGCGCATGGCGTTTCTCCTCGATCGAACCTCATGCACAGTCCAACATGCAAAGTGGCGCCGGCCATGACACAAGCGGGGCGAAAGTCGGGCGTTCGTGCGTGCTGTGTGAATGGCCAGCACCGCATCTGACTGGCAGCATCCGGTGCGGATGCGTATCGCCTTGATTTCAAGCATTCTTGGGTCTGGATGCTCTGCTATCGGGACTACGCATGAAATTTCCGCACCTGGCTCTGGGCCTCGCTACCTTGATGGCGGTTTCCGGCCCGATTTCGGCCGCGATGACCGCCCATCAACAGGAAATTGCCGCCTGGCGCGCGGCACGAGTCGAGCGGCTGAGCGCGCCCGGCGGCTGGTTGGCGCTGGTAGGACTGCACTGGCTGCCTGAAGGCGCCACCCAGACGCTGGGAAACGGCCCGGACAACGACATTGATCTGGGACGCGGCCCCAAGCGTCTGGGAACGCTGAGCTGGAACGAAGGCAAAGCTCGCTTCGACGTTGAAAGAGGCGTCGAAGCCAATGTGGCCGGAGAGATTGGGGAGAGTTTCGACCTGACGCCTGCCACCGACGGCAGTCCGGTCGTGGTCAATTTCGGAACGGCCAATTTCCAGCTCATCGAGCGCGGCGACAAGCACGCGCTCCGAGTCAAGGACAGCGAGGCCCCAACCCGCCTGAACTTCGCCGGCATCGCCTATTTCGACATTGATCCGCAGTGGCGTATCGACGCACGCTTCGAGGCCTACGATGAGCCGCGGTCCATCGAGGTGGCCACCGTGGTCGGTACCCTGGAGTCCTATCCCAATCCCGGCCGTATCGTTTTCGAAAAGGACGGCAAGACCCACAGCATCGAGGCGCTAGTGGAGGAGGGCGAGGAGCAGTATTTCCTGATCATTGCCGATCGCAGCAGCGGCAAGGAAACCTACGGCATGGCTCGTTATTTGTATGCGGGGCCGCCCAAGGACGGCCACATCGTGATCGATTTCAACAAGGCCTACAACCCGCCGTGCGCCTTCACCGCCTTTGCGACCTGCCCGATGCCGCCACCGGGAAATCGGCTCGATCTCTACGTCGCGGCCGGTGAGAAGTACTCTGGTGAGGCACACTGACGGAGATTTGCCCATGCACGTCCGAGCCGCGCGCGCATCAGCGCTCTGCCTGATACTGATCTGGCCGGCGTTGGTCTTCGCCGACGACATCTCTGAACTTTCGGGCGCGCGGCGGGCGACGGTACTGATCGCCGGCAAGGCGGCAGGTACCGAGGTCTACGCCCAGCAGGGTGACGAACAGATCGCGACCTTCAGCTACAACGATCGTGGCCGTGGGCCTGAAGTCGCGGTGCGCTGGCGTCTGGACGCCAGGCAGCTGCCGACCTCAATCAGGATCACCGGCAAGGACTATTTCAAGACGCCGGTGGATGAGTGGTACACCAATATCCGCGGCGTCGCGAACTGGAAAAGCGCCGCCGAACAAGGTTCTCTGGCCGGTGCCGACGAGCATTTCTATGTGCCGATAGAAGCGCCACCGGTATTTCTGGGCGTGCTGGCGCGGGCCTTGCTGGCCGATGACGACGGCCAGATTGAACTGCTGCCGGCCGGCAAGGCGCGGATCAGCGAAGCGCTGAGCATCCCGGAACCGGGCTGGAACCAGCGTCGCAAGCACACTCTGGTCGCTTATGAGATTACCGGTCTGGGCTTCAGTCCTCAGTTGGTGTGGTTTGACGCCAAGGGCGAGTTCCTGGGCACGGTCAGTGAGTGGTCGAGCACCTTGCCGGAAGGGCGCGAAGCCTGGCTGGCGCCGATGCTGGAGGCGCAGTCCGAGCATCTGCAGGCGCGCGCGGCCGAGCTGGCCCAGACGCTGGCGCATCCGCCGGCGAGTGCCCAGCTCTATGGCGGCGGCACGGTGTTCGATCCCAGAACCGGGCAGTCGAACCCGGCCAGCGTGCTGATCGTCGGCAATCGCATCGCCGCGGTGGGTGCCGAGAGTCAGATGAGTCTGCCGGAGGAGCTCGAGCGGATTGACGTCAGCGGCAAGTTCCTGATGCCAGGCCTCTGGGACAATCACGTGCATCTGGATTCGGTCGATGGCCTGCTGCATCTGGCTGCCGGCGTGACCAGCGTCCGCGATATGGCCAACGACGAGCAAGCCTTGCCCAAGCGCGTGCAGCGTTTCGACAAAGGCACTGAAATCGGACCGCGGGTGATCATGGCCGGTTTCATGGATGGCTCCGGACCCTACACTGGACCCACCCGGGCCATCGTCGACAACCCTGCCGACGCCGAGCGCTGGCTGAACTGGTATGCCGATCAGGGTTATCGCCAGATCAAGGTCTATTCCTCGCTGAAGCCCGAGTTGGTGCCGCTGATCGCGCGCCTGGCCCACAGCCGCGGCCTGCGTCTGTCGGGTCATGTGCCGGCGACGATGACGGCTGCCCAGTTCATCGATGCCGGTGCCGATGAGTTGCAGCACTTGAACTTCGTCCTGCTCAATTTCCTGAGCAAGGAAGCGCCAGATACCCGCGACATGAGCCGCTTCACCGCGATCGGCAAGCACGCTGCCAGCATCGATCTCGAGAGCGAGGAAGTGCAGGCTTTCATCGCCCAACTGGTGCGCCGGCAGACGGTGCTGGATCCCACACTGGGGGTGTTCGAGGGCATGTTCGAAGCTGAGGCCGGGTCGGTCGCCCCGGGTTATGCCAACGTCATCGAGCGCCTGCCGCCACAGGTGCGGCGCGCGCTGCTGATTGGCGGTCTCACGCCGGATGCTGCTGACAAGGCCGCATACGCCAAGGCATTTCCGGCCATGCTGCAGTTCTTGAAGGCACTGTTCGAAGCCGGTGTGACCATCATCCCGGGCACCGATGCGCTGGCCGGCTTCGGACTGCATCGGGAGCTGGAGTTATATGCCGCTGCGGGGATTCCCACGACCAGCGTACTGCGCATGGCGACGCTGGATTCGGCGGCGGTCAATCGTCGGTCGGACGAGCTCGGCGTGATCGCCCCAGGCTGGCTGGCTGACATGATCATCGTGGAGGGCGACCCCACAGCCAGCGTGTCGGCCCTGCGCAAGGTTCGCCGCGTCATCAAGAATGGCGTCAGTTACTTCCCGGATGAGCTGTACCAGGCGCTGGGCGTGGCAGCGGCGCCATGAGCCGCGAGCTGGCGCTGATCGTGGCCCATGATCGTGGCGGTGCCATCGGCATGGATGGCCAATTGCCCTGGCGGTTGCCCGATGATCTGAAGCGCTTCAAGGCACTGACGCTGGGCCATACCGTCCTCATGGGGCGCAAGACCTTCGACTCGATCGGTCGCCCGCTGCCAGGTCGGCGCAACTGGGTGTTGAGCCGCGATTCGAACTGGAGCAGCCCCGGCGTGGTCCGCCTGGACAGTCTGGAAGCCGCCATGCAGCTGCACGCCGAAGGCTTGCTGTGGGTAATCGGGGGCGGTCAGAT
Source organism: Lysobacterales bacterium (assembly GCA_050250665.1). Taxonomy (GTDB): domain Bacteria; phylum Pseudomonadota; class Gammaproteobacteria; order Xanthomonadales; family SZUA-5; genus JADKFD01. The sequence goes on along the minus strand of JBFWOF010000065.1, from coordinate 4,697 downwards.
CTACCAGGCTGCGCTGCCGCTGGTCAGTCGGATCGAGGCCACCGAGATCGACACCACGCTGGATGGTGCCGATGCCTGGTTTCCCCAGCTGGATCCGGGCCAGTGGCATGTGGTCGATCGCGTTCATCACCCGCGCGACGACCGGCACGAATACGCCTTCGACTTTGTACGATGGTCGCGCAGCTGAGATCAGCTGCCGTCAGTCGCTGTCACCCATGTCGTCCTTGGCCAGCGGATCGGCGTCCGAACTGCCCGGCTGGGCGCAATCGACCGCGATGAACTCTGGTTCGCTCTGCAGTTTCAGAGCGGTCAGCTTGCCGCCCCAGACGCAGCCGGTATCGACACCGAACACGCCCATCCCCTGAAAGCGTCCCAGGGCCGACCAATGGCCGATGACGACCCGGCAACTGCGTGGCTTGTGGCCGGGGGCCTCGAACCACGGGTAGAAGCCGGCCGGCTGGGTGCCCGGCGTACCCTTGCTTTCGAAGGAAATCTGCCCTCGTGGGTCGCAATAGCGCATGCGGGTGAAGGCGTTGATTGCCGCCCTGGTGCGGTCCAGTCCCTTGAGCCGCCGGCTCCAGCCGCGGGGGCGATCGCCGTACATGCGCAACAGCACATTCTTGTAGTCCTTGCCGCGCAACTCCTTCTCCACGCGCTCGGCTTCGATACGGGCGCGATCCAGCGTCCATTGCGGTGACAGCCCGGCATGGACCATCGCGAATCCCAGTTCCTTGTCCATGTGCAGCAGCGGACGCTGGCGCAGCCAGTCGATCAGCTCGGCGCCGTCATCTGCTTCCAGCACGCGGCGCAGATCGAGATTCTTCTGGCGTCGCTCGGTGGCCTTGACGCTTTCCGCAATCAGGTGCAGATCGTGATTGCCGAGCACCGACAGTGCCGAATCGCCCAGACCGCGGATGAATCGCAGCGTCTCCAGCGATTGACCGCCGCGATTGACCAGATCTCCGGTAAACCAGAGCCGGTCGGAAACTGGATCAAATCGCAGATGTTCCAGCAGTCGGCACAGGGTGTCATAGCAGCCTTGCACGTCGCCGATGGCATAGGTGCTCAAGGCGTGCCCCCTCCGTTGACCACGGCAGATCGTTGACGACGGGCCATCTCGCTATCCATGTCAGTGCAAGGTCCTTGGAATTGAGAGCGTGAAAGCGGCGATGGGCGCCTCGAACAGAGTGCCATCGTCGGCCAGCATCTGATAGCTGCCATGCATGCTGCCGACGTTGGTCTCCAGCGCGGCACTGCTGGTGTATTCGAAACGTGCGCCGGGTTTCAGCCAGGGTTGCTCACCGACAACACCTTCCCCACGAACTTCCTGGGTCTTGCCGTGGGCATCGGTGATGCGCCAATGCCGTGACATCAGTCGAGCGCCAACCACGCCTGAGTTGACCACGGTCACCGTATAAGCAAAGAGATAGTGCCGCTTGTCCGGATCGGACTGATCGGCAAGAAAGCGGGTTTGAACGCTGACATCGATGTTGTAGCGGGGATTGCTCATGCCCCATAAATAGCGACAAGGGGGGACGGTACGCAACCGGCACTTGACAGACTTTTGCTCATAAGTAGCATAAGAGACCGCGTCGAGCCTCTTTCGGCGCCTTCTTTTCCCATCTTAATGCTCACAGTGAGCAAAAGGAGTCGCGGTGTCACTGGCACACACTAATCTGGCACCCCGTGCTTTCGATTCCGAACTGGCTGCGCAGTACGCGGACCTCTACACCCGAGTCTCGGATCGAATCACACCCGATGAGTGGGCCGTACACCTGCCTTATATAGACGCGATTCGCGGCCTGAAGAGCTTGCGCCGCGCCGTGGTGCTGGCCCACAACTACCAGGCGCCGGAAATCTTCCATGGAATCGCCGATATCTGCGGCGACTCTCTCGCGCTGGCCCAGCGCGCAGCCGACAGCTCGGCCGATGTCATCGTGCTCTGCGGCGTGCACTTCATGGCTGAGACCGCGAAGATACTGAGTCCGGACAAGATCGTCCTGATTCCTGACAGCGAAGCCGGATGTTCGCTGGCCGAGTCCATCACGGCGGCCGACGTGCGTCTGTTGCGGCAGCGCTATCCAGGTGCTCCGGTGGTCACCTATGTCAACACCTCGGCAGAAGTGAAGGCCGAGTCCGATGTCTGCTGCACCTCGGCGAATGCGGTGCATGTCGTCGAGTCCATGGATGCGGACACCATCATCTTTCTGCCCGACAAGTATCTGGGCAAATACGTCGCCAGCCAGACCCGCAAGCGGCTGATCCTGTGGGAGGGCAGTTGTGAGGTCCATGAGCGCTTTACCGGCGCCGAGATCCGTTCTCTGCGCGAACCCGGATTGTCGGTGCTGGCGCATCCCGAGTGTCCTCCGGACGTGCTCGCGGAAGCGGACTTCGTGGGTTCCACGGCGGCAATGACCGAGGCCATCCGTGGCGGAAGGATGGACCGAGTGCTGCTGATCACCGAATGCTCGATGGCCGACAATCTGGCCATTGAGTTCCCTTCAGTGAGCTTCACGCGGCCGTGCAATCTGTGTCCGCACATGCAGCGGATCACCTTGCCCAAGGTCTACCGAGCGCTGCGGGACATGGCGCCGGTGGTGGAGGTTGATGCCGAAATGGCGCGTCGGGCACGCCGCGCGGTGCAGCGCATGCTGGACATAGGGCGACGCGAGGCCGCGTGACCCGCTGCGTCAATTTGTGCCCGCAGTGGCGCATAATCGCCCTCCGGTGATGCGCGGAATGCGCATTCGCTCACAGTTCCGGTGTGGACAACCGGTGACACTAATTGAATCCACCGGTGTACCCGGAAGTCGCGGCGCGGGGGCGCAAAGATGTCAGAGCAATACGATCTGATTGTCGTTGGCAGCGGTGCGGCCGGTCTGAGTGTCGCGCTGTCGGCAGCCAGCGGTTTGCGCGTGGCAGTCGTCAGTCGTGGAGTGCTCGGTCTGGATGGCGCCACCTGCTGGGCCCAGGGCGGAATAGCGGCGGCCATCGGCAGTGGTGATTCGCCCGGTCAGCACGCCGCCGACACCATTCACGCCGGGCAGCGCCTCAACAACAAATCCGCCGTGCGCTGGCTGGCCGAGAGCGCGCCGGATGTCATCCGCTGGCTGATATCGCTGGGGATGCAGTTCGACGTCGTCAATGGACGACTGGCGCTGGGTCGCGAAGCCGCACATTCATTTCCACGCATCCTCCACGCTGGCGGCGACGCAACCGGCGCCGAGCTGATTCGCGCCCTGCGCGAGGCCATCGCCCGCCAACCACAGATCGAACGCTACGAATTCACCGATGTCTGCGAGATTCTGAAGGCGGGAGACAGGGCGGTGGGTGTCCTGGCGCGCAATCGACGCGGCGATCTGATACGTCTCCTCGCGCCGAATGTGGTTCTCGCTACCGGCGGCATCGGGCAACTTTATTGCCATACCAGCAATCCCTCTGAAGCAGATGCGTCCGGTATTGCCCTGGCGCAACTGGCCGGCGCAGAAACTGCCGATCTGGAATTCGTGCAGTTCCATCCGACGGCGTTGGCGCCGGTCGAGGGTGACGGCAACCCGCAGCTGCCCTTGATTACCGAGGCCATTCGTGGCGCTGGCGCCATGCTGCTCAATGACCAGGGCATGCGCTTCATGGCAGCAGCCCATCCGCAGGCCGAACTGGCTCCGCGTGATGTGGTGGCTCGTGCCGTATGGGATCAGATTTCCAGAGGGCACAAGGTGTACCTGGATGCTCGAGGTCTGGCCAGTTCGCTGCGCGCCCGATTCCCGAATCTGGTGCAGGCCTGCCATCAGCGCGACATTGACCCGAGGGTGCAGTTGATTCCGGTCGTGCCCGCTGCCCACTACCACATGGGTGGAGTCAAGGTCGACCTGCACAGCCTGACCCGGGTCCCAGGGCTGTACGCCGTAGGTGAGTTGGCCTGCACCGGCGTGCATGGCTCCAACCGGCTGGCCAGCAATTCCTTGCTGGAGGCATTGGCATTTGGAAAGGCGCTCGGCGAGCGACTCGTGCAGCGCGGACCAGTCGCACCTATCACCCGCGTAGACCCGCCGGCGGGGCACGCCGTTCGGGCTGAGTCGGCCAACGATCAGATGGTACTGGCGCGGTTGCGACAGTTGATGTGGAACGACGTTGGCATTTTCCGCACCGAGGACGGACTGCAGGCGGCGTTACATCAGATTCAAGTCATGGAGCGGCGTTGTCTTTCTGGTGCGCCTGTACTGCGGCAGCTGCTGGTCGCGCGTCTGATGGTGGAGGCTTGCCTCCGGAGACGCGAGAGTATCGGTGCGCATTTCCTCGCCAGTCCGGCGATGGCGTTTGTCAAACCCAGTCATGGTCAGGCCGTAGCCTGAGCGCCTGAGGTCTCGGAGCACCCGCGCAGACATCGAATGGGTAGTCGCGGCGACACTAATTCAGCTTCGTTCAGGTACGACTGAATTCGGGTCTTGCACTGGCGCCGAACTGTGCTAGATTTCGCGGCCCTTCAACGAGGGCATCCCGAACAGGGTGCAGCAGGGGTCGCAAGCAGCGCGATCCGGTCTCGAAGAAGAGTTCGAAGATTCTTTCGAAAAAGGTGTTGACAGCCATCGAAGTTGAAGTATGATTGCTGGCTCACCCGACGAGATGTCGGGGCGGGTTGAAAGGTTGGAAAGTTCTTTGACAACGGATTCGGAGTGTCTTGTGTGGACGCTTGGACA
>JBFWOF010000064.1:0-32046 GCA_050250665.1 Lysobacterales bacterium | reverse complement strand
ATGCGCATGAACCAGACGACAGAACCGAGGGAAGAACCAGCCACCGGGCAAGACCAGAAACGAACATCGTCTCAGACTCGCCGAGGATCAAAGCCAGCGGAAGAATGGGGGCTGTCGGACGGGTACTCGGGCAACACCTTCACTGGCCGCTGGATCCAGGACGAATCCTCCCAGCGCTGCGCCAGCGAGTTCGAGGGGAGCTTTTATTGGGGCCGCTTCGAACTCACGCTCAACGGCGATCGCCTTGATGGCCACTTCGGCTACTGCGATCAGACGCCGGACCGCGAGTGGCACTGGACTCGCAGCGGCTGACGACAAACCACATTGAAGGCGTTCCTGTGACCCGCCGGGACTGACTGGACACGCCGCCGCCCGCGGGCATCAGCTCGCATCCACGTCCGTCGAAGAACCCCACACGAACCGAATCAGGGTCGTGGATCGTGGATGCGTCACTGACCTGCAGGACAGCCAGTACCCGAATGCCTTCGGCGGTGATGGCAGCGACATCGGTGCCTTCGAACTGCCTGCAGCGCCCGCGGACGAGGTGTTTGCCAACGGTTTTGAGTAGGTCCTGATGATCAGGCGGCGCACCGGCGCACACTGTGCCGGTCGCGCCGCGCCGGTTCCGGACCACCCTGGATCCCGGAACGGCTTCAGTAGCTGCGACAACACTCCATCAGCGACCCTTCCTGCTGTTCCAGCGCAATCGAGCAATCATCGACAAGATGCCGATCCCGGCATTGACCGTGCCTCTGACGGTGCCACTGATCTTCGACTTTCCGATCCGAACCTTCGAATCCACCGGATACTCACCCATCTGCATGCCGTGGATGATCGCCTTTACCTGCATCTCCACGGTCCAGCCAAATGCCTGATCCTGCATGTTCAACTGCTCCAGCGCTTCGCGGCGAATCGCCCTGAAGGGTCCGAGGTCCGTCAGTCTGTAGCCCCAGAACCACCGGATCAGTTGTGCCGCCAACCAGTTGCCGAATTGCTGGGGGATGGTGAGCGCCCCCTTCTCCCGCCGCCCCAGACTGCGCGAGCCGATGGCAATGTCATCGCCCTGCGCCACACCCTGAAGCAGGAGCAGCGCTTGTGCCACAAAGCAGGAATCGTCTCCGTCCACGAACAGCACGACATCGCAGTCCGGCAAATGGGCCAGAGCCGTCAGGCAGGCAATGCCGTAGCCTGATTGCGCCTGCCTGACCACCGTCGCACCCGCCGCCAGAGCCCGCTCTGCGGTCCCGTCACTGGACCCGTTGTCGCACACGATGATGGCGTCAATCACCGGAACCGAGGCCAGATCACGCAGTTCGCGCAACTGCGTCACCACTTTGGTGATGGCCTTCTCCTCGTTCAATGCCGGAATCACCGCGGCCACTCTAAGGCTCTGATACATGGATCATTCCCATCGATGACCTGCCGATAGCGCGGTCGCAGCAGACCTGCCGCCAAGCCAGTAGCGTCCGACCAGCAGCGCCCCGATCAGGTAGCTCATCGCAATCAGATGGACAGGCCAGAGTGCCGGCGACCAGTTGCCGCAACAGACAAATTGATTCAGCACTTCATAAAGGCTGGGCAACACGATGATCCAGGAGAGCACGGCGATATTGGGGGCCACCGCCAGCAGCGGAAGCAATGGCATGGCGTACCAGGGGAAAATCACTGGACTCAGTATCAAGGGAATGGCCAGCGCAGCCTGCATTGCGAACGCAGGCATGATGGCAAGCCCTGCCCCCAGGCGCCTGCGCTGCAGCACCAGCCCGATGGAAATCGCCAGAAAACCCGCGAGCGCAAGCCCGAGGCAAATGGACGCGCTTTGCCAGGCAGAGAAGTGTGAATCCAGAAACAGGAACAGCGGAGATCCCGAGCGCCATTTCTCGAAGAAAACTCCGAGACTCCCCATTGGCTTGAAGCCCATGGCCAGGGCCATGCCGTAGCCGCCGCCAATGACCATCACGCCAGGCAACAAGGCGGCGACAGCACTTCTTAGATTTCGCTGCACGAGAACCAGAGGCAGCAGGCATACCACCGGAATGATCTTGATCAGCGCCCCCAATCCCAAAGCCACGCTCGCCAGTTGCCAACGGTGACGCACCCAGGCGTAGACGGCCAGGGCGATGGCCAGGGTGGAAAGTGCATCCAGATGCAGGCCTACGCCGGTCTCCAGTATCAGCAAGGGAGAAAAGGCCAGCAACGGAAAGTGCTGCAGTGCCCCGATCTGTTTGAGGGTCAGGAATCCAAGCAACAAGGTCATCAATCCGGCGCTGAGCAGGAGTCCCTTCCAGACCCATTTCGCATGATCGATTCCTGCCGCCGCGCAGGCACTGAACATGGCCAGCGCCAGGGGCGGATACAGCGTCGGGTACTTCCGGTGCTCAAGCGGCGGCCGCCAGGCCGCAACCTCCTCCTTCAGATCCGCATGTTCATGATTGGCGACATAGGGATCCAGCCCGAGCACCACCATCCTTCCGTCAAACAGATAGCGGTCTACGTCATTCGACGTGTATTGGTCCGCGCCCAGCAACAGGATTCTGCAAAGAACGCCAACGACCGCAACGGCGATCAGGGTGGTCGACTTGCTGATGTGGAAAAACGAGTACCAGGCTGCCAACATGCAAGCGGCCATCACGCTGAACTGTGCAATGGTCAGCGTACCAATCTGGCTCTTTCTGAATACAAATCCAGTATCGACAGGGGCGTGGAACAGGTCCGAAAGATAGTATGCAAATAAGGTGCTGGAGAACATCCCGACGAAGCTGAACAGCAAGAGCCCATAGCGCAGGTCAGCCCTGATCCATCGGCGCCTCATGAAGGGGCTCTTTCCCTGAACTCCGGAATCATGGATTGCACTGAAGACACGGCGAATCCTGCGCAGATGAATATCAGGAAAGGCACAATCAGCCATTGCTCATGGCGAATCGCCCACAGGATCACAAAGACGTAGATCACCACCAGCAGCAGTTCGACCATGACGCCCTTGGGCTTGATTGCCTTGTAAATCGCCGCACGCATGTGCTGCGGAATCACCCTCTGCAGGGCAATATCCCCAACCTTGGGCGTTCTGACAAATTCGCTTGCACTGCCCCGCAGGGCCTCGAATCCAGCCCGCGCATTGGTGGTTGTCAGCTGGATTGCGAGCATCAGCAGCCTTGGCAAATACATGAGCGCCCTTGATCGCGAATGCCCCAAAGCCACCTGACCATAATAGAGATAGACCAGATGGCCACCGGACGAAACCAGAATCAGGGACAGGTCCAGCCACCACATGCCCACCATCTGATAGTGCGAGCGGACCCACAGGGACGGTAGCAGAAAGAACAAGGTATCGACCAGCAACACGAAATAGGCCAGATTATTGGACAGATGGAAACTGGCCTCGATTTTCTGGGCGAGCGTGATCGGCGCCCTCCAGACCTCAAGCAACAACTTTTTCATGACCTGCACGCCGCCTTTGGTCCAGCGGTGCTGCTGACTCTTGAATGCGGCCATGTTTGCGGGCAATTCGGCCGGACAACTGACTTCATTCAGATAACCCATTTCCCAGCCCTTGAGCTGTGCCCGGTAGCTGAGGTCCAGGTCTTCGGTCAGGGTATCGGCACTCCAGTTGCCGGCATCGATGATGGCTTGCCTGCGCCAGATGCCCGCAGTCCCGTTGAAGTTGAAGAATTTTCCGCTGGCACTGCGCACCTGTTGCTCCAGCCCGAAATGGGCGTCGAGCATGATCGCCTGGGCTTCGGTCAAACTGGAACTTGCACGATTCAGGTGTTCCCAGCGAAATTGAATCATTCCCACTCTGGGGTTGCTGAAATGGTGGATATTCTCGATCAGACAACCCGGTGCCGGAACAAAGTCGGCATCGAATATCGCAATGAATTCGCCACGGGTGTGTTCCATCGCGCTCTTCAGCGCTCCGGCCTTGTAGCCCTCACGGTTGTTGCGTCGCACATGATCGATGGGGATACCATTGCCCCGGTGGAAAGCCACCCTGTCGCTGATCAACTGGCTGGTATCGTCGCTTGAATCATCGACGATCTGTATGTGCAGTTTCTCTCTGGGGTAGCAAATGGCGACCGCCGCGTCGATCGCGCGTTCTGCCACGAAGCGCTCGTTGTAGATGGGAATCTGTATGGTGAGTGCCGGCAGTTCCGCGAACTTTCCGTCAATCCGGGGGCTGGTGCTGCCATGACGTTTCCAGCGAATGGCCATGGATAATCTGTGCAAACCGAGACTGCACAGGATAATTAACAGGATTACGTGGACGGAGAAGAAGAATGCGCTGATCGCGAGCAACATAAATTAACAGACTCGTGTCATTTGTGAACCTTTTCAAGGAAGCGCATGGGCCGGACCGGCTTGCCGGCGAGTTTACCCGTGGGAAAAAGGTGGTCAAGCGCCAATCAGGCGCAGCGCTCCAGGCTAAACGCAGTGTCACTCGGTTTGTCCGCGCGGGTTGGGGGCATGTTGGTGGCCACGGCGCCACGGGCAGGCATGTACGGCGGCTCAACGGCCGGGGAAAGGATGCGACCGCCCGCGCGCACTGCTGCCAGCATTACCGTGATCGCTACAACGGCTACTGCCAGACGTCTGACTCGCGCAAATCGCGGCCCTTGCCTGGCCTCCAGGGCTTCCCAGGCCAGGAGCATCAAGGCCAGCGCGATGAATATCAGAACAACAAGGCCCGCGCTGTGCCAGACGTCCAGCCGTCCCTCGAAGATGCTTTTCAATCCGGGACTGATCGGCGAGCCGTACAGCAGCAGCAGATGGGCGACGTAGAGCAGCAGCGAGTGTTGACCGACGCGACGGACCCAGATGCGGAGCGAACCATCGCGTCGCTGCATTCGCTGCAGACCAGCATCCAGCGCTGTCAATGCGCCGAGCGCGATCATCAGCCACCCCAGTCGTCTGAGGAAGAAATAGGGGCTGACCTTCCAGTAGCGATGGGGCCCGAAGGCATCCGGCCAGAGCTGGTCCAATTGCAGTGACAGCGCGACGAGCGCGATTCCGGCAATGGCGAAGGCGCCAGCGATTCGGATTAGCGGCACAGTGCCGGTCAGCCGCCTCAAGCAGGCCCCCAGAGTCACACCGACCAGCACGAAGCCTGCCCAGGGCACCAGCGGAAACGTGGATCCGAAGCCAGACGTCCAGTAGCCCGCCAGCAGCAGAGGCCCGAGTTCCTGAGCGGGCACGCGCGAGACGGCGGGCCCTGACAGCACGATCACGGCACCCAGAACCAGTGTGCTGACGGCCACCGGCATCGGTCTGCGCAGCAGGATCACCAGCAGCTGACAGAACAAGAGAGCCGCGCCGATGTGCTGTAGCGCTTCAACCCGCGCAAACTGGTTCAGGTCACTCTGTAGCCAATTGACGGCATTTTCGGCGAGCGGTGGAAGCTGCAGGGCATAGCCGATGACAATCAGGCTCAAGTAGCGATAGAGCCGCTGGCGCAGCATGGGTGTCCAGCGCGCGTGCTGATCGATCCGGTCCGACAGGGTGGTGAAGCCGAAGGCGAGACCGGCTCCAAACATGAACCCGGGCGCCGTATAGCCGTGAACATAGGAATGCCACGGATACCAAAAAGCATTCCTCTCGGCTGCGGACAGGGTCAGGTAGAAAGCGTGACCCTGCACCATCAGAAGCACCGCAACGCAGCGCAGGCTGTCGAGGGCATCGAAGCGTTGAACGGCTGCTGTCGAGCGCAAGTCAGCCTTCCCGTTCTTTGGCCCTTTTGCCGGTCAGTCTAGCGTGCGACCGCAACCCCACACCAGCCGAGAATCTGCTGGAAATGGCTGCATCTCGGCGGGCCAGGTCTGGGGTCATCACGTCCAGGGAGCTGATTCACCCACAGCCCGACGGGCCCGGAACGAATGCACCTGACGACAGCCTCGCGACCCCCAGGGCAGCTCCCTGTTCATGGGCGCGATCAAGCCGGATTTCCGCCAGAGCCTTTTGCAGCGCCGGATCCGCCGTTCGCTCCATCAGAGGCGCCTTGAGAATGGTCAATATCGCCACGTTGAGCCGGGATCAGGCTTGTAGTCAGATAACCTTGGAGGAACGCCCGGATGGTGCCCGCCGAATGCCGCAAGGACCGGAACCTGACACGCGCGCGACCAAGGTTTCAATGCGCGCTGATCGCCACGCTGCTGCTCATGCCGGCGTCGGCCTCAGCCGCTGAGGACCTGGTCGATCTGCGCGCCAGCTTCACCCACATTCCACCGTACACGCAGCCAGCGTCGCCGCCAGTGACCAGAGCGTTCACCATTCCCGGACCGGGAAAGCTGCGCATGGTCACCACACTGTCGCCCTGGTATCGGGCTGGCGAGCCGGTGCGTTTCCGCTCCCTGGTTCCGGTAGACGGCCGCGATGAGGGTGCCTGGGCGGCCAGGTTTCCCGGCGTGGAGCGCGTGTCGATGGAATCGACACCGGAACGCTGGGTCGATGGCGCAGCGCTGACCATCGTCAATGAATACCGTGCTGGCATCGCCAGACCGGGCCTGGAGGTGGGGCTGTTCCCGAGCGCGGTGCGCTACGGCGACGGGTCCATGGAGCAGCTCGAGAATTCGGTGCAGGTCACCATCACCTGGATTCCCGAGGGCGCCAGCAATCAGGCTGACGGTCTGGCCGGCATCTGGGCTGACGCCGACGGGCCGGTCACCCTGCAGGTACAAGGCAGTTCCGTCAGCGGATCGTACGCGTACAAGAACGGCAGGCTGATCGGCCAGTTGTCAGGCAACACCTTCACTGGCCGCTGGATCCAGGACGAATCCTCCCAGCGCTGCGCCAGCGAGTTCGAGGGGAGCTTTTATTGGGGCCGCTTCGAACTCACGCTCAACGGCGATCGCCTTGATGGCCACTTCGGCTACTGCGATCAGACGCCGGACCGCGAATGGCAGTGGACTCGCAGCGGCTGACGACAAACCACATTGAAGGCGTTCCTGTGACCCGCCGGGACTGACTGGACACGCCCCTGCTCGCGGACATCAGCTCGCATCCACGTCCCTCGAAGAACCCCCACATGAACCGAATCAGGGTCGTGGATCGTGGATGCGCAATGTACTGACATTTCCGGCGACGCCATCAATCCAGCGGGCCATGGGTGTTATCTTGACCCGCTGGCGCGAGAGCGCGATGACGGCAGCGTTGCGGGTATGGATGGCGTTGTGGCTGTTGCTCGGCGGCATGGCCCATGCGGCCGAACTGGTGTTGGACCCGTCGACGCCTGCACGGATCGAATTGCGCGGGTACCTCAGCGTTCTGCCTGATCCCGAAGCCAGCCTGGATGTTGCTGCGGTGCGCGCCCAGACCGGCCGCTTCCAGCCCTTGCCCCCTGGAAGCGGCCTGAATTTCGGCTACACGCGCGGTGCCATGTGGTTGCAGTTGTCGCTGCGCTCGGCGCTCCCCAGCGTCAGCGAATGGCGGATCGAACTCGATTACGCCTCGCTCGATCACGCCGAGCTCCACGACGGAGTGGCACCGGTACAGCGCAGCGGTGATCGCGTGATCTTCTCCGAGCGCTCGATTCCGCATCGCAACGCTGTTTTCGCCGTGACGCTGGCGCCGGGGGAGTCGCGTCAGCTGTTGCTGCGCGCAAGTTCGGAGGGCAGCCTGACTCTCAATCCCGTGCTCTGGCGAGCCGCGGCATTTCACTCCCACAGTGAAAACAGCTATGCCGCCCATGCCCTGTACTTCGGCATGTTGCTGGCCCTGGCCAGCTACAACCTGTTGTTGTATGTGGCACTGCGCGACCGCGCCTACCTGTATTACGTGCTGTTCGTGATCGGCGTCGGCACCGGTATCGCATCGATCTACGGTCTGGCCGGTCAGTACCTGTGGCCGAACCTCCTGGACTGGAGTAATCGCGCGCTGGTCGTCAGCTTTGCGATGTCAGGCGTGGTCGGCCCGCTGTTCGCACGCGATTTCCTGGGCACCGCCGCACGCGCCCCGCGCTGGCATCGGTGGCTGGACTACGCGGCCTGGCTGCATGTAGCGGTAATCGCAGTAGGCCTGTACGCACCGCTGCGGGCTGGCATGCAGCTCATGTCGATCGCCACGCTGATCAATTGCATCCTGATGCTGGGCTGCGGCGTTTACTGTGCGCGTCGAGGATTCCCGGGTGCACGCCTGTACGTGCTGGCATGGAGCGTGCTGCTGCTCAGCGGCATGCTGATGGCGCTGCGCAATTTCGGACTATTGCCCACCCATTTCCTGACCTTGCACGGCATGCAGGTGGGCTCCGCCCTGGAGATGTTGCTGCTGTCTTTTGCGCTGGCAGAGCGCTTCAACCAGATGAAGCAGGAGAAGACCCAGGCGCAAGCCCTGGCGCTGGCGGCCAAGCAGGATCTGCTGGAATCAGTGCAGCAGCATGAACGCGAACTCGAACAGCGAGTCGCCGAGCGTACCGAGGCATTGGCGATCGCCAACGAAAAGCTGCGCGAGATGGCTCTGCATGACAACCTCACCGGGCTTGCCAATCGCGCCGCACTGCACGCGCATCTGGAACTGGCCCGAAAACGTTGTTCTCCCAGCTCACCACTGGTGCTGTTGCTGATCGACCTTGATGGCTTCAAACAGGTCAACGACTGCCTCGGGCACGAAACCGGAGACCGCGTGCTCGTCGAGGTGGCAGCCCGACTCCGGGTCGCGACCCGACCGGGCGATCTGGTATCCCGTCATGGCGGCGACGAGTTCGTGATTGTCGCCGAATCCCTGGTGGTACCCGAGGAAGCTCAAGCCCTTGCCGACCGCGTCATCGAAGCGTTGACCACGCCCATGGCGACGGCACCGCAGGCGCGAATCGGTGCCAGCATAGGCATCGCCGTCGCGGATCAGCATTCTGCGGAAGCGAACCAGCTGCTGCGTCTGGCAGATGCCGCCATGTATGCCGCCAAGGCGGCCGGACGCGGAACCATCCGCTGGGCCGAAGCGGGATGGGCTGAAGCTGCGGGTTGAAGGGGATGTCCATGCACCTGGCGCCGCGAGCGCTTTGATCGGTCGGCTCCCTGCCTATGCCCTGCCCGTGGTTTGCATCATCTATTGGTCTCTCGATCCCTGAGCGCGCCCCGCAGAGGAGTCAGGGTACTCAAGAGCCTCGCAGCCAAGATCTCGTCAACCATTGATTTCATGCTCACGCAAAGGGGCAATGGCTTGCACCGACATGGGCGACCGGGACTCTCACCCAGTGCCTTTTCCACGAGGCCGCAAGCCCCATCGGTCAGCCATGGGCAGCGCCGAAATGCTGTCATCGGCGCCACCCATGGCCTGAGCAACCCTTGCCTCAATAGACCGAGAACTCGCGTTGGTCGAGCAACTGATCGTCAACGTAGATCTCGACCCGATAGAGGCCTGGCGTCCAGTCGCGATCGGCATACAGCCACACGCGGCGGTTCGTGCCCGGGCTGTCGTAGCGTCCATTCAGCACGGTGCTTTCCTCGCTGCCGCGAACGGCGATCCACTGCGCGCGGAAACGGGCAGGCGTGGGCTCTTCCATGTCCATGACCAGATACACGCGCTGGTGCCCGGATTCGAACAGGGAACGCTTGCTTCCCGGCTGGCCGCTGCCATCGTCGCCATACAGGGCCATTTCCTCGATCAGCGGCAGCGCGCTGGCATAGCGCCCGTTGCCGGCCCCGCCACCACCACCGTCTTGCGCCGCTTCCGGGCGCGATTGCACGGATGCACCGACCGGGGCATCGGCCGCACCGGCGTAGCTGGACAGCAGGAAATCGTCGAAAGCGGCATTGGTGGCAGCCACCACCGGTGACACCGACAGCAGACCCGCACCCTTGCCGGTCATCAGAGCGCTGTCCTGGGTTTCATCGAGCAACTGGTCGTTGGCGTAGAAGCTGAGTGCGGTTCCGCGACAGACGGCCTTCAGGCGAGCACCGTCGTAGGGATCGAAGCCGATGCTGCCGGAGACCAGCACATCGGCATCCGCGCTGCGGACCCGGACGATCTCGTAGCGGCCGCTGGCGATGATGTTGAAGGCATAGAAACTGTGGTCGCCGGCGACACGGCAGGCAATCCCTGCGCGCGATTGCGGCTGTGACGCGGCCATGCGCACATCGCTTTCCACGACCATGTCGGCGGACGGGCTGGTGGCGGGTGCTGGTGCCATGGCATAGGCCATGTTTTTCAGCGGATTGATCAGGTATTCGCTGCCCACCACGGTGTAGACCGCGGTCAGATCGCCGCTGACATCGGAATCAGGCCAGCCGCCGGGCGAGTCGAAATCGTGGCTGTAGACCACCCGCTGGGCCAGGGCTGGTGTAGTCAGTGCGGCGGCAAATGCGATGGCGATCAATGAGTGTGCGCGTGACATGGCTTGCTCCTTCGGGGTTCATGAAACGTCGTCAGCGACGTCCTTCACTCGGTTCATGCGCAGCTTCGCGAGCTTTTCTCCGGGGACGGCAAAAAAATTTCTCTGCCGATCTTTCGATGACCTGCGACGTCAGAGAATTTCAGTGGCGGCGGAGAATCCGTCGCCAGATTGCGCATGGCGTGCTGACCCCCTTCCCAAGGAGCTGCGCCATGTCCCCAATCCCTCTGTCACGTGCACTCATGTGCCTGTTGCTGTGTCTGCTGCAATCCACGCTTCTTGCCCAAACCCTGCTGGACCGCTCCTTCGGCGATGCCGGTTTGCGCGCGCTGAACGCTCTTGGCGGCTTTGTCGAGGCCATGGGCTCATGCCCGCATGCCGATGGCAGCATCAGCGTCGTCGGTTACCGTGCAGTCAATGGGACTCTGGTCATCGCCAGACTCACGGCCGCAGGCGAGCTGGATACCCGCTTTTCCGAAGATGGCGTCAGTGAGGTGTCGATCTTCATGCCGATGGCGGCCGAGCGATCGGCCACTTCCTGTTCGGGCGTTGGCAACAGTACACCGGAGGATGATCGGGTTCTGGTGGCGGCTTCTTCGCCAGGATCCACGTACGACACCGTCGTCGCTGCATTGCTGGACCTGAATACCGGCCTGCTGGATACCGGGTTCTATTCCGGCGGCATCGCGATCTGGGACATCGGCGGACTGATCGTACCGCCCGTGAACGGCGTCCGAGCCTACCCGCAGACACACGTGCGCGGCGTCTTTTCAGGCCCTTCGGGCGGCTGGCTGCTGGTCGGTCAATTGGCCGGCCACAGCAGCGGCATTCCCCGCGGCATGATCGCCAGGGTCAACGCCATAGGTTCCCTGGATGCCTATGCCGCACCGAATCCCTCGGGTTTTGATCCGCTGGAACTGAATGCTGCGCGGGTCGGCAATGATGGCCATCTGCGCGTGCTGGGCAGCGGTGTGACCACTACCGGTGTGAGCTGGGGTTTGCTGAGCCTGGATCCACTCACTCTGGCCCCCACGCTGCTGCAGACCGGCAGCGGCGACTTCTTCGATTTCCGGATCTTCAAGGGCAGAGCCATCGGCGGCGGACTGATGGTTGCCGCAGCGCTGAAGAACGACGGCAGTGCCTTCGGCAGCAGTCCGAAAATGCTGATCGTGCGCGACAGCGCAGTAACAGAACTGGCACTGCCGGCCGTACCTAGCCTGGAGGGGGTGGCAGCAGGCCCCAGCGGACTGAGCGGCAGCGCCGCCGCCACCGGCGCGGTCAACAATCGCGCAGTGTTCGGCATGGGCCTGCAAACGCCGAACAACGCCCTCGCCGGCTACTATGTGTCCGTGGTCAAGCTGGGCAATGGCGCCGGCGTCCCCGATCAGGTCGATGTCAGTTTCGGGCAGCAGGGCGCAGCGAGTTTTCGCTACCGGCCGACCACCTCGGTCTGTGCGCCCGAGCAAGCTCCGCCCCAGCGATTTGCCAATCTCAGCTCCTGGGGCGAAACCACACTGATGGTGGGCAGCACCGTTCCGGACTGTGGACCAGCATTCGAAAGTTCCATCTTGGCCGTACGCCTGAATACCGACGGCGAGCATCTGCATCACAACGGCTTCGAGTGATGGACCGATCAGCGACGCTCAGGGTCTGCAGAGCGACGCCGCGCGGGCGTAGTCTTCAACAATCGCAGGTGCGGAGATGAGATCGGCCCGCACCTGCTGCTCGGCGGCAAGCACGCGCAGCCGTGCGGCTTCCTCTGGCCGGGCCAGGCAATCCAGCACCGCCAGCAGCAGCTCCGGCTGGGCGATGGCGGCGGCATCGCTGGCCATGGCCTGGCGGGCCGCCAGCGCCGCCTCGGCCAGGGGTCTGGCCTCAGCTTTGGCCCCGCTCAGGGTCAGCACCAGGGCCAGATCGGAAGACACGGTGGCCCGGCTGGGATGATTGGGTGGATAGAGCCCTTCGGCTTCGGCCGCTGCCAAGCGCATCACCTTGGCGGCCCGTTCCAGATCGCCAGCGTGCAGATAGGCCAGCGCCAGCGGATGAGCCAGCAACAAGCGCACCCCGTGCGGTGATTCGAACACCTTCTGGGCCCGCTCCCAGCCCAGTTCGAAGTCGCCCAGCGCCTCGGCATACTCGCCGCGGCGCTGGGCATTGCGCCCCAGACTGCGCAGCAGACGGATGCTGTCGGGGTGATCCGGCCCGTACAGGCTCTGCATCAGCGTCTGCGCTTCCAGGAGCTCGCCGCGAGCGCCCTCGGCATCCCCTTGGGCGGTGCGGATATCCCCCAGATTGCGCAGCGTGTGTGCCAATTGCTCCTGATCCGGAACGGCGCTCGCCCGCAGGATGGCCAGCGCCCGATCGAACTCGGCCAGCGCCTGGTCGCCGCGGCGTTGATACTGCAACAGATTGCCGATGGAGCTGTGCAACTCGGCATCGAAGCTGTCGCCCTGCTTGCCCGCCGCCTGGCGCAGGGCCAGCACCGACTCCAGCGCCGCCTGCGCCTCCGCATAGTTGCCCTGCTCCTGGATGGCAATGGCGCGCGCGTGCAGCGCACGGAACTGCCCGTCCAGGTCATCGGCACGACGGAAGGCATCGGCGGCTTCGGCGAGCAGTGGAATCGCCTGATTGTGGCGTGACAGCTCGATGTAGGTGGCGCCCACCGCTTCCAGCACGCGGGCACGCACCGACGCCGGCACCTCCTTGAGCTGACGCAGACGCTCAACACTCTGGTCCAGCGCTTCGCTCAGGGTCAGCTCTGCACCCTGGGCGCGCGAGGGATCGGCTCGACCGAGCACATCGACGATCAGCTCGGTGGCTTGCACCGCCACCGCGCGCTCGCGTTCGCTCCGCTGCAGTTCGGCATTGAGGCGCCACACGAAGGCGGCGCTGAGGGCTACCAGCGCGGTGATGGCCACCAGCGAACGCCAATGGCGACGCCCGAACTTGCGGCTGCGATACCACCAGCCGCCGTCACTGGCGCGCACCGGCTCGCCGTTGCGCCAGCGCTCGAGATCGGCCAGCAGCGCATCGACACTGGCATAGCGTTGGGCGGGCTCCTTGCGCAGCGTGCGCAGGCAGATGGCATCCAGATCGCTGTCGATGCGGCGGGCCTCAAGGCTGCCGGCCAGCAGCGCCGCCCGGCTCGGCGGTGGCGGATCCAGCTCCAGCACCGCCCGCAGCAGCGCCGCCCCGTCCAGTTCCGCGAAGGGTGGCGCACCGCTGAGCATCTCGTAGAGCAAGGCGCCGAGCTGATAGGTGTCGACTGCCGCACTGCTGGGCGTACCTGCGACCTGTTCCGGCGCTGCATAGCGTGGCGTCAAGGCGCGTGCGTTGGTGGCGGTGGCGTGCTGTTCGGACAGCAGACGGGCGATGCCGAAATCGAGCAGATGTGGCATGCCGGAGGCGTCAACCAGCACATTGGCCGGCTTCAGATCCCGATGCGCCACCAGCATCTGATGCGCATAACTCACCGCAGCCGCGATGCGCTCGAACAAGGCCAGACGCTGCTCCAGGGTTGGCGCGCGCTCGCGCAGATAGCGATCCAGCGGCACCCCATCGACATACTCCATGACCAGATAGGGCACGCCTGCCGCCGTTTCGCCGGCATCCAGAAGGCGCACGATCTGCGGATGCTGCAGACGCGCCAGGATTTCCCGTTCCACCTGGAATCGACGGCGCCATTCGGCATCATCCGGTGATCCATCGAGCATCTTGATCGCCACCTGCCGGGTGAAGCGACCATCGACGCGCTCGGCCAGCAACACCCGGCCCATGCCGCCGCGCCCGAGTTCGCGCAACACCCGGTAGCCGCGCTCCTGACCCAGATCGTCCGGCACGTCGGCGGCACTCAGGCGCGACTCAACCAGCAAACCGGGCCCGGCACTGGCCGCCAGCATGGCGGTCAGCTCGTCGACCAGATCGGGCGCCTGTTCTGCCAGTTGCCGCAAACCCTGAGCCCGGCCGGCTTCATCCAGCGGGTGCAACTCGTCAAAGGCCTGACAGAGCCGCCGATAGCGCTCGGCCTCGTTCGAGACTAGGGTTTCAGGGACTTCAGCAGCCATGCCCGCGCGCTCTCCCATTTGCGGTTGACCGCGCTGGGATGCAAATCCAGCGCGGCAGCGGTCTGTTCGATGGTCAAGCCCAGGAAGTAGCGCATCTCGACGATGCGCGCCTGTTCGGCATCCAGGCCCTCCAGCGCCCGCAAGGCATCGTCGAGTTCCACCAGATCCACGTCCGGCGCACTTGGCAGATCCAGCAATTCATCGAACTGCACCCGTTCCATTCCCGCACCGCGTTTGTCGGCGGCACGTCGGCGTGAGCGATCGATCAGCGCCTGACGCATCGCCCGCGCCGCGCAGCCAAAGAAATGCCGGCGGTTCTCGAAACTGGGCTCAACCTCGCCACAAAGCCGAAACCAGGCCTCATGGACCAGCTCGGTGGCCTGCAGCGTTTGCGGCGACCACTCCCGCCCCAACTGCGCCGCGGCCAGCCCGCGCAGCTCATCGTAAAATCGGCGCAGCAGCACGCCACCTGCGGCGGCTTCCCCTCCGCTCCAAAGGGCCAACAGACGCTGAGTATCGGCAAGCATCGACATGGCGCCATATTACGCTGGGCGCCACCGTCACTGATCACCGCGCCAGAGAATGCGCACCGATTCCATCACTACCTGTGGTCGGCTGCAGACATCGGCAATCTGAGGAACCCTTTGCCCTTGCCGCTCAAGTTGGCAACTTCCTCATCACGCAACTCGGCGCGCCCAATATCGCCGTTGTCGACCAGCTCCGAGATCGTCCGATCTCCCCTCGCGGCGGCCACTTCGATGTTGCGCAGGATCTGCGCGCGCTCGGTACGCAGCAGAATTTCGCCAGTGTCCGGATCGACCTGAATGACATCACCGTCGCTCAGGCCAAGTTCCAACGCGACGACAGCGCCCGCCTCCGGATCGTTGGGATCGTCTTCGATACCGATAGCCGTCAGCACGGCGGCGATCTGTGCGTCGAAATCACTCGCAAGCCAGGAACTGATCAGGCGCATTGACGCGGTTATGCCGTCGCAAGGAAAGCCCGATTCTATCGCTGCCTGACGATTCCGGCGCATGGCATCGCTGCGGCCGAACACCTTGGGATGTCACTACCGGCAGAAGCTTGCCGATAATGGCGCGGAGATCGACCCGACCGAGGGATGGGGCACGACAGCCTTCCGCATTCTCCGAGGCCTCCAACGCGCACTGCTGGAATCAGATACCGTGAACGGCAAATTTCGGTTCAATTTCGAAACTGGCGGTGCGCTTGGAGGCCACTTGTTCAGCGATCTGCTGAGCGGTTCCTCCGATGCCATCGAGCTTCCGGCAGGAACCCGACTTGGCGCCTGGACACTGCTCGAACGCATCGGCTCCGGTGGTTCCGGCACGGTGTTCCGTGCGGTCCGCAAGGAATCCGAGGTGGAGCAACACGCCGCCATCAAGGTCGTGCGCAAGGCCGCCATCGCCCACGAACGCTTCCAGCGCGAAATGGAAGTGGTGGCCTCACTCAATCACCCCTACATCGTCAGCCTGATTGAGGCGGGACAGGAGAGTGAGGAAATCCTGTGGTTCGCCATGGGCTATGTCGAAGGCACCCCACTGAACCGTTATTCCGCCGAAAACCGGCCCGGATGGCGCGAACAACTCCGGTTCTTCGACGAACTCTGCTCGGCAGTGGAATACGCCCACGCGCGACTGATCATCCATCGCGACCTGAAACCGGCCAACATCATTGTCGACACTCATCAGCACCCCAGACTGCTGGACTTCGGAATCGCCTTCAATCCCGCCTGCGAAGACGTGCCAGACCGCCACATGACGCCCGGCTACGCCAGCCCCGAGCAGTTGCAGGGTGGCGAAATCACGACACTGTCGGACATCTATCAGTTGGGGCTGATCCTCCGGGAACTCCTTGCTGAAACCAGTCCCCGCGAGCCGATGCCTGAACTGACGAGGCGTGACCTGGCCGCTATCGTCAGGCGCGCCACGCAGGTCGCGCCGGAAGATCGCTATCGGGCCGTGTCCGATCTTCGTGCAGACCTGTCGCGGGTGATTCAGGGGCGTCCGCTGCTCGCCGACAGCGGCAAGCTGAGAAGCAGCTTGAGCCACTTTTTCGCGCGCAATCTGGTCACCAGTCTGCTGGCGCTGGCGGCTTCTACGCTGATCATTTCGCTGATCGTGTTCTTCACCATCCGGCTCACTGCAGAGCGGGATATTGCCCTCCAGAACGAGAAGCGCGCCTCCAATGTGCTGGCATTTCTGGTCAAGACCTTGACTCAGGCTGATCCCTTCAGCGCCAGCAGCACGCCGACAGCAGCAGACGCCCAACCACTGACCGTGGCCGCCGCCATGGACCGCGCGGTAAGCGCACTGGTCGATGACAAGGCGATGGCCGCCGGCGATCGAGTGATGCTGGAGGCAACGCTGGCGTCGATCTTCTACAGCCTGGGCGACACCCGGCGCTGTCTCGCACTGATCGCGTCTTCGCCAGCAGAGCCGTCCGATCTGCCGGCACTGGATTTCCCTGCGGTGTACCGCCTTTCGGTCCAGGCCGAATGTGCGTTTTCCGCCGGCGATCTGCCGCTGGCGGAGCAGGCTGCAAAGACTGTGATCGACGCCCATCGCATGGAGAGCGCATTTTCCCGGGAACGGATGGGCGCCAGCATGCTGATCAAGGGCATGGCGGAGTATCGGCGCGGAGATGTTGCCGCTGCCGAAGCGACCTTCGCCAGCGCCCTGAAGTTCGCCGAAACCAACGCCATTCCCGTGCTGGAGCTGGAAGTCTTGCGCCAGATGACCGGGAAGGCGCTCACCTTCCGCAGACCCCAGGCTCACCAGCTGGCGGAAAGAACCCTGGCGGCCACCGAAAGGCTGGCTGGGCGCGAGAGTTTGCGCTGGGTCCAAGGCAGCATGAATCTGGCCATTGCCCAACTCTTTGACAAGGATCTGTCAGCAGCGGAAATCACGCTGACGGAAGCACAATCGGTGGTAACGGCGATTGATGCGAGCCAACGAGTGGAAATTCCGGCCTACGTCAGAACCGAACTCGCCGACACCTGGGGATCGCTCTATTTCCAGCAAGGGCGCTACGCCGAATGCGCAGCCAAGGGGCACGAAGCCCTCAGCCATGTGCAGAACCTGGAAACCTACGGGAGTTATGCCTACAACGCGGCCTGGAACACGGCGCGATGCGAAGTGCGCCTGGAACATTGGCAAGAAGCAGAGGCCATGGCCCGCACCTGCTGGGAACTTGCGGCGACTCACATGCAAGGCAACAGCAATGTGCAGGCCAACATCAAGCGCTTTCTCGCGTACGCCTACCTGCGCCAGAACCGCCTGGATGAGGCCCGATCAGATATCAATGACGCGCTTGAGCTGTCCGCTTCTGCGACCCAGCCGGTGGTACAGATCTCGCTCAGTGTCTGGCTGACAGACGCCGTCATCGCAAAAGCAGAGGGCAACCGGCTACGCAGCGAGCTGCTCACCCTGATGAGCGACCTGGGCTTGAAGTC
Source organism: Lysobacterales bacterium (assembly GCA_050250665.1). GTDB lineage: Bacteria > Pseudomonadota > Gammaproteobacteria > Xanthomonadales > SZUA-5 > JADKFD01. The sequence goes on along the minus strand of JBFWOF010000064.1, from coordinate 14,195 downwards.
CTTTGCGCAAGACCGGATACCGCCCGGGCTGGTCGAACTCCGAAGCCAACTTCGAAGCAATGCCATGCCCAAGACTGAATCGCAGTCCGTACGGCATCCGATTGCCACACCTTGAACACGCGCTCGTATGGCTGCGCGGCGCTGACGATGACGGGTCCTTGCCAAGCACAGTGCCCTGGCGTCTGATGGTCGTTGATGCCATCGGGGGAGCTGCTCATGCTGTCGCGTCGTCGATTCGTCACCGCGCTGGGCTTGGGTTTGGCGTCATCCTGGGGTCCTTCGCTGAGGGCGGCGGCGGGCGTGGACGTGATCGTGGTCGGGGCCGGCGTGGCCGGACTCGCCGCGGCGCGGGCGCTGCAGGACCAGGGATGGCGGGTACGGGTGCTGGAGGCGCGGGACCGGATCGGTGGGCGCACCTTCAGTGATCACTCGCTGGGACCGGCAATTGACCTCGGCGCCGCCTGGATCCACGGCCAGCGCGGCAATCCGCTGACCGCGCTGGTGGCAGAGGCGGGCATCCAAACCCGGGTCACCGATTTCGACTCAAGGGCGCTCTACGCCGGAGGCAAACGCATCGATGCCGACGAGGCTGACGAGTGGCTGGAGCAATGCGAGAGCGATGTAGAAGCATTGATCGAACAGCGCGAGGCCCTGGGCCGCCAGGCCAATGTCGAACAGGGCTTCGCCGCCGTACTCGAGGATGCCAAAGACGCCGATGAGCGCCGCGCCCGGCGACATCTGCTCAGCGCTGAAGTGGAGGGTGAATACGGCGAGGACGCTGCGGCAATCGGGTTGTGGGCGCTGGATCAGGACGGGGCCTTCCCGGGCGATGACCTGCTGCTGCGCGAGGGCTATGGCCAATTGGTCGAGCATCTGGCTGCGGGACTCGACATCCGCCGCGGCGAAACGGTGCAGGCGATCGACTGGGCTGCCGAGGGTTGCCGCGTGCAGACCCACACCGGCGTGCAGCGCGCGACCGCAGTGGTGGTCAGCGTTCCGCTGGGGGTGTTGGCGGCGGGCACGATTCGTTTCGGCGGCGGACTCGGGGCCGGCAAGCAGCAGGCAATGTCGCAACTGGGCATGGCTTCTTTGGGCAAGCGCGTACTGCGCTTTGAGCGCGCGTTCTGGCCGCGCGAAGTCGAGCGCCTGCTGCGCCTGGACGGGCCGCCCGGCAAGACCGTCGAAGTGTGGAATCTGTTGCCGCTGACCGGCGAGCCGATCCTGGCCCTGCTCAGTGCCGGCGCACACAACCGTGAGCTTGAGCGCATGCCCGAAGCCGCCGCGCAGGCCGATGCGCTGGCTGAACTCGCTGCGATGTTCGGACGTCCGCCGCCGGCGCCTGTCGGTTTCCTGCGCACCCAGTGGAGCGTCGATCCGGCGTCGCTGGGCAGCTATTCCGTCATACGGCCCGGCGGTCTGCAGCGCGCCTGTGAGCAACTGGCAGAATCGATCGATGCGCGAGTCTTCTTCGCCGGCGAGGCCACCCACGCCGAATATCCGGGCACCGTGCACGGGGCACTGCTTTCGGGTCGAGGGGCGGCGCGCGAGTTGATCTCCAGAGTCGGCGTTTCTGACCATTGATTTCCGGGCTTAATACCGCGCCTGCGCTTCCACCTGTCAACGCCTGGCCCGAGCCGGAACCCGCCCCATCCAGACTTGAGTGCCTCGGCGGCGCTGGGCGGGGTGTGCTTGTGCTCAGGCGCCCTGCGGCGGCCACGCTCCGACACGCTGGTAATGCGCCTGATGGCCTTCGATGCGTTCACGTTCACTCTCGGGAAACAGCTGTTCACGCAGCAGTCGTGCCAGCGCCTCGGCGCCTTCCCGATAGCGGCTGATGTACCAGGCGGCGATCGCGACCTCGTCCAGAGCACGCCATTGGTAGACATTGGCATCCACGAACAGGGCGTCTTCCGGTAGGGCAATCTCGCTTGCCGCCCGGGCATAAAGAAAGGCCAACGCCCATTCGCTGCGCAATCGATGCCAGCGTGCGATGTCCACCAAGGGTTCGGCGCGCTGCGGACGCGCCGCCCAGGCGGCCAGGTAGGTTCCAGCAATATCGGCTGGTGTGTAACCCAGGTGTTCCTTGAGCCGCGCGATTTGATATTCGCTGAACCAGCGCTCCTCTTCCCAGCCGCCCATCGCCGCCCGCTTGCGATAGGCGGCCAGAGAGCGCGAGGCCTCGCCGGCGTCACGCCAGCTCTGAGCAAGGTAGAACTGATAACGGGTGTTGTCCGGTTCGCGTTGCAGGGCCTTCTCAAGCACAGCGGCGTCGTCGTGGAATTTCCGTGGATTGCGGCTGCGGGCGCCCTCGGCCCGCACCAGGACATGGGGGCCGTCCAGATTGTCGATACGATGCGTGCCGCCGCAATCCAGATACTCATGGAGCACACCGTGCCAGCGCCAGGGCGTGGCCGCGCGCAACAGGCAGACCCGGCGGTAGCGAGTGCCGGCGTATTCCATCGTCAGCGCGTAAGCATCGGCAGTCAGCGCGGGCAGCACAAATCCTTCGGGCCACTCCAGGGTCTCGTCAGCGTCGATCGTGAAAAGGTAGTCCCCCATCGATCGGGCCGCATCGAGTGCCTGGTTCCGGTTGTGTGCGAAGTCCACCCAAGGGCGTTCCAGCAGCTGTCCCGGCAGATCCGCGAAGACCTCCCGGACCAGCGCCTGGGTGCCGTCGCTGGAGCCGGTATCGACAATCACCCAGGCGTCAATCAGCGGGCGCAACGACGCAAGGCAGCGCCTGAGCACCGGCGCTTCATTCTTTACGATCATTGAAAGGACGATGCGGGGGCGCGGTAGAGACACTGATCAAAACCTGTTCATCGGGTAGCCCCAGTATCGGGAAGCATGGAAATCATCGTCCACTGTCTTCTCTTGCCGCTGGATTAGGGTCTATTCTCTGGCCGATTCGAGCGCAGCAGGGGGCTGAAGATGCGAATCGCAGTGCGAAGCTTGTGGCGCGCAAGCGTCTCGATCGGCCTTCTGATGCTGGCGCAAACGGCAAGCGCCCAGCAACTGACGGTGGGTCAGGGCGCCAGTCTCAGCCTTGGGGGTGGCACGCTGAATGTGGGCTGCAGCGATGTCAGCGTACAGGGCAGCTTGGACATTGGCGCCGGCACTTTGAGCGGCGCGCGCAACTTCAGTGCCAGCGGGGCGGTCCAGGGCGGCACGGGAACCTTGGCATTCAGTGGCAATCTCAGCGCCGCAGCTGCGCTCACCCCGCAATCGGGAACAGTCCGCAGCGAGGATGGCTGCAATAGCACGGGATCCACGCTAACCGGCGCTCACAATTTCTTCAGCCTGATCGCCCAGACTGATATTGGCCGCAGTTTCGTGCTCCCCGCGGGTGCCACGCAGCATATCGGCTCGCGCCTGGAATTGACGGGCGGAGCCGCGCGGCTGGTGCTGAGAAGTACGATTCCCGGAATGTTGGCGCTGCTGGACATGCCGGCGGCCGCCACATGGGCGGTCTCGAGGATTGATGCCCAGGATGTGGGCATGACGCCGACGAGCCCATACGTTGCACCGCAGGATCCGACGAACTACGGCAGCATCGATCGCGGCAATACACCGCGTCTGCTGGGTGTGGACGTGGATCTCACGCCGATACCGGCGTTGTCGACGTGGGGCTTGCTGGCACTGATGCTGGGCATGTTGGGAATTGGGATGTTTACTGTCCGTACAAACTTCGAGGGGAAGGTCTGATGCGCACGATGAAACTGCTTCGTCATCCGCTGGCAATTGCCGTGCAGGCGGCACTGCTGGCTTCCAGCGTCCAGGCCGCCGACATCCGGGCCCAGCTCGCCGCGGGCGACGGCTTCGAGATCGTGAGCCAGAGCGGCAACATCATCCGCCTCCGCGTGAATGACAACGGCACGGTCACGGTGCCCGCGCTACCCGGTGCGACGACTGAAGATCAGTTCCTGTGCTTCGACACGGTCAGCGGTCAGTTGGGCAAGTGTGCAGCTGTTCCCACTGGACCGACTGGCCCAACGGGACCGACTGGCGCTACTGGCGCAGCCGGCGCAGCGGGCCCCATGGGTGCAACCGGTGCTGCCGGCGCGACTGGTGCGACCGGAGCCATCGGGCCTGCCGGCGCCACGGGCGCTACCGGCTCCGCTGGAGCAACGGGGTCCACGGGCGCTACTGGCCCTGCTGGAGCGACCGGAGCCATCGGGCCTGCCGGCGCCACGGGCGCTACCGGCGCCGCTGGAGCAACGGGGTCCACGGGCGCTACTGGCCCTGCCGGACCAGCTGGAGCGACCGGAGCCATCGGGCCTGCCGGCGCCACGGGCGCTACCGGCTCCGCTGGAGCAACGGGGTCCACGGGCGCTACGGGTCCTGCCGGACCGCAGGGCGCAATCGGCCCAGTCGGCCCGACGGGAGTAACGGGTCCTGCAGGAACAACCGGCGCCACCGGCCCTGCCGGTCCGCAGGGGGCCATCGGTCCAGTCGGCCCCACCGGTCCCACCGGCACCGCCAATGCCACTGGCACCACCAATTACGTTGCCAAGTTCACGGGTAGCAGCGCCCTGGGCAACAGCCTGATCCAGGACAACGGGACTTCACTGGGCATCAACACTGCACCGACTGTTCAAACCCAGCTGTACGTCTTTCGCCAGCAACTCACGGTCAACGGTGATGCCCAGTACTCGCTCTATGGTTACCGCACCCGCGATTCCCAGAACGATGGCACGGGTTACAGCGTCAACACCCACAACGCGGCGACTGCCGGCTACAACTTCTGGGGCGATGTCTATACCTCGGGTGTCGCCGGCTTCAACTACAACGACTACAACCGCACCGGCGGCGTGCTGGGCGCCGATCAGGGGGGCACCTATTGGGGCAGCCTTGGATACAGAAGCAGCGGATTGGTCAACTACGGCGTTTACGGCAGCGCCGCCTATGCCAGCGGCGGCGGTGTCATCGAGGGCAGTGGCATCCAGGAAACCGGCATCGGCGGTGGCTTCTATGGCGGCGCCATCGGTTCCTGGTCACAGGGTGAGGCCATGGGTTCGGTCAGCGCCGGCCCGGTGTTCGCCTCCTACCAACTGGGCAATGTGTACACCAGCGGTTACTCGGCCGAACTGGTTCCCAGCAGCGCCGACGCAGGTGCACAGAGGACACCGGCCTACACGGTCACGGCGCCTGAGCTCAAGGTCTACGACAGTGGCCTTGGCGTGCTCAATGGTGGCTCGGTGTTCGTGCCTTTCAGCACCGCCTATCGTGCCCTGCTTGGCGATGAACCGGTAGTTACGGTCAGTGCCGTGGGTACACCCACGCAGATCTATCTGGCCAGTATCAGCGCCGATGGATTCACCGTGGCTGCCACTGCCGATGTCTCCAATGTGCGCTTCAACTGGATCGCCGTGGGCAATCGCAAGGACTCCGATCGAGCCGCTGCTGGCGTGCCTGCGGAAATCCTGAGCGGCCAGTTCGATGCGCAGATGCGGGCGGTGATGAGCAACGAGGGAGATACCACTCGTTCGGCTACACCCGTGTGGCATGACGGCAACCGCATTCGTTTTGACGCGGCACCCGAGCCTGCGCGGCCAGCAAAACCGGAAGGCTGATAGCGCCTGATGGCGCATGTGCAAGCGGGAGACCCGTCGCCAACCCAGACGGGTCCCCCGGTACGGCGCGTGGAAAGCATACGTGCGGACGCGCCGGCCCCTGACATTCGGGACATGCACGCCCAGTCCTATCACCTGGACGTCGTGGCGCATCTGAAAGCCACTGAGCCCGAGGTCTGGGCCTGGGCCTCATCGCTCAGCGTGCTTGACCAGCATGTGCGCGACACCCGTGCGATGCTGCTGCGCGAGACCTACAGGCTGACGAACTACGGCCACCTGAAGGCTTACGCCACCGCAGAACTGGTCCTCCAGCGCCTGGAAATAGACGCCCCGATCGTTCTCTATCAGGGCAGCGACGGCACCATGAATGCCTCGCTGTACTTTCTGCCTGGCGAAGTGCATGTGGTGCTGCAGGGTCCGGTGCTGGAGAAGCTGAGTGAGCCGGAACTGACCGCCTTGCTCGGCCACGAGATCGCCCATTTCAAGCTCTGGTCTGATCGTGACGGCGAGTTCCACACCGCAGAGCGGATGCTCCAGCACACCCAGGCAGATCCCAATGCCGCGCCCAGCCACGCCGAGACCTTGCGCCTCTACGGGCTGCACACCGAGCTGTACGCCGATCGTGGCGCAGCCGTCGCGGCGCAATCGGCATTGCCCGCGATTTCCACGCTGGTGCGCGTGCATACCGGGCTGGCCAGCGTTGATCCCGCGGCCTATCTGCAGCAGGCACAAGAACTGGAAGCCGCCGACGCCAGCATCTCGAAGGGTGTTTCTCACCCGGAGTCCTATCTGCGCGCCCTGGCGGTAGACAAATGGTGGCGCCGCGACCCGGACATGTCGCAGTGGCTGCGCCAACGCCTGCATGGGCCGCTCACCATGGATCGGCTCGATCTGTGCGACCAGCTCACCCTGACCAGGATCACGCGTCGGTTCATTGCGCTTCTCCTGCGCCCGGACTTCATGCAGGGAGAGCGCATCCTCACTCAGGCACGCGCCTATTTTCCGGACTGGGGACTGTCCGAGCCCTGTGCCTCCGTGGATGAACTGGGCCCGGCGCAGATCGCCGACAGCGTTCGTGCATACCTCAACTTTGTCATGCTCGACCTTGCTCTGGCCGATCCTGATGTGCAGACACAAGCCTTGCAGGAGGCGGTGAAAATGGCGCGGGAACTGGGCAGCCTGGATGCCCTGCTCGCCGCGCTCAAGCGCGATGTCGGACTCGGCAAGCGCGAGGTGGACAGGATCGTGCGCAGCTTGCCCAGGCAGACCACCCGTTGAGCGCGCTCCCGCCCGCCACCGATGTCTATCGTTTGATCGACGCGCACGCCGGCGCGCCGCTGCCGGCCGACGACCTGGTCTTTCTGTTTGCACCGCTGCTGCGGACGATTGCCGGCCTGCACCGGCATGGGCGCGTTGCCGGATCCGGTACCGGCGCGATACTGCGAGCTGCAGATGGGCGGCTGCATCTGCGAAACCCGGCGGGCCGTTTGCCGGAGCTGAAGCCCGCGGCCATCAAGGCCATACAGCCGACACTGGGCTCTACGCTCAACATCATCGGCGAACACCGACTGACCATCGACGCAGCTGTCGGTGCCGATCTGGAAGACGTGCGCACGCAGGATGACCGCGTCGCCGATATCGACCGCCCCGTCTACATCAACGGTTACCAGAGCTGGGAGCAGCGCCTGGGTCACCACGATGAGCTCACCGATGTCTTCCTGCTGGGACAGTTGCTGGCCAGTCTCGCCTGTGGCCTGGATTTTCATGACCTGGCCGATCTGCGGAAGTTCGCCCGCAGCCGCGACAATCTGTTCCAGCTCAATTCCCGCCTGAATCCGGTGCTGGCCAGGATCATCCTGGAGATGACGGCGCTCAACCGGCATGACCGGGCGACCGATCTGGCCAGCCTCGCCGATCGCATCGAAAGCTACCGCGAGCAACCGACTGGGCTCGATGTCGAGCGGGTGCTTTCGGCAGCCACGGGCGTGGCGTCCCGTCGTACAGCCGTGCTCTCGCACCTGCGCGATCGACTTTTCGATCTCAGCCGGCGCAATCGATTGCTGCATTTTCGTCCGACGCTGGCCAGCGTCAATCTCACGGTGGCCAGCGTGCCGCTGGTGCTGCAACTACAGAGCATCCGCAGCGAGCAGCTGTGCATCTGGGGCGACCGCTTTTCCAGCGAGATCCTGTCCGGCAAGCAGGTCAACCTGCAGCAATGGCTGCGCTTTGAGGATCAGCCCTATTTGCCCGGGTCTCTGGACCGCATTATCCAGGACACGCGCCGTGATCGTGCCGAATACGGTTTCAGCGATCTGCGACTGGTGGTCGGATTCCTGCGATGGAACAACCTCAAGGATGCGCCCGATGAGCGCATCGTCTCGCCGCTGCTGTGGCTGAGTGCAGAACTGGTCAGGAAAAAAGGCGTCCGCGACCAGTACCTGCTGCAATGCGAGAGCAGCGAAGCCGAATTCAACCCGGCGCTGCGGCACCATCTGCGGCAGCTGTATGGCATCCACCTGCCCGAATTTGTCGATCTGTCGACCACCACGCTGGCCGAGATCCATGCCGATCTGTCGGCGCAGATCAAGCGCACCGAGCCTGGGGTCGAACTGCGTCTGCTCAGTCAACCCGCTATTGAACTGATCCACCAGAAGGCGATACAGCGCATTGCCCAGTTCCAACGCCGCCGGCGCCGGGCCGAGCAGCGTTCCACCGGCACGCGGCCCGATTTCAGCTATGCCGCCGACGATTATCGACCTCTGGGACTGGCACTGTTTCGGCAGAAGGTGATGAGCAGCCCCCTGCCGCTGCGCAGTGCGGTGGGAGCGGCCCCAGTGCCACGCCCGGCAGAGATGGTGGAGACCACAGATTCGGTAGAAAACCTGAGCTATGCGCTGGGGGGTGATCGCGGCCATCGCTATGCCTGGGATCTGGATCTCACCCAGATCACGCTGGCCAACTTCAACTACAAGAAGATGTCGCTGGTTCGGGACTATGCGCAACTGCTCGAGGAAGGCACGGCCAATCCTGCTCTGGACCGCGTGTTTTCGATCGAGCCGCGCGAGGTGGAACCCGAGGCACCGCCGATCATACCGCTCGCCGAGCAATGGAATGTGGTGGCCGGTGATGCGACCCAGAACGCCGCCGTCAGCCTGGCGCGCAGTGGCCGCAGCTTCATCATCCAGGGCCCGCCGGGCACTGGAAAATCGCAGACCATCACCAATCTGATCGCCGACTACACCGGGCGCGGCAAGCGCGTGCTGTTCGTGTGCGAAAAGCGCGCGGCGCTGGACGTCGTCTTCCATCGCCTCAAGCAGAGCGGACTGGCGCAGCTGTGCTGTCTGATCCATGACTCACAGACCGACAAGAAGGCCTTCGTGGCCGAGCTCCGCAGCTGCTATGAAGACTGGGTTTCGAGGGCAGACGAACTCGACGCGCACCTTCAGGATCGGAGCACGATTCTGCAGAAACTCGAGGTCAATCTGCAGCGTATTGCCGCGTTCGAGCGGGCCATGTCGGATCGTCCGGAGAGCCTGGCCTGCACCGTCCGCGCCCTGATCCGACGAGCCATCGAATTGCCGGCACCCGCTGAGGTTGGCCATGCCCTGCGCGCCTGCGTACCGGAACTGGCCGACTGGGACCGACATCGGCCACTGACCGACAAGGTGGAACGCCATGTCCAGCAACAATTCGGCGTGGATCATCTGGCCATGCATCCGTTCTCGCGGCTGCCGGCGTCACTGGTCGAAGGACAGCACGCCTATGTCGAAGTACAGACGCTGATCGACGAATGCGAGCAGATACTGGACAGCTTCGATTCCGCCTTCGAAGACCCGTCGCGATTGCTGCACGCCGGGCAGTCGATCGAAGAAGCGCTGACGCTGGCCGCGGCCTGCGCGCAAATCGTCGAACTGAAGCTCGCGGACAGATTGACGCTGCTGGAAAACGGCTCAGCCGATGCCCAGGCTTTCGCGGCCGAGCGCTCACGGCTGGACCAGCTTGCGCAAGAGCAGATTCGGGCCCGTTCGGAAACCACGCATTGGCGTGAGCCGCTGGCGCCCGGCGACACCCAGTCCGCGCTGGAACTGGCACGCGCGTCCGAACCCTCGGTGCTGCGCTGGTTGCAGCCCGCCTGGTGGCGACTGCGCCGTGAGATTGCCCGCCGCTACGATTTCTCCAGGCACGCGGTGCGCCCGAGCCTGACCCAGACGCTGGAGAAGCTGGCAGCCGAGCAGCAGGCGACACTGAACCTGGAAACAGCGACGCGCGACGCCGCCAATCAGTTTGGAAGCAGCGACTGGTCCGGATTTCTGCGCGGCTTTGACGCCCTGGCCCATCGCTGCCGGAGCGCACCGGCGCTGAGCGCAGCGTGCGCGTCCCTCAAGGCCGCCGACAACCCGGCCGCGCGCAATGCCATCGAAGCCAGCGCCCTCAGCGGTCTGCAGCGGCTCGCAGCGCTGGCCGGCGATTCGCTCGGACTGCCGGGCAGCACGCGTCTCGATGATCTGGCGGCGTGGCTGCGCGAACTGCGCGAGAGCCTTGATGACTTGCCGGATTTCCTGCCCTTGCTGCGGCAGGTGAATGCCGCAGGCGCGAGCTACGCGAACGCACTCAAGACCCTGCCACTGTCCGGCCTGGCCCTGGAATCTCTGGTGGTCTCCGAAGCCCTGGCGCGGGTGATGCGACTCGAGCCTATGCTGGCCGAATTCGACGGCAAGGCCCTGTCGCGCGACGGCAAGCGAGTCGCCCTCGGTGAAAAGCGCTTGCTGGACCAGAACGCCGTGGTCGTCAGCGCCACCATCCATCGAAATTTCCTGCGCAATATCCGGCGCTCGGCGCTGTCGGTGAGCCAACTCAGCAACGAGGACAAGGAATTCAAGCGGCGCTATTCGACCGGTCGCCGCGAACTCGAACATGAGTTCGGCAAGACCATGCGCTACCGCTCCATCCGTGAATTCGCCGATGGCGACAGCGGGCTGGTCATCAACGATCTGAAACCGATCTGGCTGATGAGTCCGCTGTCGGTATCGGACACCCTGCCCCTGTTGCCCGATCTCTTCGACGTGGTGATCTTCGACGAGGCCAGCCAGATTCCCATGGAAGAGGCCGTGCCGGCCCTCTGTCGCGCGAATCAGGTCGTGGTGGTGGGCGACGAGATGCAGCTGCCGCCCACCACCTTCTTTGCCGCGCGCGGGGATGAGGACGAAGATCAGCTGGTGGTCGAGGATGAGGGCGTGCGCATTGCCATCAATCTGGACGCAGACAGTCTGCTGGCTCAGGCGGCGCGCAACCTGCCCGCCACCCTGCTCGCCTGGCATTACCGCAGCCGCCACGAAGCCCTGATCAGCTTCTCGAATGCGGCCTTCTATGACGGCCGGCTGGTCACTATTCCCGACCGCAAGCTGCAGCCCTCCGATCGCAAGATCCTGCACCTGGCCAGCGATGCCCCTGAAGCTGCCACTGCGGGCGCGGCGGCGGTCAGGGATTGCGCCATCAGCTTTCACCAGATCAGCGATGGCGTCTATGTCGATCGTCGCAATGTCCCTGAGGCGCGCTACATCGCCAGACTGGTGTGCGAGTTGCTGGGCGAGGACAGCGGCATGAGTCTGGGTCTGGTCGCTTTTTCGGAAGCGCAGCAGGCGGAGATCGAGGAAGCGCTGGAAGCGCTCGCCGCCGAAGATTCCGAGTTCGCCACTTGCCTCGAACGTGAGTACGTCCGTGAGGATGACGATCAGTTCAACGGGCTGTTCGTGAAGAACCTGGAGAACGTGCAGGGCGACGAGCGCGACATCATTCTGCTCAGCATCTGCTACGCACCCGGTCCGGACGGCCGGATGTTGATGAACTTCGGCCCGATCAACCAGCGCGGCGGCGAGAAGCGCCTCAATGTGATCTTCAGCCGCGCCCGGCACCGGATGGCCGTGATCTCGACCATCCGCAGCGAGGCCATCACCAATACCCACAACGACGGCGCCGTGGCCTTGAAGGCCTTCCTGCACTACGCCGAAGCGACTGCCATGGGCGACGGCGATCGCTCGCAGAGCATACTCGGCGCACTCAACCCCGGTGCCCAGAAGGCATTTTCCAGCGCACCGCCCAAAGACGCGTTCCGGACCGCACTGGCGGCTGCGCTGCGCGAACGCGGGCATCGGGTCGACGAACACGTCGGCAAATCGAGTTTTCGCTGCGATCTGGCCATCCGCTCGGCGGCTGGCGGCGACTACCAGCTGGGCATCCTGCTGGATGCCGCGCCGGCCGCGAATACCAGCCCACGCGAGCGCTATGTGTTCAGGCCAACGGTACTGCGCGCCTTCGGCTGGCGCGTGCTCGATCTGCCTTCGTCCGAATGGCTGGCCCACCCCAACCGCGTGATTGCCCGGATAGAGGCGGAACTGGCGCGCGCCGACGGGACCCCCGATCCGGACGAGGATGCGCACGAGTACGCGCTGCAGCACTCGTCCGCCACTCAGCCCTCCGGACAGCCCGTGGACGAACCCACGACGGAGCCCGCCGAAGGCTTCAGCGAATTCGTGTTCCAGCAGGGCAGCTCGAACAAGTTCTGGCGCATCGGCTGCCACGGCAATGACGTGACCGTGGTCTACGGGCGCTTCGGCAGCAAGGGCCAATCGGTGATCAAGACCTTCGAAACGCCCGAGCGCGCCGCCCGTGAAGTGGCCAAGCTGATCCTGGAAAAGATCAACAAGGGCTACGTGGAAGTGTCCAGGCCGACATCCTGAGCTGAGACTGGGGGGTCGCTGGCAATGCCGGGTTCCCTTGGCAGGTGATGCCGATGCTTTCGGACCCCGCAACTTGGTGGGACTATCGCGGATACTGCAACACAATGTATATTCCGGGGTTGACCAAACGGCCAGGAAAGCGACATGCGTGCATCTTCAATGTGGATTTGGTCGTTGGTGGCCCTATTGTGTCAGTCTGCCTCTGCCGCGACGGTTTCGGGCGTGGTGACCAGCGAAGCCACCGGTGCACCGATTGCGGCGGCGACGGTGGAACTGGGCTATTCGCTAGGGTGGTTCTACTTCACCTTGGGCACCACCCAAACCGATGTCCAAGGCCGCTATTCCATCACCGACCCTCGCGTTGGCGAGGCTCAGGTCAAGGCGACCGCGACTGGCTTCGTGCCGATCACTTCCCCATTGACCATGCCTGCGGGCTCTGGCGTGGTCACGGCCAATCTGGCCATGCAGCGAACGGCCACCATCTCCGGGCACGTTTACGACCAGATGACCGGACTGCCGCTGGCAGGCAAGAAGCTCTGGGCGCACTCGGACAGCACGCAATTCCTGTATGCGACGACCACGGAAGACGGCAGCTATGCGTTTGCCGGCCTGCCACCTGAAAGCTACAGCCTTTGTTTGATTGACCAGGGTGATGTTTACATCAATCAATGCTGGGACCACGTCGTTGCCAATGCGCTGGTATTCCCGAGCAACCCGCTCCCGATCAATATTACTGCTGGCCAGATAATCTCAGACATCGATTTTCACTTGCAGGTCGGCGCCACGATTTCCGGGTCGCTCCTGAATCGCAGAACGGGGCAGCCTGTAGAAAATGGCCAGTATCTTCAGATTTTGCTGAGAACTGGCGCCACCGACTACGACTACATTCCTTTGCAACTGGATCTCAGTGGCCAGTATCACATCACCGGACTGGCGCCAGGCAATTACCAATTGGTTGCACAATCAAACCTTCCGTATTACACCCCACAGCTATACTCAGACATCGATTGCACAGGATCCAACTGCGATTTTCCGGCCGGCACTTTTGTCACGATTGACGCTGGACTCAACCATCGCAACGACATCAACTTCTTGATGACTCCCGGCACTCGAATCCAGGGTGAAGTCGTGGCGCGCGGCACCTTGACGCCGATCGCAAACGCGACGGTCGAACTGTGGCGCCGAAATTACATTGGCCTCCTCAGCAGGGTCGACGACACCTATACCGACATTGCGGGACGTTACGCAATCGAGCACATCAATACCGGCGAGCACGTCCTCGTGTTCCGAGCACCGACCTTCATTTCACAGCGTTATCCCGAGGTCCCATGCTGGATCGACTGCATCTCAGGTGCGCAGGGAGGCATATCCACTCCCGAACCCACGACTGTGGAATTGAACCGCGTGGAACTTGACCTCGGCGTCACCATTGCCGGTCAGGCGCGACTGTCGGGACAGACTCCTGATACTTATCTTGTCGAATTATATGACTGGCAAGGCCAGCGTTTGGGCCAGGTTTATGCAGACCCCTCCGGCGCATACCAATTTCCTGCATGGCTGCCTGGCACCTACTTTGCCGCCGCCGGTTCTCCTACCGAGTGCCAACTGTATCGCTGGCTGCCGTGTACTGCAGCAGTCACCAGCGGCACGCCGATCGAAGCGGCAACACCGGGCACAACATCCTTCGCGGATTTTGACCTTTTTCTCGATGCCATCTTTGCAGCTGGATTTGAAAGCAATTGAGGATCCGCGGACAGATGCGCATTTCGCTCATCGTGACCGGTCGTTTCGGTTCAACGTGACCGGTTTCTACTGACGGTTGTGCGTTGCTTGGATTCTAACGGCATCGGTCACGATGGGGTGTCGGTTTTGGGTCTTTCCGGTG
>JBFWOF010000063.1:0-32427 GCA_050250665.1 Lysobacterales bacterium | reverse complement strand
CAGGTCTGCGGCTTTGTCGACTGGAACCAGGACGGTGATTTTGCCGATACCCGCGAGAGCACCAGTGTGGCTGTGCCAGCCGGCGTCAGTGGCGGCACCTTCACGCTGAGCTTCGGCGCAGTGCCCGCCTTCGGCCCGCTGGGACAGAGCTATGCGCGGGTGCGGCTGCAGAACGCCAGCACGCCCTGCACACCGATCGGGCTGGTCGATGCCGGCGAGGTCGAGGACTACACCGCCACCGTGCTGCCGGGCGAGATGAGCCTGGGCAATCTGGTCTGGCAGGACCGCGACAACAGCGGCACGGTCAGCAGCGGCGAGATCCCCTTCCCCGGCATTGCGGTGCAACTGTTCCGAGACGCCGACGACGATGGCACGCCGGATGGTCCGGCCATCGCCACCGAGACCACCGATGCTGCCGGCGTGTACCGGTTTGACGAGTTGGTACCGGACACCTATCTGGTGTGCATCAACGCGCCGGCCGACTGGATCAGCAGCACCGGCATCGGGCGTCCCTATGCCGCAGCCGGTCCGACGGAGCCGGCCGCGGATCCGGACAATGACATCAACAACAACGATGACGGCACGGCAGGCACTCCGGCTACAAGCATCTGCAGCCGCGGTGTGACTCTGGAATTCCAGAACGAACCCACCAACGATGGCGATGGCGACAACAACTCCAATCTGTCGGTGGATTTTGGCCTGCTCTACAACTTCGATCTGGCCCTGCGCAAGACGCTGTCGCCCGGACAGAACCCGATCGTGGCGGCCAACCAGCTCGTCGATTTCACCATCGAGATGTTCAATCAGGGCACGGTGGTGGCGCGCAACGTGGTGGTCACCGACAGCATTCCGCCGGGCATGATCCTGGAGGACAGCAACTGGACGGCCGGCCCCGGCAATACCGCCACGCGCACGCTGGCCGGCCCGCTGGCGCCGGGGACCAGCATCCAGACCACGATCGCCTTGCGCGTGACCAACATGGCCTTGCCCGGCGAGTTGCGCAATGTGGCCGAGATCAGCGCCGCCGAGGACAGCCAGGGACAGCCGGTACCGCTGATTCTGGATCGCGATTCCGATCCGGATGGCAATCCGGACAACGATATCGAGATCGATGACGAAATCGGCAATGCCGGCGGCGATGAGGATGATGCCGATCCGGCCATCGTCATTCTGCCGGCGACACCGATCCCGGCCGTGAACCCGCTGGGCTTGTTGCTGATGATGCTGATGTTGGCCGGCCTGGGTCTGCGACGGCTGCAGCGTTCATGAGGCGTCATTGCGAGCCACCTGTTTCGGCCCGACACTGCACACGGGCCATGAACAGCCAGTTCGACCGTAGGAGCGACCTCGCGTCGCGACCGGCTACGCGACCATCCCGTCCTGAGGCAGGTCATGGCAAGAAGCCGGACGCAGAGAACACAAAGGAAAAGCAGAGAGAACGCAAAGAAGAGCGTGAATATCTTCGAGATGCTCTGAAAACCCGGTCGTTGCGGGCACCACCCTTATTGGCCCGACACTGCCCACGGGGCATGAACCCGCCGTCGTAGGTCATGTTGTCCGCGTCAGCGGACTACGTGACATCGGTTTGCGTCACGTTGCTCGCTACGCGAGCAACATGACCAACGACAGCAAATCAACGATTTGCGATATGGGTTCGTGGAAAGCGTAGCGAAGCGATCCAGACGTACGCTTTCAAGAGCGCTGGATTGCTTCGTCACTACGTTCCTCGCAATGACGCCGATTGCAGCAAAAAACCCTGGCCGTGCCCCGTGCCCCAACCCTGTCCGCCATCGCCCTCGCCAAGCCTCCCATTGATGCTCTAGGCTGGACGCCCATTCGCGCGGAGTCCGTCATGGCTCTCTGGTCACAGTCGCCCACGCCTGAACAGCTGAACTCCTATTCCCGCGACACGCTGAGCGAATGGATCGGCATGGAAATCACCGAGGTCGGGGAGGATTTCATCCGCGGCCGCATGCCGGTCGACAAACGCACCCGTCAGCCCTACGGCTTGCTGCACGGCGGCGCCTCGGTGGCGCTGGCGGAAACGCTGGGCAGCATCGCCGCTTATTGTGTGGTCGCCGGCACCGGCGCCAAGGTGGTCGGCATCGAGATCAACGCCAACCATCTGCGAGCGGCGCATGAGGGCTGGGTGATCGGCACGGCGCGCCCGCTGCACGTGGGTCGCAGCACCCAGGTCTGGGAAATCCGCATCGAAAACGAGGCCGGTGCGCTGGTGTGCATCTCGCGGCTGACCATGGCCGTGGTCGCCAAGGTCCCGTGAACACCCATCCCTTTGATGCACTGCGCCCGGAAACCGTGCTCGATGTGGTCGAGCGCCTGGGCGTGGCCTGCGATGGCCGCCTGTTCGCGCTCAACAGTTTCGAGAACCGGGTGTATCTGGTCGGGCGTGAAGACGCCGAACCGCTGGTCGCCAAGTTCTACCGCCCCGGGCGACTCAGCGACGATCAGGTGCTGGAAGAGCACGCCTTCCTGGACGAACTGGCCGCGGCCGATCTGCCGGTGGCGGCACCGCTGCGCGATGGCAGCGGTCGCAGCCTGATCGAGGTCGACATCGCCGCCCGCGACGCCAGCGAGGACGCCGCCGGCCACGAAGCCGCCAGATATCGGGTCGCGCTGTTTCCGAAGCTGCGCGGTCGCGCCCCGGAGCTGGAGGCCGAAGAGCACCTGGAATGGTTGGGGCGGCTGATTGCGCGCCTGCACCAGGTCGGCGCCATCGGCCAGTTTGTGCATCGGCCGCCCTTGTCGATCGAGTCTCTGGGCGAGGTCGGCCTGCGGGCCACGCTGGCAGGGCCGCTGCTGCCCGAAGGCCTTAAAGCGCGCTTCGAGACCTCGGTCGGCGCACTGCTGGAGCTGGTGCGCGCCGGATTTGCCAGCGTCGGCGACTACCGCTCGCTGCGCCTGCATGGCGATCTGCATCCGGGCAATCTGCTGTGGAATGACGACGGTCCGGTGTTCGTCGACTTCGATGACAGCGGCGCCGGACCCGCCATCCAGGATCTGTGGATGCTGCTTCCGGGCGACGACGAAGGTAGACGGCGTGGGCTGGCGGCATTGGTGGAGGGCTATGAGACCTTCCGCAGTTTCGACTGGCGCGAGGCGCGGCTGATCGAGCCCCTGCGGGCGCTGCGGATGATCCACTACGGCGGCTGGCTGTCGGCGCGTTATGACGATCCGGCCTTTCCGCGCGCCTTTCCCTTCGCCGCCCAGGCACGTTTCTGGGAGGAGCATATGCTCACGCTGGAGCAGCAGGCAGAGCGCATCAGCCTGGAGGCCGGGCAGTGAATGCACAGGTCCGCCAGGGGGTAGGTCATGTTGCCCGCGTAGCGGGCTACGTGGGGCACATTCTGGTGCTGTTTGTGATGCTCGGCTCAACCAGCGTCTGGGCCCAGCAGTGCCTGGTCGATGCCAGCCGCGAACAGATCGGCGTGACCCTCAGCTATGACCCGGCCTACCAGCGCCTGGATTATCCCGGCGGTGATGTCCCGATCGACCGCGGCGTCTGCACCGATGTGCTGATCCGCGCCTATCGGGCGCACGGGGTGGATCTGCAGCAGAAGGTCCACGAGGACATGCGTGCGCACTTTGACGCCTATCCGAAGAACTGGGGCCTGAGCCGCCCCGACCGCAACATCGATCACCGCCGGGTGCCCAATCTGGCCCGATTCTTCAGTCGCCATGGCCAGCAACTGACGCTGGCGCAGGACAGCTACGAGCCTGGCGATCTGCTGACCTGGCGCCTGCCCTCCGGGGTGCCGCACATCGGCATCGTGTCCGATCGCAAGGCGGCTGACGGCACGCCGCTGATCGTGCACAACATCGGCGCCGGCACCCGCGAGGAGAACATGCTGCGCGACTACACCCTGACCGGGCACTACCGCTATCGCCCAGCCGAATTAGGCGCGAGCTGCGCCGCCGTCACTGAAAACTGACTTCATCTTTTGAGTTTCTTCACATCAGCGCCGCTGTTAGCATTTGTGACATATCTGCAGATGCAAGGGACAGGCCGTGCTCGACGACGTGGAAATCGACAGCGACGACAGTGCCGATGGCGACGAGGGTGGCAGTTGGTTCAGCCGCGCCAAACGCGGGGGGCGATCGCTGGGCGCGGGCGCCATCTTTCTGGCCTCGCTGGCGCTGCTGTTCTGGAATGAGGGCAACAGCAAGCGTCATACCGACGCCCTGCATGAGGCTGCGGATCAGGTCAGCGAAGTCACCGACACCGCCCTGAACCCTGCCCTGGACGGAAAGCCGGTCCATCTCAGTGCCCGCGTCAGCAGTCAGGAGGGCGTGGCCGACCCCTTTTTCGGCATCAAGACGCCCGGCGTATCGCTGTACCGTGAAGTGCAGATGTTCCAGTGGATCGAATACGAAGAAACCACCGGGCGCGGGCGCAAGAAGAAGACCACCTACTACTACGACATGGATTGGGATACCGAGTATCACGATTCCAGCCAGTTCGAGGAGCCCCAGGGACACGAGAATCCCCGTCCGGATCTGGTCAGCGAACACTTCTTCGCGCCCGATGCCCGTTTCGGCCCCTATCGCTTCGACAGCGAAGAGGTTGCCGAACAAGCCTACAACGACAATCCGAACCTGCCCGGCAGCCTCGGCAAATGGCCAGCCCCGGTGGAACAGCTGCCGGCGCTGCCCGGATCGCTGGCCGGCAAGCGTTGGTATCGCCTGGACGACGCCACCTATTACCGAGGCGACAAGAATTCCGAGGAAGCGGCCATCGGCGACCTCAATGTCAGCTTCTACGCCTTGACCAACGACTTCCCGCTCAGTCTGCTGGCCGCTCAGCAGGGCGACCGGATCGTGCCCTATCAGGCCGGCAATGGCGATTCGATCCTCCTCGCGGGCGCCGGCACCCAGGACGCTGCGACCATGGTCAAGGCCGAAGAGCGCGCATCAGCCGGGCGCACCAGTCTGTTTCGCACCGTCGGCCTGATCGGCTCGATGATCGGCGCCGCCGGCATCGCCAGCTGGCTGGGCGGCATCCTGACGATGATTCCGATCGTCGGCCGCCTGGTCAGCCTGTCGCTGATGATCGCCGGCGCGCTGTTCGGGCTGGTGGCCGGATTGACCACCATCGTCGTCGGCTGGCTGTCGGCGCGGCCGTGGGTGGCGGCCCTGATCCTGATCGCCATCGGCAGCGCCGTGACCTGGGCCATCCGCAAGCGCCGCGAGGCGCAGGGCAAGCAGCAGCGCGCGTCGCGGGCGGCAGAACTGGGCGCCAGAGCCCGCGAAAAAGCGGCGCAGGCACTGGGCGCGAGTCCCGCGCTGGCGGCCGCTGGCGTCGCCGGCGCGATGCCGCCTCCGCCGCCTCCGCCGCCCACCGCAAAACCGATGGCGCGTGCCAGCGCCAACAGCTCACGACCGCAGCAACCGGCACCGATGCCGCCGCCACCCCCCGCGGCGGAAGAAGAGAGCAAGGAACTGCCGCCGCTGGAATGGACGCCCGGATTGCTGACAACCAAGCCGCCGGCCGTGCGCCCGCGCGCCGAGACGCCTCCGGCAGCGCCCGCCGCTGCGCCTGAGCCCGTCGCACGCGCACAGGCCGTGACCAAACCGGTGCCGGTGGTGCCGGCGCCGCCGACCCGACCCCTGTTCGATACGGTGGAGGCACGCCAGCCGGCACCGC
The DNA here is from genome assembly GCA_050250665.1 of Lysobacterales bacterium. GTDB lineage: Bacteria > Pseudomonadota > Gammaproteobacteria > Xanthomonadales > SZUA-5 > JADKFD01. The sequence goes on along the minus strand of JBFWOF010000063.1, from coordinate 26,765 downwards.
CGCTGTTCGATACCGTGGAAGCACGTCAGCCCGCAGCACCGCTGTTCGACACCGTGCCCACCCGGGAAACGCCACCCTTGTTCGACACCGTGGAAGCGCGGGCACCAGCGCCGGTCGTGGAAGCACCGAAACCAGTGCGGATCGCGCTCGGCAGCAAGGGCGACTATCAGCTCAACAAGATCGTGCGCAAGCTGGCCGATGGCGGCGAGCAGGTGATCTGCTATGAACTGATGAAGGCGGGCAAGCCGATCAAGCGCGGCACCCAGGCCGAGGTCAAGGAGACCCTGCGGCAGGCACTCGGCGGCGGCTGAAGTCGATCACGGCGGCCCGCAGCTGAGGCAAACCCCGTTGAATGCTTGAACGGCTCACTGTCGGAGCCAGAGCATGGATGGGGTTTGCCGGTGCATCGCTTGTTGCTGGGATGTCTGCTGCTGCTTCAAACCGGCGGGCTCGGTGCCGCCGACACCGATCTGGAATGGCAACACGATGATCGCGCCGCCTTTGTTCAGGCCGGACGCGAGCAGCGTTTCGTGCTGCTGTACCTGGAGGCGGTGTGGTGTCACTGGTGCCATGTCATGGACCACCAGACCTATACCGATCCGGACGTGCGCCGACTGATCGACGAGCATTACATCCCCTTGCGCATCGACCAGGATTCGCGCCCGGATCTGGCCAACCGCTATCGCGATTACGGCTGGCCAGCGACCATCGTCCTGGCCGCTGACGGCACCGAAATCGTCAAGCGCGCCGGCTACATCGCGCCCGAGAATTTCGCCCGATTGCTGCAGGCCATCGTCGATGATCCCAGTCCCGAGCAGGGCGATCGACGGGCGCCCCCGGCCGCCGCCGCGATCAGCGGCGAACTGCGAACCGCTGCAAGGCGAGCGCGCGGCGCAGACGCTGCAATCGGGCCTGGCGCTGCTCGATCCGGTCTGGGGCGGCTTCTATCAGTACTCCACTCACAGCGACTGGCAGCATCCGCATTTCGAAAAGCTGACCACCCTGCAGGGCGACTATCTGCGCATCTACGCGCTCGGCTGCGCGCAACTGCAGGAGCCGGCGTTCTGCGCCGCGGCCCGCAGCGTGCGCGACTACGCGGCGCGATTTCTGCGCGATCCGGCCGGAGGCTACCGCGCCAGTCAGGACGCCGACCTGCGCCCAGGCGAGCACAGCGCCGAGTACTTTGCGCTGGACGATGACGGCCGCCGGGCGCTCGGCATTCCCCGGGTTGCGCCGCAGGTCTATGCCCGCGAAACCGGGGCCATGATCGAGGGCCTGGCCACGCTGGCGGAAGTCAGTGGTGACGAAGCGGCGCTTGCTGCGGCGCGCGAGGCTGCACAGTGGGCAATCCTCGAACGGCTGCATGCCGACGGTCACTATGCCCACGATGCCGATGACCTCGCCGGACCCTATCTGGGCGATTCCCTGCGCATGAGTCGCGCATTTCTGGCGCTGTATCGGGCCAGCGGCGAACGCACCTGGCTGCAGCGTGCGCGCGAAGCGATGCGGCCAGTCGAACGCTTCAAACTGGACCTGGGCTATGCGACTGCGATCAAGGGTGACACGCCGATCGCGCCGGTCGCCAACGTCGAGGAGAACATCGCCCTGGCACGTCATGCCAATCTGCTGATGCATTACAGCGGCGACACCACGCTGCGCGGCGTGGCCGAGCATGCGCTCGGCTATCTGGCTCAATCCTCCGTGGCGCTGGCGACTCTGACCGAGCCCGGCATCCTGCTGGTCGATCGGGAACTGGCCAACGCGCCGCTGCACCTGACCGTGGTCGGCGGCCGCGATGATCCCCAGGCGGCATTGCTGTATCGCGCTGCGCTGGCCCAGCCCGGCTACTACAAGCGCGTGGAATGGTGGGATCGCGCCGAAGGCCCGCTGCCCCATGCCGATGTCGAGTACCCGAAATTGCGCAAGGCCGCTGCCTTTGTCTGCACCGAGCGCCAGTGCTCGACGCCCATCTTCGAGCCCCAGGGCATTGCCGAATTCCTCGCGGCCACGGAAGCGCCGGGTTCGTAGGTCATGGTGACCACCTGACGTTGGTCGGCGATGCGGTCGAGCCACCTCCGTCAGCCTGAATCTTCCCTGGTAGGTCCAGACTTGTCTGGACGCTTTCCCATCATGGACCCAACAGCGTCCAGACAAGTCTGGACCTACAACAGCCGGGCCGGATGCTGCCTCGTGAGATCGGAGCCGCACTGCAGCCAGAGCCGACACGACGTAGCCCGGGTAAGCCGCAGGTGCACCCCGGGGCTTTGCGCAAACCGCCCCAGGTGCGCCTGCGGCTTGTCTGGGCTACCTGCTGAACGACCTCAGAAGCTTGTCTGGACGCTTTCTCTGAACAGCCTCAGAAGCGTCCAGACAAGTCTGGACCTGCAGCCGCCGGGCCAGATGTTGTCCGCTGATGCCGAAGGCGCACTGCACCCAGGGCCGCCAGCGATAGCGTGCCCGCCACTGTCAGGGTGATCGCGGTCAGCCCAGCCGCCAGGATCAGGGTCAGCGCCGCAGCCGCCAGCACGGCTGCAAGTATCGGCGCGCCCTGCGCCCGGCCCTCGGTCCAGCGCCCCAGCGCCCACAGGCTGAGTAACACCCAGATTGCATAGGCCGTACCGTAGCTTGGTGGCAGGCCGGGCAACGGTGGTCCGCCATCCAGTGCCAGCGCATGGGCGCCGGCGGCAATCAGCAGGGCGAACAGCAGGCCTGCGTAGACGGCCGCGGCCCAGGTCAGCGGTGGATCGTACTTGCGTGCCGCGGTCAGATCGAAGGGCGGATGCGGCTCGGCAGCCGCCAGATCCGCAGACTGCCATCCGGGCGGTTTGAGCCAGACCCGCAGCTTGTCGATCCAGCGCCGCGTGCGCCAGGAATCCCGAGCCAGGGCTGCATAGACTTCGAGATTGGCCCACAGCGGATCATGGCTGCGCAGCGGCTTGCGGGTGCCGTACACCACTGGATCATCGTCGCGTTCCTCCTCGAAAGTGCCGAACAGCCGATCCCACAGGATCAGGATTCCGCCGTAGTTCTTGTCCAGATAGCGCTGGTTGACGCCATGGTGCACTCGATGGTTCGAGGGTGATGCGAAGACCCGGTCGAACCAGCCCAGACGCCGGATCTGCTCGGTGTGTATCCAGTACTGGTAGAGCAGATCGATCAGCGCCACCACCGCAAACACCAGCGGCGGAAAGCCGAGGATGGCCATCGGCAGATAGAAGACCCAGCCCACCAGGAAAGTGCTGCTGCTTTGGCGCAATGCGGTGCCGAGGTTGAAGTCCTCGCTCTGGTGATGGACCACGTGCGCAGCCCAGAACAAGGCCACCTCATGGCCCAGACGGTGATGCCAGTAATAGAGAAAATCGTAGAGCAGCAGCCCCAGCACCCACACCCACCAGGCCGTCGCCGGGAGTTTCTGCAGCGCCAGCGACTCGTAGGCCAGCGCATAGATGCCGAAATAGAGTACCCGGGTGTACAGACCGGTCACCTGCGAGATGGCACCGAGGCCGACACTGCTGATGGTGTCGCCCAGGCGATAGACGCGCTGACCGCGGGCATGAGCCACAGCCCATTCCAGCGCCATCAGCGCAAAGAACACCGGTATGGCGTAGACGATCGGATTCATGCGCAGCAGATTTTCACGGACGCGCCAGCGACGCAAGATTGGATGGGAACTTCCTTCACCTCGTACGAACGAAACAGTCTGCAACACTCCTGAAAGGACGTTAAAAATGTACAAACGCCTGTTGTTGAGCCTGTTGTTGTGTCTGCTTCCGGCGCTGGCTGCGTTGGCGGCTCCGCTCAAACCCAACTCCGGTCTGTGGTGGGAAGAACCCGTCACCGGTCGCTTTTATTCGGTCGAGATCGCCCCCAGCGGCAAGACCTTCGTCGTCGTTTCCGAATTCGACGAACAGGGCCAGCCGGTATGGCGCAGCATGCGTGGCCAGCTGCAGCTGAGCTCCGAAGCCGAGCAACTGGCCGGTGCACCGCTGGCCAGCTTCAGCGCGCCGCTGATGGATCTGGACGGCGCCTGCCCGAGTTGCCCGGTCAGCGCTCCCAATGTGCAGCCGAGTCCGCTCGGCGAAGCCCGAATCGTGTTCCTGAGTCATGCCGAAGCCGAATTCCAGCAGGGCGCCATCCGCCGTCCGCTGCGCTATTTCAGCCCGGCAGACCAGCCGGAGGATTTTCCGGCCGCGCGACTGGCGGGTGCCTACACCTTTGCTGCGGGCAGCGGCAGCACTGCAACCGCCCGCACCGCGGTCCTGGAAACTGCGTCGGATACGGGTTGCACACGCTTCGAGGGCAACCGGCCAGCCGCGAATGCCCTGCTCCTGCGCGGCAACTGTCAGGCTGGCATCTGCGACAGCGCCAATGGGGGTATCCAGCTCAGCCAGCTGCTGCTCGCAGTAGGTCCCGGCGAGCACCCGGAAATTCGCGCCTATCAACGCAAACTGGCACCCGAGGCCCGACTGAACCCGACTTGCGGTTCCCTGTTCCCACAGCCCTTCGTATGCACCTGCCCGAGCACCCACACACTGACCCGGGATCCGGAAACCGGAACCCAGATCTGCCTCCGGAATGACGCTCCCCTGCTCTGCACCGAGAGCCATCGGATCACCGAGCAGGCCGGCGTGATTCGCGGGCTGCCGCTGCGGGACGACCAGCCGCCCTTCACGCTGTTCCCGACCGAAGATTGACTGCGCCTGGCTCGGGTCGAGCGACCAAGCCGTCGCACGCTCGGGCAGCCAACCCCCATTGAGGAGAGACATGAACAAGCGCGTATTCCTGATGCTGAGCCTGCTGCTGATGCAAGGGACCGCGTCAGCTGCTTCCCTGAATCCCAGCTCCGGACTCTGGTGGGAAGAGCCGGTGACCGGTCGCTTCTACTCGGTCGAGATCGCCCCCAGCGGCAAGACTTTCGTCGTGATTTCCGAGTTCGATGAACAGGGCAAGCCGGTCTGGCGCAGCATGCGCGGCGAGCTTGAATTGAGCTCGGAACAGGAGCAGCGTGCCGGCGCGCCGCTGGCCCGACTCACTGCGGCGCTGACGGACATCAATGGCGCCTGCCCCAGCTGTCCGCCGAGCGCGCCGAATGTACGGCCCAGCACGCTCGGTACCGCCACCATCGTCTTTACTTCGGGTGCCGAGGCCGAATACCAACAGGGCGCCATCCGTCGGCCGCTGCGCTATTTCACGCCGGCGGATCAGCCGCAGGACTTCCCGCGGGCGCGTCTGGCGGGCGCCTACGCCCTCGCTATCGGAAAGGGAACAGCCGCCTCGGCCCGCCCGGCAGTGCTGGAGTCGGCGCGCGATCCGGTCTGCGCCAGCTATCAGGGCGCGAGGCCGCCCGAAGCGGCTGTCCGGCTGCGCGGCAATTGCCCGGCCGGTATCTGCGACAGCGCCAATGGTGGATTGCAGCTCAGTCAGCTGGAACTGGCAGTCGGTCGGGGCGAGCATCCCGCGATCATTGCCTACCAGCGCACGCTGGCGCCGGAAGCCTATCGGGTTCCTTCCTGCTATTACTCCTATTTCGGAACGGGTGGGCTTATCTGCGGTTGCCCGAACAACTACACACTGACTCCAGCCCAGGTGGTCGGCGGATCGACCTGCATCCGCGACGACGGTCCCTTCATCTGCACCGAAAGCCATCGGATCACCGAGCAGGCGGGCGTGATCCGCGGGCTGCCACTGCGTGACGACCAGATGGCCTTCACGCTGTTCCCGACCGGGCAATAGCAGCGTTGCCGCAGCCCTGACCGAAGTCACGCCTCGGTCGGGGCCGAGCAAGCGGTCGCGGTGGCTACAGGTGTAGATTGACCTCCCCGATCTGCAGGGGTGCACAGCATGAAACCGATACTCAACGTGGCCGATGCGGCGGAGATGGAGCTCTCCAGTGGCAGCCGATTCGAAACCCGGATGCGCCGCCTGGCGCAGCCGCTCGGGGCCAGGCGCATCGGCAGCAATGTGACCACGGTGCCGCCGGGCAAGGCCGCCTTCCCGCTGCATCATCATTTCGCCAACGAGGAGCACTTCTTCGTGCTCGCCGGCACCGGCGTGCTGCGCCATGGTGACGAGTGGTTCGACGTGAAGCCGCAGGATTACATCTATTGCGCGCCGGGCGATGCGCAGTTCGCGCATCAGCTGATCAATACCGGCGATGTGGATCTGGTCTACCTGGCGATCTCGACGATGCAGCTGCCGGAAGTGGTCGGCTACCCGGACAGCGACAAGACCGGCGTCGCGGTTGCGCCCTTCGGCGAATTGCCGGCGCGCTTCCTGCTGGAGAACAAGTTGCGCGACACCCAGGGCTACTGGGATGGCGAGGATGGTGCGGCGATCGAGCGCATTCTGGGTGGTGAGGCACCCGCCAAGGGTTCAGTCGAGTAGCTGGATGAAAGCCTGGGCGAAACTGTGGGTATCGCCCGGCCAGCGCGCCGAGACGTAGTTGCCATCGCGAACCACGAATGCCGGAGTGCTATCGCCGCGGCTGTCGCGGGCCATGCCGCCATTCTTGCGGGCGCGCTGCGGATCGTCGCTGGGCACGTCGATGAAGTCCTCGGCTGCGGCCAGCGCCCGCGTCACCTCGGCCTGCACGCTGCGATAACCCGGCGGCTCGCCGGGGGCTTCCAGATAGGTGCGGTAATAGTGCGGATCCCACCAGCGACCGCCATAGCGGCAGATCAACCAGGCCTTGCGCTCGAAGGCCCAGGTCAGGGCGGTGGTCTTGCGGCCATGCAAGACCGAGCGGCCGCTGCGCGGATCGATCGAGCGCGCCGCCAGCACCACACCGTGACAGATCGCCCCCACGGGTTTGCCGGCAGCGAAGAATTCGGCCACGAGTGACTGCAGCGCGCTGCTCTCCAGATATTCGCGCATGCCCGGGGCATGGCCACCGGGCAGCAGCAGCGCGTCGAAATCAGCGCATCGCGCCTGCGCGTAGGCCATGGGTGAGTGGAAGGCCGGATCGGCCTGCATCGCCGTATGGGCAGCGCGGCCATTGGCATCGGCGCGCAGAAACAGACCGATCAGCGGCAGCCAGCGCAATCCCGGCAGCCGACCCCAGGCATCGAAACCGATGCCGGTGAGCATCGCCGGATCGGCCTGTGCCGGACGGCCATCAGGCGTGGCAAAGACCACGTCGTGGCCCGCCGAGCGGATCACGGCGTGGCTGACACCGGCTTCAGTGGGATCGTAATCGCAGCGCGGCAAAGGCATCAGCACCTTCATGAACCGGGCCTTGTGTGCGGGAGTGCACACAATCTACGCCCGGGCCCTGTGTGCAGGACAGCCCGACGTCCCCGCGCGGGGCGATATTGCGTGTTCTTCAGCATTCACAGCGCCTTGCGGCGCTAAACTGGCGCTCACGGGCGTGCATCCAGAGAAGGCTCATGGCACAACGCAGCAAAGTCGGTCACTACGACATCGTCGGCGAACTCGGTCGCGGCGGCATGGGCGTGGTCTACAAGGGCTTCGAGACCTCGCTCGGGCGCCACGTGGCGATCAAGACCCTGTCCGAGGCGCTGGCCAACGACCCCAGCGTGGTCGAACGCTTCTTCCGCGAAGCGCGCAGCATGGCCCAGCTCAACGATCCGCATATCGTACAGATCTATTTCGTCGGCGAAGATCACGGGCAACCCTTCTTCGCGATGGAATTCGTCGCCGGCGAATCGCTGAGCCAGCGGCTCAAACGCGAACACATCCTGGCTCCTTTTGAAGCGGCGCGCCTGCTGTTGCAGGTGGCGCAGGGGCTGTCGACCGCGCACGACCGTGGCGTGATCCATCGCGACATCAAGCCGGCCAATCTGCTGATCACCGAGCGTGGCGTGGTCAAGGTGGCCGATTTCGGCATCGCCCTGGCCAGTCAGGACTTCAACAAGAAGCTGACCGGTACCGGCCAGTTCGTCGGCACGCCCGGCTATCTGTCACCGGAAGTCTGCCTCGGCAAGCCGGTGGACCAGCGTTCCGACATCTTTGCGCTCGGCATCGTGTTCTTCGAGATGCTGACCGGGCAGACCCCCTTCCAGGACGAATCGCCGCTGGGAATGATGCTGGAAGTGGTCCAGGCCGACATACCGGATGTGCGTCGCATCAACGACGCCATCGATCCCAGCCTGTCGGAAATTCTCAAGCGCATGGTCGCCAAGGAGCCCGCCGATCGCTACTCGGACTGCCATCAGCTGATCGCCGATCTGGTCGCCGCGGGCGTCAACGCCGCAACCCCGGTGACGCCGAGCCGGCCGCAGATCAACGCTCTGGCGGGAACAGCGGTGAACCTGCCAACACCACCGCCGCAGGTGCGCAGCCCCACTCCGCCGCCGGCGCCAGTCGCTGCGCCGCCAGTTGCACCGACTCCTGCGCCAGCACCCGCCTACCAGACCGTGCCCTCGGCCGAAAATGCGCTGCCGCCGCCGGCAGCGGCAAAGCCCAATCCCCCGGTTGCGCGACCCTCCATGCTGCCCTGGGCCGCCGCCGTGACCATCCTGCTCGCCGGCGGCGCCGGTGCCGCCTGGTATCTGGGCGGATCCTCGCTGTGGACCCGGACCGACAGCCCGGCGACGCTCGCCGCGCCTGCGACCAACCCCGGCGAGTCCGTCGCGAGTGCAGCTCAGACCGCGACTGCAGCGGCGACACCGCCGAGCGCCAACACGGATGTCGCCGTGGCGCAGGGCGCGTCGGACCCGGCGCCGACGGCCGCTGCGAATACACAGGAACCTGCAGCGTCCGCCGCTGCCAGCAGCGCGACCGCGGCCGCAGCGCCCGCCACCCCGACGCAAGGCGCTGATCTTCCGGCGCAAAGCAGCGCCGTCGCCGCTGACGCAGCGCCCGCCAGCCCAGCCGTCAACAGCGAGCCTGAGCCTTCGCTGGTCGCCGAACAGGCGCCGGCCAGCACAGGCTCGGCGCCGGCACCCCGAGCCAGTGCACCGGCGACCGATGCCAGTCCGCAATCCGCCGCGATCGGCGCGCGCCTGGCCGAGATGCGCGAGAACCGTCGCGATCGCCGCGAAGCCATCGCCAACAACACACCGCGCCAGATCGCCAAGGCCACACCGGCCCCGCCGCCGACGCCACCGGCCTATCGCGGACCGCCGCGGGTTGTCGTGCTCGGTTTCGGTGATCCGGCCGTGGCCGGCACTGCCGAACTGGCCATCGAGGAGGAACTCGCCGGCATGGGTCTGGATCTGGTCGACGAGGATCTGATCAGTGGGCTGTCCGGTGTCGAAGACGGATCGCCGGACATGGCGCGGCTGCTGGCTGCCGCAGCGCGGGATGCCGAGTTCGTGGTCGCGGTGCGCGTGGTGCCACTGGGCCAGAACGAACTGACCTACTACGGGCAGTCGACCACCCAGTACAGCGCCCGGCTGGAAGTGGCCAGCTACGATGTGCGCAACCGCCGCAAGCTGGGCTCCGGCTGGAATGCACCGGTCAGCTTCACCCACCTGAATGCCGACTTCAACACCCGCCAGGCGATGTCGCCGCTGCTGCAGCGCATCGCCCAGGGCCTGGGCACACGCGGCCGCGGCTGAGTCGCGGGGTCGACGGAAGATCGCCGATGTAGGTTGGGCTAAGCGCAGCGTGCCCAACGGCCTGCCCCCTTTTTGGGCACGCTGCGCTTAGCCCAACGGTCATGGCTGCGAGTCACTGGCAATCATGAGATCGCTTGTGTCATGACCGTTGCATAGGGTTTCCTGCCTAACCCCTCCCCAGCCCTCCCCGAACATCGGGGAGGGAGCGACAGCAGCTTTGTAAACCGCAAAGCGCCGGGCGCCTCGCGTGTGTCGATCCCGGCTCGATCAAGCCTGTCGACGCGAAGGACCCGGCCTACGCTGACAGTCAGCAAAGCGGCGCCGCAGCGCGGCGCCCTCCACAGCAGCCGCAAGAACCACCCGGGTTTCGGTTCATGTAGCGGAACGCTGCGACCCCCAAAGTCACACTCCTCCATTAGACTGCGCCCCCTCTAGGTTTTTCGGGTGCCCGGTCGATGACGGATTGGACGATTGCCGACGCGCAGCGCAGCTACAGCGTGGCGCACTGGTCGGAAGGCTATGTCGATGTGGCCGCCGACGGTCGCGTGGTGGTGCGCCCGCATGGCGCCGAGGGTCAGGCCGTGGCCTTGCCGGACATCATCGCCACGGCGACCCGTCAGGGCCTGCGCATCCCGCTGCTGGTGCGTTTTCCGGAAATCCTGGGCGACCGTCTGCAGCGCCTGCAGGGCGCCTTCGCCCGGGCCATGAGCGAACGCGACTACGGCGGTGGCTACACCGCGGTGTTCCCGATCAAGGTCAACCAGCAGCGGGCGGTGGTCCGCGCTCTGGTCGATGCCGGCAATGAGGGCTTTGGCCTGGAAGCGGGCAGCAAGCCCGAGCTGATGACGGTGCTGGCGATGAGTCGTGGCGGCACCGTGATCTGCAACGGCTACAAGGATCGCGAGTACATCCGCCTGGCCCTGATCGGCCGCAAGCTCGGTCTGGATGTCTACATCGTCATCGAAAAGGCCAACGAGCTGCAGCTGGTGATCGAGGAGGCTGCACGCCTGGGCGTCGAGCCGCTGCTGGGCGTGCGCATGCGGCTGGTGTCCATCGGTGCCGGCAAATGGCAGAACACCGGCGGCGACAAGGCCAAGTTCGGGCTGATGCCACGGCAGGTGCTGGAGCTGTCGGCCGCGCTGAACAAGGCCGGCCTGGGCAATGCGCTGAAACTGCTGCATTTCCACATGGGCTCGCAGATTTCCAATGTGCGCGACATCGCCCAGGGCATGCGTGAGGCGGTGCGCTATTTCGTCGAGCTGTCCAAGCTCGGCCATGGCATCACCCACGTCGATGTCGGTGGCGGCCTCGGTGTCGACTATGAAGGCACCCGCTCGCGCAGCTTCTGTTCGATGAACTACGGCGTCGACCAATACGCCCAGAGCATTGTCGATCCGCTGGCCGAGGCCTGTGCCGAACACGGTTTGCCGCATCCGCGCGTGGTCACCGAATCCGGCCGCGCCCTGACCGCCCACCACGCCGTGATGATCACCGACGTCACCGCCGTCGAGCGCATGCCCGAGGGCAATCCCACGGCCGGTGACGACAGCCATTCGCATGCCTTGCGCCATCTGCGCGAGCTTTATGCCGATCTCGACCGCCGGCCCTTGCTGGAGCTGTATCACGAGGCCCAGCACTATCAGCAGGAAGGCCAGACCCTGTTTGCCATGGGGGCCATCGACCTGGCCGAGCGCGCGGCGCTGGATGATGTCTATTACGCCATCGTCCACGCCGTGCTGGCGCGCATGCGCAGCGACAGCCGTGGTCAGCAGCAGGCCATCGCCGAACTCACCGAAAAGCTGGCCGACAAGTTCTTCATCAACCTCTCGGTGTTCCAGTCCATGCCCGATATCTGGGCACTGGAGCAGGTCTTCCCGATCATGCCGATGGAGGGTCTGGATCAGCGTCCGGAGCGTCGCGCCGTGCTCGAGGACCTGACCTGCGATTCCGATGGACGCATCGACCACTATGTCGACGACGAAAGCCTGCAATCGACCTTGCTGGTGCATGCGCCGGAGCCGGGCAAGCCCTATCACCTGGGCGTGTTCATGGTCGGCGCCTACCAGGAAACGCTCGGCGATATCCACAATCTCTTCGGCGATACCGACAGCGTCAGCGTGCGCCTGACCGACAGCGGCTTCGTGCTCGAGGACGAGCGCCAGGGCGACACCACCGATGAACTGCTCAAGTACGTGGGCTACGACATCGACCGTCTGCGCATGGCCTACCGCGCCAAGATCAGCGCCGCCAAACTCGATCCGGCCGACGCCAAGCGTGTGGCCGAGGCCTTGGAAGCTGGCCTGTCAGGCTATACCTATCTGCATGACGAGTGAGGCGGGCTGTCGTGGGTCCGGACTTGTCCGGACGCTTTTGCATTGTTTTCCCGTGACGCACGAGAAGCAGTCTCACGCGGAGACGCGGAGAGCGCGGAGAAGAGCCATGAATGCTGATTGTCGTCGTCAAACAAACACGTCGGCAAAAGGCTGGACTCGCAAGAGTTGCGCTTTTGCCGTCTCCGCGTCCTCCGCGTCTGCGCGCGAGTCGCTTCTGCCGTAGCTTTCCCGTGCCCCGACCACCCACCATCCGGGTAACCCACCATGACTGACGCTTCCTCCAACCCCACCCTGCGCTGTTCCTTCGTCGGCCTGGGTGCCATGGGCGAGCCGATGGCCCGTCATCTTGCTGCTCGCGGCCTGCTCACTGCCGTCTGGAATCGGACGACTGCGAAGGCTCAGGCGCTGGCGGCAGAGCTCGATGTGGCCGCGCCTGAAGCGCTGTCCGATGTGGCCTTGCTCAGCGATCTGGTCTTCGTCTGCGTGTCGGCCGATGCCGATGTGCGGGCCGTGGTCGCCGCGCTGCGGCCGGGCCTGCGTCGCGGCAGCATCGTCGTCGACACCTCGACCGTGAGCCGCCAGACCGCCATCGATCTGGCCGCCGATCTGGCGCAGATCGGTGTCGATTTTCTGGATGCGCCCTTGACCGGTGGCGTCGAGGGTGCACGCAATGGGCGCTTGAGCGTCATGGTCGGTGGCGACGAATCGGTATTGGATCGGGCCAAAGCGGCTTTCGAGGCCTTCTCGCTGCGAGTGACGCGGATGGGCCCGGTCGGCGCCGGCCAGGCTACCAAGGCAGTCAATCAGGTCATGATTGGCGGCATTGCCGAGGGCGTGTGCGAGGCATTGGCTTTCGGCGAGGCGCTGGGACTACCGCGCGAGCCCCTGCTGGCGGTACTGACCGCCGGCGCCGCCAACAGCTGGTTTCTCGAAAAACGCGGCCTGAGCATGCTCGAAGGACGCTTCGACAGCGGCTTCAAGCTGGCGCTGCTGCACAAGGATCTGGGTATCGTCCAGAGCATGGCCGCAGCGCTGGGCGCGCGCCTGTCCAGCGTCGATGGCGCCCATGCCGATTACAGCCAGCTGCTGGCCGAGGGCCGTGGCGATGACGAGATTTCCTCGCTGATCCGGATCAAGCGGCGCCTGTTTGACGTTCAGGGGAAGTAGCACTGGATGGCTTCGCTGCGCTTTCCATGAACCCATATCGTAAGTTGTTGAATTGCCATATTACGGCCAGTACCGGCTCTTGTAGCCCGAAGTGCGCGCAGCGCTCTCCGGGCGGTGACGCGAAAAAGCCCCGGTGAGCCGCTGCGCGGCACACCAGGCTACGCGCAGCTCCTTGTACCCGGATCGGCGGCTCCGGCCTACCCAAGGCTCGCTCCCCGCAAGGATGCTTGATTGGGGAAGGGCGTCTGGCCGCAACCGCTGATGACGACAAGAACGATCCTTCAACCATGCTTAAACGTCCGCTGTTCTGGTTGTCCTTGCCGCTGCTGCTGCCGCAGGGCCTGTGGGTCAAGCGCACTGCGCAGCGCTTGCCACCGGCCGCCGGACCGAGCGCGGGCGTGGTCGGCGACGGCAGTCCGCGGCGACTGCTGCTGATCGGCGACTCGATCATTGCCGGCGTTGGCGTCGAGCAGCTGAGCGAGGCACTGCCCGGGCAACTGGCCCGGGCGCTGGCCAGGAAGCACGCTTGTCAGGTCCATTGGCAGGCGCTTGGAAACAACGGCGCGACCTGTGCCGATCTGCTGGCTCAACTGCCGCAATTGCAGGCGCTGGCACCGGCCGACTGGGTGTTCGTGTCCGTCGGCGTCAACGACGTCACCCAGCTGAGCACCGCACGCCGCTGGCGCGAGGCTTTGCAGACGCTGCTGCGGGCGCTGGCCGAGCATTCGCCGCAAGCGCAGATCATGCTGGCCGGCGTGCCGCCGATGGGGCGTTTCCCCGGTCTGCCGATGCCGCTGCGACAGGTGTTCGGCTGGCGCGCGGCGCGCCTCGACCAGGTCGGCCAGGCGCTGGCCTCGAGCCTGCAGGGCATCGTCCACTTGCCGACACCGGTCCCCGAAGATCCGACCGCCTTCGCCAGCGATGGCTACCACCCCAATGCCGGCGCCTGCCGCGTCTGGGCCGAGGCGGTGGCGGCGAGCGTGGCTGCCCGTCACTGGTAGGTCACGTTGGCTGCGCAGCAGGCTACGTGACAAGATGAAGCGCCAGTCCCGCATTTCGCCGAATTCGCGAAACACCTTCGGTGCGCGCCGCCCAGGGTCAGTGGCAATACCCGCGTGGACTCCTTGCGGCACTGTGGGAGCGGCTTCAGCCGCGATCAATGACCGCAAGCAGCCGTGAAGCTGTCGCGGGCAGAGCCCGCTCCCACAGGTGAAGCGCAATCCCGATCAGCCCACCCTTGCGCCGCGCCACCATTCGCCCAGGACCACGGCCACGGCCTGGGCCACGTTGAGGCTGTCGACGCGGCCGCTGCCGGGGATGGCATAGCGGGCGTCGGCCAGTTCCAGTGCGTGCGGACTCAAGCCGGCACCTTCGGCGCCGAACAGCAGGATGCTGCGCGCCGGCAAGGCGTCTCGATAGAGGCTGCGCTCGCCCTGGCTGGCGGTAGCCACCAGTTCGAAGCCTTTTGCCCGCAATGCGCTGAGGTCGGGAAAACGCACCACCGGCACGCGCTCGGCGGCGCCCTCGGCCACGCGGTAGACGGCGCCGGCCAGGGTCAGCGCCGAATCGGCGGGAATCAGCACCGCGCGGGCGCCGAAATGGACGGCGCTGCGCAGGATGGCACCGAAATTGTGCGGGTTGCCGACCCCGGCCAGCGCCACTAGACAGGCCGGGCCGCTCTGGCGACCCAGCGCGTCGAGCAGCTCGCTCAGACTGGGCTGTTCCAGGCGCAACACGTCCATGGCCACGCCTTCGTGGTGCTGCGAAGCGGTCAGGCGCTCCAGATCGGCCTCTTCGACCTCGTTGAAACCGATGCGCGCGGCCGCCAGTCGCGCCAGCAGCGGCGCCAGTTCGCGGCCGCGCTGGCGGGTGCAATAGAGCTTGCGGATGCCCTCGAAGCGATCCTCCGCCAGCGCCAGACAGGCAGCACGCCCGTAGATGCGGACCTCGCGCTTGCGCTGGGCATCACGATCATCGACCGGGGCCACCACCTCGGGCCCCGGATTCGCCCACGGCCTCGCGGCCGCGGTCGGACGCTCGCCACGTTCCGGCCGGGCACGGGCGGTGTCACTCTCACTGCGCGGTCCGCGGCCATAGGGGCTCTGCCCCTCGGCGCGCGGCCCGCGGCTGTCGCCCGGCTTGCCGCGAGTGCTGTCAGAACGCGGTGTTGCCGGCCCCGGGCGCGCGCCGCGCTCTTCGCGCTTCCACGGCGAGGGCTTCTCGGGCGGTACCTGGGCCTGGGCGTCAGGGTGGCGATAGACGCTCTGCTCGCGCGCTACAGGTTCGCGTCTGGGCGGCTTGCCGCCGCGCTTCGGGGGTGGCTTGTTCATGGTCGGTCATCGGCAGGTAAGGGTATAGAATGACAGAGTGCCGCGGGCTCAGCCGCCCAGGCGCGGTCCACGCTGTCGATTCCAGGCTTCGGCGGCCTGACGCAGCGCCGGACCCAGATGAATCCGGTGGCGCGGCGACAGCAGGTCCAGCGGCGTCTGCCGGGCCTGATCGCTGATACGTGGGTCGGCGCCCAGTTCCAGCAAGGTGCCGCCGCACTGGATCAATCCATGCCTGCAGACCCAGTGCAGGGCACAGCGGCCATCGCGATCGACGGCGTTGGCGTTGGCACCGCCCTGCAGCAGAGCCTGGACGATCGGTTGCAGTCGCGCCTCGTCGCGCACCTCAGGTTCCGGTCTACCGCTGCCGAGCAGCCCCAGCAGCGGGGTGCGTCCCAGCTCGTCGGGGCGATCGGGATTGGCGCCGCCTTCGATCAGTCGCGTCACCATGGCCTTGATCAGGGGCAGCGGTCGGGCGGCATCAGTCAGCAGCGCCAGAGTCGCGCGCAGCGGCGATTGCGTCCCCGCGCGACCATCGGGATCGGCGCCACGCTGCAACAGATATTCGACCAGCGGCATGCGCAGGCACGCGGCCGCCAGCGCCAGCGGTGTCATCCGCCCGAGCAGCACGCTCTCGCGATGCACGCCGTGCGCCAGCAGCCATTCGACCACGCGGTCGCGTCCGGCCAGGATTGCCGCCGCCAGCGGCGTCACGCCATTGGCCGAGCTGGCGTTGAGATCGGCGCCGCGATCGAGCAGCGCCTGACAGAGTTCCAGCTGGCCCGTGCCGGCAGCATGCAGCAGGGCGCTGGCGCCGCCGGCGTCGCGGCCATCCACATCCAGTCCCAGACCGAGCAGGCGATCGAGTGTCGCCAGATCGCCACGGCGACCGGCTTCGGCCACCGCGCGCCCGTCCAGTACGGTTCCTGGGTGCGCGCCGGCCGGCCAGTCGAGCAGCACCGCCAGTTCGTTCTGGCCGGTCGCCCGTGCCAGACCGGAGGCGGTGCTCCCATCGCTGCTGCGTCGCGCCGGATCGGCACCGGCGCGAATCAGCATCGGTGCCAGTTCGCGGGCGTCCTCGCGCTTGGCCCAGACCAGCTGGGTCAGCACGGTTTCACCATGGGCGCCGCAGGCATTGGCGTCGGCGCCGGCCGCGAGCATTTGTTGCAGCAGGCCGATGGGCAGCGAGCCCACGGCCAGCAGCAGCGCCGGCATGCCCTGCGGATCGCGGCCATTGCAGTCGGCGAACTCGATGGCGCGGGCGAAGATTTCCTCGGCCGCCGGGTCCGCCGCCTGCTCGCGTCCGATCCGGCACAGCCCGGGCAGGATCACGGCTGCCGCAGCGGGCGAGCGTTCGGCGCGGTCCAACAGCGCCGCCAGCGCGTACCAGGGCACCGGCTGCGCCGCACACAGCCGCTCCCACAGCGACCATTCCGAGGCATCGCGGGTGTAGGCCTCGTAGCCCTGATCCAGCGCGGCCTCGGCGAAACGTCGATCCTGATGCGGCGCGGCCGCCACCAGCGCCTCGCAGAGATCGGCGGCCTCGATGCCGGGGACCTGCAGCAGTTCCTGGTACAAGGGAAAGCGGCCCTGCATGGCGGCGCGGATCAGCAGCGGTCCGGGCAGATCGGCTTCGATATGCGGGTCGTCTTCCTCGCCGTCGCTGTCCTCCAGCACATGCGAACTCGGGATCGGGTAGTCCGGATCGAGCTTGCGCACCAGGGGCCAGCGACCCGCCGCAGCAGCCAGATCCGCCGCGGTCGCGCCCTCGTCGTCCGGCAGCTCCGGCGCGCAGCCCAGCGCCAGCAGCAACTCGATGGTCTCGGTGTTGGCGTTGCCCGCCACCGCGGCCAGATGCAGGGCATGCCGGCCGCGGGCGGCGCTGACGCTGACATCCGGGCGATGGAACACAAGACGACGCAGCACGCGGTTGGCGCCGGCACGGGCGGCCTCGAGCAGGGCGCTGTGACCGGTACTGTCGCGATCGTCGACCGCCGCGCCGGCGGCCAGCAAGGTCTCGGCGATCTCGGCGTTATCGGCCAATGCGGCCACCATCAGCGCGGTTCGGCCATTGCTGGCGGCGGCGCCGACCCTGGCCCTGGCCTTCAGCAGCAACTTGATTCCACGTGGATCGTCGCCGTCGACCGCGGCCGCAAACAGCAGCGCCGGGGTGCCCTGGGGCAAATCGGCCTTGGCGCCATGCTTGATCAGGAACTCGACCACCGGCCAGTTTCCGGCTTCGCAAGCCAGCGCCAGCGGGGTCATTTCCTCGCGATTGAGGGCGTTCACCTCGGCGCCGGCATCGAGCAGGCTCTGGGCGATACCGGCGTCGCGGGTCAGCGCGGCAAAGTGCAGCGGGGTGTTGCCGGCATCGTCGGTCCGGTTCGGATCGGCGCCGTTGGCCAGCAGGGTCATCACCGCCTCGATGCGCCCGGCATAGCTGTCACGGGTAGCGGCATGCAGGGCAGTCATGCCGCCGCACATGGCGTCCACCTCGGCACCAGCCGCAATCAGCGCCCGCAGCGCGCCGCGATCCACGGCAGTGGCAGCGGCAATCAGGGGCGTGCGCTGATCCGCCGACTCGGCGCCGGGCCTGGCCTCGACGTTGGCGCCCGCGGCCAAGGCCTGGCTGACCCCAGTGGCGTCACCGCGGCGGGCCGCCTCCAGCAGATCCTGATCGGGACCGACCGGCAGCTCGATCGGCAGCGCCAGCGGTTCATCGGCGTCATTGATCTCGGCATGACCGCTGCCATCGAGCAGAAACGACGGCAGATCGGCCCGGGCACGCGGCAGCTTGCTGGCATGCTCGGTGCACCGCAGGATGACTTCGACGGCGATCAACAGCAGGGCCAGCAGCAGTAGAGCCAACGGCCAGCGCGGCAGATCGGTTGGCCACCAGTGGATTGCCAGCGGCGCGGCAGCCACCACCAGACCGGCGCAGCTGACGGCCAGACCGTGGCTGAAATAGGCGTCGGCCGGCTCGGACAGCTCCCGGCCGCGCTCCAGCAGTCGACGCCACAGGCCATCGTCGCGTTCGACGGCCGGTAGTTCGCCTACAAACAACAGACCGAACCAGGGCCAGGTGTGCCACTGGGCC
Source organism: Lysobacterales bacterium (assembly GCA_050250665.1). Classification (GTDB taxonomy): domain Bacteria; phylum Pseudomonadota; class Gammaproteobacteria; order Xanthomonadales; family SZUA-5; genus JADKFD01. The sequence continues at coordinate 8,320 of JBFWOF010000063.1, read as the reverse complement.
AGGATCAGCCCCACCAGCAGGGCGCTGAATCCGAGTAGCGAATAGAGGTGATCCGGCAGGTGCAGCGAGCGCGACAGGCTGCCGAGCAGCAGTTCGCAGATCAGGCCGGCAGCCAGTATCAGCGTGATCGCCAGCAGACCGCGTGGCCGGCCCTCGGCGCCGGTCCAGCGCGCGGCCTGACGCGGATTGCGTTGGACCCGCGCCAGGCACAACAGCGGCAAAGCCAGCCAGTAGAGCCAGTCCGCCGGTGCTGGCAGCGCCAAGGTCGCCAGCACACAGGCCAGCGCTGCGAGCACGGCCAGGCTGCCGGCCAAGGCACGCTGTGAGGGTGTGGTTAGCATCGGTGCAGTATAGGTGCGCGGGCGCACGGTTGAAGCCTGTCCGAGGCGCTAGTGTGGTGTCCTGTGAATACCTTGGATTATTTCCGCGTCTTTCGATCCAATGCGGCGTTGCTCGTCGGCGCCATAGCGCTGCTATGACTTCTCCTCGCGCCTTGCCTCGGGCCGAAATCCATCGGAAATTTCTTCAAGGTATTCACGGGGCACCACACTACGATTGGAGCATCACCTCGAAATTCTGCTGCGCTTCGGTGCCTTCTTGGTGTCCGGAACCGATCGGCGGTACCCTTGCTGGATAGTTTTTCTGCCCTGGAGCACAACATGCGCAAGACCCTTGCCACCCTCATGCTGCTGCTGGCCGTGGGCGGCGTCAGCGCCGCCTCACCGCCATCGGCCGCGCTGCCAGCGCCACCTCCGGGGCACGGTCTGGACTATGCCGCGCTGGATCAGGCCAAGCTCGCCAACGAGGACGCCGCCGCCGAGAGTGCCGGACAGCCTCTGCGCTACGCGGTGGCCCATCGGGTCAAGGGCGTCAGCATCAGCGCCAAGACCAGCGCGGGCGGCTACTGGACCAGTCTGCCCGACGGTCGCTTGCTGTGGCAGCTGCCGATACACGCCGAGGGTGCCAGCAACATCGACATCGGCTTTTCCCGCTGGTTTCTGCCCCAGGGCGCAGAAATCTGGTTCAGCGATGGCAAGCGCGCGGTCAGTTACGGCCCCTACACGGATGTGGACAATCCACGCAGCGGCGGCCTCAGCCTGCCGATGGTGCCGGGCGCCGATGCACTGCTGGAACTGGTGATTCCGGCCAACAAGCGCAATCTGGTCGATCTCGAACTGGCCTATGTCAGTCATGGCTATCGTAATCTCGACGGCATCGGCGCCGACAAGTCCGGCAGCTGCAATGTCGACACCATCTGCCCGCAGGGCGACGCCTGGCGCGATCAGATCCGCTCGGTCGGCCGCTACACCTTCAACAGCGGCGGCAGCAGCCTGCTCTGCACCGGCCAGTTGGTGAACCGCAGCAACGGTGATCGCGACCCACTGTTCCTGACCGCCAATCACTGCCTGTCCAGCGACGCTGCGGCAGCAACGGTCGTGGTCTACTGGAAGTACGAGAGCCCGACATGTCGCACCGTCGGCAGCGGTACCAACGGTTCTTCGCTGCCGCTGTCGATTGCGGCTGCCAACCAGAGCGGCGCCGCTCTGGTGGCCACCTATTCCCCCTCCGACATGACCCTGCTGCGCCTGAGCACGGCGCCACCTGCGGCGGCCGATGCCTATTGGTCGGGCTGGGATCGCCGCGATCTGGCGCCAGCCTCGGCGGTCGCCATCCATCACCCTCAGGGCCACGAGAAACGCATCAGTTTCGAGAACGATCCGCTCACGATCAGCGACTACGAACCCACGCCGCGCGGCGATGCCACCACCCATCTGAAGGTCTTTGACTGGGATGTGGGCACCACCGAAGGCGGATCCTCCGGCAGCGCCATCTGGAATGCCGACAAGCGCATCGTCGGCACGCTGCACGGCGGCTTTGCCGCCTGCGGCAACAACGATGCCGACTACTACGGTCGTCTGTTCAAATCCTGGTCTGGCGGCGGCAGCGCCGCTACCCGATTGTCGGATCATCTGGATCCGGCCGCTGCGGCTCCGCAGACACTGGACGGCACCGGTCTGTGCAATGCGCCGGTGGTCAACCTGACCAGCAATGCCGACCCGGTCATTGCCGGCAGCGATGTGCTGTACACCGCGACCGCCAGTGGCGGCAGCGGCGGATACAGCTACACCTGGGACATCGACGGTGACGGTGTCAGCGACAAGACCACCACCAGCAACACGCTCAGCGCCCGCTACAACCGCGAGACCCAGTTCAATGCCAGCGTGAAGGTGCGGGACAGCGCCGGTTGCGAGACCACCCGGCAGATTGCCATCAGCGTCATCGGCCATCGGGTACGCCCCGAGGCCCCGCTCGGCCAGCCGGTGGAAGTCTGCGGCGACGGCGACAGCACCATCGAGCCGGGTGAGCGCTGGCGGCTGGATACCACGCTGCTCAATGCCGGCGAACGCGCCACGGCAGCCCAGGCCTACAGTGTCTTCACCAAGAGCAGTGCCGACAGCATCGGCGCCGCGCCGCGTGACAGCTTCGGTTATGCCGTCACCGACAGCAGCCAGGGCGGACAGTGCGCCTATCAGTACATCGACATCACCAGCCAGGTGGCACCGCTGGCCCTGACCCCGGCCGGCACAGTGGCAGCCAATGACGACGGCCGCACCGGCGTGCTCGATCTGTCCCCGGTCAACGGCGCCTTCAACTTCTACGGCAGCACCATCAGCAAGGTGGTGATGAGTACCAATGGCTACATCGGCACCACCGCAGCCACCACCGGCGGCGATTTCAACAACCTCTGCGGCCCGGTGCCCGCCGAGGACAACAATGGCAAACGCCTGCAGGTCCTGCACGACGATCTGGTCGCCGGCAGCTTGCGCTGGGCTTCTTTTGCACAATGTCCGCGCCCCTCTGAGGTCGGCACGCCCAATCAGCGCTGTCTGGTGTTCCAGTGGAACAATGTCGGGCTCTATGCCGGTTCCGGGGCCACCCCTGATGGCGACTTCGACTTCCAGGCCGTGGTCTATCCGCAGACCTGGCAGATCGTCTACCAGTACCGTAATTCCATCCCCGGCAATGGCGATGGCGCCACTGTGGGCATCCTCGATCCGGAAACCAGCGGCAATCAGCTGACCTCCAGCTGCAACCAGCCCCAGGTGACGCCGCTGCGGGCCGTGTGTTTCTATCACCCGCAGAATCTGCCGCCGCCGACCGCTGATCTGGGCAAGCTGCGCCTGGAGAACCCCTTGGTCGACGTGGGCAACCTGCAGCCGGGCGGCACCAAGGCGGTGTCGGCATTCTTTGCGGTGGATCCCACGGCCGCCTGCGGCAGCCGCTACCGCATCGGCCTGGCCGGCACCGCGGATGCAAATTCGGGCAATTTCCTCACCAGTAGCCGTGAGTTCCTGATCGGATCCACTGACAACTGCAACGTCAGCAGCAGTTGCGCACTGAGTCTGCCGCCCGCCGTCAATCTGCGCCCCGGCGTGTTCTTCAACCCGGTCCGGGCCGGCAATGGTCTGGTCTCGCACGTGGTGCCGGTCAACGGCGAGTTGCCGGTCTTCTTTGCGGCCTGGTACACCGGCGACCGCGATCGCCAGCCCACTTGGTACATCGTCCAGGGGCGGGTCCAGGACAACCAGGTGGTGGCACCCATTCTGCGGGTGACCCGCGACACGGCAGCATCCACCTTCACTGTCCATCGCCAGGCCGTGGGTACGGCTACGATCCAGTTCATTTCCGCCGAGAAGATGCTTTTCAGCTATTTCCTGAACGGCAGCGCAGAGGGCGGAACCGAGGTGCTGACGCATGGCTTCCAGGGTCTGGCGAGCGCCACACCCAACCGCACCGGCACCTGGTTCTATTCGCAGGAAGACGGCTGGGGACAGACCTACGACAGCTATGTCAGTGCCAGTGTGGCCCGTGAGTTCATCACCTCCTACCTGTACGACGACAATGGCCAGCCGCGCTGGGTACTGACCGATGCACCGGCTGACGCCAGCGGCGACCTGCCAACCAAGGCTTTCAAGGTGCATTGCCCGAGTTGCGGCTGGATCGACTTCTTCGACTCGGAAATGGCCGCCGGCACCATGCGCCGCAGCTTCGTCGCCCCGAACTCCGGCACCCTCAGCACCAATTTCCTGTTCACGCCACCCGTGCCGGGAAGCTGGATCCGTACCGACATCCCGATTTCGCTGCTGACCCCGGTGCAGCCGGAGCAGCCGTGATCCGGCTTGGCGACGATCCTGTCCTGGGGCAGGTCGTGGCCAGCAGCCGGACGCAGAGAACGCAAAGGAAGAGCAGAGAGAACGCGAAGAAGAGCGATCAGATCTTCGAGGTACTCTGAGACGACCACCATCGCGGGCCGCCGAATCTGGTCGGCCCGATTTGGAAGGCAGACCCCGTGTCGGCGTCATTGCGACCCCGGACTTGATCCGGGGGAAGCAATCCAGGGACCTGCGGCGATACCCTGGATTGCTTCGTCGCTGCGCTCCTCGCGATGCGGCCCCAACAATTGACAAGACGGTTGATGGAAAGGGCTCGGAAGGCTTGTTCCGCGAAGCGGCAGAGGCCAGACTGTAGTCGAAGTCAAGGGGAGAAGCGGATGGCCATTGAGGAACTGATCCTGGTGCGACACGCTGATGCCGAGCGTGATGCGCCGAGCAGGAAGGATATCGATCGCGCCTTGTCAACGCTGGGTGTCAGTCAGTCCGAAGCGGCGGCCGACTGGCTGATCGAACATCAGGAAAATCCGGTCAAGGTGCTGTGTTCGCCGGCAACGCGCGCCAGGCAGACACTGGCGGCGTTCAAAGCCAGGGTGCCTGATCTGAACGTCGTCGAGGAGCGCGGTATCTACGAGGCCACACCGGGCGAGCTGATCAGCATCATCGATCGCCATCGCCCGACCTCCTCGTTGATGATCGTCGGCCACAATCCCGGGCTCGAGACCTTGATGACCCTGCTGGCCGACGGCCGCAGCACCGATGGTCGCGGCATGCCGACCGCATCGATCGTGCGACTGCGCTTGCCGGTAGGCAAGGCACTGGAGCCCGGATGCGCCGAACTGATCGATTTCTGGTGGCCCTGAGTTTCTAGCTCGCAGGCGCAGGCAGATGCCGCGACTGTCCGATCTGGCGCTGGGACGACTGCCGAGCTTTACGCGAATGCCTGAACTCGTAGCTACGCTCAGCCGATTTGCCGCGGTGAGCCTTGCCGGGCTGTGTCTGCAATCATCGCTGCAGTCTGCGGAGCCAGCACCGACCGAGCCTGAGGAAGCCGAGGCGCAGCGCTACCTGCTCGACCCGACGAATACCCATGTCGGATTTGACATCGTCGCCCTGTGGATCCTGCGGCGGCGCGGAGAATTCCGGGATATCGAAGGTGCCATGACCGTCGCTCCCGATCGTGGCAGTGCCGTGATCGAGGTGCGCATCCGGGTCGCCAGCGTGGAAATGCCGAACCCCGAGCACACCGAGTTGCTGCTGTCGCCGGAGTTTTTCGACGCCTCGGAGCATCCGTGGATCGAATTCCGCTCCGATCGCTTCGTCCCGGGTGAAGGTCAGTGGTTGGACCTGCCCGGCACCTTGCAGGTGCGCGGTATCAGTCAGCGGGTGCAGTTCTCGGCCCAGACCAGTCGCTGTTCGCTGGAACCCGGACAACGCTGCGAAGTCGAGGTCGACGGCAGCCTGTCGAGATCGCAATTCGGCATGACCGAATATCGGCGCACGCTGGCAGACGAGGTCCATCTGCGCATCTTTGCCACCATGCTGTCGCACTCGGAGCAGGCTGCTGCCGCGGTCGCGGCGACACCCGACCCCGCCGACGACTAGCCAAAATCACCTGACGCCGCCATCAGATCCATGCCGCACTGCAGTTCCCGTACCCAGTCGATGAAGCGCTGCACCGCGGCCTTGCCAGCGATCGGTCGGCCGTGCTGGGGCACGATCATCTCGATGTCCATGTCTGCCACCCGGTCGGCCCAGATCCGGCAGGCGCGGTTGCCGGCCATGTAGCGCCGATGGAAGCCCAGCATGCGCGGGATGTGGGCGTCGAAGTCGGCTGCGACGACCGGATCAAAGCGATCCACCATCGAGGCCCCGAGATCGCCGCTGAACAGGATCTTCGAGACCGGATCATAGAAGTGGAAGTTGCCGACGGAATGCAGAAAATGCGCAGGCAGCGCCTTCAGTCGGCAATTGCCGAGTGCAATCTCAGTACCTGTATCCGGAATCAGCAGATAGCGATCCTGACCGCCGGTGCTTACATAGTGCGGCACGCTGTGGGGCACGAATCGCCCCCACAATCGGGAACAGGCGATCGTCGCGTTGGTGTACATCAACCAGCGATCGGCCGATCCGATGACGTCCGGATCCTGGTGCGAGGCCAGAATCCAGGTCAGATCCTTGAGCGCCACATAGCGCCCGACCGCCATCGATACCGGCGTGTACAGCAGCGCGCCACCCGGGTCGATCAGCGCCGAGTGCTCGCCATGCAGGATCAGGAACTGGTTGGCCTGAACACCATCGTCTCCGCGCACCAGATCGTTGAAAGCGATGCATCGGTGCTGCCCGGAATGAAAAAGCTCGGTTGCCATGGATTTGCTTCATCGGGAATAGCCGTCAGAAGCTAAAGTTGCGGGTACCGCCGAGTCTTGACTCAGGTCAACGCATGGACCCTGGTCGAAAGGTTGATGCGGAGACGGTTCAGTTTGCCTCGAAGCCGTCAGCGAAGATCAGCTGGGTGCCGGCACGGGCGATGTAGACCCCTGTCCCCCATTCGATCTGGTTGTTGCCGATCGGCGTCAGCGTGGGCGAGAAGGCGATGTCGCCACTGTCGTTGATCGCGACCCCGCCGGAAAAGGCCGACGACCCCGGTGTCTCCTGATCGATCTGCCCCAGCCCGAGATCGGTGACGATGCTGTCGCCGCGACCGATGACCCGCCGCAAGGTGCTGTCGTCACCGACAAAGATGGCTTGTTTGCCATTGCTGTCGACACCGCGGAAAGCGACCAGGCCGTCGTCATTGATCGCCGGCCCGAAGAACTCGATGGCGCTCAGGCCCTGTGCGCCGGTGCGCGCGATCTCGACGATGCTGCTTGGCGGATCGTAGCGGAATACGCCGCGCACCGGGTTGGCGCCGTTGTCGAGATTGGCGATGAAGGCCACCCGCCCGCTGTTTGGTGATACCGCCGGGCTGTTGTCGAAAGCGAAATAGGGCGAGCCGTTCTCGGCATTGCTGCGCACCAGAATCTGGGTCACGGCCCGATCATCGATGCTGCGGATCTGGTTGTAGCCATTGGCCACGAGCAGCACCTTGCCGACGATCACCCGGTTCTCGTCGAAACTCGGCGTGAACAGGAAGCTATAGGGGCTGCCGGCATCGATGCTCTGTTCTGCTGCGTGCACCGCCACGCTGCCTCCGGCAAAGGACACCCAGGCGCGACCGCTGGCAAAGCTGGCGCGATAGCCGATCTGGCCAGCGGCATTGGCCCGCGGCGCCTCGTAGCTGTTGGTGCCCAGCGGCAGCCCGGTGATGCGCACCGTACTCAAATCGTTCGGATCGTAGCGATAGATGCCGGCCTGGGCACCGCCGCCGGAGAAATTCACGGCATACCAGACCTTGCCGTCCGGCGAGGTTCTGGGATCGCTGACCAGCGATCCGACCGGACCCTCGCTGACCACGAAACCGGCACCGTTGCTGCCCACGAAGACATGCCGGGTGAAATCGTCGCCGGGTATGCCCGTCGGCAAGGCCACCCGGATCGTCACCAACCCGGCATCGTTGAGATCTACCGTGGCACTGTTGATGCTGGCACCGGAAGGCAGATTGAAGTTGCCGCCAGGACTGCTGCGCGCCTGCAACTGAAAGACCAGGTAGTCGGGCAGAGCGCGCGTAGCGGCCTGCACCTGTCCCGATCCGGGGGCGATCAACACGGCGACCAGCGCCGCCAGACGAAGCAAGCAAGGAACTTGGGCGAGGACAGGCATGGCAAAGGCCGCGAGAGCGCGAAGCGCGCACGATCTCGCGACGCGAGAGTAGGCGCAAGTGATTGCCAAGTCCGCAGCCACGTGTTGCTATCCTTTTCAGTTCACGACCCTTCAAGACGGTCAGACGGAACAAGACGGTCAGACAGTCATGAATCGACACCGGTGGCTGGTGCCTTGTGCTCTTTGCCTGATTCTGGGGTGGGGCCTCGGTCTCTGGAACGCACAGCCGGATCCGGAACCCGCCCATTCTTCCGATTCCGGGGAAATATCGCCGGTTCGCATCAAGGGTGTTGACGCCACCGACCTTGCGTCTGCCGCCGAGCCGATCGCGGTGACGACGGCAAGGCCCATGGAAGTCCAGCGCACCCCAGACTCGCCACCCCGAC
>JBFWOF010000062.1:0-32480 GCA_050250665.1 Lysobacterales bacterium | reverse complement strand
CACGTTGTCGATGGTTCATTGCGGGGAGCGTGCCCCTGGTAGGTCGGGTCCGCGCGCCCGGTAACTTGAGCGCTCCGCATCACGGCAAGCGCGCGGCGCCCGGCAAGCGAAGTCGCGGCCGCCGGCGCGAACAACCCTGGCGCACCATTCCAGCCGTCGCGCGCCGGAGCCGCGCCACCTCACAACAGGGTTCATGTCTAGGATGCCGTTCGGGCCGAAACTTCGGTTCAGAATGACTCGCCCCTGCCACGCCGAGACTGGATGAAGCCCGCCGCCGCAAACCGACCACGAAGGCGAAGGTCAGTCCCAGTCCGGCTGCTGCGCTGGACCCTGGGGGCGACCCTGGTCGCGCTGGCCTGGCTGCTGTTGCGGCTGGGTCTGCAGGCCCTGCCGCAGCCGCCGCTGTCGCTGTACGCGCCGCAGTCGGTGGCGGTCTACGATCGTCATGGCCAGTTGCTGCGCCTCAGTCTGGCCAGTGACGAGCGCTATCGGCTGTGGCAGCCGCTGGATCAGATGTCGCCGCTGCTGGTCGATGCGGTGCTGCTGCATGAGGACGCCTGGTTTCGCTGGCATCCGGGCTTCAACCCGCTGAGCCTGACCCGCGGTGCCTGGAGCACCTATGTCTCGGGCGAGGCACGCATCGGCGGCTCCACGGTCACCATGCAACTGGCTCGGCTGCTGGGACGGCTGGATACGCGCACGCCGCGCGGCAAGCTGCGGCAGATCGCCGACGCCCTATGGCTGGAGCTGCGCTACAGCAAGGATGAGATTCTCGAGGCCTATCTGAACCTCGCGCCCTATGGCGGCAATATCGAAGGTGCCGGCGCCGCCAGCCTGATCTATTTCGACAAGCGGGCATCCGCGCTGACCCTGCCGGAAGCGCTGACGCTCGCCGTGCTGCCACAGGCGCCGGCGCGACGCGGGCGGCTGGCCGAGGATGGTAGCGTCACGGTCATCGGCCCGGCGCTGACGGCGGCACGCGACCGCCTGTTCCAGCGCTATCGCGCCACGCTGGCGGTGGACGCCGCTGATGAGGCCCTGATGGGACTGCCGCTGCGCCTGCGCGCGCCCGGCGCGCTGCCCTTTGCGGCGCCCCATTTCGTCGAGCGGGTGCTGGCCGAGCGCTGGCGTCGCGGTGACACCCAGCCGGTACTCGCGACCACGCTGGATCTGCGACTGCAGCGCATCGCCGAGCAGCGCGTGGCCACGCATCTGGGCCGCTGGCGCCAGAAGGGCCTGAACAATGCCGTGGTGATGCTGGTCGACACCCGCGACATGGGCGTGCGCGCGCTGGTCGGGTCGGCCGACTACTTCGACGCCGCCATTGCCGGACAGGTCAACGGCGCTGCCGCCAAGCGCTCGCCCGGTTCCACCCTGAAACCCTTCATCTACGGCCTGGCCATCGATCAGGGGGTGTTGCATCCGGCCACCGTGTTGCGCGATGTGCCGAGCGCCTTCGGGCCGTTCACACCGGAGAATTTCGACGGCCATTTCCTCGGCCCGGTGACCGCGACCGAAGCCCTGGTGCGTTCGCGCAACATCCCGGCAGTACTGGTCGCCGCCAGACTGAAGCAACCCAGCTTCTACGAATTCCTTCGCAGTGCCGGGATTTCGCGCATGGCCAGTGCCGAACACTATGGACTGGCGCTGGTGCTCGGCGGCGGTGAAGTGACGATGGAGGAACTGGCGCAGCTGTATGCGCTGCTCGGCAACGACGGTGAACTGCGGCCGCTGTGCTGGCTGGACCAGAGCCCCGGAGGCGAATCCAGGGCTCTGCTCAGTGCCGAGGCGGCCTACATGGTGCGCGACATGCTGGCCAGGAATCCACGTCCGGACCTGAGCACGCTGGCGCAGACCGACGCGCCGCGGGTGGCCTGGAAAACCGGCACCAGCTGGGCCTTTCGCGATGCCTGGAGCGCCGGTCTGGTCGGACCCTATGTGCTGGTGGTGTGGATGGGCAACTTCGACGGTCGCGGCAATCCGGCGCTGATCGGCGTCGATGCGGCCGCGCCGCTGTTCTTCTCCATCGTCGATGCGCTGCAGGCGGCGCATGTGGACTTGAGCGAACCGCCGCGGCGCTGGCCGCTGAATCTGCGCCGGGTTGAAATCTGCCGGGCCTCGGGCGAACTCCCCAATGCCTGGTGTCCCAAGCGTGGCCAGACCTGGTTCATTCCGGGGGTCTCGCCGATCCGCGTCAGCAGCATCCATCGCGGCATCCAGGTCGACCGGCTGAGCGGCAAACCGGTCTGTGGCCAGCGCGACCCGGCCACGGTGCGCACCGAGGTCTACGAGTTCTGGCCCAGCGATCTGGCCGAAGTCTTCGAACGCGCCGGCATGCCCCGGCGCAAGCCCCCGTCCGGGGCCGATTGCGCCGGCGCCGAACACTGGCTAGGGAGCCCGCCGCAGATCAGTTCACCGCTGCGGGCCACCGCCTATGCGCTGCGACTGTCCCGTCCCGACCAGAACCAGATCGAACTGATGGCCAGCAGCGATGCCGATGTCAGCCGGCTCTACTGGTTCGCCGGCAACAGCTTCCTCGGCGAGGCCGCCGCCGGCGCCACCCTGCACTGGACCCCGCCCGGCACCGGGCGGTATCGCCTGCGAGCGGTGGACGATCACGGCCGCGCCGCCGAACGCGAGGTCGAAGTGGTGGTGGAGAAGTAGCGACCGGGACTCCCACGCAGTGCCCGCCCGCGCTACACCGCCGCCGTCACCACAATCTCGACACGCCATTGCGGATTGGCCAGCGCCGCCTGCACGGTGGCGCGCGGTGGTGTGTGACCGGGCGCTACCCAGGCATCCCACTCGGCGTTCATGCCCGGAAAATCGGCCAGATCGGCGAGAAAGATCTGGGCCATCAGGATCTTGGTCTTGTCGCTGCCGGCGCGTTCCAGCAGGCCGTCGATGGCGGCCAGCACCTGCCGGGTCTGGCCGCCGATGTCGGCGCTGGCGTCATCGGCGATCTGGCCAGCCAGGTGGGCGATGCCGTTGTACACGCTCATTTCCGACATGCGTGCACCTACGTCAAAGCGTTGGATGATCCGGTTACCCATCAGTACTCTCCGTGCCTGGATTGAGGTCGTTGCTGCCGGCGGGCAAGGGGGCGGCGCACGTTGGCAAGGGGCCAAAGCGTGTTGCCGGACGCACGCCCTTCGCGCCTGACGGGTTAGGATGCAAGCTTGCCATCAGTTCGAGCGCAAGTCATGGCTACCGCAATTACTTCCGGCACCCCGGCCACTTTCGAGATCTCCTCGGAAAAGCCGCCGCGCTTCACGCCGAACCACAAGCTGGTGCTGTCGCAAGTGGCTGCGGCGCTGATCGAAGACGGCTTGCTGAGTGCCGAAGATTCGGAGCGCGTGGTCATGGACGCGCGCTCCGGAAGCGGCCGGCTTGATCTGAATCCCCTGGTCATCATCGCCAATCTCAAGTTCAAGGATCAGCGCGATCCCAGCAAGACCCTGACGCTCGAATCGCTCACTGAATGGCTGGCCGAGCAGGCCGGTTTGCCCTATTTCAAGATCGATCCGATGAAGATCAAGATGGGCGAAGTCACCGAGGTCATCGGTCAGGCCTATGCCCAGCGCTACAAGATCCTGCCGGTATCGGTCACCGCCGACGAGGTGGTCTTTGCCACCAGCGAGCCGATGATCGACAGCTGGCGGCCGGACCTCGCGCACATCCTGCGCAAGGAACTGAAGTGCGTCGTTGCCAATCCGCTCGACGTCTCGCGCTTCTTGATGGAGTTCTACGGCGTCACCCGCAGTGTCCGCAAGGCCAAGGATGCCAAGGACAACACCCGCGAGTTCGGCGCCAAGATCATCAACTTCGAGCAGCTGCTGGAGCTGGGCAAGAGCGCCAACCTCGGCGCCGACGACCAGCACATCGTCCAGATCGTCGACTGGCTGCTGCAATACGCCTTCGAGCAGCGCGCCAGCGACATTCACCTGGAGCCGCGCCGCGAGACCTCCAACGTGCGTTTTCGCATCGACGGCGTGATGCACAAGACCTTCGAGTTGCCGACGCCGGTGATGACCGGCGTGACCGCCCGCATCAAGGTGCTGGGGCGCATGGACCTGGCCGAAAAGCGGCGGCCGCAGGATGGCCGCCTGAAAGCCCGCAGCCCCTCGGGCCGCGAAGTGGAAATGCGCCTGTCGACCATGCCCACGGCTTTTGGCGAGAAGGTGGTCATGCGTATCTTCGACCCCGACATCGTGGTCAAGGAATTCGCCCAGCTCGGCTTCTCCGAGCGTGAGGGCAAGCTCTGGGAAGACATGATCGCGGTGCCGCACGGCATCGTGCTGGTCACCGGACCCACCGGCTCGGGCAAAACCACCACGCTGTATTCGACGCTGAAGCGGCTGGCGACCCCCGAGATCAATGTCTGCACGGTCGAAGACCCGATCGAAATGGTCTCGCCCGAATTCAATCAGATGCAAGTGCAGCACAACATCGACCTCGGCTTCGCCGAAGGCGTGCGCACGCTGCTGCGCCAGGATCCGGACATCATCATGGTTGGCGAAATCCGCGATCTGGAAACCGCACAAATGGCCATCCAGGCGGCCCTGACCGGTCATCTGGTGCTGTCCACGCTGCACACCAACGATGCCCCCAGCGCCATCCAGCGGCTGATGGATCTGGGCGCGCCCTACTATCTGTTGCAGGGCACCATCGTCGGCATCATGGCCCAGCGTCTGGTGCGCACCCTGTGCCCGCACTGCAAGCGCCTGAACGCCAAGGTCGACGAGCCCCGCTGGAAGGCCCTGTGCCACCCCTGGCGCGCCGAGGTGCCCAAGCGCGTGGGCGCCCCGGTAGGCTGCATGGAATGCCGCAAGACCGGCTTCCTGGGCCGTACCGGCATCTACGAGATGTTCCGCATCTCGCCGACCCTGCGAGCCATGATCAACCCCAGCATCGAACTCGCCAAATTCAGCGAAGCCGCCCTCAAGGAAGGCATGCGCCCGCTGCGCCTGTCCGCCGCCATGCACGTCGCCCGCGGCCTGACCACGGTGGAGGAAGTGCTTGGGGTGTTGCCGCCGATTGATTAGTGGCGGGGCGCGGGGCGGCTTTTTGAGGAGGGCCGCGCGTCTGCGCGGCCGCTCTTCTTCAGACCAGACAAAGCGGCGCCGCAGCGCGGCGCCCTCCAGAGCAGCTGCCAGCCTGGACGTCTACCCGCCAGTGATTCTGGTGGTGAGGCCGATCAGTGAGCGCGTCGACCATGATCTGTTCGGCATCAAGGTCATCGACTATGTGCTGGATTCGGTTGGTGATGATGGCGAGGAGGCGCTTGCCGTTCATCCAGGCTTGTAGGAGCGACCTCGCGTCGCGACCGGAGTGCCTTGAGCCCTCGGTCGCGCCGCAAGGGCGCTCCTACAGAAAACGCGCAGGCGTCTTGGGTCGGAGGGCCTGAGTCCAGGTCGCGGTCTGCGAGCCTTTCCCGTGCCCCGTGCCCCGTGCCCCTGTCAGTACAGCATTCCGACCATCAGGCGGGTCATCAGATAGGCCACCAGCATGCCCACCGCCAGCACGCCGGCGACGAGGTAACTGGCCAGTCCTTCCTTGATGCCGGCGACGCGCGCCAGCCCGGTGAACACCACCAGCACCATCAAGCTCATGCCCACGAGCAGCGGCAGTTGGCCGATGGGCCCGCCGATACCAACCACGCTGAGCAGATAGGTCACCAGAGTGCCGAGGCCGATGGGCAGCAGCGCGGCGCCGCCGATGAAGATGTCGAAGGCCAGATTGCCTTCACCGCGGAAGATCAGGCGTGACAGCCAGCTGCCGGCGCCGATGCCCACCGCAGCGCCGAGCGTGGTGCCGAGGCCGACCAGGAAGCCCTTGAAGCCCATGGACATCATGCCGCCGCCCACCATCGACAGCGCGCCGCCGCCGCTGACCAGCAGGCAGACAACAGCAACGACAGCGAAAACCAGGCCGACGCCGATGGCCTGTGGCGCCTCAAGATCGCGATAGGCTTCGGGCAGGGCGCCCACCGGGTTGTAGATCAGTTTTCGGAAGGTGGCGAAGGCGTCCTTGGCAGCAGCCTGGGCCTTGTTCATGGCTTCCTGCGCGGCGCGCTGATAGTCGGCACGGGTTTGGGAAGCGGAATCGGAGTTGGCTTCGGGTTGCGCCGGCGGCGGATTCTGCGGCGTCTGTTCGGGTGTATCGCTCATGGCTCGCTGCTCCCTGATTGAAAACCTCAGTAACCTCATGTTAGCGCGGATCGCCATTTCTCACACGGCGGCGCCCCACGGCATGACCGATGGCGGACTGCGGCCTTCCGCTGGCCGCGCTATCCTGCAGACCGGATATCAGGAGGACGCGAGCATGGTCAAGACCGTAGACGCAGGCGCCGGCATCAATTGGCTGCAGGGTGGCTGGGCCGCCTTCAAGTCCGGAGGGCCCTTGCTGATCGGCATGGTCTTCGTATCGCTGCTGATGGTCATCGTCGTGCGTCTGGTGCCCTGGCTGGGCGCTCTGCTGGCGCCGATCCTGGTCACCTTCCTCTACTCGGGCATGCTGATCAGCGTGCGCGGCTCGGCCGGCGGACGGCTGATGCAATTCGACGATCTCTGGAGCGCCTTCGGCAACCAGGACAAGATGGTGCATCTGGCCATCGTGGCTCTGGTGCCCACCCTGGGCGAGCTGCTGCGCGCGACGTTGCCCGGCGGCTTTTTCGGCTGGCTGATCAGTGGTCTGATCGGGGTTACGGTGCTGGCACTGACCTATTTCGCCGTTCCGTTGGTGCTGTTCCGCGATCAGGAAGCGCCGGTGGCACTCAAGTCCAGTTTCGATGGCGTGCTCGCCAACCTGCCGGCCGTGATCGTGTTCTGGATCGCCTGCATCATCCTCACGGTGATCGCGATCATCCCGGTCGGTCTGGGCTTGCTGGTGATGATTCCGGTGCTGCTGGGAGCGGCCTACGAGGCCTATGCCGAGATCTACGGTGACACCGAGCTGGTGCCCAATGGCCCCGGGCCGGTCGACTCGCCGCCGCCGCCGCCGGCGTGACGGGTGAATCGAAGGGAACCCGCCTGCCGAGCTCCTGCCATTGGCAGAGATGTCTGAAGGCGGATTCCGCCGTTCAATCCAGCGGTGGCTTCAGGAGGCCGGTGGTTTCGTCGCCTGCAGCGAAGGATCCACCCTACGCTGCGGGTGCGTCCTTGGCGGGCGGCTTGGCCACCAGGCCGGCGGCGACGATGCCGATCTCGTAGAGGATGCACATCGGTATCGCCAGCATCAGCTGGCTGACCACATCGGGCGGCGTCAGCACGGCGGCGACGACGAAGGCGCCGACCACCACGTAGGAACGTGAGGCCTTCAGCTGCGGCACGGTGACCCAGCCCAGCGCCACCAGAATCACCGTGGCCACCGGTACTTCAAAAGTGATGCCGAAAGCCAGGAAAATCACCAGCACGAAGTCCAGATAGCGAGTGATGTCGGTCATCACCGACACGCCGTCGGGTGCGATGGCCTGCATGAAGCCGAATACCGTGGGCAGCACCAGGAAATAGGCGAAGGCGCAACCCAGATAGAACAGCAGGGTACTGGAGATCAGCAGCGGTACTGCCAGCTTCTGTTCGTGGCGGTACAGTCCTGGGGCCACAAATGCCCACAGCTGGTAGATCACGAAGGGCATCGCGGCAATCAGTGCCACAAAGAAGCTGAGCTTCAGCGGCGTGAAGAAAGGCGAGGCCGGATCAATGGCGATCATCTGCGCACCTTCCGGCAGGGTCTGGCGGAAGGGCACAGCCAGCATCGTGTACAGACGATTGCCGAATGGAATCAAAGCCAGCGCCACTATCAGCCAGGCCGCCACTGCGCGTAGCAGGCGGGTGCGGAGCTCAACCAGATGCGAAAGAAAGCCCTGGCCGCCGTCGTCATCGTCAGCGGCGGGTTGCATCGTCCACACTCTTCAGTGAATCGCGGATTTCCCGGGCTTGCTGTTCCAGCGGCTCGGTCACGCTGCGCAGGGTTTCCGAGGGCTGCGGCATGTTCTTGAGGACGCGCTTGAGTTCTTCATCGCGCACCTCCCGTTCCACCTCGGCCTTGACCGACTCGAAGCTGCTGCGCGCCTTGCGCAGCAGCGCACCTACGGTGCGCGCCGCGCCCGGAAGTCGCTCCGGGCCCAGTACTACCAGGGCCACCAGCGCGATCAGCATCAATTCGGAGAAGCCGACGTCGAACACGGCCGTGCTCAGTTCTTCTGGGCCGGCTCTTTCTCGGCCTCTTCGGCCTTGGCCACGGGCTTGGGATCTGCTTCCAGCTTGGCCGGGTCGTTACCTTCGGCCAGGCCCTGCTTGAAGCCCTTGATGGCCGCACCAAGGTCCGTGCCGACGTTGCGCAAGCGCTTGGTACCGAATACCACCAACACCACCACCAGCACGATCAGCCAGTGACCAATACTCCACGTGCCCATGTCCTACTCCAGTGACTGCTTTCGATGAGCATAACGGTCTGGCGTCAATTGCGGATGACAGCCAGCCATCAGCGCGAGGTCTGTTCTTCCAGCTGGTCGCGAAAATCGATGATGAATCCCGGCGCACCCTGAGTACGCCCTTCGAACAGCGCGCGCGGCGAGGTGCCCTTGCCGTAAACACGTTCGATGGCATCGTAATCCACGGCCAGCACCGAGCCATCCAGCGCCACGCCGGCAAACAGGCCTCGGGTGCGGGCATAGGCCAGAATCTCGGCCTTGAGTTCGCCATCGGTGGCGGCTGCCGCCTGACGCCCGACCGGGCCAGCGGCGACCGAGGCATCGGCACCGAGCGTGAATTTGCCGGATACCAGATTGTCCACGCCACGCGGCGTGCGGAATACCAGAATGATGTCTGCCGATTGCACGCCGGCCTGAAAACCGAAGCTGCCACCGGTGACGGTGATATAGGCCGGATTGGACCAGGTGCCGTCGGCCTGCCGCACCGAGATCAGGCCCTTGCCGCGACGTCCACCCACCACAAAACCGACCTTGACCACTTCGGGGATGACGGCGATGGCGTAGGACTTGGATAACAGGGAGGCCGGAATCTCGCTGTCCGGCGTCGACTGAACCTGCTTCAGCACCGCCAGCGCAGTTTCGGCGCGCTTCTGCTCCTTGCGGCCGGCGTGAGCCGGCGCGGCAGCCGCCATCATCACCAGCGCAACGATGGCCAACATGGCAAGACCGCGGGACAGTTTCGAATTCATGCTTGCATCTCCTGCGGGAATCATTCGGGGAGCGCCCACAAGGCATCCGGCGCAGCAATGGCTTCGCAGCATGCCCGACAACGACTTAGGCAGCGATGAACAGAGTCAGCTGTATCAGCGCGACTGCAGGCGGATGGCCACGAGCCCAAGCAGTGCCAACAGCAAGGACAGCAGTGCCAGACCCTGCTTGCCGAGCGTGGGAATGGCTGGCGCTGTGGTCGGCCCCGCGGGTGCTTCGCACACCGGCTTGGAGATGGCCAGACTTTCGACGCCGGGCAGCGTCGAGGTGATGCGCTGAGCTGCGCCGGTCACCGGATCAATGGTGAAGACCACGCTCGGTTCCGGAGTGATGGACGTGCCGGTCATGTCGGCCACGCCCCAGAGTACGCCACCGGCGTCAAAATCCAGACCGCCATCGGTGAAGCGCAAGCCGCCACCGAGTGGGCCGATCAAGGTGGCACGGCCGGTATCGACATCGATCCGGTAGAGGTTCTCGTCGCCCGACGAGCCAATGCCGTAGACGCCGTCATAGCGAGCCGCGAGGCCGGTGATGGCGGCGCCGAGCGCGCCTTCGCCGCCCACCAGGGTTGCTGCGCCGGTGTTGACGTCGAGTCGGTACAGGCTGCGGCGGCTGTCGGAACTCGCATACAGGTTGCCGACGCAATCGAAGGTCAGGCCGAAATCGAAATTGGACGTGCGGGACAGACCGGTGTTGCCTTCGCGGCCATCCACCGGCAAGGCCACACCGGTAGTCCGGTCGATACGCAGCAGCGTCTTGCTGGCATCGTCCATGCCGTAAAGATTACCGTTGGCATCGATCGCCAGGCCTTCGACATCGGCATAGGGCGCACTCGAGCCGGTGGCACGAACCTCCCCTACCTTGGCCGCCTGACCGTTGATCAATTCGAATCGATGCAGGGCATCGAAGTCGCGCACACTGGGATCGTCCGAGTTCACGATGAACCCGGAGGCTGCGTAGGCTGCGGTTGCCGGAAAAACAGCGGCAAGCGCCAAGAGCGCGATTGGAGCGCGTCGAATCTGCATTGTTTTAGTTATCTGAATCGTCACCACGACGTGCGCCGCCATAGTCTATCAGCACTGTTGCTGCCAGACAAAGCCTGTCCCGTCGCGGTTTCCGGTCGGTATTGTGACGCTTCACGCACTGCCGACAGCCAAGGGGGAGCGTATTCGCGCATGCTTGCGCCCTGGACTGCAGAAGGACTGATCGAGCGGATGCCGAGCTATACCGGAAACACCGAAGCCGAAGGCCATAGCGGCAAGCCATTGACTGCCGTGGTGCTGGTCAATCTGGGCACGCCAGACGCACCGACCCCGTCGGCGCTGCGGCGGTACCTGGGAGAATTCCTGGCTGATCCGCGGGTGGTGGAAACTCCCCGCTGGCTGTGGCGGCTGATCCTGCATGGCGTGATCCTGCGGATCCGCCCGGCGCGCTCGGCTCGCGCCTATGCCAAGGTCTGGACCGAGCAGGGATCCCCGCTGCTGGTCGGCAGTCAGGCCTTGACCGATGCCGTGGCGACGCGCGTGCGTGAGGCGCTGGGCGATCAGGCACCGGTGGTCGAGCTGGCCATGAGCTATGGAAGCCCGAATCTGCGCGAGGTGCTGGAGAGTCTGCGCACGCGCGGATTGCGACGGCTATTGGTTGTGCCCCTGTACCCGCAGTATTCGGGCAGTACCACGGCCTCGGTGTTCGATGCCGTGACCCAGTGCCTGCGGCAGTGGCGCTGGCTGCCTGAGCTGCGATTCATCACCGATTACTACCGCGAACCCGGCTACATCAGCGCGCTGGCCGAGAGCGTGCGCGAGCATTGGCAGACGCACGGCCGCGGCGAGCGCTTGATGCTGAGTTTTCATGGCATTCCCCGGCGCTATCTGCTCAACGGGGATCCCTATTACTGCCAATGTCAGGTTACTGCGCGTCTGTTGCGCGAAGCGCTGCAGCTGACCGAGCAGGAGATGTTCGTGAGCTTCCAGTCCCGGGTAGGTCGAGAGCCCTGGCTGCAGCCCTACACCGATCTGACGCTGATTGAGTGGGGCAAGTCCGGCGTGGGCGACGTCGATGTGCTCTGCCCCGGCTTCTCCATCGACTGTCTGGAAACGCTGGAAGAGATTGCCCAGGAGAACGCCGAAACCTTTGCCCACGCTGGCGGCGGCAAGCTGCGCTATATCCCGGCTTTGAATCACCGGCCAGCCCACGCGGACACCCTGGCTGCACTGATCCAGCGTCAGCTCGGCGGCTGGCTGCCGCCAGACGAGGATGTTCTTGATGACGGCGCCCGCTGTGCCCGGGCGGATCGGATCAAGGCCGAACAAGCCTGGCTGGGGATGCAGGGATGAGCCTGTTCGCGGATGCCGAAGAGTGGCAGCTGGCCGTGCTGGAGCAAACCTGGGCGGGCCTGGCCTGGGGCGAAATGGACCAGCCGCCGGCGCTGCTGTTGCATGGCTGGCTGGATAATGCCGGCAGCTTCGGGCCCTTGGCCCGAGGCCTACCCGGGCGCCGGCTGTGGGTGCCTGATCTGCCCGGACATGGCCGCAGCGGGCACCGGCCGGCGGGGACCTGGTATCACTTCGTTGACTACGTCAGTGATCTGATGGCGCTGACCCAGGCCCTGGGGCTGACCCGCTTCGATCTGATCGGACATTCGATGGGCGGCGCCATTGCCACATTACTGGCCGCGGCCTACCCGGAACTGGTCCGGCGCCTGGTGCTGATCGAAGCGCTGGGGCCGCTGGCGCGTCCCGCCGAGGCCTGCGCTGCCGATCTGCGGCGTGCCGTTGACGCGCGTCTGAAGCTGGAGCACAAGCAACTCAAGGTCCATGGCGACCGCAGCGCTGCGCGGCGCGCGCGCATGCAGGCCAACGGACTCGGTGAGGCCGCTGCCGATGCCCTGATCGAACGGGCACTGATGCCAGCGTCGGGCGGCTACATCTGGAGTTCAGATCCGCGCCAGACCCTGCCTACACCGATTCGCGGTACCGAAGAGCAGTATCTGGCCCTGCTCGGCGCCATCCGCTCGCCCACGCTGGCGATATTTGCCGAGCCGGCAACGCCGTACCTGACCGGACCGGACGCCGAGCGACGATTGGCGGCACTGCGACCGGCACAGTTGGCACGGATGGCCGGGGGCCACCATCTGCACCTGGAGGACCCGCAGCCCGTTGCCGCGCTGGTCGGCGAATTCCTGGCCGGCGAAGACTAGGTCGCGTTGGGTCTCGCAAGCCGGCTGTGTTGGCCCGTTGCAAGCTCTGGTTCTTGCGGATTTCTGCGAAGCTGCCGCGGCAGTAGCGCGGCTCCGGCGCGCGTGGTCTCGCGTAGACGCCTTCCGGGTCTTCGCGCCGGCGGCCGCGACTCGGCGGACGGCAAGGCGCCGGGCGCCTCGCGTGTCTGGATTGTGGCTCGATCAAGGCCCAAGGACGCGAAGGACCCGGCCTACGCAAACTGACCGGTCCGGACGCCGAGCGACGATTGGCGGCACTGCGACCGGCACAGTTGGCACGGATGGCCGGGGGCCACCATCTGCACCTGGAGGACCCGCAGCCCGTTGCCGCGCTGGTCGGCGAATTCCTGGCCGGCGAAGACTAGGTCCGGCTGGCCCCTTGCAAGCTGGCCGACATCGGCGCGAGATTTTCACCGACAACCGACAACCGACAACCGACAACCGACAACCCCGCGGCTAAGCTGCTGAGGAATCGTCGCTGCCCACCGGCGCGTACAGTCGCCGCAACAGGGCCTGCAGGTAGCGGTGTTCGCGATTCAGTTCCTGCCGCCGCTGCGGATAGTCGGGATACAACTTGGCCACCACTGCCCAGAAACGCGGGCTGTGATCGCGGGCCACGAAATGGGCCAGCTCGTGCACCACGACGTATTCGGCCAGCGACTCGTCGGCGAAGGCCAGCGCCAGGTTCAGGGCGATTGCACCTTGCGGCGAAAGACTGCCCCAGAGACTGCGCATCGGCCGGATGCGCAGCGCCTGGCAGCGTGCACCCACCAGCGGTTCGTACTCGCGCAGCCACACTCTGGCACGCATCGCCAGTGCGTCGACCAGACCGGCGATGATCAGCCGCTGCGCCGCCTTGGCGGCAGCCACTTCACCCTTGGGTACGCGACAACGGATCGCCTGGGTATCGATGTCCAGACGCGCCGGACCATGCTCGAAATGAATGGGCAGCAGGCGCCCGAACCACGGCACACGACCTGGCCAGCGCGGATCCAGCGCCAGATCGGCGGCTGCCCGATCCACCGCCTGCCGATGCACGCGCACGGTCTGTTCCAGCCATTCGCGATGCTGTTCGAAGAAAGCCAGGGCGTCGGTGGCCGAGACCCGCTCGGGCCAGATCAGCCGGGCGAAGCCGCTTTCCACCGAGATCTTCAGCCGGCTGCCGCGCGCCAGGCGTTCCACCTGCAAGGGCCAGCCCGAGACCCGCTCGGGCAGCTGTGGAATCGAGCGCGCGGCGCGTTCGCGCCGAATCAGCAGACGTCCACTCATGAATCGGCAGCGTTCCCTTCAGTCGACAAAGCGCAGCACTTCATCGAGTCGCGCATACAGGCGCCGCAGCTCCAGACTCATCAGGGCAAACTCGGCGTCCAGAATCTGGTCCGGGTCGGCACCATCCTGGGCGTCGAGCTTGTCGGCGATCACGTCCAGGAAGCGCAGCTTGCGCAGCTTGGCCTTGGCGTCCAGCACGAAGCCGATGCGGCCGTCGAAGATCAGGCCGAGCTGCGTCACCTGCTTGCCGCAGCGCGCGTGTTCCTTGACCTCATCGGCGCCAAGATCGTGGTGCCGGCAGCGCACCACCGAGGTCTGGTCGCTAGGGTCCTTGAGCTCACATTCTTCGCCGAGTTCAAAGCCGCCAGGCAATTCGCCGGAAATCAGCCATTCGCTCATGACCAGTTCCAGCGAGGCCTCGGTGGCCAGTGGGCGCGCCGGGAAGCTGCCGATGGCATCGCGCACGGCGGTGGCCACGGCCTCCACGTTCTTGTCGCTGCCGCTGTCCACGGCCAGCAGCCGCGAGGGCCCATCCCAGTAGGCGCCGGTGCGCGCACGCTTGATGAAGGCGCGCGGCAGCAGCTCACCCATGGCGGCCTCGCGGAATTCATTGCGCAGGCGCTTGCCCGGCTTGCGTCCAGTCTTGGCTTCGTGTTCGGCAATACGTTCGGCAACGGCATCGCCCAGCACCGAAGACGGCAGCAGACGCGATTCCTGGCCGAGGCAGAACAGCAATGCATCGGCGCTGCCATGCGACAGGGCCGCGCCGTCACGGCTGAAAGGCGTCAGAAAGCCACGCGTTTCCATTTCCAGCGGACCCGGACTGCGCAGCGGGTGTTCGGCGAGGGCCGACTCGAAGGGTTCGGCGCTGAGGCTGAAATCAGCCGGCAGGCGCATCAGTGACAGATTCTTAAACCACATTTTGGGGGTCATTCTCCGAATGGGATTTGCCGGCCAGCCAGTCCTGGGGCTTGAGCGCAACCGGCGACTGCGAGCCCAGCGACGAGAAGTCGAACAGCGAGCGGTCGGCCAGCTGCGAAGGGCGGATGTTCATCAGACTCTTGAAAATGTTTTCGATGCGGCCGGGGGTGGCGCGTTCCCATCCCGCCAGCATGTCCTTGATGACCTTGCGCTGCAGCGTTTCCTGCGAGCCGCAGAGATTGCACGGAATGATCGGGAATTGCTTGAGCTCCGCATAGTCGACCAGATCCTCCTCCGCAACATAGGCCAGAGGTCGAATCACGACGTGCTTGCCGTCGTCGCTGAGCAACTTCGGTGGCATCGCCGAAATCTTGCAGCCGTGGAACATGTTCAGGAACAGGGTCTCGACGATGTCGTCGCGGTGATGGCCGAGCGCGATCTTGGTCATGCCCTTGTCTTCGGCGTAGCGATAGAGCGCGCCTCGGCGCAGACGGGAGCACAGGCCGCACATGGTCTTGCCGGCCGGAATCACGCGGGCGACCACGCTGTAGGTGTCCTGCTCCAGGATCTCGTAGGGCACACCCTGCGCAGCCAGATAGTTGGGCAGCACCTCGGCCGGGTAATCGGGTTGCTTCTGGTCGAGATGCACGGCGATCAGTTCGAAATCGACCGGCGCCTTGCGCCGAAGCTCGATCAGGATGTCGAGCAGCGCATAGGAGTCCTTGCCTCCGGACAGGCAGACCATCACGCGGTCGCCCTGTTCGATCATGTTGTAGTCGGCAATGGCCTGGCCTACCTGATGACGCAGGCGTTTGACCAGCTTCTGTTGATTCACGGACAGTGTCGACGCAGACATGGCAGTGGGGCGCGCGGCAGGGGCGCGAATTGTAGACGAGCCGGGCGCGGGCAACACCCTTGAATCTGCGATTGGCCGATCCCGTTCAGCACTCGGACTGGCCGTGCAGCGCAGTGGTCGGCGTCCATCTTCCGGGCGGTCGCCCGAGGGTGCCGGTCGGGGCTACACTGTGCTGATCGCTTTCAAGCTGGGTGCGGCCATGCAGGATGATGGGCAGATAGTCCGACGGCTCGCGGAATTGCGACTGGAACATCGTGATCTCGACCTACTGGTCGCCAGGGCGCATGACGGCGCAGCGCTGGATGAACTGGCGATCAAGCGCATGAAAAAACGTAAGCTGAAACTGAAGGACATGATCGCTCAGCTCGAAAGTCGGCTGATTCCGGACATGGATGCGTGAATCCGGGCCGTTGACGGCTTGGCGCCCACCCGTAGGCAAGCCATAATCCGCGCCCCCTTGCCCGCCCTGGTGCCTCTGGCCGATGCAGCGTTTTCTGGAATTCGTCAGCAATCACCCGGTGTTGTGGTCACTGTTGATCATCCTTCTGGTGGCGTGGGCCTTTGTCGAGTTGCGGGCCCGTGCTCGTGGCAGCGTCAATCTTGGAACCTTCGAGTTCACCCGCGAGCTCAACAGCGGCAATGCCCTGTTGATCGATCTGCGCCCCGGTGCCGACTTCGACAAGGGGCATATCCGTGGTGCGAAGCATCTGACGCCGTCACAGGTCGATGCCGGCGCACGTGACTTGCTGAAATACAAGGACTCGACCGTACTCATCTACTGCCAGAGCGGTATCAGTTCGGTCGACGTGGCCGAGCGGCTGCTCAAGGCCGGTTACGCCAAGGTCTATAGTCTGAAGGGTGGAATAGCTGCCTGGATCCAGGATCAGTTGCCGCTGGAACGAGGCAAGAGTCGCTGACTTGGCTTAACCGCTGCAACCGTGACTTGTTGCATGCTAGTCGGGGCGCGTAGGGTTGTTGTTGGAAAGACGGGAGGAGCATATGTTCAAGTTTCGCTTGATCGTTGCGTTGATGTTGGGGGCAGCCCTGGCGATGAGCGTGGTGCCGGCGGATGCGGCGCGCAACAAGAAAGATGAGAAGGCACAGGTCAGCAAGAGTGGCCGGGAAGACAAGAAGCCGATTTCGAGCAAGAAGTTTGTCAAGTCCTACGGCCGCATTGCCGACAAGTACGAGGCCGACGACTACGAGGGCGCGTTAGATGGGCTGGACAAGCTCGACAGCCCCAAGCTCAGTGCCTACGAGCGCGCCAAGGTGGCGCAGATGCGCGGTTTCATCTACTACAACCAGGATCAGGTGCCGGAGGCGATCGAGCAGTTCAAGCTGGCGCTGGCGACGGATGCGCTTCCGAACGCGGAGCACTTCCAGCTCAAGCTGACCATGGCCGAGCTGTACCACATCAATGACCAGCTGGCCGAATCGGCCGCGGCCTTCGATGACTGGACCAAGGACGCCGAGGTCATCACCGGGCGCAACTGGGCACTGCAGGCGAAGAATTACTTCGACCAGGACAACTACGAGCAGACGCTGGTATTTCTCGACAAGGCCTTCGCCACCGGCGATGCCCCCGAGCGTTCCTGGCAGCAGATGAAGGCCAATGCGCTGCTGTCGCTGGAGCGCACCGACGAGGCCATCGCCTTCGGTCGCGAGGTGCTCGCGCAGTCCCCCGATGATCCGGAATTTGTCAATTTTCTGACAGCGCTGCTGCTCGACGCCGGCAAACCTGCAGACGCAGTGACCATCCTCGAGGGTCTGCGCAGTCAGGGCAAGCTGGGCAAGGAAAATCTTTACATCAACCTCTACGCCGCCTATCGCGATCTGGAGCGTCCCGTTGATGCTGCGGCGGCCATGAATGCTGGACTGAGCAGTGGCGTGGTCAAGGAGACCAAGGACCGCTACCTGCAGGTGGGTGAGGCCTATTACGATGCCGAGCAACTGCCAGAGGCGCTGGCTGGATTCCGTCGGGCGGCGGAGTTGTCCAGTGCTGACGGCACGGCCGATCTCTATGTGGGCCAGGTGCTGCTCGATCAGGAGAAGCCGAAAGAGGCGCGCGAGGCATTTACAGCTGCGATCCAGAAAGGCAATCTCCGTCAACCGGGTAACGCCTATTACCAGCTGGGAATAGCTGAACTCGACAGCGACAATGAAGCGGCCGCGATCGCCGCATTCACGAAGGCCCAGGGTTACCCTGAGTCCAACAAGAATGCGACACAAGCGTTGAAATCTTTGGGGCGATGACAGCGACTTCGGTGCCTTCCGCCTTGTGGCCAACTGACCAGTGGTGTAGCTTCGCCCGACTTTGGGGAGGCTTCCGCAGTCGGTCCAGGCAGAGGGCAGCCGGAGAACGCGGATTCCAGAATATGAATACTTTGAATCCTATCTTGACAGCACGCTGATGGCTGCGAACGACCACTCCCAGGGACCAAAGGGTCTCAACTTCAGGCGCGTCTCGGCTATTGCCGTCACGTTGACTGTCCACTCCGTTTTGGTCGGGCTGCTGTTGCTGCCCGCCAAGGCGCCATCTGGTGCGAAGAAGCTTCAGGAGAACACCATCGAGGTGGTGTTCCTGGAGCCACCGCCACCGCCGCCGCCGCCGCCGCCGCCACCGCCGCCGCCGCCGCCGGAACCTCCGAAGATCATCAAGCTCGAGATCAAGAAGGAGATTCCGAAGCCGGAGGAGCGTCCGCCGGATCCGCCGCCGGAAGTGGCCGACGTCATTACCGACAGCACCGAAGGCATCGCGATTCAGCCGCCGGCGCCGCCGCAGCCCGAGCGTGGTGATGGGCCTCGCGAAGTCGCGCCGTCCGTGGACATGTCGATGATGCGTGCGCGTCCGCCACGCTATCCGCCGGCCATGTTGCGTCGCGGCATCCAGGGCGAAGTCATGCTGCGCATTCTGGTCGGCATTGACGGCAAGCCCGAGAAGATCGAGGTCGAGAAGTCCAGCGGACATCGCGAATTCGATCGATCGGCAATGCAGGCTGCACGCAACTGGCGCTTCAATGCCGGTCAGCGTGATGGCGCGTCCTATTCCGGCTGGGCCCTGGTCCCGGTGCGGTTCTCGCTTGCAGATTGAGGTCAGTGGTCATGCAGGATCAAATTCCCGCTTCACCTGAAATAGTCGATCCCAGCGCCGCTGCGGCGACCCTGGATCCGGGTCAAGCCAGCCTGGATGTATCGTCCGCCCTGCCGCCCGGCATGGATCGGCTCGATATGCTGATGGGCAACACCGACTCGCTGGCGTTGAGCAAGATGGGCTTCGCCCATCTGATCGACAACGCTGACGCAGTGGGAATCATGGCTGGCACGGTCCTGGGCATCATGTCCCTGCTGGTCTGGTACTACATCTTGTACAACGCGCTGCGGCTGGTTTCGGTACGTGCTCGTACACATCGCATCATGGAGTCGTTCTGGGAAGCTTCTTCTCCGCGCGAAGCCATCGAACAGCTGCGTGGCGAGCCGGATTACGAACCCTTCAGCAAGATTGCGCTGGACGCTGCATTCGCGGCTGAACACCATTCAGACGCTCTCGGTGGCCGCATGGCGGAAGCTCTCAGCCGTCACGAGTTCATCGACCGGGCCGTGCGCAGTGGCGTGCAGCGTGAGGCTGCGCGCATGGAGTCCGGTCTGACGCTGCTGGCGTCGGTCGGTTCGACGGCTCCCTTTGTTGGCCTGTTCGGCACCGTGTGGGGCATCTATCACGCGCTGATCAGCATCGGTCAGACCGGCGAGGCTACGCTGGATGTCGTGGCCGGCCCGGTGGGTGAAGCTCTGATCATGACCTGTATCGGTCTGGGCGTGGCTATTCCCAGCGTACTGGCCTACAACTACTTCGTGCGCAGCAACAAGGCGCTGAATGCCAGTTTCATGACCTTCGCCCACGACCTGCTTGACTACTTCGCGACAGGCAACCGGGTGCGCGGTCAGCGTTACGGCAACAAGCAGCACGCGCCGAGCGCCGGCTGACCGGCTTTGTGACAACCAGCGGCCCCGCAGTCGGGGCCGTCGAGCAAGGATCTGAGTGATGGGAATGAGTACCGGCGGTGGTGGCCCGCAGAATGCAGCCCCGATGACCGATATCAACACGACGCCCCTGGTGGACGTCATGTTGGTGCTGCTGATCATCTTCATGATCACGGCACCGCTGATGCAGAACAAGGTGCCGATTTCGGTGCCCGAAGCCCCGAATGAGCCGGATTCGATTGAAGAGCGGGCGGTGACGCTCAACATCCAGGACAAGGGTGGCGGCATGGTTCAGTACTATTGGGCTGATGACCCGATCGGTCTCGACGGCCTGGAAGCACGCCTGGCGCTGGAAGCAGCCAAAAAGCCTCAGCCCGAGATCAAGATTCGCGGCGACCGCAGTGTGCAGTATCAGCACATCCGCACCGCGCTCGACCTGGCCAAGCGCAAGGGTATCAGCAAGATTGGTTTTGTTACCGCCCCCGGCGAATAAGAAGCCGCAGGCGCAGGAGACGACGTCATGGGTATGAGTACAGGTCCGAGCGGCGGTGCTGCTGGCAGTTCGCCGATGGTAGACATCAACACGACGCCGCTGGTCGACGTCATGCTGGTGCTGCTGATTATCTTCATGATCACGGCGCCGCTGCTGGCGCACAAGGTACGCATCAATCTGCCGCAGCAATCCACCGATCCGGCAGACAAGAGCAAGATCGAGCAGAAGCGCCTGGAATTGCGCGATCTGGGTGGCGCCATCGAGATTCGTCTGAACAACGATCCGATCAGCCAGGAAGTGCTGTTTGCCGAGTTCCGCGAAATGGGCCGCAAGGTCAAGGACGATCAGCCCGAATACAAGATCGAAGCGGATGAAACCGTGCCCTACAGCGCACTCGCAAACATCCTGGCAGCGGCCAAGCGGTCCAAGGTTGAACGTATCGGCTTCGACAGCCTGTCCACGGCTTCCGGTGGTGTAGGTGCGCCGCCGCCTCCGGGCTGATCGGCGGAAACCGAAGACTAATCACGCCGGGCCGATGCCCGGCGTTTTCGTTTGTACTGGGCGAAGATGCGTGAATCCGCCCAGGAGGCTTACCCGCCTGGGCAGGTGTAAGCGATGAACGTCGATCTCCGTACCACGAGTGCGTGCGCCTGATCGATCTGCACGCAGCCGAGCTCACAAGGCATTCGCTGGTTAGCGACAACTGAATTCCGACTTCAGGATGAGGCCTTGGCATGGCGTCGCCGCGCTACGCTTGATTCGGCGCAATCAGCGCCCAAGCTGCGGAGCCGGTCATGATGCAAGTGGACGCACGTGCAATGCCGATGGCAGATGTGAACACCACGCCCCTGGTGGACGTAATGCTGGTGCTGTTGATCATTTTCATGATTTCAGCGCCGATCCTGGCCCAGCGCCTACCGGTGCCCAGTCCCCAGCCCGGTCCGTCGGCATTCGAGCCGGCGCAGCGACATCTGGTGCAGCTGGAAGCGATAGGTGCCGACCTCAGATTGACGCTCGATGGCGAACTGATCTCGAGGTCAGCCCTGCAACAAAAGCTGATCGCGGCCGCCCGCCTGCCGGCGGCCCGGCAGCCGGAATTCCGTATCGACGCCGCCGCCGACGTGCGCTTCGACCACGTGGTGGCACTGTTGAGCGACGCTCGCCGCACCGGGGCTGCGCACGTGGGACTGGCGCGCGGCGACTGATCCCTGGCCAGACGGCGGCGCCATCATCGCGATGGCGTCTGCCGACTTCGACCCGCGCTGAAGAAGCTAGCTGCCGTTCGCGGCGCGGATGATGGCCATGTAGCGAGACACGGTCAGGCCGAGTCCGCTGTCCAGCGCCTCGGCGATCAGTGCATGGCCGATGGAGACCTCGCTGATGTACGGCACGGCAGCCAACAGAGCACCAAGATTGCCCTGATCCAGATCGTGGCCGGCATTGACCGCCAGGCCGCAGGCCAGCGCCCGCTGGGCTGCCGCAAGGCAGGCTGACAGGGTCGCCGCCGCGTGCCCGGATGCCGCCGCCTGCGCATAGGGGCCGGTATAGAGTTCGATCCGGTCGGCGCCGATCTCGGCTACGCGCTCGATATCGGCAGAGTCGGCGTCCATGAACAGGCTGACACGCATGCCCAGGGATTTCAGTCTGGAAATCAGGGGCCGCAGCCGATCGCCGTCGGCCTGCAGATTCCAACCGTGATCGGAGGTCAGTTGCTGATCGCTGTCAGGTACCAGCGTGGCCTGTTCCGGTCGACAGGACTCCAGCAGCGCCATGAATCCCGGATAGCCGGGCGCAGGCCCGGCGAAGGGATTACCCTCCAGATTGAGTTCAACGCCCGCGCTGGTGCAGAGACCGCGCATGGCTTCGGCATCGGCGGGTCGGGCATGTCGCAGATCCGGTCGCGGATGCAGCGTGATGCCATCGGCGCCCGCCGCCATAGCCGTGCGCGCAGCCTCGAGTGGATCCGGAAGCCTGCCACCGCGGGAGTTGCGCAGCAGCGCCACCTTGTTCAAATTGACGCTGAGTGCGGTGCGACATCGCTTTGGCGTAGCCACTGACTGAATCATCATATTACCATTGATCGGAACACTGGAAGGATTGCCACATTCCTGTGTAGGATAGCGTGCTCCGCGGTGCCTCCTGTGCCGTGGTTTGACTCGGATTAGTGAGGCTTAGTCATGGAACAGATGGGGATCATGCACATGTGGGGCGCGGCCGATATGGTCGCGAAATTCGTGTTCGTGGTGGTGTTGATCATGTTTATTGGTACCGTGTGGTTCATCATGACCGCATCGATGCGCAATTTCTCGATTCGCTCCCGCGCACACAAGGTCATCGAGACCTTCTGGCAGACGACTAATCCGCAGGAAGCCATTCGCGCGATGGAGGCACAGCCCCCGAGCGAGCCTTTCTCGAAGATTGCTCTGGAGTGCGCCAACGCCGCTGCGCATCACGCCAAGAACGAAGGTAGCCGTCTGGTCGAGGCGCTGAACCGCAGCGAGTTCATCGACCGCGCTCTGCGTCAGGCGGTGAGCCGCGAAAGCGCCAAGCTCGAAAACGGCCTGACCTGGCTGGCTTCGGTGGGTTCCACCGCGCCCTTCGTCGGTCTGTTCGGTACGGTGTGGGGCATCTACAACGCTCTGATCAAGATCGGTGCATCCGGCCAGGCTTCTCTGGACGTGGTTGCCGGTCCGGTCGGCGAGGCGCTGATCATGACCTGTATCGGTCTGGGCGTCGCCATTCCCTCGGTGCTGGCCTACAACTTCTTCGTCCGCGCCAACCGTGTGACGCTGGGTCAGTTCGACGAGTTCGCGCATGATCTGCACGACTACTTTGCGACCGGCGCCCGCGTCGGCGGTGGTCCGCAGCCGACGATGCGCGTGCAGGCCGCTGCACCGAAGGCCGCTCCGGGCAAAGCCTGATCGTCTGAGCAGCAACAAGGCAAGAAGCGACGGCCCCGATCGGGGCCGTCGCCGTTTCAGTCACCGGCAAACAGCACGGGTTCCAACCAGCACGAATGGTGCGCCCGCAGCGACGGGAGGCTGCCCTCAGCCGCCGTGATGCATGACCGTGTTGGGCTGGATCACCCCGGTGTAGATGCCAAGCGCGATCAGGGCAAACAGCAGTATCGACAGACCGATACGCCAGGACAGGGCCTTGACCACCCGGTCGGTCTTGCCGTGGTCATTGAGCATGTAATAACAACCTGCGCCCAGGTTGTAGACGATGAAGATCAGAAACAGCACCACAACCAGCTTGACCATGGAGACGCCCCTCAACGGGCGGATGACAGGCAATGGGCTAGTGTACCTGCTCACCCCGCAAGGATTGATCAACAGCCATGCGCAACCACCATCGATCCTGCCCCCAGCGGCAACCATTGACGCCGGGTCACAAGCCCGAACTGACGCCCATGGCAGCCGCCCGCATGCGCGCATGAAGCGAGCACACCGCCTCGGTCGCGCACTGCTGGGCTACGCCGTGCTGGCACTGCTGACATCGGCAGGTCTGGCCAGTCTGGGCCTCTGGCAGTTGCAGCGCGCCGACGAGAAACAGCAGCTGCTGGAGGCCATTGATCGCGCCGAATCCGAAAATGCGGTCGATCTGGCCACGGCGCTGGCCGGTGGGGAGGATCTGCACTTCCGCGCAGTTACTGCGCGCGGCCGCTTTCTCCCCGACCGCCAGATTCTGCTCGACAACCAGATTCGCAACGGCGAGCCCGGGGTTCAGGTCTTTGTTCCGCTGCAACTGGACGGCGGTGGTCAGATGCTGCTCGTCGATCGCGGCTGGCTGCCCTGGCGGGACCGGGCCCGGTCGCTGCCTGTTGCCAACGTCGACTCGGAATCGGTGGCCGTTGAGGGGCTGCTGCTGAGTGCGCCGGCGGCAGGTCTGGCGCTGGGTGCCGAGGTCCGGCAGCAGTGGCCACTGCTGGTGACCCGTATCGATCTTTCCGACCTTGAGCGCCGTCTCCAGCAGCCGCTGCTAGACTTGGTACTCGAAGACCGCCAGACGCCGCGCGCGCAGAGTTTGCGCAGTGGCATGCTGCCTCCTGAACGCCATCGCGGCTATGCGCTGCAGTGGTTCGGTCTGTCCCTGACAGTCATCATCATCTTTGGCGTGCTGGCCATTCGGTCATGGCGCGCCAGGTCAACAACGCCACCATGAACCAACGACGCCTACAACTGACTCTGATACTGGCCGCCTTCCTGCTGCCCGCCATCGTCGCCCTGCTGCTGCAGACGCGCTGGTTTCACTGGGAGCCGGAATCGACCAAGAACCGGGGGCAACTGATCTCGCCGGTGATGGCACTGACGCCCGCTGAACCCGTGGCCGACGGTCATCGCTGGAGCGTGGTAGTGCGTATCCCGTCCGCCTGTGATGCTTCCTGTGAGCAGCGTCTGACGCTGCTCTCGAATATCCGGGAAGCTTCGGGCAAGGAAATGGATCGGGTGCAGATGGTCGCCTGGGTCGGCGAGCAGCGAACTCTGGCTGCCGAATGGGGCGCGCGCTGGCAGCCGGCAACGAGCGCATTGAGCGATCAGCTCGGTGTGCCCGAGGCCGGTGTCATGCTGGTCGATCCGCTGGGCAATGCGATGATGCGCTACGCCGCCGATGCCGATCCCACCGATGTGCGCAAGGATCTGGCCCATCTGCTGCGCTGGAGTACGGTCGGCAAATGAGCGTCATCGAGGAAACCCTGCGCGACTTCTGGGCGCTGACCAAGCCGCGGGTCGTCGCCCTGATCGTCTTTACCGCCGTCGTCGGCATGTTTCTGGCGACTCCCGGCCTGCCCGGTTGGCGTCCGCTGATCCTCGGCAGCCTCGGCATCTGGCTGGCGGCTTCCGGCGCCGCCGCCATCAACCAGATACTCGACGCCCGCATCGATGCTCAGATGGCGCGAACCATGTACCGGCCCTTGCCACGCGGCAGGCTCACTGAAACCCAGGCACTGATCTTCGCGCTGATCCTGGCGGCGATCAGCATGCTGATGCTCTCGATCTGGGTGAACGTGCTGACGGCGGTGCTGACCTTCGCCTCGCTGATTGGCTATGCGGTGATCTACACCCTGTTCCTGAAGCGCGCCACGCCCCAGAACATCGTCATCGGTGGTGCCGCCGGCGCCGCACCGCCAGTGCTCGGCTGGACCGCGGTCACCGGTACGCTCGATCCGCACGCGTTGCTGCTGTTCCTGATCATCTTCATCTGGACGCCACCACATTTCTGGGCGCTGGCCATCTTCCGTCGCGCCGACTACGAGAAGGTGTCGATTCCGATGCTGCCGATCACGCACGGCGTGGTCGTCACCCGCTGGCACATCCTGGCCTACACCGTGATCCTGTTCATGGTCACCTTGCTGCCCTACCTGACCGGGATGGCCAGCTTCTTCTACCTCGGCGGCGCCGTCGTGCTGGGTCTGGGATTCCTCTACTACGCCATCCGCCTGATGAACCCGCCCGACGAGCTGTTTGCGCTGAAGACCTTCAACTATTCGATCCTGTACCTCGCGGCCTTGTTCGCCTTCCTGCTGATCGACCACTACCTGCCGCAACCCAGGTTCGGGCCGGTGCCCATGGTGCTGGTGCCGATCTGAGGCTGTGCCTGAACTCATGTTCGGAGTTCCAGGTGCGTCATTGCGAGGAGCGCCGCAGCTCGGTAGCCGTTCTGTTCGTTGTTGATCTCGAGGAAAGGTTCGAAGAAACCGCGGCTGTAGCGCGGCTCCGTGGACGGCAAGGCTGCCTGCAGGCCATGAATCACCAGCTTGCCTGTAGGAGCGACCTCGCGTCGCGACCGGCAAGCCGCATGTCCGCAGCAGCGGTCGCGCCGCAAGGGCGCTCCTACAGGTGAACAAAGCCGGCGTTGCGCTGACACGGAGGCCAAGTCAAGAACTCGTGACCCGGCATCATTCCATTTCTCTCGACCACCCAGCTTCAGGAGAATCGCTGCATCTGCTCCTGGATGAATCCGGACTCGTAGTTGGACCCGATCGAATAGGCCGCGATCTTGCCGATATGGGTGTACGGCAGTCCCGATTCCTGATGCCAGGCATTGAAAGCCTGCTGCACCTTGTTCAGATCACCCTTGCTGGTGGGCTGATCGGCGATCTCGAAACCTGCTCGATTAATCGCTGCAACGACATCGGCGGTCAGGATGAAACCGTCCCAGCCGATCTGTCTCAGAAACCACTGACCGGTGGCGCCGCCCAGGCGAGAACCATGCTTCTTGAGGTGGGTCATCAGGCCGATCTGGTCGTTGGCGGGCCAATCAGCCAGAAAGCGGCCGAAGCTGCCGTGGGTTTCGCGGATTTCGAGGATGTAGCCGACGTTTTCCATCACCGCCCTGATCTTGGGCCAGTTTCGGACGACGCGCTTGTCCGCGGCGTAGGCCTCCCATCGGTCGATCGGCATGGCCGCAAGACGATCGATGTCGAAGCCGAAGAAGGCTTCCTCGAACTGCGGCCATTTGTTCTCGATCACCTGCCAGTTGAAACCGGCGCGATTGATGCATCTGGCCATCGCCGACAGCACCCGGTCATCGCCTATGCCGGTCAGCGCCGAGTTTCCCGGAACCTTGGGCAGCAAGCGCCGCAGCGCCGCCTTGCCGCCTTTGCGCTCGGCAGCGAGTTCGTGGATGTTCCGGAACTTGCTGAAGTCCATGGTGGGGCCCGGTCGCGAGGATTGGTCCGATACCATAACCCGCATCCGTGGCCAGTGCGCCCCGGTCGCTGCGCCTGTTCGCGCGACAAACTATTGGATGTAGGTCACGTCGACCCGAAGGGTCCAGGTGACATCCGAGCAAGTCACGCAGGCCGCTTCGCGGCCTACGTGACTTACCTCAATCACCATGGTCGCGGAGCCTTCGGGTGATCAAAGCCCGCGCCGATCAAGTCAGGACGCAGGCTCCGGGACCGCTGCCTTCGCCACCGCGTCCTTTGCTGCAACGATCCGGCTTTCGACCAGTTCCGCCGCTCGATCCAGATAGCTCAGTGCTGCCGGTGTGGGGGCATCCAGGCTGCCGTCGAGCATCCACATGGCCTCGTTGAGCTTGTCCATGGCCGCTGTGGGTGGCACGTAGCCCTTGGTCGTGGCAGGGTCCATCCACAGCCCCTTGGCGGCTTCGTCCAGCGTCTTGGTGGTGGTCTCGATGGCCTTGAGCGCGAGCACCAAGGGGTCGCTGTCATCGGGCACGCGAGTAGGGTCGGCGCGCTTGGCGCTGGCCTGCAGCTGCTCCAGACGGCTCTTCTGCCGATCGAGGTCGGCCTTGCGGTTGTTGATCAGATCCAGCGCATCGACCAGGCGGGTTTGCAGGTCGGCGGCACGCTGCATCGCCTGCAGGCGCGCAGCCAGCGCTTCCTGAGTCGCCGGCACGCGCGGGTCCAGACGCACCTCGACA
Organism: Lysobacterales bacterium; assembly: GCA_050250665.1. Lineage (GTDB taxonomy): Bacteria > Pseudomonadota > Gammaproteobacteria > Xanthomonadales > SZUA-5 > JADKFD01. Next base: position 5,155 of record JBFWOF010000062.1, on the reverse strand, counting down.
GGCAGCGTGGTGCTGACATCGCCGCGCTTGAGCGTGGCCACGTAGCTGCCCGGCAGCGCCGATGGACCACTGGGGTCGAACAGGCCTGGAGGTGCCGGCGAGCGCGGTGCGGTCAGCGCCAGATCCCAGGTCCAGCGATTCAGGCCCTGGCGCACTTCGACTTCAGCAAAGCGCATCAGTTTGCCGGCGCCATCACGGATCTCCACCCGCAGCGGCTTGGGCTTGTCGGCGTCCGGGTCGTCGCTGGCGGCCGCCGGCGGCAGCTTGGCCAGGCGCGCGCGTTCCTGATCGCGGTCGGGTAGTGGCAGCGCAGGGTCATTGACCCAGACACTCAGGCGGGCGCCGTAGGGTGCATTTTCACCGACAAAATTCTGAGCGCCGGCAAAGCGCGGTCCGGCTGGCTGCGGCGCCACGAAGAGCACCCCGGGCGTGCTGTCCAGGGCGGTCAGTGCCGCGTCGGGCACCCCTGCGCGGGCGATTTTGCGCAGGCTGTCGACGTCGTCGAGGATGAAGATGCCGCGACCGTGGGTGCCCAGGATCAGATCGTGCTCGCGTGGGTGCACGGCGATATCCATGACCGATACCGCACGCGGCAGGGCCTGGCTGAAGCGGATCCAGTTGTCGCCGCCATCGAAGGACAGATACAGCCCGAGTTCGGTGCCCAGATACAGCAGGTTTTCTTCGACCGGGTCCTCGACCAGGGCCAGCGCATAGCCATCGACGCCCTTGAGATCGAAGCGGCGTACCTTAGCGCCGTAGTCGTCCAGTCGCCAGGCATAGCTCGCCATATCGCCATTGCGGTGATTGTCGATGACCACAAAGGCGCGGCCGGCATCGTGCCTGGACGCGTCGATGCGCGGGAAGAAGCCGAATCTCGGTGCGCCCTTGAGTTTGGATTCCAGACTCTGCCAGCTGCCGCCGCGGTCGCGGGTGAGCTGCAGGCGGCCATCATCGGTGCCGGCCCAGATCACGCCCTCGGCCAGCGGACTGGGCTCGATGGCGATCACCGTGGTGTTGTTTTCGGCGCCGGTCACATCAGGGGTCAGTCCGCCCAACTTGGCCTTGTCCTGTCGCGCCACATCGTTGCTGGTGAGGTCTGGAGAAATGGTGGTCCAGGTCTCGCCGCGATCACGGCTCAGATGCACGAACTGGCTGCCGAAATAGATCGTCGCGGCGTCGAAGGGATCCTGGGCAATGGCGGCATTCCAGTTGAAACGCAAGGGCACGGCGGCATCGTCCGCGGCCGGCCGGATCATCCTCTTCTCGCCGGTGGCCAGGTTGTAGCGGACGACGTAGCCCTCCTGACTCATGGCATAGCCCCGATCGGCATTTTCCGGATCGGGCATGGTGTCGAAGCCGTCGCCGAAATTGACCTCGCGCCAATGGTGATTCTGGATGCCGCCGGCCTCCCAGACCTGTGACGGTCCGCGCCAGGAGCCGTTGTCCTGGAGCCCGCCGTAGACGTTGTAGGGCTGCTCCATGTCAAAGCGCACATGGTAGAACTGGCTCAGCGGCAGATTGCTGACAAAGCGCCAGGTCTGGCCGCGATCGTTGCTGAAGCCGACACCGCCATCATTGCCGTTGATCAGCAACTCGCCGCGACTGGGATGCACCCACAGCGCGTGATGGTCGGGATGCAGATCGTCCCAGCCGATCAGCGTCTCGAAATTCTTGCCACCATCGTGCGAGACCTCGCCGAAAGTGCTCAGGCGATAGACCCGATCGGGTTGCTCGGGATCGACTCGCAGATCCGCGAAATAGAAAGGTCGCGGGTGCACATTGGTGCTCTCGTTGACGACCACGAAGTGATCGCCGCCATCGTCGGAGCGCAGCAGCACGCTCTTCCTGGCCTCCACCAGTGCGTACAGCGTGCGCGGCTGCGAGGGAGCCAGCGCCAGCGTGATTCGGCCGAGCTCGCCCTTGGGCAGACCTTCAAGCACTCCCAGCGGCTGCCAGGTTTCGCCGGCGTCCACTGACCGATACAGGCCTGAGCCGCTGCCACCGGAGCGGAAACCCGAGGGCGTGCGCCGGAAGCTCCAGAGCGAGGCATACAGCCGGTTAGGATTGGACGGATCAATGACCAGCTCACTGGCACCGGTATCGACGCCGCCAGGCAGCACGGCGCGCCAGTTCTTGCCGCCATCCGTGGTCTTGTAGACGCCGCGCTCGCCGCCATCACCCCAGAGCGGACCGAGGGCCGCCACCCAGGCGGTGCTACCGTCGCGCGGATCGACCACAATCCGGTGGATGCGCTCGGACTTGCCCAGACCCAGGAACTTCCAGGTGCGGCCGCCATCGGTGGAGTGATATACACCGCGCCCGATGGAGGTGCTGTTGCGGACATTGCCCTCGCCGGTGCCGACCCAGATCGACTGCGGGTTGTTCGGATCGAGCGTGATCGCGCCGATGGCATGCACGTCCTCGCGATCGAAGATCGATGTCCAGGTCAGTCCGGCGTTCTCGCTCTTCCAGACACCACCGGTGGCAGCGCCAACATAAACGGTGCGCGGATCGGCCGGATCAGCAGCGATCGCCGCCACTCGGCCGCTCATCGCGGCTGGCCCGATGGCGCGGGCCTTCATTCCCGCCAACAGCGTCGGATCGACTGGCGTGGCCAGCACAGCAGCGCTGACCGTCAACAGAAGCAGGGAAAGCGCAGCTCGCATCGTTCACTCCAGATTGGCTTCATCGTCGGAATTCTGCATCTGCCGCCAGGGGCGCCAGGTGAAGACCAGTGGTACCGGATCATGCCCGCCTTCGCAGCCAGGATGACAGCGGCCGATGCGGCAGACAGCCATGTAACTGCCGCGCGCCGCACCATGGCGGGCGATCGCTTCGGCGGCATAGCTGGAACAGCTGGGATAGAAACGACAGCGCTGACCCAGCAACGGGCTGAGAAAGCGTTTGTAGAAGCGCAGCAGCGCCAGTAGCAGTGAGCGGATCAACGGAGCCAAGTCGTATTCAAAGCATGAACGATAGCGCGCATACCGGCGGAAGGGCGTTGCCGTGTGCTGCAATCAGGAACAGCATCGCTGGTCAGCCGCTGGAGAAGCTCACGCATGAAAGGCCTGCCCTGGTATTTCGATGTGCTTTCGCCCTTTGCCTATCTGCAACTGCAAGCTCTGCGGCGTGATCATCCCGAGGTGGCGCTGGATCCGCGACCGGTGGTGCTCGGCGCGGTCCTCGCCCATCACGGCCAGCTGGGGCCGGCGGAGATCGCCGGCAAGCGCGAATTCACCTACCGTTTCGTGATCTGGCGTGCCCAGGAACTCGGCTTGCCGCTGCGCTTTCCGCCCAGACATCCCTTCAACCCGCTGCCGGCGTTGCGTCTGATCATTGCCGCCGGCGCTTCCATCGATGTGGTCCAGCGCGTATTCCGGCATATCTGGGAGCAGGGTCGGGGCTGCGAAACGCCCGAGGAACTGGAATCGCTGGCCGCCGATCTCAGTCTGGCCAATCTGGCCGAGGCGATCACGGCGCCGGACATCAAGGCTGCACTCAAGCACAGCACCGAAAAGGCCCTGGCCGCCGGAGTATTCGGCGTGCCCACACTGATGGTGCACGGCCAACCCTATTTCGGTCAGGACGCCACCGCACTGGCGCTGGCCGCCTGGAAGCACCCCGAGATGCTGCAGCAAGGCGAATACGCACGCCTCGGTGCCATTCCAGTAGGCGTCCAGCGCTCGCGGGCCGCTTCGTAGGGCGTCGGCGTCGACAGAACCTTGCTGCTGTCGACGACCGAGCGCAGAAGCGGGACGCGAAGGACGCGAAGGAAAAGCAGAAAGATCACGAAGGAGAGCCAAGTTGGGATCGCGCAAGATGGCGGCTTCGGCGCTGTCTTTGCCATCGTGTTTCGACTGACGCCTGCGCCGCCGGACTTATGGTTCCGGCGCTTCCTTGTAAGTACTGATCTCTCTTCTTTGCGTACTTTCTGCTTTTCCTTCGCGTCCTTCGCGTCCAGCTCTTGTCCTCAACTAAACTCAAGGCGACGCTCACCCGTGCCCCGGTCAGCGGTTCCCGCGGCTGGCCATGAACGCGATCTTCTCGAACAGCTGCACATCCTGCTCGTTCTTCAACAGGGCGCCGTAAAGCGGCGGGATCGACTTGCGCTGGTTCTTTTCGCGCAGGGCTTCGGCCGGGATGTCTTCGGCCAGCAGCAGCTTGAGCCAGTCGAGCAACTCGCTGGTCGAAGGCTTCTTGCGCAGCCCCGGGGTTTCGCGCAGCTGGAAGAAGGCTGCCAATGCCTCGCGCAGCAGATCCTGTTTCAGGCCTGGGTAGTGCACCTCGACGATGGCGCGCAGGGTCTCCTCGTCGGGGAAGCGGATGTAGTGGAAGAAACAGCGGCGGAGAAAGGCGTCGGGCAGCTCCTTCTCGTTGTTGCTGGTGATGATGACGATGGGCCGGGTCTTGGCCTGCACCAGCTGCTGGGTCTCGTAGACATAGAACTCCATCCGATCCAGTTCGCGCAGCAGATCGTTGGGGAACTCGATGTCGGCCTTGTCGATTTCATCGATCAGCAGCACCAGCCGTTGCTCGCTGACAAATGCCTCCCAGAGCTTGCCCGGGACCACATAGTTCTTGATCTCGCTGGCTCGCGGATCGCCGAGCTGGGCATCGCGCAAGCGATTGACCGCATCGTATTCATACAGGCCGTGCTGGGCCTTGGTGGTGCTCTTGATATGCCACTCGATCAGTGGCGCGCCGGCAGCGCGGGCGATCTCCTGCGCCAGCAGGGTCTTGCCCGTGCCCGGTTCACCCTTGACCAGCAAGGGCCGCTCCAGCGTGATCGCGGCATTGACCGCCAGTTGCAGCTCACGCGGGGCGACGTATCGATCAGTGCCTTCGAAACGCATGCAGGACTCGGATAGCTGGAGATCCGGCAAAGATATCGCGAGTGGGGTGAAAATGGGGCACGAGGCAACGGGGCAACGGGGCACGGGGCACGGGGCACGGCATGCACGATGCATGGGACCAGGTAACCGGCGTCATTGCGAGGAACGCAGTGACGAAGCAATCCAGTGCTTCTCGGCATACCCCTGGATCGCTTCTGCGCATTTCGCTCATCGTGACCGGTCGTTTCGGTTCAACGTGACCGGTTTCTACTGACGGTTGTGCGTTGCTTGGATTCTAACGGCATCGGTCACGATGGGGTGTC
>JBFWOF010000061.1:0-32742 GCA_050250665.1 Lysobacterales bacterium | reverse complement strand
CGACGACGTGGTGGGTCAGAGCTCCTGTGGGTAAGGACTTTGTACGGAACCATCGAAGCGCCGACTGTGCCAGCCTTTCCCCTGCCCCCTGCCCCCTGCCCCCTGCCCCCTGCCCCCTGCCCCTTCTCCAGGCAACCCTACTCGCAGCGCAGTTCGTCGCCGCCTTCGCCGCCTAGCGTGCAGCCATCGGGTGGGCCCAGCTTGCTCCAGTAGGCACTCAAACCATGCTGACGGGCGAATTCCGGGAAGCGGGGGTGCTCGCGAAAGCTCCGGAACTGCGGGTACCAGAGGCTGAACAGCAAGGTCTGGATTCCCTCGGTCTTGTTGCCCAGGGCGTTGTCCAGGGCGGCATCGGTGAGCCCGTAGACCTGCAGCAGATGGGCCCATTCCAGATCGGGTTCGGCCTTGACGGCCTCGAGCAGACGTTGCTGCGCGTCCGGCAGCTGAGTTGGATCGGTCAGCGCTGGAGCCAATGAGCGCGCCAGTTCGCGCATGCTGGTCGGCAGGCTGTCATCATCGTGCAGCCAGTCCAGGTAGGCTTGGGTCCGGTCGGACCCAGCGTCGGTATTGCTGGCCAGAAAGAACAGGGCGCGACTGGACGGACCGCGCCATCCCAGGGCATGGGCCCGCACCAGCAGTTCGCGGCCGCCGCTGTGATCGCCGCGCAGATCGGTGGCAATACCCAGCCAGCCCATCGGCAGTCCGCTCAGCGGATCCAGTTTCTGGGCCGCGGCGAAACTGGCCAAGGCCTCTTCGATATGGCCGACTTCGAACTGGCCCAAGCCCTGCCAGACACGGGTGTTGGCATTGTTGGGCGCCAGCATCAGCGCCTGCTCGATCAGTTCGGCATGGCGCAATCGATCACCGCGATCTCCGGCGATGCGCGCACTCACGGCCAGGGCGCCGGGATGCAGGGCGCGGATGGCGAGCGCCTTGTTGGCGGCGATTTCGGCCTGCACCAGCGTATTGATGCCGGCGGGCTCCGGCGCATAGCTGCGCCAGACATACCAGGTAGCCGCCAGAGTGCCCCAGGCATCGGCAAACTGTGGATCGCGAGCCACGGCCTGCTCCAGCAGTTCGCGCGCCGCCGGCAGATTGGCCCCGCGCTGGGCAAACAACTGCCGGCCACGCAGATAGGCCTCGTAGGCTTCGAGGTCGGAAGTGGCATCCGCCACCTCGATACGGCGCACCCCCAGCGAGTCGGCCAGTGCATCGGCAATCGATTGCGAAATTTCTTCCTGCACGCGGAATATCTCGACCAGCCGGCGTTGATAGGTTTGCGACCACACGTGTTGATCGGTGCGCGCGTCAATCAGCTGCGTGCTGATCCGCACCTCGTCTCCATCGCGTCGCACCGATCCTTCCAGCAGATAGGCCACACCCAGTTGCGCGGCGATCTCGCCGCCGGCCAGCTGGCTGTCGCGGAACACGAAGGATGAGGTTCGTGAGGTGACCTTGAGCCCGTCGACGCGCGCAAGCACGTTCAGCAACTCCTCGGACAGGCCATCGGCGAAATAGTTGTCGGCAGCGTCCTGACTCATGTTGACGAAGGGCAGCACCGCCAGCGAATGGCTGTCGACCGTCGGTGCTGGCCGTGCCGGCGCCGCTGGCAGCGGCGGTGCCGAGCTGACCGCTGGCGCAGTCGAATCTGCATCAGGTTTGGCCTGATCAATGAACTGTCGCATCAGCGACAGGCTGAGCGCCGCCAGGACCACGATGACGATCATCTGATCCAGACGTCGTGCCGTGATCGGGCGCTGCGGATTGTCGTGGTTGGTGCCGCGGTCGACACGGAAACCCGTAGGCGTGAGTTCATAGCGCCAGGACAGTAGCAGTACCGGCACACCCGCCAGCAACAAGCCCAGGATCAACCAGCGCAAGGCCTCGATCGGCAGTTCCAGCGCCGGGAACAGCAACGCACACATGGCCACCAGCAGCCAGGACAAGGCCAGCCATGCCACGCCGGTGCGGATGACGTTGCGGCGCTTGAGTTCGGCGAGCAGTCGCATCTTGGGCAGTCTCGACGGTCGAGGGCTGGAGACCCAATCCTAGCGCGTGCGTGCAGTTCGCGAGGGTACTGCTCGGGGACTCCGGTGTGCTGTCCCGCAATTACCTTGAGTTATTTCCGCGTCTTTCAGCCCGAATGTAGCACTGCTAGTCGTCGCGATGGCGCTGCCATGACTTCACCCGGTGCGGCGGCAACGCCGCCGCCCGTTCGAGCGGGCGCGCCGCATTCGGCGCATGCCTGTCCGCTCTCACCCTCGCGCCGAAATCCGATTTCGATATGCCCGAGCGCATCAAGTTCGCCGGATGCACCCTGCTTGTCGCCACGGGTCTGATGAGCACCTGGGGGCCAGCGAGCAGGATTGGGTGACCGTGTCTGGCCGCTACGCGATACTGTGGCGAAGGCGGATCGAGGAAAGGCACCGTGCGGACAAGCAGCCTGATACTGAGACTGTCGATGCTCTTCGGCTGCCTTCCCGTGCATGCCGCCAGCATCCAGTACAACGAAGATTTCAGTGACTTTGCCAATCCCGAGCGCGGTTTCTACTACCAGCTGGAATCGGCCAGCAACGCCCCCGATCCGCTCAGCAACTACGCGCCCAGCCAGTTCGCCGATGCCCGCAGCACGGTGGTACGGCGGCTCTACAATCTGCTCGATTTCCGGGCAACGCCGATCTCCACCAGCTTCTTGCAGCAGATCGAGGCGGATCTGGGCTATGCCCGTCAGAACGGACTGAAGCTCAACATCCGTTTTGCCTACACCTTCAACGAGCCGCCGCCCAACAACGACGCGCCGCTGGCGCTGATCCAGCAGCACATCGGCCAGTTGCAGCCGCTGCTGGCGGCCAACGCCGATGTCATCAGTCATCTGGATGCCGGCTTCATCGGCCGCTGGGGCGAGTGGCACACGTCCAGCAACGGCAATGCCACCACGGCCGGCATGACCACGGTGTTGACCGATTTGCTGGCCGCGCTGCCCAGCCAGCGGGCGGTCGTGGTGCGCACGCCGGGCTACAAGCGGGCGATCTTCAACCGGCAGGCGGCACTGACACCGGCCGAGGGTTTCAACGGCTCCGCGCTGGCGCGCACCGGTCATCTGAACGACTGTTTTCTGGCCAGCGACGACGACTTTGGCACCTATGTGCCCAACGATCCCGCCAGCATCGCCGAGCAGAAAGCCTACATTGCCGCCGAAACCCGCTATGTGCCGATGAGCGGCGAGACCTGTGCCAGCAATCCGCCGCGCAGCGACTGCGCCTCGGCGCTGGCGGAAATGGCGCAGCTGCACTGGAGCATCCTCAACTACACCTATCACCCCACGGTGTTGCAGGGCTGGCAAAGCCAGGGATGTTTCGACGAGATCCGGCGTCGCCTGGGTTATCGCGTGGTTCTGCGCAGCGCCACGCTGCCCGATCAGATCTCGCCCGGCGGTCGCCTGCAGGGTCAGATCAATCTGCAGAACGTCGGTTTTGCCGCGCCCTTCAATCCGCGCGCAGTGGAACTGCTGCTGCGCAACAACAGCAGTCCCAACGCCAGCATCCGCCTGCCGATCAGCACCGATCCGCGGCGCTGGCTGCCCGACGAGAACAGCGGCAACCACAACATCGTGCTGGATCTGCCGCTGCCCGGCGATCTGCCGCTGGGCAACTACGATCTGCTGCTGGCACTTCCGGATCCTGAGCCCACGCTGCGGGCCAATCCTGCCTTTGCGATACGCATGGCCAATCTGGGCACCTGGGAGGCAGCGAGCGGCGCGAACCGCTTGTTGAGCAGCGTCGTGGTGGTGGCCGATGGCGTGTACGCCGATGGCTTCGAATAGGCGCCGCAGGGCCAGAACACGTGCCCGAGGGTGCGCCGCAGCGTCCCGATGCGCTGCTCCTATCTGGGCTGCGGCCGTCGCGGCGGCATGGGCGTGCGCAGGTCGACCCCGCCGTGCTCGGCGATGGCGGTTGCGATCGCATGGCCGAGCGGCATCAGCGGCGCGCGGTCGCGGTTGCTGATCAGCAGGATCATCCAGCCGCCACGCAGGGCGCCGCGGAAGTTGACGCCGATGCCGGGCGCACCGCCCGGGTGACCGTAGCCGACATCCTCGCCCGCGGCAAAACGCAGCATGCCAAGGCCGTGGGGCGGGGCCTTGGCGCTATCAGGCAGCTTCACCGGCGCGAACAGCAAATCCAGTGTGGCCGATTTGAGCAGTTTGCCTCCGGTCAGGGCGCGATGAAAAGCCAGCAAGTCGCGCGGTCGGGCGTAGCCGCCACCTGCCGGTCCGCCGCGTGGCTCAGGCATGGTCAGGCGTTCCACGCCGTCGGCCGACGCTCGATAGGGCACTGCGACGTCCGGTGCCTGGCCGTCAATCTCGAAGTAGCCGGCACCGCTCATGCCCGCGGGGTCAAAGACATGGGCCTGGATGTAGTGGTAGTAGTCCTCACCGGAAATCGCCTCGATCAACAATCCCAGCAACATGTAGCCGTTGTTGCTGTACGACCATTGGCTGCCGGGCGTGAAGTCGGGATCTGCCGTCAGCAGGGGCTGGTAATCTGAAAGCGTCTGCAAGCGCCCGCGGACTGCTTCGAATTCCGCCCCCCAGAACTGTCCCAGCCCCGAGGTGTGCATCAGCAACTGGCGTGCCGTCACCTGCTCGCGCACCGTGGCGTTGGGCCAATCGGGCAGATAGCGGCCCACCGGCACATCCAGATCCAGCTTTCCGCTCTCGACCAGTTGCAGGATGGCCACTGTCGTGAACAGCTTGCCGCTGGAGGCCAGGTTGAAGCGCGTATCCGCGTCTATCGACGCTGCCTTGTCCGGATCGATGCGCCCGTAGTAGCGCTCAAAGACCAGACCATCGGCATCGGCCACGAGTACCGCTCCACTGAACCCGTCGGCGACCATCGGCGCCATCTGTGCCTGCAGCGCGGCCTCGAGCGAGTCCTCGTCGGCGGCGTTGGCCATGGGCGACAACAAGGCACCGGCCAAACAAATGGCGCCCATCCGGCTTCGGAATCCGAACATCTTCTGCTCCCTGGCTCTGTTCCGTTCATCAGATGCGCCACGGTGACAAAGGGTCGCAGGACGCCAGCGCCCGCGGCCGGTGGGAGCGAGCGCCGCCGCCTCGGCGACCCTTGCGATCAAGAGCGGCCACACTGGAGCGGGGCCTCCCTCAGAGTCGATTGGCGATGGCGCCGGGCTTGCGCTTCGAGTCGAGTCCCGGGCCAACGTCGCGCCGCAGCGCGGCATCCTCCACTTGCTGTCGGCGGGCAGGCAGCGCTGCCATCAACGCTGCTCAGGGCGGATGCGCAGATCCGGTACCTCTTCGTCCTGCTCATGAATCCAGCGATTCACCGTTCTACCCATGCGCGCAATCATGCTCATGTTGAAGAAATGCATGCCGCCGAGCACCAGCAGCGTGACGCCAATGCGAGAGCCGATCTCTGGCACCAGATTGAACTCATTGAGACGCCAACCGCTGAGACGAAAACAGATGAACCCGAGGTTGACCAGATAGAAGCCGATGACCAGGAGTCGGTTGGTCGATTGGGCCAGCTCCCGATCCTGGGCGAAGCAGCGCACCAGGAAGGTTTCGCCACTGCTGGACAGCACTCTGGCCACCCAGATGGTCAGCGCGACCGATAGCAGTAGATACAGCGCGTAGGACAGATAGATCAGCCCGAGATCGCTCGCTTCGTTCATGTCAGCACACTCCTGTGGTTGGGAGAGCTGAGACTGCGCTCACCGCAACCGGGGTGCTTCCGGGTTGATCTTTCTGTAGCAGATTTTTCGGCCAGAGAAACAAAGATTAATCAAATCAACAGGATGCAGATCCACAAAATGATCATTTTGGGATTGGTGTGGTGGAACGGTACTTCTTGCCAGGCTGTTGTTCCCGAGCCCGGTGCCGGCGAGCACCACCGTAGCGCGGCTCCGGCGCGCGCTGGGGTCGGCCATTGGCGATCAGCGGCTTCGCGCCGGCGGCCGCGGCTCGGCGAGGCGACCAGCGCTTGCCCTGGGATTGGGCTCGTCCTGGCCTCGGCGCGTCGCTGATGGTGGAATCCGCCTGCGGGGTTTGACGGCGAAGGTCGATGGCGTGTCGTGGCCGGGTTCCACCCTACCGCTGCTGGCGCCGATATTGGCCGGGGACCATGCCCAGTTCTTCCTTGAAGGCCAGATAGAAGGCCGATTGCGAGCTGAATCCTACCGAGAGCCCGACCGACAGCACCGAGGCGCGTGGTTCATCGACCAGCATCCGCTGCGCCGCCTGTACCCGATAGCGCCGCACCAGTCGTGAAAAGCCCAGGTCCAGCCGGGTGTTCACCAACTCCGACAGCTGGTGGGTGCTGAGCTCCATCAGTTCGGCCACCGTGCTCAGGTTCAGCGCTTCATTCTGGTAAACGCGCTCGACCTCGAACAGCTGCCGCAAACGCGTCAGCGCGGCGTCCTGATCGACCTTGCCCAGCGTCGATTGGGCATAGCTGCGGCTGACCGCCTCGCTGGTCTTCTGGACCAGATCCGGCACCGCCAGCAACAGCCAGCAGACCAAGAAAAAGCCGGCGGCGATGCAGCTGGCGTAGGTCCAGGCGTAATCGCGCCAGTCGAACATCTGCGGTGACAGCAGACCCATCAGCGCCGACAGCAGACCCATCACGGCGAAGATCGCAACGACCGGCAATTCCAGTCGAAACCAGCGCCGCTGTGCGCGCAGTCGGTACAGCAGCATGGCCAGATGCAGCGCAAAGCCGGCACCCATCGCCAGCGCCACGGGAATTCCCCAGCGCAGCGGAATCGACAGGGCCAGCAGCGCCACGGCGACCGGCACCAGCCATTCCAGCCGCTGCCAACGATCCGCCGGCCGGACCACGCCGAGCAGCAACCAATAGAAGCCCAGCGATTGCAGAAACAACACGACGATGTAACGGCGCGCGGGTGCTGCATCGGCGCCGGCCTGCAGCAGTTCGGCATTGCCGATCTGGGTTGCAGCCAGACCGAAGAGCATCAGGTAGCCCGCCAGCCGGGATTGCAGCGGCAGCTCCATGCTTCGATAGACCGTGGCCAGCGCCAGCGCCAGCAGCAGCGCCGCACCAACGGAAAAACCCACCAGCAGAGACATGAGCAGAGGCATGTCAGAGACTATTTCACCATGGACCCACATCATAAGTTGTTGATGCGTCATTGCGAGGAGCGTGTATCGGCCCGACACTGCGCACGGGCCATGAACCGTAGGTTGGGCTAAGCGCAGCGACGAAGCAATCCAGTGCTCTTGAAGCTGTGCCTCCGGATTGCTTCCCCCGGATCAAGTCCGGGGTCGCAATGATGCTGTGGGTTCAGGACGGATACGGCCCACGATACTTCGTATCCCGAACTTCACGAGTCCACGCCACCTTGCCGCTGCCCAGGTCCACCGCCACCAGTGTCGGCATGTCGATGGTCGACTTGCCCCCGGTGACGGAGATCTTCGGCGCAGTGACGTACAGCAACCGGCCGTCGACCACATCGAAGGGGCGGTAGGAGTACTCGCTGATGGTCTCGCCGATGCGGCTGCCCTTGGCATCGCTGAGTTGCCAGCGATAGCGGCCGTCTTCCAGGCGCTCGCTCTGCAGGCGATAGGCATCACTGACCGAGCGGAAGGTGCGCGGCCCGTTGGCGTTGGGCTGTCCGATTTCCACCGCGGTATTGGTGCTGGATTTCACGCTGGATTCGGCGATGGTTGCCAGCTTGCCCTGATTCCAGTCGATCGCCAGTACGCCGTGCTGTTCGCTTGCCTGCGCGCTCTTCTCGCCACCCTTGAACCCATCGACCTGCAGCTGAGCGCCTTGCACCGGCTGCCGCGTGTGCGACCAGCGCAGGCCATCGCTTGCGGCGATCAGCTTGAACTGTTCGCCCATGCGCTCTTCAACCAGGCCACGGGCCGGCGCCGGCAGATCGACGGATGCGCGCGCAACCAGGCTGCCATCGCTGGCCTTGAGCAAGGCGTAGCCGAGCTTGCCGCGTTCGGCGCCATCGCGCATGACCAGCACCTGCTCGCCTTCCAGGGCGATGGGCATGGCGCCATCACGGCTGGTCCATTCGGTCTTTCCGGTGGCAATCGACACCTGTTCGACGGCGCTGTCGGGTGTCATCAGCAGCACCCGTTGCTGCTCGCGTGCGATCAGCACGCCGCTCTGCAGCGTATCGGCCGCCTGCGCCGTGGAACCCAGCATCACAACCGCGAGCAGCGCCAGGGTGCTCGGCGAAAAATTAAGGTGCATTCGGGACTCCCGCGACTATAGACATTAGACATTCCGTAACAGTTAGCATAGAAGCCTTCGATCCACAAAGCCAAGGGCAACACGTGAAGGGAATCACTACCACCCGATTGATCCACTCGCTGCTGACGGTCCTGCTGATGGCATTCGCCAGCGCTGCCTCGGCACAACAGGCCAATGACGCCTTTGCCGCGGCGATCACGCTCAGCGGCAACGCCACCCAGAGCAGCGGCAGCAATGTCGGCGCCACTGCGGAGCCGGGTGAGCCGGTGCATGCGGGCGTGGGCGGCGGCGCCTCGGTGTGGTGGCAATGGACAGCCAGCGCCAGCGTCGCGACCACCATCGATACCTTTGGCAGCAACTTCGATACCGTGTTGGCGATATACACCGGCAACACCGTCAGTGCGCTGACCCAGATCGGCAGCAATGACGATGCCGGCAGTGGACTGCAGAGCCAGGTGCGCTTCACGGCGGTAGCCGGCACCACCTACCGCATTGCCGTCGACGGCTTTGCCGCCGCCCGTGGCAACATCGTGCTGAATCTGCTGTCGGCCGATCCAGCACCGGTGTTGTCGTCCAATCCGGCCGGGGGCGCGACCGTGTTCCTGCCCGGCGGCGCGCTCGGCAACACCAGCGTGCGGGTGATTGATCTGATTGCCAGCGGCGGTTCCGGTGCCTCCTCGGCGGCACTCGCCTGCACCAGTACCAGCGGCGTGCTGATCGGAGCGGCCGGTGCCACACCAGCGGGCACCAGTCTCACCCAGACCGTCAATGTAGGCGCGCAACCGCTGGATCTGGCGGTAGCGGCGGTACTGACCGATACCCTGCAAACCCTGACCAACGCCGTGGTCTGCACGGCAACGCCGTCGGCCGGTGCCAGCTACACGCTGAGCTTCACGGTGCAGCGTCCGGCCGCGCTGGCGGCCAACGCGCCGCCGGTGATCAGCAGTGTTCCGCCGAGCGGATCCACGCTGCATTTGCAGGCCGCGGCACTCGGTGGTCTGGCGACCGGCAGTCTGGATTTGCGCTTGGAACCGGGGCTCGGGAGCGGCACGGCGGCGGTGGCTTGCAGTGGCGATGCCGGCCTGCAGATCGCAGCTGCGGGCTTGCTGCCGGCGCCTGGACAGTTCACGCAGACGGTTGCTGCCAATGGACCGGTGGTCGATGTCAGTCTCGGAGCCCCGACCGTGCAGGTCCCCTACAACCTGTCGCTGACCTGCAGCGTGACCCCGAGCGTAGGCAATGCCTATGCACTGATCTACACCGTCAGTGTTCCTGCCGGTCTGGTGCCGGGATCGCAGGCCTGGGTGCCGATCGGCCCCGGGCCGGTGGCCGATGGCCAGAGCGAAGGCATCGTCGGACCACCGGCCAATGCAGTGGCGGGCGCCGTGCAGGTGGTGTTGCCGCATCCCGCCGATGCCGACATCCTCTACGTCGGATCGGTCAACGGTGGCGTCTGGCGCACCGACAATGCCCAGGCGGCATCACCGAGCTGGAGGCCGCTCACCGATCAGCAGACCTCGCTCAGCATCGGTGCTCTGGTCTTCGACGCCAGTGATCCCAACACGCTGGTGGCGGGTATTGGCCGCTTCAGCAGCTTCGGTCGCACTGGCGGTGCCTTGATCGGGCTGCTGCGCAGTGCGGATGGAGGCAACAGCTGGAGTCCGCTGGCCTCCAGCATGATTGGCCGCAACATCAGTGGACTGGCGGCAAATGGCACCACCATCGTTGCCGCCAGCAACGGATCCAGCAGCGGTCTATGCGTCGACCGCGGCCTGTTCCGCAGCACCGACGGCGGTACGAGCTTTGTGCAGATCGGCGCGGCCCAGGGATTCGCACCCGGACTGGTCACGGCGCTCACCGCCGATCAGACCGCGCCGCAGACCCTGTACGCCCATCTGGACGGCGCCAACGACTGCGCGGCCCAGGCCAGCGCCAACGGTATCTACCGCAGCACCGACAGCGGTGCCAGCTGGCAGAAGGTCAGCAACGCCGAAATGAACACCCTGTTGGGCACCAGTGGCAAGGTGGTCCGGGTTCAGGCCAGCGGTGGCCGTGTGGCGGTGGGTATTTCCGATGGCCGCCTGCGTGGTGTCTGGTACAGCGCCGATTCGGGCGCGAGCTGGACCCTGATCGGTTTTCCGCAGACTTTCGAAGACGGCGAGGCGGTCGGCATCCATCCCGGCGGCCAGGGGCGATTGCATTTCTCGCTGGCGCTGGACCGCGCCAACCCGAATCTGATCTACGTCGGTGGCGATCGCCAGCCGGGAGATTTTCCGAACAGTCTCGGCGCCAACGATTTCAGTGGCCGCCTGTTCCGGGGTGACGGGACGGCGCCGGGCGGCAACTGGATGTCGATCACCCACAGTGGCACCAGCAACAACAGTGCACCGCACGCCGATTCCCGAAGTCTGGCGATGGATGCCGAAGGACGGCTGATCGAGGGCGACGACGGCGGTGTCTATGCCCGCCTGCAGCCGACCAGCGGAACCGGCAGCTGGATCTCGCTCAACGGCGATCTGCAGGTGACCGAGCAGCACAATGTGGCTTTCGACCGGATCGCAGGTGTCGCCCTGTCGGGCAACCAGGACAATGGCAGCATGCGCCAGCTCGGCAGCGCCCTGCGCAACTGGGTGGTCATCTCCGGTGGCGACGGCGGCGACGTCGCCGTCGATGCCCTGCAAAGAGCCGAGTCGGGCGCTGCGGTCAGCTACACCAGTTCGCAGTTCCTGGGCGGATTCAGCCGCCGTGAGTATTCCGCTGCCAATGCCGCGCTGACCCTGAGCTTCCCGGAGCTGATCGGCACCGATGGCAGCACCGGTCCCTCCGGCCAGTTCGTGACCCCGATCGCCAGCAACCAGATCGTGGGCCATCGTCTGGTCATCGGTGGCTCCGACGGGCTGTACGAATCCTTCGATTCGGGCGACACCGTGGCCCGGATTGCCGATGGCCTGCGTGCCCGCTCGCCGCTGGGTGCCAATTCCATCGGCTACGGCGCCGAGGGCAATGCCGATGTGCTCTACGTAGCCGGCTGTCGTGGCAGCTGCACCGAGGACAATGACGACGGCCTGTTCGTGCGTACCGCGCTCGGCGCTCCGCTGGTGCTGACGCGAGCCAACGTCGGCCAGCAGGACGCGCTGGCGGTGACTGTGGATCGCGGCAATCCGGCGCAAGCCTTCGCCTTGCTGTTCGATCCGGCGCTGCCGGGCGTCTTGCTGCGCACCACCGATACCGGCGCCACCTGGGAAGACATCACCGGTGATCTGCCGGCCAGCACGGTCGACATCCACAGCCTGCGCCACATCGAAGCGCCAGCCGGCGATGCGCTGCTCGTAGGCACCAGCACCGGCGTCTACATTGCCCCCGAGTCTCAGGACTATCGCAGCTGGACCCGTCTGGGAGAGGGCTTGCCGAAGGCGCTGGTGTCCGATCTGGACTACGACCCGGTGCGCAATGTGCTGATCGCCGGCACCCTGGGTCGCGGCTCGCACAAGCTGGCGCTGCCCAGGCTGAAGGCCAACCCGGGCTGGAGCGGCGTCTGGTACGACCCGGCTTTCGACGGTCAGGGCTTCCAGTTCGACGTCATTCCCGAGTCGGAAACGCTGGTCGTGGCCTGGTACACACACACGCCCGATCCGCTGCCGCGCAATCGCAGCAACCTGACCTGGTTCACCGGAGCCGGCGTGCTCGCCAATGGGGTCGCCAACGTCAGTCTGGTCCGCAGTCGTGGCACCTTCGATGCGCCGACCAACTTCCTCGAACAGGCCGGCAATCTGCGCGTGCGCTTCGTCGACTGCCGCCATGCGCTGCTCGAATACGACCTCAACATCGGCGGCAACATCCTGCAGGGCAGCACCAGCCTGCAGCGCCTGAGTTCGGATGCCGTTTGCGAGTCCTACCGCACGCTCGGCGACGCGGCGATCAGCACGCTGCCGGCGCCGGCAGCGGCCAACCGTTTCCAGTACGGCATGACCGGTACCTGGTACAACCCGGTCACCGATGGTCAGGGCATGTTGCTGGAGTACTACCCGCAGGAGCAGCTCCTGCTGGCCGGCTGGTACACCTACGATTTCACCGACACCAGCCCCCAGGGCGCGCAACCGCCGCTGTGGATGACTGCGTTGGGACCGGTGAACGGCAACACGGCCACCTTGCAGGTCACGCTGACCCGCGGCGGTGGCTTTGTGGCGCCGACACCGGTCACCTCCACCAATATCGGCACGCTGACCATCAATGCCAGCGATTGCACCCATGTCACGGCCAGCTACTCGTTGACCATCGACGGCCAGCTGCGTACCGGACAGTTCCCGATGCAGCGCCTGACCTCGCCGGCGCTGTGCCGGCAGCCGGCGGAAGCACCGTAGACTGTGAACCCGGGGCGGAATTTGCAGGTGTTGAACCTGCGAACTCTGCCCCGGCATTTGCGATCGCACATGGCCTGGCCCGCGCTCAATGGTCCCCGGCTCTGTCGCCCGCTTGCCAACAGTCTTGGTCAGGATGCCCGTCGATGAACAAGCCCAATTCGCGCCGCAGTCGCTGGCTGCGCCTGACACTCGGACTGTTTGCCCTGTTGGCGCTGGCCTGGCTGGCGCTGCTGCTGCTGGTGCAGCCGTCCAACCAGCGCGAGTGGTCTCCCGATCAGGCGCAGCTGGCTACGGCCGTGATCGACGGCGACGCTCTGACCATCCGCAATGTGCGCAACGCCCGCTATCACTCGCCCAGCCAGTACCTGGTGTTCTGGGAACAGCGTCACTACGATCTCAAGCGGCTGGACTCGGTCTGGTTTGTGGTCGAGCCCTTTACCGACTGGCGTGGGCCGGCACATACCTTTCTCAGCTTCGGATTCGACGATGGCCAGTATCTGGCGATCTCGGTCGAGATCCGCAAGGAGCTGGGCGAGTCCTTCTCGCCCTGGCTGGGATTGCTGCGCCAGTACGAACTGACCTACACCATCGGTGACGAACGTGATCTGATCGGCCTTCGCGCCATCTACCGGCGCGACCCGGTCTATCTGTATCCGATCCGGGCCAGCGCGGAACACCGGCGTGCGCTGCTGCTGGACATGCTCCACCGCGCCAACGCCCTGGCCGCGCAGCCGGAGTTCTACAACACCCTGACCAGCACCTGCACCAGCAACATCGTCGACCACATCGAGAAGATCGCGCCCGGCAGCATGCCCTTCAGCTTGAAGACCCTGCTGCCCGCCTACGCCGACGATCTGGCCTTCGACCTCGGCCTGATCGACACCGCGCTCCCCCGCGAGCAGTACCGCGAGGCCTACCGCATCGACGATCTGGCCATCGCCCATGGCGATACCCTAGGTTTCTCGGAGGCGATCCGGGCGCGGATCGCCCGATAGCCGATCGTTGGAACTTTCAAGTCATAGCGTGCTCTCATACTGTGACCAAACGATAACGCAGGCGCTAGCGTGAAAACTGTCTTGTGGAATTTTCTGTTTCTGCTGGCCGTCAGCCTTCAGCCTTGGGCAGCAGCGCCTGCCGAGACTAGCCGCGATCTGTCGGCGATCCTCGATTCGGAGGGGCAGGTGCGAATCGGCGTCGGTCAGGGCAGTTTCGATGCCAGCGCCCATGAACTGATCTCGAAGCCTGGAGAAGCGCCGCGGTTCGCCGCGCGCAAGCCCGACGGCGAAAAGTATTTCGGAGTCGGCTACGGCTGCAATGACACGGTTTACGGCATGGCCGAGGGCGCTGACCGGCGCATTTATCTGGTCGGTGCATTCACCTATTGCGGCGATGCGATCGCCAACCATGTGGCTGTTTACGATCCGCGCACCAGACGTTTTTCTGCCCTCGGTGAGGGCGTCAATGGCGATGCAGGACAAATCTCGATTGCGGGCGACCTGATCTACATTTCCGGAGCCTTCACCCAGGCAGGTGGCATGCCGGCAAACGGAATCGCGCGCTGGGACGGCACCCGCTGGCACGGGCTGGGCGCGGGTCCGCAGGGCTGGATCCATGCGCTGGCTGCCACGTCCTCCGGGCTCTACGTCGCTGGAGAATTCACTGGCATCGGTGGGCTTGCGGCCAACAACATTGCCTTCTGGCGCAAGGACGTGGCCGGATGGCAGGCGCTCGGCAGCGGCGAGTCAGCGGGTACCGATGGCCGCGTTCGCAGTCTGGTCGTCGGCCAGGACGGTCTGTACGTCGGCGGGCTGTTCAGCCGGGCTGGCGACGTTTCGGTGAACTCCATCGCTCGCTGGGATGGCCAGCGCTGGTTCGATGTTGGTGGCGGCTTGCTGCAACAGGGACCGTCAGCTGACCCGGTTCTGGGTCTGGCCGCACAGGGCCGCGATGTCTACGTGTCGGGTTCGCACGCGGTGGCCAGCAATCCCGCCGTGCACAACATCTCCCGCTGGGATGGACAAGCCTGGCACGCGGTAGGTGATCCCGCCCAGATCGTCCGCCCCGGGGGAACTCTCGCGGTCTCGGGTCGAGAGATCTATGCCGTCGGCCTGCTGGACGGACAGATCGCCCACTTCGACGGCAATGGCTGGCGTCATTTCACCCAATATGATTCCAGCGGTCTGCAGTTCGGGGTGCCGTGGGCGCTGCTGGCGGCAGACGCAAGCCTCTATGTCGGCGGCAATTTCTTCGCCGCCCGGGGCATCTACGTCGACAACATTGCGCGCTGGGACGGCGGCAGTTTCAGCGCCCTGAACGAGGGTGCACCACGACCGGCAAACGCCATCATCAGCGTGGTCTCGCTGATCGGCGACAGCGTCTATATCGGCGGACCGTTCACAGCCGTGGATGGCGTTGCCGCCCGCGGTATCGCCCGCTGGAACGGGTCGCGCTGGTCGCAGGTGGGGGATGGACTGACTTTCGGCGACGGCTACAACAGCATTGACGCCATCGCCGAATTCGGCGGCGAGCTCTACGTGGCGGGTCAATTCCAGACCGCCAATGGCCTGATCGCCAACAACATCCTGCGCTGGGACGGTCTGCGCTGGCAGACAGTGGGCAGCGGCGCATTTGCCGGCACCAACTCCGCGATCAAGGCTCTGGCTGAGTATCAAGGTGAACTCTACGCCGCCGGTGCATTCACCGAGACCGGCGATGGCCCGGCTCGCGGCATCGCGCGCTGGAACGGGCAGCGCTGGGCGGCCCTGGGATCGGGTGTCAACATGCCCGACAACGGGATCATCTCGGCGCTGGTACCTTATGCCTCAGAGCTCTTCGTGTCCGGTTCATTCACCGAAGCCGGCGGAATTGCCACCGATTACCTTGCCCGATGGGATGGTGCGCGCTGGGCCGCCTTCGAGGCGACCCACGGAGTCGGGCTGCTCGAAGCACCGAGACTGGCGGCTGGCGGCGCCGATTTGGTAGTGGCCGGCAGATTCCATCGAGGTGGACAGATCGGCCATCGCATTCTGCGTTGGAATGGGCAGGATCTGACTGAGGCCGGCCCGCTGGCTACGCTCACCAGCGGCAGCTACATTGTCTCAATGGCCGCGTCCGCGACCGACATTTACCTGCTGTTCTCCAATTTCGAGTTTCGTCAGAACGTCTGCTGCACCACGGCACACTGGGATGGCAGCCAGTGGTCGGCCATCTATGACCCGACCACCCGCGCTTCCGCATCGACGTTCAGGGTTCCGCTGCTGGTCGACGGCGATGCGCTGTCAGTGAATGCCTACGATTTGCGCGCGAGTGCGCTGCCCGCACGCATCAGCCAGCCTGCTGCCGGTGGCGATGCCAACGGCGCCAGTGCTTCGGTGGCCTTGTCCGCCGACGGTCTGCGCGCCGTGTATCGCTCGGATGCCAGCAATCTGGTGGGAGGTGCCGCAGGCATCTTCCTGCGTGATCGTGTCACCGGACTGCAGACGCGGATCTCCAGCGCGGTCGATGCGCTGGAGCCCGGCCTGCAGCAGAGCCACGCCAGTCCGGCGATCTCGGGCGATGGCCAGGTTTACGCTCTTGCCGGCAGTGCCGGCCAGGTCTATCGAATCATCCATGGTCAGGCCGAGTTGGCCAGTCGCGCCACCGATGGAACCGGCGGCAATGGCGCCAGCGGCCATCCCCGGCTCAATGCCGACGGTACCCGCATGGTCTTTGATTCCCAGGCCAGCAATCTGGTGACCGCTGATGGCAATGGCTCGCTGTCTGACGTGTTTCTGCGGGACTTTGGCAGCGGCAGCACGCGACTGCTGTCGCAGGCCGCCGATGGCAGTCCCAGCAACGGGCCCAGCATCTCGCCCAGCGCCTCGGATGACGGCCTGCGCGTGGCTTTCACGACCACCGCGAGCAATCTCAGCGGCGTCAGCGGCGGGTCCAGCCAGATCGTCCTGAGCCAGGGCAGCGGCAGTGGTCGCCAGTTGCTGCTGATCAGTCGCAATCCGCTCACAGGTGAGGCCGGCAACGGGCCCAGTCGCGAGGTCCGCCTGACGCCGGACGGGCGCTTTGGCGTGTTCGTGTCAGCCGCCAGCAATCTGGTGGCGGGCGACAGCAATGGCGTCGACGACGTATTCCTGTTCGAACTCGGCGAAAGCGGCGTCACCCGTTTGCAGCGGGTCTCGCTGGGCGCCCAGGGCAAGCAGGCCAACGCCGCCAGCGCGGATGCCAGCATCAGTGCGGATGGCAGTTACGTCGCCTTCGCCAGCGACGCCAGCAATCTGGTGATGGTCGATCGCAACCAGCGCCGCGATGTCTTCGTCAAGAACACCGCGACCGGCGAAGTGCTGAGAATGTCGGCCAGCGTGGACGGCCAGGCACCCATGGCCCCCAGCAGCGCGCCTTGGTTGGCCGCTGACGGTGCCAGCGTCGCCTTCGTGTCGGAAGCGGGCAATCTGGTGAACGGAGACCAGAACGGTGTGGCCGATGTCTACTGGGCGTCATTGCGCAAGACCGAGATACAGGCGCCGGGCTCCGCCGCCGACGAACCGGGTGCTGCCCACTTCAGCCTGCCGGCGCCTTCCCCGGCCTTTCCCAATTGCCCGGCAGGGTTCTTCATTGCCACGGTGGACGACGGACCCGGTGTGGGTCTGACACCGGGCTTGTTCGGCATGGAACTGCTGCTCGATCCGGGCGGCAGCCAGCGCATGGAGGGAGGTCTGAACTTCGGCGGCATGATCGACAAGTCCCAGGAGGGCTTTGCCGGCTTCAATATCCAGAATGCCGCCGACGAGCCGCAGAAACTGACGATCCGCCTGAGCGGCTATGCCTTTGCCGGTGGCGGCAGTCTGCCGGTCAAGGTGAGGGTGCTGCGTCAGCCGGCGGCAGGCATCAATGAACTGGTCTACGAACGCTCGGTCTCGATCTCGACCAATGCGCCGCTGATCGACGAACTGGTGATCCAGCCTGGCTTCCACGTCGTTGCGGTGTTGCCCGATGACGACGCGGTCGGTGAGCCGGGCGGCGACGCCGAAGGCCAGATCTTCTTCGAACTGGGGACACGTTTTGTCGATCGCAGCGGTGGTGGCTTCTTTGGCGGCGTCGTCGTCGGTGGCTATCACGCGGCACATCCGGACAACGATGTCTCCGGATTCGCGGCCTTCTGTCTGGCCACGCCGCACGCCGCCACCGTGCGCACCTTGAGCACGCCCAGCTACGGCATCGGCGCGGCCCGGGATCTGCGCCTGCAACTGCTGGACTACCAGCGACAGCCTATTCTGGTCGTACCGAGTCCCTGAGTCGCTTCAGCCGTCGAGCGCACCCGACCGGGCCCCTGCTGCCAGCATCAGGGTGCCGGGTGTGGCCGAATTGGCGCCAGCACGCCCTGGCCTGGCACTGATTCAGGCTAGCGCTGTGGCGCCGATGTACTGCGCCACCGAGATCCGCAGATTGGTGGCGATGTCGATGGGGCGGCCGTCGAGGTCGCTGTGCTCGATCCAGATCTCGCCGCCGTCGGCGTAGATCAGGCCGCGCAGCAGGCGCGATTCGGCCAATGCGACGATGCCCTCGGCGACCAACCGATGACCTTGACGCACGCGCAGCACATACGGACCCTCGGCTCGCGGCACGGTGTACAGGCGCAGCAGCAGCACGGCGCCATCGGCAATGGTCAGCGCCGGCAATGGTGCCGAGGCGCCGAGGTTGTACAGGCTGTTGGCGCCAAAAGCCTCACGGACGATGCCCCAGTAGGCCGGGTCGAAAGCGGCGCGCACCTGCGCTTCCTGGGCAAGGTCGTGGGTGTCGGGCAGCTGCGGACGCATGCTCAGGAAGGCGGCCCCACTGGGGCCTGCGGTATCGAGCCAGCAGCCATCGGCCTCGGTGGTCTGGCGTCTGAACACCTGTTCGCTGCACACCGCATTGCCGCCACGGCGGATACGCGCCTGCAGGGCTGCGCCAAAACAGCGCACATCGGTGCGGTGCTGCTCGATGCCCGACTGTTGCTGGCGTTGCGCCAACAGCAGTGCGATCCGCCGCGCCAGCGTGCGAATCTCGACCTCGGTGGGCAGACCGAAGCCCAGTGCTTCGGCCAGTTTGTCGTCGATGCGTGCTGCCTCGACCTGTTCCAGCATGAGCCGGGTCAGGGACGCAGTGCTGTCGTCGATCTTGCCGGTGCCGGCCTGCAACAGCTGCTTCTCCAGACGCTGGATGGTGGTACCGGTTTCCAGGTGTAGTACTTCGGTCTTGCCGGCCGCGTCGAATTCACTGAGGTACAGATCCAGCGGAATGCGGTCGTTCTCGACCATGCAGAACAGCTCTTCGGGGCGCGTGCCGGCGAAGGGCGAAGAGATCAGGCGGATCAGATCGAGGTCGGCCAGCCGCTGTTCGAAGGCCGTGTAGCTCTCCGGTCGGTTCGAATTGAAGCGATAGAAGCAGGCCTCACGACCCACCGGCTCGTTGTCCAGCCAGATCAGTCCACCGGGACGCACCACCCGCGCCAGTTCGCGCAGCACGCATTCGGGGCGCCGGGTGTGGTGCACCGCCGAGGCAATGAAAGCCACATCGAAATAACCGTCGGCGAAGGGCAGATCATGGAAGTCGGCGGCGCAGATCTCGCCCAAGCGCTGGCAGCCGCGCTCACGCGCCAGTCGTTTGCCGGCGCGCAGGGCGTCGGCCGAGATGTCCGAGAGCCAGACCTCGGCGCCAGTCTCGGCGGCCAGCAGGTGTCCGGCGAAGTGCCGGTAGGCACCCAGTTCCAGCACCCGCGGCGCGCGTTTGCCGGGCGTCAGTTCCCGCAGCAGGCCGCGCATGGTTTCGAGGTGGGCCAGACTGATCGATTCGACCGTGGGATCGGTCGTGAGCTGATGCCAGACGAACTCGCCGATCTGAGGGGCTTGCAGCAGCGTATGCAGATTCATCAAATATCCTGGGATCGAGTGGCCTCAGCGGCGCGCAACGACGAAGGGCTGAAAGCTCCCGAGATAGCCGAAATCCGGTGCCCAGCAGGTGATGATCTCGGCATGCGCGAAGCCGGCGCTGCGCATGTCGTCGAGCAGGTCCCAGCCAAATTCCTGGAAGCAGAGCACGCCATCGGCACTCATCGGATCGCCATGGTAGACCGCCGGCAGCAGGTGCTCGATGTCTCCCTGTGCATTCACCCGTGCCCGAACCACAGTGTCCCAGGCCTCGAACATGAACGGGGCGGTCAGCAGCAGCAAGCCCTCAGGCTTGAGCACCCGGGCGAATTCGCGCAACGCTGCCCGGTAATCCGGCACGTGCTCCAGCACATCATAGGTCTGGATCATCGACAGGCTGGCATCTGCCATGGACAGCGCGGTGGCGTCCTCGTGGCGGATCCGGCGCGAACGGGTCTCGTAGATCTGACCGGGTTTGGCGTCCGGCGACACGAATTCACTGCCGATCAGCTCGGGCACGTGCTCCTGCAGCCAGTCGTACATGGGTGTGGTCTGCTCGGTTACATAGACCGGACCCTCGCAGCGCAGCGGCTCGAGCATGCGCGCCACGTGCACGCTGGCGCGCCAGCGGTTGATCAGCCGGCAGTCCGGACACACCAGGCTCTCACGCCAGTTCGGGATCTCATCACCCCTGATCGGGAAGCTGAATTCCGACTCGCGCCCGCAGGCGGCACAGAAACCGGCGATCGCCGGCGTCTTGCAGTTCTTCAGCAGCCGCGCCTGAAATGCCTGCTGGCCGCGCCATTCCTCGCTCAGTTGCACCGCGGCAGCCTTGACTGCCTCATGTGTAGACCAGCGTTTGAAGCCGTGGGGAAGTTCCAGAAGCATGCTGACGGCAGTGTGGGGAACGGCCCGCGATGATGCGGGCAGAGGCGTGGCGGCGGCAATCGTCGCGCTCTGTGACGGTTCAGGCCGCCGTGATGGCGGAGGAGTACACTCGTCCGCTGACAGTGCCCATCCGACTTATTTCCACTGCGGGAGACACGCCATGAGGGCAGCAAGACCAGGCCAGGCATTGCGCCTTGCCTTGAGCATCCTGTTGATGATGGCCAGCGTCAGTGCCTTGGCCATCGAAGCGATCGAAGTCCGTGGCGAGCCCGCCCCGATATCCGAGAAGTCGGCAGCGGCCCTTGATCTGCGCATGCCCGATTACCCTGCCGCCGCCGCCAGCCGCTTTGAATGGCCTGCGCTGGCGGCCGAGCGCGCGCAAGCGGTGCGCGAGTACAACTCCCGCGAGGGCAGCAAGCGCCTGCAGATCGGCGTGGAACGCAGCCTCAAGGAAGAAAGTCACCAGAACGGCAGTCCGGCGCTGGAATGGCGAGCATTGGCTGACGGGGCTCATGTTGCCCGTCTGGCGGTGCATTCGCCCGGAGCAGCCGCTCTGCGGGTGGGACTGAGCATCCACCGATTGCCGGCCGGGGCCGAATTGCGCTTCTTTTCCGAAGCGCGGTCCCAGAGTGTGGTGCCGGCAGTCAGCCCGGCCGAGGTCGATCGCGTCGGCGCCGAGCTGTACTGGACCCCGGTGACCGAGGGCGACACCCAGCTGATCGAAATCTACCTGCCGGCGGCGGTCAATCCGGCGCTGGTGCAGCTGGAAGTGGATCGGGTCTCGCACATGCTGGCATCTCCCTACGGCCCGCTGGACGGGCTCAAGATCGGCGAATCGGATCCCTGCGAGATCGACGCCAACTGCGTGACCAATCCCTCGACGGCCTATACCAATTCCAAGAACTCGGTGGCACGCATGAGTTTTCAGGTCGGCGGCAGCCCCTTTGTCTGCACCGGCACCCTGCTCAACGATACCGTTTCCGGTACTTTCATCCCCTATTTCTTCTCCGCCAACCACTGCATCAGCACCCAGGCGGCAGCCAGTACGCTGACCACCTTCTGGTTCGAGGAGAGCACCAGCTGCGGTTCTGGCATTGCCAGCGCACGCACCCAGGTCAGCGGTGGCGCACAACTGCTCTACAACAACGCCAACACCGACATTCTGTTGCTGCGACTGAACAACCCGGCGCCTTCCGGTGCTTTCTTCGCCGGTTGGAGTTCGACGACCGTGACCGCGGGCACCAATGTGCTGGTGCTCCATCACCCGGCGGGTGACGTCAAGAAGGTCTCGCAGGGCCAGATCACCGGCTTTGGCACCTTCAACGGGGCTGGCGACTTCATCAAGGCCGGCTATACCGCCGGCACTACCGAGGGTGGCAGCAGCGGGTCCGGGCTGCTCACCTTCAATGGCAGCGAATATCAGGTGCGTGGCGGCCTGTTCGGTGGCAGTGCCTCGTGCAGCAACACCGGCAACATCAGCAATCCGGGCAACACCGACGCCTATTCGCGCTTCGACACCGCTTTCCCCTTCCTGATGCCTTTCCTGGCGCCCAGCGGCGGCGGTGGCGCCCAGGCGCTGCAGAACGGTGTGCCGGTGACCGGACTGTCCGGTGCCACCGGTGCCGCGCTGGCCTTCACCATCGCCATTCCGGCTGGCGCACAGAATCTGGTCATCACCACCGCCGGTGGCACGGGCGATCCGGACCTGTACGTGCGCTTCGGCTCGCCGCCGACCACAACCACCTTCGACTGTCGCTCCTTTGCCAATGGCCCGGCCGAGCAGTGCACCTTTGCCACACCCAGTGCCGGTACCTATCACGTCCTGATCTCGGGCTTCACTGCCTTCTCCGGGCTGACATTGACAGCCAGCTGGCAGACCGGCGGCGGTGGTGGTGGCGGTGGCGTCGATGAGCCCTCGTTCACCGGCTTCGCCCTGCCCCTACCGGCCAATCCGGCCTTCCCCAATTGTCCGGGCGGCTATTTTGTCGCGGCCATCGACGACGGCCCCGGCGCTGGACTCAGTCCCGGCATCTTCGGGCTCAACCTGATCCTGGTGCCGCCGGGTTCGCTGCGGCTGGAGGGCGGATTGAACTTCGGCGGCTCGCTGGATGGATCCCAGGTGGCTTTCGCCGGCTTCAACATCCAGAACGACGCCGGTGAGCCGCAAAGCCTGACGCTGACCCTGAATGGCAATCCGGCCAGCAGCATGAGCGGTACGCTGCCGGTGAACATCACCCTGATCCGGCAGCCGTCGGCCGGCGTCAATGTCACCGTCTACCAATCCAGTGCCACGCTGTCGCTGGCGCAGCCCTTCACCCATACGCTGACCATCCAGCCAGGCTTCCACGTGGTCACGGTGGCGCCAGCGGGCGCAGCCAGTGTGCCCGGTGGCGCGGCCGATGGTCAGGTCTATGTGTCCCTGCTGAGCCAGTTCGTCAACCGCCCGGGCGGCGGCTTCTTCGGTGGTGTGGTGGTCGGTGGCTACCATGCCGCACCGCCCTTCGGCACGACCTCCGGATTCGCCTCCTTCTGTCTGGGCACGGCACACTCGGCCACGGCCGGGGTGTTGTCGGCGCCCACCTACGGCGCGACCGGTGCCCGCGACCTGCGGCTGCGGCTGCTGGATCACGTCAACCGGGTGGTGATTTCGGTGCCCGCCAGCGAGGCACAGCCAGGCGCCGAGTAGTCCGCTCCGGACCTGGCGGCAGCTTGCCGCCAGGTCTTCCCGGGCAGGCTTGGCCTGGCGCGGACCCGAGGGCGCTTCCGCGCTAGGGCGCAAGCGCAGAGCAGCTATACTCGCGCTCATTTTCCGCCCCCGATCGTGCCTCATCAGGCGCGATGGGCAATCGATAGTGCTGCCCTCACTCCACTCCGCGCACTCCCTGCCTGAGCGTCGATGCAGGTGAACACGCGGCCGCGGAAAGATTCCTTGACCTCCCGCTACCCAAGACCATGAGCATTGATCGAACCTCTCTGAACGCGGAAGCTCCCGCCCCGCCATCACCGTCCGTGCCCTACAGTCAGCGCCTGCCGCTGACCGGGGTGGGAACCTCACAGCCCACCGGGCATTACTATTCGCCGGTTTGTGATCCCGATGAACTGGCAGCCAGACGCGAGGAGTTGTGGCCAGCGGAGCCGCCGGAGTGCCTCGGCATCGATTTCGATGATGAGTCGCATCGTCAGATCCTGCAGCAGTGGTTCCCGCGCTTCATCGCCGATTTCGATTATCCCGAGCACGGCAACGAGGACCACGAACTCAACAGTTACTACACCCAGAACTCGCAATTCAGCTGGTTGGACGCGCGCACCCTGTTTGTCATGCTGCGGGCGCTGAGACCCAAGCGCGTCATTGAAGTCGGATCAGGCTATTCCTCGCTGCTGATGGCGGACGTCAATCAGCGCTTTCTCGACGGCGCCGTCGACATCCGCTGCATCGAGCCCTATCCGCGCGATTTCCTCAAACGCGGCATGGCCGGCATTTCCGAGGTCATCGTCAAACGCGTTCAGGACGTGCC
The DNA here is from genome assembly GCA_050250665.1 of Lysobacterales bacterium. GTDB lineage: Bacteria > Pseudomonadota > Gammaproteobacteria > Xanthomonadales > SZUA-5 > JADKFD01. Next base: position 8,836 of record JBFWOF010000061.1, on the reverse strand, counting down.
GCTGACCGAGTTCGCCGCGCTCGCTGCCAATGACATCCTGTTCATTGACTCCTCGCATGTGGCCAAGACCGGCAGCGACGTCAATTACCTGTTCTTCGAAGTGCTGCCGCGCCTGCAGCCCGGGGTCATCGTGCATGTGCACGACATCTTCCTCCCCGCCGAGTATCTCGAGAGCTGGGCCATAGACCTGAATCGCTCCTGGAACGAGCAATATCTGCTGCGGGCGCTGCTGATGCATTCCACCGCCTTCAAACCCATGTTTGGCTGCAGCTATGCCTGGCTGCGACACCCGGATCTGGTGGCTGCAGCACTGGCCTTGCCGGGTGGGGCCGGCTTTGGCGGTGGCAGCTTCTGGATCCGGCGGCTGTAGGCCGTGTCCGCAGGCGCGCGCCAGATCAAGGGTCCTGAGCACGGCCGGCGCAAGCCCCTTGTTCGACCGATCTGAGAGCATTCGCGCGCGTCTGCGTAGCCTGCCGGCGCTGGTGGTGGCTGTGCTGCTGGTCTGGTGGGTGCTGGTAGCGCTGATCTATCGCAGCGGTGCCTACTTCCTGCTGGCGGAGCCGGAATCCAATGCCGGCGCCATGGTCAATGCGCTGTTGCTGGTGGAACGGCAATATCAGCCGCAGGCCCGCAACGTGCTGGTGTTGGGCGATTCGCGCGTGGCCGAGGGCTTCTCCGGCCAGATCGCAGGCGCAGACACGCCCTTGCACTTCATCGTCGCCGCGGTTCCCGGGAGCACACCACGCAGCTGGTACTACCTGCTGCGTGAGTTGCAACGACGTGGTCATGCCTTTGAAGCGGTGGTGATCGGTATCGGGTCGGTGGCCAACGGCTCGCGACTGGCAGACTGGCCGTTGTCGCCGCTGCAGGATTCACCGCTGCTGGGATGGCGCGATGTGTTCGACTATCCGGCCAGCTTCGCCACGCCTGAGCTGCGCGCCCGCGCTCGTCGCGCCGTCTGGTTTCCGGCTTACAACCTGCGCGCCGACACGGTGGAGCTGCTCAAGGCACCGACACGGCGCTGGCAGCGAGCGCGGCAGACCCGCGAGCTCTATCTGGATGCAGTGTTCCACTATCCGGGCCGCGAGGAATCCATGCCGGCGCTGGCACTGGTCGCGGGCGGCGCCGGCCAGGTTGTCGCCGACTGGGGTCAGGCAAGCGCCGATCAGCAGCCGCTGATCGAGGCCCATCTGGCGGAGGTTCAGAGCGCAGTCGCGGCGCCGCTACTGGTGGAAAACGCCAGCTACCTGCGAACCTGGCTGGGCGCGTTGTCGGCGCTGTGCCAGGGACAGGACGCACGGCTGATTGCCTTTGCCCTGCCGCGTGGACCGTATCCCGCCGCCTACGTCAGCCAGCAAAGCGTGCTACCGACGCTGACCACCGTTGCTGGATTGGAGCTGCTGCCCGCAGACCTGCTGCAATCGCTGGAAGGACCGCAGTTCTTTTTCGACACCGTGCATGCCAACCGCCAGGGGCGCGCCCAGATCAGTGCCCGGGTCGGCGCGGCAGTGGCTGGTCGTCTGCCATCCGGGGGACGCTGAGCATGCTCTTCGATACGCTCGCCTTCTGGGGATTCTTTGCCGCGACCTGGCTGCTGCTGGCGATGCTGCGCGACCGGCCGGCAAAGTACGCTCTGGTGGCTCTGAGCTACGTCTTCTACGGCGCCTGGGATTGGCGATTCTGCGCCCTGCTGGCCTTCTCGACGGCCGTCAATTTCATGCTGGCTGGCTGGATGGAGCGTCGCGAGGGGGCCGCACGCAAACGCGCGCTGGCGCTGGCGGTGGGCTTCAATCTGGCCCTGCTTGGCTACTTCAAGTACTGCAATTTCTTCATCCAGTCCTTCGCCGCCCTGTTCGGCTGGGACGATCAGGGTCTGCTGCTGAACATCGTGCTGCCGGTGGGCATCAGCTTCGTCACCTTCGAGGGCATCGCCTACGCCACCGATGTCTACAGGCGCCAGCTGCCGGCCGTCCGCGACCCGGTCGACTTCGCCCTGTTCATCTCGTTCTTCCCGCATCTGGTGGCCGGACCGATCATCCGCCCCACTGATTTCTTTCCGCAGCTGGCACAGCGCGCCCTGCTGACCTCGGAAGATTCGCGCTGGGGTCTGCGCGAGATTCTGAAGGGCCTGATCAAGAAGCTGGCGCTGGCCAACTATTTCGCACCCATTGCCGACGCCGCATTCGGCGGCGGCGCCGTGCCGATGTGGGCCGGCGTGCTCGCATTCTCGATGCAGATCTATTTCGATTTCTCCGGCTACACCGATATTGCCCGTGGCTGTGCCCGCCTGCTCGGTTACCGTTTTCCGCCCAATTTCGAGCGCCCCTACCTCAGCACCAACATCACTGACTTCTGGCGTCGCTGGCATATCTCGCTGTCGTTCTGGCTGCGCGACTATCTGTACATCTCGCTTGGCGGCAATCGCCGTGGCGCGGCCCGCACCTACGCCAATCTGATCATCGTCATGGGCCTCGGCGGTCTCTGGCATGGCGCCAGCTGGAACTTTGCGATCTGGGGGCTATACCACGGCGCGCTGTTGATCGGACATCGTGGCTGGCGCCAGCTGGTCGAGTCCCTGGGCTGGGCGAGGGTGGTCGATCAGCCGCTATTGCGGCCTTTGTGGATCGCCTGCACCTTCGCATGGGTGAGTCTGGGTTGGGTGCCGTTCCGGGCCGAAGACCTGGCCGGCACCGCCGCCGCCTTCAGCGCCCTGTGGGCGCCCCCGGATCTCGGCTTTGCCGCAAGCCATTGGGGCATCTGGCTGATTCCCCTGCTGACCCTGGCCTGGTGCGCGATCGACCGCGGTCGCCGGGTACAGGACTGGATGGTGCAGCGGGCCAGTTTCGCCAGCACCGCAATCATCGGCGCATTGGCCTTGCTGGGTCTGGAGATCTTCGGTCAGTTCGACACCCAGATTCCCTTCGTCTATTTCCAGTTCTGACCAACGCCCCAGCAGCGACCTCGCGTCGCGACCGGCCGACCGCACGTCCACAGCAGTGGTCGCGCCGCAAGGGCGCTCCTACAGGTGAACGAAGCCGGCGTTGTGCTGACACGACGCTTGCACTTGCCGTTGTCGGCACGCATCACAAGTGAGGCACTGATGGTTTCTTTGTCGGCTTGCACCAGCCATCGTCCGAACCTTGCGACGCCTTCTCCCCGCTGGCGGGGAGAAGGCTACCAATCCGCTTGTTCGTGGCCAGGCGCCTGGACAGCGGGCGCGCCAGCGCGGCTTGCAGTTCAGGGCACCGAAATCACCGTCTGATTCTGGAAGTCGAGCAGCCGCAGGCGCAGATCGCGGGCGCCACTGGCGCCGTAGGTCGGCGCTGACAGCAACTGTGCCGTGGCCGAATGCTGGGTGCCCAGGCAGAAGGAGGCGAAGCCGGAGTTGTCGCCGAACGGCGGGGCCGAGTGATAGCCACCGACCACCACGCCACCGAAGAAGCCGCCGCCCGGACGATTGACAAACTGACTCAGCAGCGACACGTAGACCTGCCCGTCAGCAGCACCACCCGGCACGCTGGCCGCGCCTTCCGGGGCCACCGTGACCACATGGAAACCAGGTTGGATGGTCAGTGACTGGGTGTAGGCCTGCGCAATCGACAGGTTGGTGGTGGTCTCGAAAACCAGTTCGTTGACACCCGCCGAGGGCTGGCGAATGACCTTGATCCTGACCAGCAGGCTGCCGGCGATATTGTTCGCCGGGTTGCCATTGATGGTCAGATCCAGGCGCTGCGGCTCATTCAACTCGTTCTGCACGTTGAAACCGGCGAAGGCGGCCTGACTGCCGTCGAAGGAACCGCCGAAATTGAGTCCGCCCTCCAGTCGCAGCGTACCCGGTGGATTGAGGATCAGATTCAGGCCGAAGATTCCCGGCGTCAGTCCAGGGCCCGGACCGTCGTCTATCGCAGCGACAAAATAACCACCCGGACAACTGGGGAAGGCCGATCCGGCTGCCGGCAGCGGGAAACCAGTGAAGCTGGGCTCATCCTGCGGCGCATTGGTGGTCAGGCCGGCCGTGAAGATGTCGGTGGCATTGTTGTTGTCTCCAGGCGACAGATTGGTGGCGCCGGAGCCGAACACGATGGTGCTGCCATCACCGGAAACGACCGGCACGGTGCTTGGGCCGTTCGGTTCCTGGCCGGTCGAACTGGCGTTCTGGCGCACCACATCCCCAGTCAGCAAGGACTTGATCATGACGTCGCTGGCGCCATTGTTGTCGGTGTCGGCGAGATTGGTCGCATCCGTTTCGAAGGTCACGAACAGGCCGTCATCAGTGATGGTGGCATTGCGGCTGGCGCCATTGGCCTGCACGCCGGTCTTGGACACCGACACCCGCTCCAGCGAGACCAGCGCGTTGTTGGCCACCTCGAAGCGGTAGATGTCACTGACACCGTTGCTGTCACCGTTGATGAGGTTGGTGGCCAGCGACTGGAACACACCGAAGCGTCCGTCCGGCGTGATCTTGACGTTGGTGCTGTCGCCATTGCCAAGCTCGCCGCTCGTGAGGTTGCGGCTTAGATAGAAACGGCTCTGGCCGAAACCGCCACCGCGCATCATCGTGGCCTGTTGGATGGTGCCGGCCTTGATGCCCCGGGGTAGTACCGCTTGCTGCACCGTTGCCAGAACCAGATTGCTGCTGGTGATGCTGTCCAGCCGTGCGCCAACGCCGCCGACGGAGGAGTCGGTGGCCATCCGCCAGCGGAAGCGCAGCTGACTGCCAGTGGCAATGGCGGCATTGCCCGGATGGGTCAGCGTCACCGGCACGTAGCCACCGGAATTGCCGGTCCAGGCATTGCGCCCCGCAATGGGACTGAAGAAATTCTGCGAGATCACGCCGGTGTAGCCATTGCTGCTGAAGCTGCCACCCAGGGCGGTGACATCCATGTAGCTGCCACCGTTGACCGAGACTTCCAGAACGACACCGTCGAAACTGCTCTCGACATTGAAGAACAGCTGGAAATTGAGTGCGAACGGCACCGCCGTGACCCGTAGCGGCGGTCCGACCAGGACCTTGTCGGTGATGGTGGCCTCGTCATCCACGACCACGCTGTTGGGCGCGCTGTGGGCGCTTGGGGTTCCGCTGCTGATGGTCTGCCAGCGCACACCGTTGCCGGCAAAGGGATTGCTGGCACTCCAGTTGACCGGCAGGTTCGGCACGCTGACGCCATCGAAGTTCTCGCTGAACCCGCCCGGATTGGGGCTGCTGCCCGGCACGATATTGGTGGCCAGCGTCGAGAACACGATGGTCTGGCCGTCGGCTGCCGCCGAAGGCGCAAAGCTGGGGCCGTCGGCCGGTTCGTCGTTGGGACCGCGCGAGATCAGGATCACGCTTTCGCTATTCAGATCCTTGACGAAAATGTCCCTGGTATTGCCATTGCCATCGGGGCCGTTGAGCAGATTGCTGGCCTGCGACTCGAAGAACACCAGCATGCCGTCGCCCGGCGCGGCCGAGCGTCCGGAAGGACCATTGCCTGGCGTGCCATTGGCGCTGGCACTGATGCGTCGGCCCAGGCCATTGACCGAGGCATAGACTTGGCCAGACGAGCCGGTGAAGGCCACGGTGCTGGCGTCCGGGGACACCGAGGGTTCATTGAAGGATTCCTGCGCGCCGGCATTGAGTGCTTCGGCCACCGCGCTGACCCGGGTGGTGGTGCCAGCGGTGCGATCGCGCAGGAACACGTCCTTGCGACCGTTGCTGTCGCCACTGACCAGATTGCCGGCGTCCGAATTGAAGATCACCTTGGAGCCGTTGCGCGACAGGATCGGGCTGCCGCTGCCGGCATCCGGAAAACCGCCGGTCACCGAGATCACCGCCAGCGAGGGCTGCTGGATCCGCGGTGGCGGCAGCACCACGCCCGCCGGGCAGGCCAGGGTCCACTGCCGGTTGATGTCAGGACCATCCGGACCCCGATTTTCGATGCAGCGCAGGCTGGCCGAAACCGCGACCGACTGCGGCACACAATTGGGCAGATTCAAGACCGACGGCGTAGGCGAGGCATTGCCGATGACGCTGATACCCGGATTGAAGCTGGTGACAGCAAAGGCTGCACCGCCATTGCTGATGGTGCAGGCGCGCAAGGTGGTGGTCGCGACCGGACCGGAGCCTGAGCCACCGCCGCCATTGCTGACCGCGATCGGCGTGGCGGTGCCGGTGGATGTATAGGGAATGCTCAGTCCAGACGCTGGGCTGAAGGCCAGTGCCGGTGCGGTACCGCCGATCGAGCAGCCGCCGATCTGGTTCGGGAAGTAGGGGTCGATATTGATCAGCTGACCACCACCGCGAGTCTCGCCCACCAGCACGGCGATGCCGGGTGCGGCCGCGCCGATACCACCGGGATACTCCGCCGACACCGAGAACTGCCGGGTCTGGCCCACCGGGGCGCTGAAGGCCTGGGCAAACTTCTCCTGCATGTCGTCGTAGATCGTGAACCAGACCACGTCCAGGCCGTTGCCGTCATTGATGGTGCCGGTGAAGGTCAAGGTCGCGCTGTAGCGCACGCCGCCGCAGCTGTCGGCCGAGCTCATCACATTGCTGAGGAAGGCACTGCTGGCGGAGGGCTCAGGATTGATGCCTGCGCGCGAAGCTGGAGCGTTGCTTTGGGCTTGCGCCGCGCTGGCACAGGTCAGCAACGAGCTCAGTGCGAGAATCAGGATTTTGTTCATCACCGGCACCTCTGGAATTCTGATCCGGGCAAGATCCCGGAAGACAGGTGTCCTGGCTCAAGCGCTGAGCACGGACGTCTGCAGCGTAGTGGCGCGCTCGCGCAGTGGGTTTGCGAGGCGCCTCCCCGAGAGGGAAGGGCACCACAAATCCCACCTGTGCGCAAGCAAAGAGTGCTTGCCGTATGGTTGAACTAAACGCATGCAGGCGCGGACAGGGGACGCTGGTGCGCCATGCGTCTGTCGGCGGTCCTGAGCTAAGCCGATCGATATACGTTGACTCGCTGTGTGGCCGGGGGATACCGTTTTCCCACAGGGTCGCACTATCCAATCAGGAAAAGGGGGTTTCATGCGAGTTTCCATTCTCACCCGCGGTCTGCTGGCCGCGCTGACGCTCGCACCGGCGATGGCGCATGCGATCAACGACGACGAAGTGAATCGCGTGCTGCAGTTCAATTTCTCCAATCCCGGTGCGCGTTCGCTGGCGCTGGGCGGAGCCTTTACCGGCCTGGCCGATGACGCCACGGCAGCCTATGCCAATCCGGCCGGCCTGACGATCCTGCGCACCCAGGAGTTCGGCGTCGAGCTGCGCCACAGCAATTTCGATACGCCCTATGCCTCGGGGGGCGTGGTGGTCAACAACCCCTTCGACACCAGCGGCGTCGGCACCGATTCCCTGTCGCAGTCAGTGACTCAACCTTCCTTCGCCTCGTGGGTATACCCGACCGAACGCGCCACCTTTGCGCTTTACTACCATCGGGTCGGCGATTTCGAAGGGCGAGTGGCGGCCGACGCCATCGAATTCGTCAACGCCAATGGCAATCCCACCGATCAGTATCTGTCGGCCAGCGGACGTATCCGCTACCAGATCGAGAATTTCGGCGCCTCGGCCGGATTCAAGGTCAGCGACAACTTTTCGCTCGGCCTGTCACTGGCCTATTCCGATTTCACCATCAGCTCGCGCAGCCAGCGCAGTTTCGATGTCGGCGAGCCGCCCTTCAGCGAGCAGCGTCAGAGCGGCAGCGACAACGATCTGGTGTACACGCTGGGCGCCCTGTGGCAGCTCAATTCGCAATGGAATCTGGGTCTGGCCTATCGCAGCGGCGGCGATTTCTCCTATCGCGCCTCCAACGTCATTCTGGATACCGGCGATCGCCTCGACTTCACACCGGACTTCAAGGTGCCAGGGGTGTTCAGTGCCGGTCTGGCCTTCCGGCCCAGCGATGTCTGGCTGTTCACGCTGGACCTGAACCGGATCGAATACAGTCGCTTGTCCGATGGCATCGAAAGCGTCTTCAACAACCCCAGTGCACCGCAGCTGTCGATAGACGACGGTACCGAAATCAGATTCGGCGCCGAGTACGCGCTGATCGAGCTCAGCACACCGATGTTCCTGCGTGCCGGGGTCTGGCGTGACCCGGATCACCGCCTGGCCTTCGACGGCAACCGCCCCGGTAACTGCGGCACCCAGTTTGATGACTGTCTGGCCTCCACGCTGTACACCCGCGGCAGCGACGAAACCCACTACAGCGTCGGTCTGGGTTGGGCCTTCCCCAAGGGCCAACTCGACTTCGCCGCCGACTGGTCGGATCTGGTCGATACCTACACGGTGTCAGGCGTGCTGAGGTTCTGAGCCTTGCGGGCCGGAGCGCCCTTGCGGCGCGATCGCTTGTGCCACCTGTGAGAGCGGGCTATGCCCGCGATGCTCCGGCAGGTGCAGAAGAGCATCGCGGGCGGAGCCCGCTCCCACAGGCTGACGACGAGAGCCTGCCCGCCAGAGCTTCAACGCGGAGTACGCAGAGAGCCGCCGAGAACGCAGAGTCGAGCCGATCAAGGATTGCTCCTGCCTTTCTTCGCGTTCTTTGTGCTTTTCCTTGGCGTTCTTTGCGTCCTGCTTCTGGCGACAGCTCGCCGCCAGTCCCGGTTATCGCGGTCGCGACGCAAGGTCGCTCCTACCCGCAGCGGGCTCTTCGTAGGAGCGCCCTTGCGGCGCGATCGCTTGTGCCACCTGTGGGAGCGGGCTATGCCCGCGATGCTTGGGCCGGTGCAGAAGAGCATCGCGGGCGGAGCCCGCTCCCACAGGCTGACGACGAGAGCCTGCCGGCAAGAGCTTCAACGCGGAGAACGCAGAGGGTCGCCAGGAACGCAGAGTCGAGCCGATCAAGGATTGCTCCTG
>JBFWOF010000060.1:0-33012 GCA_050250665.1 Lysobacterales bacterium | reverse complement strand
CCCCGCCCTTCAGCGCAAGGGCCTGCTGGTGGCGTATCCCGGCTCCTGCGGTCGCGACGCAAGGTCGCTCCTACGAAGAGACAGTCGCCTGTAGGAGCGACCTCGCGTCGCGACCGTTGAGTCGCACCGCTATGGCGAAGACCGGAAACCGCGTCGGGCTGTATGCCAGAAGCGGAACGCGGAGAACGCAGAGGAGCGCGGAGAACGCGGAGAGAAGCAGAGCGAATCTGGAAACGCTTTTCTCTGCGTTCTCCGCGGCCCTCGGCGTTCTCCGCGTTGAATGTCTTTCCCGCCAGTCAGCGCAAGGGCCTGCTGGTGGCGTATCCCGGCGCCTGCGGTCGCGACGCAAGGTCGCTCCTACGAAGATACAGACGCCTGTAGGAGCGACCTCGCGTCGCGACTGTCGAGTCGCGCCGCTATGGCGAAGACCGGAAACCGAGTCGGGCCGTTGCCAGTAGCCGAACGCGGAGAACGCAGAGATGCGCAGAGAACGCGGAGAGAAGCGGAGCGAATCTGGAAACGCTTTTCTCTGCGTTCTCCGCGGCCCTCGGCGTTCTCAGCGTTGAATGTCTTTCCCGCCAGTCAGCGCAAGGGCCTGCTGGTGGCGTATCCCGGCGCCTGCGGTCGCGACGCAAGGTCGCTCCTACGAAGAGACAGTCGCCTGTAGGAGCGACCTCGCGTCGCGACCGTCGAGTCGCGCCGCTATGGCGAAGACCGGAAACCGAGTCGGGCCGTTGCCAGAAGCCGAACGCGGAGAACGCAGAGATGCGCAGAGAACGCGGAGAGAAGCAGAGCGGTCTTCAATGAGCCTTTCTCTGCGTTCTCCGCGACCCTCGGCGTTCTCCGCGTTGAAGCTCCCGACAGCAGGCGCTGCGTCCGCTATTTCTTCAGCAAATCCCGAATCTCGCGCAGCAGGGCCACGTCTTCCGGAGTCGGCGGCGGGGCGGCTGGGGCTGCTTCTTCCTTCTTCTTCAGCTTGTTCATGGCCTTGATCACGAGGAACAGGGCCCAGGCCACGATCAGGAACTGGATCAGGGCGTTGATGAAGGCGCCGTAGCCGACGGCCACTTCCGGGGTGACTACCTTGTCGGCGTCCATCACGGCCTGCTGGATGACCCATTTCTTGTCGGCGAAGTCGATGCCGCCCATGGCCAGACCCAGCGGCGGCATCAGCACCTTGTCGACCAGGGCGCCGACGATCTTGCCGAAGGCACCACCGATGACCACACCCACCGCCAGATCGACCACGTTGCCCCGCATCGCGAAATCGCGAAACTCACTCATGAAACTCATGGCTGCTCCTCGCTGATCAGTACGCTCGCCGCAGCGTGGCGGCTTCGCGACTCTAGCGGTATTCGCTGCCCGGATGCGAGCCTGGCGCCTATCACAACCACCTTTTTCGCTCTGCTGGAACAGCCGGCGACAAGCGGAAATTGGCGGGTTCGAGCATCCCGCCGACCACGGAGTCTGCTAGCGTGCGCACCCATGGACCTGATCGAAACCCCAATGTTGGTTGCCCCGCCGCCGCGCATCATCGGCTGGCGCGAATGGCTGTCTTTGCCGGAGCTCGGCATTGCCGGGATCAAGGCAAAAATTGATACCGGTGCTCGCAGCTCGGCCCTGCATGTGGTCTGGCAGGAGCGCTTCCATCGTGATGGCGCGCCCTGGGTGCGCTTTCTGCTGGAAGCGGATGGCAGCGGTTCCGCTGGCGTCGAATCCGAGGCGGAAGTGCTCGACGAGCGCAACGTGACCGATTCCGGTGGTCATGTCAGCAAGCGCCCCTTCATCCGCACACTGGTGCGGATCGGCGGCGAGCAATGGCCGATCGAGGTCAATCTGGCAGACCGTCGACGCATGCTGTTTCCGATGCTGCTTGGCCGCACGGCCATGAAAGGACGCCTGTTGGTCGATCCGGCTCGCTCCTTTGTCTACGGCCGTCCTGGGGAGATCGCGTCGTGAGGCTGGGAATCCTGTCGCGAAACCGCAAACTGTATTCGACCCGCAGGCTGGTTGAAGCCGCGCAGCAGCGCGGCCACACGGTACAGGTGGTCGATCCGCTGCGCTGCTACATGCGCATCAGCCCGGGGTTGGCCGAGATTCACTACAAGGGCAAGGTGCTGGAAGGCTTCGACGCCATCATTCCCCGCATCGGCGCCTCGATCACCTTCTATGGCACGGCCGTGGTCCGCCAGTTCGAGACCATGGGCGTGTACACCGTCAACAGCGCCGATGGCATCGGCCGCGCTCGCGACAAGCTGCGTTCGATGCAGTTGCTGTCACAGCAGGGCATCGGCCTGCCGACCACCGTCTGCGCCCACAGTCCCGATGACACCGATGATCTGGTGGCCATGCTGGGCGATCCGCCGCATGTGCTGAAGCTGGTCGAGGGCACCCAGGGGCAGGGCGTGGTGCTGGCCGAGAATCTGGCGGCGTCGATCAGCCTGGCCGAGGCCTTCAGGGGCGTCAAGGCGCACTTCCTGATGCAGGAATTCGTGCGCGAGGCCAAGGGCTCGGATCTGCGCGCATTCGTGGTCGGCGGCAAGGTGGTGGCGACCATGATGCGTCAGGCCCGCGAAGGCGAGTTCCGCTCCAATCTGCATCGTGGCGGCAGTGCGCTCAGGGTCAAGCTGACCCGCGAGGAGCGGGCCACCGCGATACGCGCCGCCGCAACCATGGGCCTGGGCATTGCCGGTGTCGATCTGCTGCGCTCGGACCGCGGTCCGTTGGTGCTGGAAGTGAATTCCTCCCCGGGGCTGGAGGGCATCGAGGGCGCCTCCGGCATCGATGTGGCGGGTGTGGTCATCGAGTACATCGAGCGCTCGGTGCGTCGCCGCAGCCGATGAACGCGCCGGTGCTGCCCTCATGAGCGAGATCGATTCGATCGAAATCCTGGCGCGCGCCGATCACTGGCTGGCGGTGAACAAGCCGGCCGGCCTCAGCGTCTACGAATCCACCTACACCGGCCCGCGTGAAGCAACGCTGCTGGGACTGCTGCGGCGCCAGCTCGGCGTCGATCGCATCCATGCGATCCATCGACTGGACCATGCCACCAGCGGTGTGCTGCTGTTGTCACTGGACGCGCGCACGGCGGCGGAGCTGTCGGCGCAGTTCCAGTCGCGGGCGGTGATCAAGACCTATATCGCCGTGGTCCGCGGTGAACCGGCCGAGCAGTTTCAGGTCGACCATCCTCTGTCGGGCGCCTCCGGACGCGGCCAGGGCAAACCGGCGCTGACCGAGTTCCGTACCTTGGCGCGTCTGCGCCTGGCCATTCCGCTGGCGCGTCATCCCGAGGCCCGCTATGCGCTGGTCGAGGCCTTGCCCGAGACCGGTCGCTACCATCAGATCCGTCGCCATCTGAAGCACGCCGCCCATCCGATCGTCGGCGACGTCAAATACGGCAAGGGCGAACACAACCGCCTGTTCCGGCAGCACTATGGCGTGCATCGATTGCTGCTGCACGCGCGTCGACTGCAGTTCGCCGATCCCCAGGAAGGCGCCATGGTGACGGTGGAAGCACCCTTCGATAGCGCGTTCGAGCGCGCCCTGGCGCTGTTTGGCGAGACTGACGTATAGCTGGGGTAGGCCGCGCAGTGGCCAGGTGACGATTGCTCGACGGTGGACTGTGGGGCGTCACCGCGTCACGTAGATCGCTGCGCGCTCAACGTGACCTACAACAGCCACGCGGGAAGGGGATCGCCGCGCGTTCGGCATGACCTTCCGAATGCGCGCTTTGCGCTAGGCTTCAAGTCTTCGATCAAGCCTCAAGGATTTCCGATGCGCGCATGGCTGGCCCTGTCTCTGTTCTGTTCCGGCGCTCTGGCCGCGGAGCAACCGATCGCGCTGGCCATCCACGGCGGCGCCGGCACCATCGACCGCGGCTCGATGAGCGAGGAACAGGAGGCGGAAATCCGCGCCGATCTGGAAGCGGCGCTGGACGCCGGTTACGCGGTGCTGGAGAAGGGCGGGGAGTCTCTGGATGCGGTCGTCGCCGTGATCACGCGGCTGGAAGACTCACCCCATTTCAATGCCGGCAAGGGCGCGGTCTTCACTGATGCCGGTACCAATGAGCTGGATGCCTCGATCATGGACGGCGCCACCCAGAACGCCGGTGCCGTCGCCGGGCTCACCACGGTCAAGAACCCGATCCTGCTGGCGCGTGCGGTCATGGAACGCTCGGTGCACGTGATGATGGTGGGTGCCGGGGCCGAGACCTTTGCCACGGAAGTGGGCGTGGAACGCGTCAAGCCCGAGTATTTCCGCACCGAGGCGCGCTGGCAGCAGTATCTGAAGGCCAAGGCCGATGCCGCCGCAAAGCCCGTGGCCGCGGTACCGGTCTGGCACTACATCGGTACCGTGGGCGCCGTGGCACTGGACCGGAAGGGCCATCTGGCGGCCGGAACCTCGACCGGCGGCATGACTCTGAAGCGCTATGGCCGGGTCGGCGACGCCCCGATCATCGGCGCCGGCACCTGGGCCGATGAAGGCTGCGCCGTGTCGGCCACCGGCTGGGGCGAGTACTTCATCCGCCTCAACGTGGCCCACGACATCTGTGCCCGCGTGCGCTACGGCAAGGCCAGCCTGGCCGAGGCCGCCGATACCGTGATCATGCAGCAGGTACCCAGACTCGGCGGCAATGGCGGCGTCATCGTTCTCGACCGCCAGGGCCTGGTGCGCATGCCCTTCAACACCAGCGGCATGTACCGCGCCGCCATCGATGGCGACGGCAAGCGCGTGGTGGCGATCTACGGGGAACCGTAGGAGCGGGACTCGGGACTCGGGACTCGGGACTCGGGACTCGGGACTCGGGACTCGGGACTCGGGACTAAACCCCCGGCGTCATTGCGACCCCGGACGCGATCCGGGGGAAGCAATCCAGACCCATGTCCGCACAAGCGCTGGATTGCTTCGTCGCTACGCTCCTCGCAATGACGCGGCGTCTGGTGGGCGGTGCAAGTCCGGACCCACCAGAGCCCAAATCCCCGTAGCCTTTCCCGTGCCCCATTCCCCATGCCCCGTGCCCCGCGCCCCGGACTTCCGTCACACGCACATTGCGCCGCTTGCCCCTATCCTCCAAGCCCCCGCGTGTAACCCGGAGCCTCTCTTGAATCCTCGCATCGTCCTGGGCCTGGCCCTAGCTGCGGCGTTTGCGCCGCTCTCGGCCTCGGCCGAATCGCGCCTGCTGCGCTATCCGGATGTGTCTGCCAGCCAGATTGCCTTTGTGCATGCCGGCGACATCTACACGGTGTCCCGCAACGGCGGTGCGGCCACGCGCCTGACCTCGCATCCGGGTCTGGAACTGTTTCCGAAGTTTTCGCCGGACGGCCGCTGGATCGCCTTTTCCGCCCATTATTCGGGCACTCGCCAGGTCTGGGTGATTCCGGCAGACGGCTCGGCGCCGCCACGGCAGCTGACCTTCTATTCGGATGTCGGTCCGCAGCCACCGCGCGGTGGCTTCGATTACCGCGTGCTCGACTGGACCCCGGACGGCCAGAACATTGTCGTACGCATGAATCGTCTGGCTTTCGATGACCGCGCTGGACAGCCCTATCTGGTGCCCTTTGCCGGTGGCATGGAACAGCCGATGCCGGTGCCGGAGACCGGCGGCGGCATGCTCTCGCCGGACGGCAACAGCTATGTCTACACGCCCATCGATCGCGAGTTCCGCACCTGGAAGCGCACACGCGGGGGCCGCGCCCAGGATGTCTGGGTGTATGACCTCAAGAACAACGATTCCCGCCGCCTGACCGATCACCGCGCCACCGACAATCAGCCCACCTGGGTGGGCGACAGCGTCTATTTCACCTCCGATCGCGAGTACACGCTGAACCTGTGGAAGGTGTCGCCGCAGGGCGGCGAGGCCACCAGGGTGACCGATTTCCGGGACTTCGACGTACTCTGGCCGAGCGCCGGCAGCGATGCCATCGTCTTCGAGCAGGCCGGTGGTCTGTGGCTGTACACGCCGGCCGACAATCAGACCCGCCAGGTTTCGGTGACCATCAGCGGCGACTCGCCGGAGATGCTGCCGGCGATCAAGAACGTCGCCGGACAGATCGACAGCGTCGATCTCTCGCCCAAGGGCGAACGCGCCCTGATCGCGGCCCGCGGCGAGCTCTATACGGTGCCGGCCAAGGATGGTGAAATCCGCAACATCAGCTACACGCCGGCGGCGCGCGAAATCAGCGCCAGCTTCTCGCCGGATGGCCAGCAGGTGGCCTATCTGTCCGATGCCAGCGGCGAATACGAGATCTACGTGCGGCCCTCTGATGGTAGCGGTGCGGCCCGCCGCGTGACCCAGGACGGCAGCATCTGGCGCTTCCCGCCGGTGTGGTCGCCGGATGGCAAGCGCATGGCCTATGGCGACAAGCTCAACCGTCTGCGGGTGGTCGACATGGCCAGCGGGCGCACCGTGGATGCCGATACCGCCACCATCGGCAACGAGATCACCGACTATGTGTGGTCGCCGGACAGCCAGCATCTGGTCTACGTGAAGACCGATGCCACCGGTTTGCAGCGACTCTGGCACTACGCCATCGACGGCCGCGCCACGCAGCTGACCCAGGGCCAGTTCGATGCCGCCAACCCGGCCTTCGATCCACAGGGGCGGTATCTGTATTTCCTGTCCAACCGCGATCACAACCTGAGTTTTTCCAGCTACGAATTCAACTATCTGTACACCAACGCCACCCGCATCTACGTGGCCACGCTGGCCAAGGACGGCCCGGCGCTGGGCATGCCCAAGAGCGACGAGATTGCCAAGGCCGAGGCTGAGGCGCCGGCCGACGGCGCAAAGCCGGACAAGAAAGCCGACAAGCCGCTGCGCTTTGATCTGGCCGGTTTCGATGACCGCGTGACCGCGCTGGAAGTGCCTGCCGGCAGCTATGCGGGGCTTGGCGCCAATGGCCGTGGCGTGTTCTTTGTGGCCGTTGACAATCCGCAGGGCGGTCCCGGTGAGCTGCGCTTCTACGATCTGGAGGCGGCCAAGGCCTCGACCATCCTCAAGGGCATCGTCGGCTATACCCTGTCGGCCGACGGCGAGAAGGTGTTGTTCCGGGCGCCGCCGAACAAGATCGGCATCGCCGAGGCCAAGCCCGATCAGGACAGCAGCAAGACGCTGGACCTGAGTCATCTGGAGCAGCGCATCGATCCGCGGGTCGAATGGGCGCAGATCCTGCGCGACGCCTGGCGTATCTGGCGCGACTGGTTTTATGACCCCGGCATGCACGGCAATGACTGGGAAGCGGTCTACCAGAAGTACGCCGCGCTGCTGCCCAGCGTCACCCATCGCAATGATCTGGATTTCATCATCAATGAGATGGCCGGTGAGCTTAATGCCGGACATATCTATGTCGACCGCGGTGACGAACCGCAGGTGGAGCGCAAGGCCGGCGGGTTCCTCGGCGCCGAGATCGAGGCCGATCCCTCTGGCTATTTCCGCATCGCCAAGATCTATCCGGGCCAGAACTGGTCCGAGGGCTTCCGCTCGCCGCTGACCCAGCCGGGGATTGAGGTCAAGCCGGGCGAGTACATCGTCGCCGTCGACGGTCGTCCCAGCAACTCGGTGCAGAACTTCTACCAGCTGCTGGAAAACAAAGCCGGGCGTCTGGTCGAGCTGATGATCAATGACAAGCCAGCCGCTGGCGGCGCACGCAAGGTGCTGGTCAAGGCCCAGAGCAGCGAAGAGGGCTTGCGCTATCTGGACTGGGTGGCCGGGCGCCGCGCCCTGGTCGACCGACTCTCGGGCGGCCGCATCGGCTACATCCATCTGCCGAACACCCTGTTCGAGGGTAATCGCGAGCTGTTCAAGCAGTTCCCCAGTCAGATCGACAAGGACGCGCTGATCATCGACGATCGCTACAACGGCGGCGGCTTCATCCCCGACCGCATGATCGAGATTCTGGCCCGCAAGCCGCTGAACTACTGGAAGCGTCGTGGTCTGGAGCCGCAGGCACAGCCGCTGCTGTCGCACCGCGGCCCCAAGGCCATGCTGATCAACGGCCAGTCCTCCTCCGGCGGTGACGCGCTGCCCTTCTACTTCCGCGAGCTCAAGCTCGGCACCCTGATCGGCACCCGCACCTGGGGCGGCTTGATTGGCGTCTCCGGCAACCCCGGACTGGTCGACGGCGGCACCATCACCGCCGCCACCTTCAGGTTCATGGACAAGAACGGCAACTGGGCCGTCGAGAACGAAGGCGTCAGCCCGGACATCGAGGTCATCGATGCGCCGCACCTGCTCTCGCAGGGTCGCGATCCCAGCATCGAGAAGGCGGTCGAAGTGCTGCTCGCCGAGCTCGAAAAGCAGCCGCTGCCCGAGATCAAGGCGCCGCCCGCGCCCAGCGATTTCGGCAAGCCGGGGCAGCCACTGGATTGAGCACTTTTGTAGCCCGAAGTGCGCGTGGCGCTCTCCGGGCGGTGATGCGGAAGAGCCCCGGTGAGCCGCTGCGCGGCACACCAGGCTACGCGCAGCGGGCCAGTTCATGGTCCGTGCGCAGTATCGGACCGATACAGGTGGCTCTCGATGGACCGCGTTCCGTGTGCTTCGAACCTTTGCGGTGGAGGGCGCCGCGCTGCGGCGCCGCTTTGTCTTGTCCGGGGATCAAGAGCGGCCGCGCAGGCGCGCGTCCCTCCTCAATGCCACTCCGATCCGACAAGGTCGTTCATGGCCCGTGGACGGTTCCGGGTCGATGCAGGCGACGTCGCGGCCGCCGGCGCGATCGAGGTCTACGCCCGGTCCATGCCCTTTGCGCGCCGGAGCCGCGCTACGCCAGGAATACGGTGTTCGCTGTGAAGCGTGTCCCGGTAGGTCCGCGCCCACAACAGCGCTCAACGCTCAGGCTCGCGCCCCGGTCCAATCAGGGACAGCCCGCCCCCAGCGGCGTGGTCAGTCGGGTCAGGTTGATCCGGCCCTGGCCGTAGCCCGGCTGGATCGATTGATAATCGATGGTCAGACCGGTGCAGCCGCTGCCTGACAGGCGCGCCGTGCCCCAGGGCTCCAGACGCACCGCGCTGGGGTCGAAGGCGCTGCCGTAGAAGGTGCCGACCGGCCGGGTCAGGGCCGCGAACACCAGATCGCCGCCGTCGGCGCTGCCCTCGCCGATGATCCAGGCCGGCTCGCCGTCGGGACGGAAACTGAACCAGACCAGGAAGGCGCGGCCGTCGTCCTGCACCTGCAGGAACAGCCCGCGGCCGGGCTTGTCGGCCTCGAACCAGGCCCCGCTCCAGCGGCCAAAGGGCGATACGCTGAGCGCCGGCAACTGGCCCGGGCAAACGGCAGCGCCGACGCGGGTCAGGCGTTGCAGTGGTCGCTTGGAGTCGCCGAAGGGCGGCGGCGCCTGCACCCTCTGCTCGCCAACGCCGCAGGCGCTGAGCGCCGCATCGAAGCGGCCCAGCGGCAGACTCTGCAGCGTGCCCGGGTCGAAGTCGGCACCAAAGCGACCACCCTTGCGCCCGACCATCGCGTCGACCACCAGATTGTTGTCGATGACCCGCCCCAGCCCGGTAAACCAGGCCTGATCGGCATTGCTGCCTGCAGCCGGGAAGGTGAAAGCCGTCACCGTGACCCGCTCAGTGTCCAGCGCCTCGATCAGATAGCCTTCGCCTGATCGCGCTGGGTCATACCAGAGACCGCTGACGCTGGCATCGATGGGCGCCGCAGGATCATTGCGCGGTCGCAGCGTGGCGCTGAGAGGACCCGGTTGGTAATTGGGATCGTAGCGACAGGCGCCGAGCTGGGCGTTGGCACTGCGCTCGCGATTGCAGCTGGCCTGGATCGCCAGCGCATCGGGCTGCGGGCCGCCATCGATCCAGTCGGTCAGGGCCTCGAATCCGCCCAGCACTTCGGCATCGCTGTACTCGCAATGGCCGGGATTGGACTCGACCACAAAGGCGCGGCTCCACTGGTTGGCCGGTAGCTTGCCTTCCAGGGCGTGGGCGTGTGCCGCCACCACCAGGCCATCGCCCGAGGTGTGGGTGGTCAGCACCCTGGCGGCGCCGACCTGTCCCAGCGGCTGAAAGAAGCGCTTCAGATCGAGGCTGGCAAAGACATCGGCATCGAGCCTGCGGATATCGCGTTCGATGATCGGATCGGGATAGACCACCCGGCGCGTGGAAATTGCCGCGCGTTCGCCGATCTTGGCCGGGTCGCGGTAGAGATCACCGAGGCCATAGGTGGCGTAGAACATGTTCTCCAGAAAGAACTTCGGGTCCACCCCGGTGGCGCGCTTGATCCGGTCGAAGCGCTCGTTCATGCCGCTGGTCACCAGCCAGTTCGGCAGGCCGTAGCCGGTGCACTTGGCGATACGCAGCGCCAGCTCGCCGCCACCACTGAGAGTGTTGTAATCGTCCAGATCGCTGGCCTTGAGGATGTACGGAAAAGCGTCGTCCCCGCGCGGCAATTCCCCGGCCGTGACGTTCTTGCAGGCAGTGTCATAGGCCAGGCGCAGATCCAGTGCCTGCTCCCAGACCCGGCTGCCCGCCAGCGGGGCGCAGATCGCGTACACCCCGGCCACCGGCACGCCAAGATCTCCCTGCTCGGCCTGCTGCATGGCAACCAGCCCACCGAGCGAACCGCCGCTGGCAATGATCGAACCCGGTGCGCCGAAGCGCGCCGTGAAGGCCTCGACCAGCTCGCGATGGTCGCGCCGGGTCTGGAACAGCGCCCAGCCGCGCTGGCTGTAGCTGGACGCAGCAATGGCGTAGCCCTTGGCTAGGATGCGCTGGCGCAAGGGCAGCGGTCCCAGACTGGGCTCGGAATCAATCGGCTCGATGTCATAGCCGTGATTGATCAAGACCAGCCGGCCGCCCGGCAGCCAGCCATCCGGAATCTGGGTGATGAAGTAGGCGCCGCTGGCCGTCTGTCCACGCTGTTCGACCACCGCCTGGGCGGCGCCGGCATGAAGCAAAAGGGCGGAGAGCAACAAGCCAAGTATCGTTTTCACGCCAGTACCTGCAGGAAAGACCGCATCGAGGATAACCCCGGCATCGTGAAGCCAGCCCGGATGCGGGATGGGGGCCAGCGAAGGCGTCATTGCGAGGAGCGCAGCGACGAAGCAATCCAGTGCTCCTGAGGATATGTGTCTGGATTGCTTCCCCCGGATCAAGTCCGGGGTCGCAATGACGACGGGGCTTGTTCATGGCGCGGGTGCCGTGCGGCTTTTTTGGAAGGACGCGCGCCTGCGCGGCCGCTCTTGATCTGTTGTCTGCTCAAAGCCGCGCCACGACGCGGCGCCATCGACGGCAGCGATCCTCAGGTTCCCGCCGGATGTCTCACGCGGAGACGCGGAGAACGCGGAGATGTGCAATCGCCATCGACGGCCCTTGGCCTTTCTCCGCGGCCCCCGCGCCTCCGCGTGAACAAGCGGTCTCGGGCGCCCTCCTGGGCGGCTCTCGCGCCAGCCGGTCAAAAGCGTCCGGACAAGTCCGAACCCACGAGAGCCCTCAGCCCCTAGCCTTTCCCGTACCCCGTACCCCGTACCCCGTACCTCGTTACCCCTTTTTCACAGCCCCGCGCTTGCGCTGCAAGGGCCTCTGGCCTTAACTTCGCGCCTCTCAGTGTCAGGTTCCCTATTGCATGCGCTTTCAGCACGTTGCCATCGCCTCCGTCGCCCATGTCGACGCCCCCAACCGTTTGTCTTCGGCAGACATCGTTGCACGCCTGCTGCCGTCGATCGAACGGCTGGGTCTGCGCACCGATCTGCTGGAGGGCGTTGCCGGCATAGATGCACGCCGGGTGTGGGACGAGGGCACGGTGCCTTCGGATGCTGCCGCGCTGGCCGCCGAGAAGGTGCTGGCCGAGACCGGCATCGAACGCGAGAAGGTCGGCATCCTGGTCAATACCTCGGTCTGCCGCGACTTCCTGGAGCCGTCCACGGCCAGCATCGTCGCCGGCAAACTCGGGTTGCCGGAGCAGTGCCGCAATTTCGACGTCGGCAACGCCTGTCTGGCCTTCCTCAACGGCATGGACATCGCCGCGCACATGATCGAGCGTGGTGATATCGAATACGCGCTTATCGTCGATGGCGAGTGCAGCCGTTACATCACCGAGAAGACCATCGAGCGCCTGAGTCATCCCAGCGTCACGCCGGAACAGTTCCGCGATGAATTTGCCTCGCTGACTCTGGGCTCGGGTGGTGTGGCCATGCTGCTGGCGAATGCCGATCTGTATCCGGACGGCCATCGCTATCTGGGCAGCGTGTCGCGTTCGGCCACGCAGTTCTCCAAGCTCTGCGCCGGCAATATCGACCGCATGGTCACCGACACCAAGACGCTGCTGATCGAAGGCCTGAAGCTCGCTGGCAAGACCTTTGGGGCCGCGCGCCAGATGTTCGGTTGGGCCGTGGGCGAGATCGACGAGTTCGTGATTCATCAGGTCAGTCGGGTGCACACCGAAGAGCTGGTCAAGCTGCTGGGCATCGATCCGCGCAAGGTGCTGACCATCTTCCCGGAGTTCGGCAACATCGGTCCGGCCTCGCTGCCCACCGCGCTGAGCAAGCTCAAGGACACCGGTCGTCTGGTCAAAGGCAAGCGCGTGGCGCTGCTGGGCATCGGCTCGGGGCTGAACTGCTCGATGGCGGAAGTGGTTTGGTAGAGCAGCAAAACGTAAAATGTAAAACGTCAATGCGGCAGTAGGGATCCTGCGGGCAAGCGCCGTAGCCGCGATGGCGGCCAAAATGGTTGCGGGCAAGGAAGACATCGAAGGCCACAGCCAGCGCTATGGGCGAGGTGGCTGACGCCGCTGGTGGCCAACTGGTCCCATTTAGAAGGGTCGTCGCCCAAATCGCTGCCGCGACGTTGCAGTCCTCCGCTTCCTGGTATCGGCTACGACCTTCGGACTGCGCCTGGCGGTAAGCGATTTTGACTCACAACGCGGCTCACGGAATTTGCTCAGAGGGTCCCACGAGCGCCGCTTTTGCCTTGTTGACCTTTAACGTTTTACGTTTGACCCTTGCTTGCCGAAAGGCAACATCATTTGCGCAACAGAGGGGGAATCATGCCCGTCGTCGTCCGCGAAAACATTTCCTGGTGGAGCCGCCTGAAGCAGTCCTTCATCGGTTTCCTGCTGTCCTTTGTCATCGTCATTGCTGCCCTTTTCCTGTTGGCCTGGAACGAGCACCGCACGCTGAAGAATTACAAGGGTTTGCGGGCGGCGGGTGAGACGGTGCAGAGCGTGTCCGCCGACCCCATCGATCCCTCGGCAGACGGCAAGCTGATCCATTTCAGCGCCGAGGTGCGCAGCAGTCAGGGTGTGCGCGATCCGGATTTCGGCATCGAAGCTCCGGCGCTGGTGCTCAGGCGCTCGGT
Source organism: Lysobacterales bacterium (assembly GCA_050250665.1). GTDB lineage: Bacteria > Pseudomonadota > Gammaproteobacteria > Xanthomonadales > SZUA-5 > JADKFD01. Next base: position 19,716 of record JBFWOF010000060.1, on the reverse strand, counting down.
CGAGATGTACCAATGGCGGGAGAAGAAGGAGACTACCGAGCGCGACAAGCTCGGCGGTGGCAAGGAGCGGGTGACGACCTACTCCTACGAGAAAGTGTGGGACGACGACGCCATCAACTCCTCGGATTTCCAGGAGAGCGGCCACAACAATCCCGGCGCCTTGCCCTACCAGGACGCCCGATTTGCAGTGACCGATGCCCGTATCGGCGCTCGGCGTGCCGCCGACAACATCCTCAATGCCCTGAACAGCAGCGCCCTGCAACTGGGTGAGGCCGGGGTATTTCCTGACGGTTTCCGCCGTACCGATGCCGAAACCATCTATCGTGGCAATAATCCGGCGTCGCCGCAGATTGGCGATGTGCGCGTGCGTTATCGGGCGGTGCCGCCGCAGATGGCGTCGGTCATCGCCCAGGCCAATGGCGACGGTCTGCTGCCGTGGACCAGTCCCGCCGGCACCGAGATCTTCCTGGTCGAGACCGGGCAACAGTCTGCCGCCGCCATGGTCGAGCACGCGCAGAGCAGCAACAGCGCGCTGGGCTGGGTGTTGCGCGCGGTGGGCTTCGGCCTGCTGTGGATTGCCTTCTCGATGATGCTGGGCCCGCTCAAGACCATCGCCGCGGTATTGCCGCCGCTGGGACGGGCGGTGGGCATGTTCACCGGCGGTGTGGCTTTTGTGCTGGCGGCGGTGATGGCTTCCGTGACCATCGTGCTGTCCTGGATCTTCGTGCGGCCGCTGTGGGCGGTCTCGATCGTGTTGGCGATCATCGCCGTGATCGCGATGTGGAGCCGCAAGAGTGCCAAACCCGCGCAGGCGGCCGCGGGCATGCCGCCGCCGATGCCGCCGCCACCGCCGCCGCCGAGATGAAGCAGGGGCTTGAGGGCACGAGGGCAAAAGGGCACGACAGATCACAAACTCGCCGCACCCGCATTCCCGTGCCCTCGTGCCGTCACCCCGCCCCGGTTCCCATCGGCGCGATCTTGGTCCATGCTGCGCGACCCCCAGACTGTTGATGGCATGCCGTGTCGAACGCCCAAGCCCAGGCGCTGATTGAAGCGCTCGGATACACGCCCAAGTACTTCACCCGCGACGGCCTGTCGATGCATTACCTCGACGAAGGCAAGGGCGCTCCGGTGGTCATGGTCCATGGCAATCCCAGCTGGTGCTGGCTGTTCCGCGATCTGATCGCGGCGCTCAAGCCGAAGTATCGCTGCCTGGCACCCGACCACATCGGCATGGGTCTGTCCGATCGTCCCGATGACGGTCGCTATCAGTACACCCTGGACAGCCGCGTGGCCGACTTCAGCGCTTTCATGGAGCGCATCGTTCCGACTGGTCCGGTGACGCTGGTGGTGCATGACTGGGGTGGCGCCATCGCCAGTGCCTGGGCGGTGAAGAATCCTGATCGCGTGGCGCGGATGGTGGTGCTGAACACGGCGGCCTTCCCGATGCTGGCCGGCAAGCGCCTGCCGGCCACGCTTAAACTGGTCCGGAACACCCGTCTGGGCGCCTTTCTGGTCGAGCGTTTCAATGCCTTCGCCGTGGGTGCGGCCCGCACCAGCACTGCCCGAAAGCTGTCGGGGCGTGAGCGCGCGGCCTTCGTGGCGCCCTATGATTCACCGATAGCGCGCCGCGCCGTGCTGCGCTTCGTGCAGGACATCCCGCTCAAGGAATCCGATCCGGCCTATGCCACGATCGCGGCCACCGGCAAGGATCTGCAGTTGTTGGCCGACAAGCCGATGCTGATCCTCTGGGGCCTGCGCGATTTCGTCTTCGACCGCGATTATTTCGACGAATGGTGCCGTCGCTTCCCACGCGCCGAGGCGATCGCCTTCTCCGATGCCGGCCACTACGTGCTGGAAGACATGGCCGCAACCATCGTGCCAAAGATCGAGGCCTTTCTCGACAAGAATTGACCCGGCCGCCTGTGGGAGCGGACTTCGTCCGCGATCGCGATGCCGGAGAATTGGTTCACGGACAGGGTTCGACATCAAGCACACAACAAGTGTTTGATTTTGAAGTATTAACTTGCATGGCTGTCACGTAGACCCTTCGGGTCAACGTGACCTACTTCCTTGCGTCAGTCACATAGGCCGCTTCGCGGCCAACGTGACCTACATTAAAATCAAAGACTTGCGGCATGTTTGGTTAGAGCGAACTTCGTCCGCGATCAATGCACCCAGGGGATCTACCCTACGATCACGATGCCCGAGCGGCTGCCATCGTGCCGCGCTTCAGATGCACCAGCAGCAGCGATACCGCCGCCGGGGTGACGCCCGGAATGCGGCCGGCCTGTCCCAGTGTCGCCGGGCGCACCCGCTGCAGTTTCTGCAGCACTTCGGCCGACAGCCCGGTGACTTCGCTGTAGTCGAAATGCTCCGGTATCAAGGCTGATTCGTGACGCCTGGAGCGCTCGATGTCTTCGCGCTGGCGATTGACGTAGCCGGAGTACTTGGCTTCGATCTCGACTTGTTCGGCCACGATCGGATCGTCCACCGCCGGCCCGAAGCCACTGACCTCGGTCAAACGGCTATAGCTCAGATCCGGGCGTTTGAGCAGGTCGATGGCGTGGGTCTCGCGCGACAGCGGCTCGCCGGTGGCGGCCGCAAACTCGCGACCCAGGGCATTGGTGGGAGCAGCCCACAGCCCGCGCAGGCGCTCGCTTTCCCGGGCCACGGCGTCGCGCTTGCGGGCGAAGATCTGCCAGCGGGCCTCGTCGACCAGGCCCAGTTCGCGCCCGATCGGTGTCAGCCGTGCATCGGCATTGTCCTCGCGCAGCTGCAATCGATATTCGGCGCGCGAGGTGAACATGCGATAGGGCTCGGTGGTGCCATGCGTGATCAGATCGTCCACGAGCACGCCGAGATAGGCTTCGTCCCGGCGTGGACACCAGGGCTCGCGCTCTTGCACCTGGAGCGCAGCGTTGAGCCCGGCCAGCAGGCCCTGGGCGGCGGCTTCTTCATAGCCGGTGGTGCCGTTGATCTGACCGGCAAAGAACAAACCCTCCACTGCCCGGGTTTCCAGCGTGGGCTTGAGGCCGCGCGGGTCAAAGTAGTCGTACTCGATGGCGTAGCCCGGGCGGGTGATGTGGGCCCGCTCGAAGCCCTTGATCGAGCGCACCAGCGCCAGTTGCACATCGAAGGGCAGGCTGGTGGAGATGCCGTTGGGATAGATCTCGTGGGTGCTCAGACCTTCGGGTTCGATGAAGATCTGGTGCGAGGATTTCTCGGCAAAGCGCACCACCTTGTCCTCGATCGATGGGCAGTAGCGCGGACCCACGCCTTCGATCTTGCCGCTGTACAAGGGTGAGCGGTCGAGCGCGCCGCGGATCAGGTCGTGGGTGTGTGCACTGGTGTGGGTGATCCAGCACGACACCTGCCGCGGATGGTCGTCGACGCTGCCGAGGTAGGAAAACACCGGCATCGGCTGATCACCGGGCTGTTCCTCGAGTTCGCTGTAATCGATGCTGCGGCCGTCGATGCGCGGCGGCGTGCCGGTCTTCAGGCGGCCCTGGCCCAGCGGCAGCTCGCGCAGACGCATCGCCAGGCCCTGCGCCGGCGGATCACCGGCGCGGCCACCGCGATAGTTGGCATCGCCGATGTGGATCAGTCCGGCCAGAAAGGTGCCGGCAGTCAGCACCACCGTGCGGGCCTCGAACACCAGGCCCATCTGCGTGCGCACGCCGCTGACGCGGCTGCCGCTGAGCAGCAGATCTTCGACTCCCTGCTGGAACAGCGTCAGATTCGGCTGATTCTCGACGGCGTGACGGATGGCCGCTCGATACAGGGCGCGGTCGGCCTGACAGCGGGTGGCACGCACCGCTGGGCCCTTGCTGGAGTTCAGTGTGCGCCACTGGATGCCGGCGCGATCCGCCGCCCAGGCCATGACCCCGCCCAGCGCATCGATTTCGCGCACCAGATGGCCCTTGCCGATACCCCCAATGGCCGGGTTGCAGCTCATCTGGCCGATGGTCTCGATCTGATGGCTGAGCAGCAGCGTGCTGGCACCGGCGCGCGCAGCAGCCAGCGCCGCTTCGGTGCCGGCATGGCCGCCGCCAACCACAATGACGTCAAACAGGGTGTCGTAGCGCATGACCTTGTGCGACAGGCAGTGACCGAACAGGGCGGCATGGTAACCGAGAAGGGTCAATTTCCCGAAGATCGCCGTCGGGGCAGACAGCCGCCATGCAGCCGATTCCGGCCAGCCGCCGTGCCCGAATGCGCCAGTTCCCGCCCGGAAAACAACAAACGGGCCCGTTGGCCCGTTTGTTGCAAACAACTCCACGTGTCAGGGGGAGTCCCGGCCACCAGTAGCGCTAGCTCTGGTGGCCGTTTTTTTTGGTGGCCCCGGCGCCCGCTGCTCAACTGGAACAGGGGGAATCCGGTAGAAACAATCGAACGCCGGAACCGCTGAATCAAACCGCCGAAAAAGTATAACGCTGGCGGGCGTGCAAATCGTGATACCCGTCATGCTTTGTGACCCGGTTCACACTTGACTAACGCGCGACCGACTCAGTTCTCTTCACGTTCGCGGCTGCTGGCAGCGCGCATGTTGACGGCAGGGGCGCTGCGTGTCGGCGCCGAACGTGCTCCCGCCGAAGAACTGCCCAGTCCCGAGCGTCCAAAGCCCGAGTCGCCAGTGCCGCGGCTGCCGCCCACCGAGCCCAGCCCTTGCCGGCGCGGACCCATCAGATCCGGCGCGTAGCTGCGCTGCTGCGAGCGGTAGATGCGCCCGCCACCGCCGGTATCGCGCTGTCGCATCGGTGCCAGGTCGTCGTAGCGCGGATAGCCGCCTGAATCCAGAGACGCAGCCCGCTCTGCGGCCAGAGCCCGAGCCCTGGCGCCGGCCGGTTGCTGGTCCAGCGTGCGCGGCAGATACCAGCGATCGTTCCAGTAGGGGTTGTAGCCGTAGCCATAGCCGTGACCGCTATACCAGCCGCCACCGAAAGGATAGGAATAAGGGTTGCAGGGCGAAGCCCAGGATCCATGCCAGGGATACATCACCGGTCGTTGCCAGCCCCAGCAGCTCGAGATCGAGCCGTAGAACACCACTGAGGACCGTGCCGGCGAGCGTGCCGTCCAGTAACCGTCGTCGTGATAGCGATAACCGTTGCTGGCGCAAGCGCTCAAGGTCAACAGGGCCAGCAATAACCATATGCGCCGCATGCTCGTTTCCCTGATCATCATCGTCTCAGCCTATAGGCGCCGCAGTGAAATCCGACTGAACCGGGCCAGTCAGCCCGTGCCGGGACCGCTCCGGTTCAAACTGCCGCGTACCGGCGACAGCGCCTCTCAGTGTACGCCTGCCGGCCCTTGCCTGCGTACCCTGCGGTCGCCACTGGCGATTACGGTTCTATACTCGGGACATCGCTGGCGAAACAGGTGCGTCCATGATTCGTGTCGTGTTCAACCAGAAGGGCGGTGTAGGCAAGTCGACCATCGTCTGCAATCTGGCGGCCATCGCTGCCAGCCGGGGACGACGCACGCTGGTGGTCGATCTCGATGCGCAGGCCAACTCGACCCATTATCTGCTCGGTGAGGCAGCGGAATCGGCCGAACTCGGGATTGCCGACTTCTTCGAGGAAACCCTGTCCTACCGGCTGCGCATGCGCAACCCGGCCGAGTACGTGACCGTCACGCCCTACGAGAACCTGACCGTGATGTGCGCCGATCCGCGGCTCTCGGACCTGCAGACCAAGCTCGAGACCAAGCACAAGATCTACAAGCTCGGTGAAATGCTGGGCGGCTTGAAGAAGGAATTCGATCAGGTCTTCATCGACACGCCTCCGGCGCTCAATTTCTATACGCTTTCGGCACTGATTGCGGCTGACCGCTGTCTGGTACCTTTCGATTGCGACGATTTTTCCAGGCAGGCCCTCTACCGCCTGCTCGAGAATGTCGACGAGATCCGCGCCGACCACAACAAGAAGCTCAAAGTCGAGGGCATTGTGGTCAATCAGTTCAACGCGCGCTCGAATCTGCCGACGCGGGTGGTGGAGGAACTGATTGCCGAAAAGCTGCCGGTGCTGCCGCAGTACATCTCCAGCAGCATCAAGATCAAGGAGAGCCACGAGGCAGCGCGACCCTTGATCTACCTTGAGCCCTCGCACAAGCTGGCGCAGGAATATCAGGCGCTGTACGAATTGCTGGACAAGAAGAAGCGTTGATCCGGCTGCTGACGCTCACGCCATCATTCACCATACGCAGTACCCAGGAGCACTCCATGATCTTTCAAAAACTCTGGTCCTCGCTGCGCGCGCAGCTGAACAAGCTCGCCAACTTCTTCTGGGAGGCCGATCCGATCGCGCAGATGCGCTACGAGTACGACAAATCGGTCGAGGAGTTGAAATCCGGCCGGGTCGGGCTTGAGCAGTATCGCGGCCTGGTCGAGCGCGTCACCCGCCAGGTCAAGGAAGGCGAGAAGCATGTGGCCCAGCTGGAGGCCCAGGCCAAGGCCTATCTGAAGGCCGGCGACCGAGCCACCGCGGCCAAGTTCGCGCTGGAGATGGAAAAGGCCAAGAAGGATCTGGAAGCCAATCGCGAGCAGCTCACGATCCACGAGACCTCCTACAACAACAGCCTGATGAAGATCCAGCACGCCACCAAGAAGCTCGGTGAAGTGCGGGCCAAGATCACCAAGTACGATGCCGAGATCAAGATGAGCGAAGCCGAGGCCGAAGTGGCCAAGCTCTCGGAGACCTTTGACTTCAACGTCACCACCGATTTCGGTCAGCTCGAACAGGTGGTGCAGGAACGGATCGACAAGAACCGTGGCGCCGTGCGCGTGGCTGCCGATCTGTCCAGCCGCGGCATCGCCGAGATTCAGGCCGAGCAGAACATGGAGCAGTTCATGGCCGAAGACGCCCTCAAGCGCATGGAAATGGACATGGGACTGGTGACGCCGGACACCGCGCAGCCGGCGCCGGCGCAGAAGGAACTGGGTCCGGCGCAGCCCAACTGACGCCGCCTTCACGCTTCAGCTTTCACCTTTCACTTTTCACTTCTCTCACTTCACGGCAGAGCTCATGAACGGCCAACCCAAACCTGGTTTCTACTTCGTCGTCCTGCTGGTGATCCTGGCATTGGTCGGCTACGGCATGTATCGCTTGAAGACGCCTGGCACCGACGGTGTCGATCCGGTGACTGTCAGTACCGGGCAGGGCGACAGTCCGACGCAGACGCCGACCCCGCCGCCCAGCGATGGCGGCGCTGAGGCGCCAGATTCCGAGGGCATCACCACGGTCAAGGAATATGCGTACGTGCCCAGCCAACGGCTGCCGGACGTCAAGGGCGTGTCCAATTACAAGCCCCTGAACGATCGCACCGTGCGCTTCGCCATCAACGTCTGGGCCGGCTGGGCGCCGATCGTGTATGCCAATGGCGGTTTCGCCCCGGGCAAGACCTGGACCACCCCCGGCGGTCAGCCTTTCAAGGTGGAACTGGTGCTGATCGATGATCCGGTCGCCATGCGCGACGCCTACGCCGCCGGCGATGTGCAGATCGGCTGGGCCACGGTCGACATGCTACCGCTGCTGCTGGAGAGTCTGCAGAAGGACAGCCGGGTCATGCCGCGCATCTACCAGCAGATCGACTGGTCCAACGGCGGCGACGGCATTGTCGTGCGCAGCAACATCAAGACCGCGGCTGACCTCCGTGGCAAGACCGTGGTGCTGGCGCAGAACAGCCCCTCGCACTTCTTCGCGCTGAACACACTGATCAATTCCGGGGTGGAACCGGCGGAAGTCGACTTCCGCTTCACCAACACGGCTTTTGAGGCCGCCGCTGCCTTCAATGCCGACAAGAAGGTCGCAGGCGTGGTCTCCTGGGCGCCCGACATCTACAACCTGTCGGACGTCAAGGGCAACAAGCTGCTGGTGTCGACGGCAACCGCCAACAAGCTGATCGCCGACGTCTGGTTCGCCCGCGCCGATTTTGCCAAGGACCATCCGGACATCATGGAAGGCCTGGTGCGTGGCATCTTTGATGCGATGGTGGCCCTGGACGATCAGGAAGCCAAGCAGAAGGTCGCCACCTGGATGGCCGAAGGCTATGCCCTGCCGGCATCCGAGGCGCTGGCCATGCTGCCGGATGCGCACTGGACCAATTACGCCGAGAACCGCGAGTTCTTCCTCAACCGCAACAACCCGACCAACTTCGAGCGCACCTTCAACACCGCCTACGTGATGTATCGCAAGATCGGTGCGGTGGCCTCGCGCGTGAACTTCGATCAGATCGTCGACTTCAGCGTGCTGCAGAAGCTGGCGAATGAGCCCAAGTACGCCAATCAGCGATCGACCTACGGCATCAACTTCGCGCCGATGAGCGCCAGCGCCATCCAGTCGGAAAGCCCGGAAATCCTGACCAAGACCGTGGTCATCCACTTCTATCCAAACTCCTGGGATCTGTTCAAGAAGATCACCAAGGAGAAGGGCGGCAAGACCGTGGAAGAAGTCTATGACCCGAACGTCGATTTCGTGCTGGAGGAAATCGGCAAGCTGGCCGGCTCCTACGGCGCCGCACGCATCGTCATCGAAGGCCACACCGATGGCTCGATGCGCGGACAAGTGCCCGATTCAGCCGTGCGCGAGCTCTCGACCAACCGCGCCAATGCAGTGAAGAGCGAGCTCTTGCGCAAATTCCCGACCATGGACCCGAACCAGTTCTCGGCGCAGGGCATGGGCTGGGCACGGGCCGCCGATGCCAGTGATCCCGAGAACCACGCCAAGAACCGGCGGGTTGAGGTCAAGGTGTATCCGCTGGAAGCGCAGTAAGTTAGCGGCGGGCGACGTTCAGGGATCGAGCGTCCCGCGGCGTCCTTTGTAGGAGCGACCTTGCGTCGCGACCGGGCATACGGAGTTCCCACCGCCACGGTCGCGCCGCAAGGGCGCTCCTGCAACAAGGCCGCCCTCGCGGCCGCAGTGCCGCCAATTTGATTGGTTGTTCAGATGCCGTTGGCTACCATCGGCAAGTTATCTCCGGATAGAGGCGATGTAACGCTCATGAAGATTCTGGTCGGTTTGAAGCGAGTGGTGGACTACACGGTCCGCGTGCAGGTGAAGGCCGATGGCTCGGGCGTAGCCATCGATGGCGTCAAGATGAGCGTCAATCCCTTTGACGAAATCGCGCTGGAAGAGGCGCTGCGCCTGCGTGAAGCCGGCAAGGCGGATGAGGTGGTGGTCATGTCCATCGGCCAGCAGAGCTCGATGCAGCAGATCGACACCGGCCTCGCCATGGGCGCCAATCGCGGCATCCTGATCAAGAGCGAGGGTCCGGTGCAGTCGCTGACCGCGGCGCGCGCCTTCGCCAAGATCGTCGAGAAGGAGCAGCCGGGCCTGGTGATTCTGGGCAAGCAGGCCATCGACGACGACTCCAACCAGACCGCGCAGATGCTCGCCGCGCTGCTCGATCGTCCGCAGGCCACTTTCGCCAGCAAGGTCGAAGTCGAAGGCAATGTTGCCAAGGTGACGCGCGAAGTCGACGTCGGTCTGGAAACGCTGGAAGTGGATCTGCCGGCGGTGATCAGCGTTGATCTGCGCCTGAACACCCCGCGCTTCATCAAGCTGCCCGACATCATGAAAGCCAAGAGCAAGCCGCGCGAGACCCTGGAACTCTCGAGCCTGGGTATCGAGTCCGGCGACCACCTGCAGGTGACCCACTACGCCCCGCCCGCCAAGCGCCAGAAAGGCGTGATGGTCAAGGATGTGCCGGAGCTGATTGCGGCACTGAAGGGCAAGGGATTGCTGTAGAGGCGGTAAAACGTCAAACGTGAAACGTCAATGGGTAAGGCGCGATTCGGACTTCCTCGCACTCCCCGGCAGACGACGAAATTGGAGCAGTGAAACGAGAGACGGACAACTTCAAGCGAGCCCTGGCAGATCGCCGGCCTTAATTGACGTTTTACGTTTCACGTTTCACCCGGAATAGACCGGAGCCTGGCCATTGAGGCCAACTCCCAACACCCTGAGGTATCCCATGTCCCGAGTACTGATCATCGCCGAACACCTGAACGGTCAGCTCAATCAGAGTACGGCCAAGTGCGTCAGCTGCGCTTCCGGCATCTCCGGCGCCGAGATCGATATCGTCGTGCTGGCGGCTGATCCGGCGCCGATTGCGGCGCAGGCTGCCACCATCGCCGGTGTCACCCGGGTGCGCACCATTGCCAATGCCGCCAACGAGCAGGCGCTGGCGGCGGTGTATGCGCCGCAGGTTCTGGCCATCGCCGGCGACTACACCCACGTTTTCGGACCGTCGACCACCTTCGGCAAGGATCTGATGCCGCGGATTGCCGCCAAGCTCGGCGTGAGCCAGCTCAGCGACATCATGGAAGTGGTCGACGCCCACACCTACAAGCGTCCGATCTATGCCGGCAACGCCATTGTCACGGTCAAGGCACCGGCGGGCCAGACCGTGCTGGCCACGGTGCGTACCGCTTCCTATCCGGCGGCGGCGATGAACGCCGGTCCGGCGCCGATCGAGGCGGCCAGTGTCGATACCGCCTTGCCCACGCACACGCGCTTCGTCGGCCTGCAGCAGGGTGGCGGTGATCGCCCCGATCTGCAGACGGCTCGCATCGTGGTTTCCGGTGGCCGTGCGCTCGGCAGTGCCGAGCAGTTCAAGCTGATCTACGACTTTGCCGACAAGCTCAAGGCCGGCGTTGGCGCCTCGCGTGCGGCGGTCGATTCGGGCTATGCGCCCAATGACATGCAGGTCGGCCAGACCGGCAAGATCATCGCTCCCGAGCTGTACGTGGCGGTCGGTATTTCTGGCGCCATCCAGCACCTCACCGGCATCAAGGACGCCGGCACCATCGTCGCCATCAACAAGGACTCGGAAGCGCCGATCTTCGAAGTGGCCGACATCGGTCTGGTCGGTGATCTGTTCAAGGTGCTGCCGGAGATGATGGCCGCGCTCTGAGCCGTGCTGTTGTAGGTCACGTTGCCCGCACCGCGGGCTACGTGACGATGCAGGTCGGCCGGCTGACGACTTGCACGGGGAGATTCGAGCCGACGGCAAGGAGGGTCGCGCCGCAAGGGCGCTCCTACGTCGGTTTCGGTATGCGTGCGGGATTCGTCGAGGCCAGCAAGGCTGGTAAGCGCGACCTCGCGTCGCAACCGATCTGACCCACATCAAATCCCCGAACGCCGTGACCGGTCAGCATGGCGCACCGGCCAGAGGCCGATGCGTCCACGAGAGCGCTCATGCAGCCAGCACCCCAGCCCAGGCCCGAGGATGAGCGGCCCTTCGTGGTACCTTGCGCCGATCTGACACCGGCGGCGCCGCTGCGCTGGTTGCGTCTGGGTTGGCAGGATTTCAAACGGGAACCCGGCCTCAGCCTGATCTTTGGCGGCGTCATCGTGGTCGTCAGCGTGGGCGTCTCGGCGCTGGCCTGGTGGCTGGGACGCTTCGCCCTGCTGGCGACCTTGCTGTCGGGATTCGTGTTCATCGCGCCCCTGCTGGCGGTTGGCCTGTACTGCGTCAGTCGCGAACTCGGTAGCGGTCGCCAACCGACTCTGCGGCATTCCTTCACGCTGGCGCGCCGGGTCATGGGCCAGGCCGGCGTATTCGCATTGGCGCAACTGGTGATCCTGCTGCTGTGGTCACGCGCCGGCATGATGATCAATGTGTTCTTTCCGGCCGAAGCCGGCGATGCCGCTTCGCTGATCGAGTTCCTGGCCATAGGATCGGCCGTCGGGTCGATCTTCGCTGCGGTCACCTTCGCCACCGCCGCCTTCTCGCTGCCGATGATTGCCGACCGCGATGTCGACATGATCACCGCCTGCATCTCCAGCGTGAATGCGGTGCTGCGCAACAAGTTCACGATGATCTGCTGGGCCGCGCTGATTGCCCTGCTGACCGCCGTCGGCTTCGCCACCGCCTTCCTCGGCCTCGCCATCATCATGCCCTGGCTGGCCTACGCCGCCTGGCACGCCTACCGCGAAACCCTGGACGCCTCAGCCTGGCCGCAGATGTAGCGCAGTGAACCGAAAAGCCATGGTCCGCAGATGTCGCCGATGGCCGCAGATGACAGCAAAGGGCTGCAGATATTCAGTGTTCTACCGCGCTCATGCCTTGCAGGCATCTGACTTCGTGGCTTGAACATCTGCGTTCATCGGTGACATCTGCGGATTCTCCGCTTCATGAAGTTTGCGGATCCTTGGCAAGCCTCGGCCTGGCCGCAGATGTAGCGCAGTGAACCGAAAAGCCATGGTCCGCAGATGTCGCCGATGGCCGCAGATGACAGCGAGGAGCAGTAGAAATCCTGTTTGTTCGATGCGCAAATGCTAGGCAGGCGTTGGACTTCGTGGCTTGAACATCTGTGTTCATCGGTGACATCTGCGGATTCTCCGCTCTCTACGGCGAGACCGCTGCGCCGGCGCGGGAACTGGCCGCGCGGTCGCGCCGCGAGGGCGCTCCTACAAGAGGCGCGCCGCGCGCTACAATCGCGGGCTTTGCCCTCAGGCCTCCGCCATGCGCATTTCCCGATTCCACCTTGCCACGGTCAAGGAAACTCCCGCTGACGCCGATATCGTCAGTCAACAGTTGATGCTGCGTGCCGGCATGATCCGCAAGATCGCCGCCGGCATCTACACCTGGTCGCCGCTGGGCTTGCGGGTGATGCGTAAAGTCGAGGCCATCGTCCGTGAGGAAATGAATCGCGCCGGGGCGCTGGAGCTGCTGATGCCCTCGATCCAGCCGCGCGAGCTGTGGGAAGAAACCGAGCGCTGGCAGAAGTTCGGCGGGCAGCTGCTGAAGATCAAGGACCGCAAGGAATCCGAGTTCTGCTACGGCCCCACGCATGAGGAAGTGATCACCGACTTCGCCCGCAACGAACTGCGTTCGTACAAGCAGCTGCCGATCAATTTCTACCAGATCCAGACCAAGTTCCGCGACGAGATCCGCCCGCGCTTCGGCGTGATGCGCGCCCGCGAGTTCCTGATGAAGGACGCCTACTCCTTCCATCTGGATACCGAGTGCATGCAGCGCGAGTACCAGAACATGTACGAGGCCTACACCCGAATCTTCACCCGGCTGGGCCTGAAATTCCGTGCCGTGGCTGCCGATACCGGCGCCATCGGTGGCTCGGGTTCGCACGAGTTCCACGTACTGGCCGACTCCGGCGAAGACGCCATCGCCTTCACCAGCGAGGGCAACTACGCCGCCAATGTCGAGTTGGCCGAGGCGGCCGCGCCCGCGGCTCCGCGCGCCGCGCCCGCCGAATCGATGACCAAGGTGTCCACGCCCACGCAGAAGACTTGCGAGGAAGTGGCCGAGTTGCTGGGTTTGCCGCTGGCGCGCACGGTCAAGTCGGTGGCGGTGGTTGGCGAGCAGGGCTTCGTGCTGGTGCTGGTGCGTGGCGACCATTCGGTCAACGAGATCAAGCTGCAGAAGCTGGCCGGACTGTCCGAGCATCGTCTCGCCACCGAGGCCGAGATCCTTGCGCATCTGGGCTCGGTGCCCGGCTTCATCGGTCCGGTGGCGCCGGCGAAGGCCATCACCGTGATCGCCGATCGCAGCGTGGCGGCGCTGGCCGACATGGTGGTCGGTGCCAACGAGACCGGCTTCCATCTGAGCGGTGTCAACTGGGGTCGTGACCTGCCTGAGCCCGATCTGGTGGCCGATGTGCGCAATGTCGTTGCCGGCGAGGCTGCCCCGAATGGCATGGGTACCTGGTCGATTGCCCGCGGTATCGAAGTCGGACATGTCTTCCAGCTCGGGCAGAAGTACGCAGAGGCCATGGGCGCCCAGGTGCTCGACGAGAACGGCAAGGCCCGCACCATGTTCATGGGTTGCTACGGCATCGGCGTCAGCCGCATCGTTGCCGCTGCCATCGAACAGAATCACGATGCCAGCGGCATCCTCTGGCCGGAGGCGATCGCGCCCTTCCATGTGGCGGTGCTGCCGCTGGGCATGGATCGCAGCGAGCGCGTTCGCGAGGCCGCCGAAAAGCTCTATGCCGAACTCAGTGCTGCCGGTCTGGATGTGCTGCTCGACGACCGCAAGGGCGTACGCCCCGGCGCCATGTTCGCCGACCAGGAACTGATCGGCATTCCGCATCGTGTGGTCATCGGCGAACGCGGTCTGGATGCCGGGCAGTACGAATATCGATCACGCCGCGCCGAAGCCAACGAGATGAAACCGGTCGAGGGTTTTGTCGAGTGGCTGATCTTGGCCATTCGTGGCTGAGACCACGGGTGGGGCCGTGATTGAGCGTGGCGCCCACCTTGGTCCGTCCATGGACGTGCAGTGGCAACACTACGTCGACGCCGAAGAGCCCGATGAGCGCGGTTACCATCGGTACTACTACGCCTACAGACTGTATGCCTTTTCACACGCCGGAGCAGTGCTATGCGCTCGGCGATACGATGACACAGCCGACACCGTCAGCTTGCTTGGATGGGGCGCGAACGGAGAGCAGAGCCGCCTGAGTGAGCGAGACCTTGTCCATCCTTTGGTGAAAAAGGCCGTGCACTGGTTGCGAGCCGACGGTGCGACGCAGGTGCACTGGCTGGATCGCAACTCCGGCACCTATCGGACCATCGAATCCTGACGCTAGCGGCGACGATGGTCTGATGAATGCTGCGTTGCAGCACGCCCAGAGTTTGACTGATTCCTCACGAACGCGTAGACCTGCGCCACCGAAACGCCAGCCATCCGCACCAGACAAGGAGCAGCGTATGCAGTACAACATTCCCCAGGGCGAGTTCCTGGGTCATCCCAAAGGCCTGTTCCTGCTCTTTGGCACCGAGATGTGGGAGCGCTTCAGCTACTACGGCATGCGCGCACTGCTGGTGCTGTCGCTGGTGGCTTTGGTCGAGTCCGACAATCCCGGATTCGGTTGGACTCAGGCCGAGGCGCTGCGCCTCTATGGTCTCTTTACTGGATTCGTGTACTTCACGCCGTTGATCGGCGGCTGGCTGGCCGACAATTATCTGGGTCAGCGCAAGTCGATCATCATCGGTGGTGTGTTGATGGCCGCCGGCCAGTTTCTGTTGGCGAGTTCGATTCCGGGCAATCTGACGCTGTTCTACGTGGGATTGGTGCTTTTGGTGCTGGGCAATGGCTTCTTCAAGCCGAATATCTCCACCATGGTGTCGGATCTGTATCCCGAGGGTGATGAACGTCGGGATAGTGCTTTCACCATTTTCTACATGGGCATCAATGCCGGCGCACTGCTGGCGCCCTTCGTCTGCTCGACGCTGGGTGAAGACCCGGCCTACGGCTGGAAGGCCGGCTATTTCGCGGCCGGTGTCGGCATGGTGCTGAGCGTCATCATTCAGCTGATCTTCGCCAAGAGGATGCTCGGCGATGTGGGTGTGATGCCCGCTGCGGTCCGTTCCAAAGCCAACACCGGTGGTGCGCACAAACCCTTGACCCCGGATGAAGTTGATCGCCTGCGCGTGATCTTCATGCTGTTCGTCTTCGTCGTGCTGTTCTGGGCCGCATTCGAACAGGCCGGTGGCCTGATGAACCTGTACGCTGATTCCAAGACCGACCGCATGGTTGGCAGCTTTGAAGTACCCGCCGGCTGGTTCCAATCCGTGAACCCCTTGTTCATCGTCCTGCTGGCGCCACTGTTTTCGGCTCTTTGGGCGCGACTGGGCGCCAAGGGCATGAATCCGTCGACGCCAAAGAAGATGGTTCTGGGTTTGATACTGACCGGCATTGGCTTCCTGGCCATGGTCGGTGCTGCCTTCCAGCAGGCTTCGGATCCTAGCGGCAAAGCCAGCATGATGTGGTTGGTGGTGGCATACCTGTTCCACACCATGGGTGAGCTCTGCATCTCGCCGGTGGGGCTATCGATGGTGACCAAACTCGCACCCTTGCGTCTGGCTTCCTTGATGATGGGCGTCTGGTTCCTCATCAACTTCGTCGCCAATTACGCAGCCGGCATCATTGGCTCGTATGCCGAATCACTGGGTGAGCTGTCCATCTTCGGTGGCCTTGCAGCGACGCTGTTCGGTTTCGCGTTCATCCTCTGGTTCCTGGCACCGATGCTGGTGCGCTGGATGCACGGCGCCGAACGCTGATCTCAGGCGCGCTTTGGCTTGATCGGATCGGCCGGGCTTGATGCCCGGCCGATTGCGTTTGGGGGATCCCGCAAGTCGCTCGTGCCGAGTTTGGCGGATCATGCCGATGTCAGGGAACAGGCAAGATGCGATTGAGCCTGACGTAGGTCAGGTCGGCCGCACCGCGGCCCAAGTGACGCGCCGAGCTGTCACCTAGACCCTTCGGGTCCACGTGATCTACTTCCAGCCGGTGACGCGGAATTCAGGGCTTGGCGCGCACCTTGCGGGGATTCATGCCGAGGTCTTCACCGGTGAGCAGCATGGCGACACCGGCGGTGGTCAGCTTGTCGAGAATCCGTTCCAGGGCGGTGCGTTCGCTGTTGCTCAGTACCGATTGCAGACGGGCCTCGCAGGCCAGCGCCAGCGGCGCGACTTCGTTGTAGACGGCCCTGCCATCGGCGCTGAGGTTCAGTACCGAGCGCCGTCGATCCTTGCGATCCGTGCTGCGATCGAGTCGACCATCGCGGATCAGTTCGGCCACCGCGCGACTCACGGCCACCTTGTCCATCTTGGTGCGCTCGGCCACTTCCACCGCAGACAGATCGGGGAAGCGCCCGACCACCGCCAGCACCCGCCATTGGGTCACGCTGAGCTGATAGCGCTCGCCATACATCTCGGCAATCGCATGGCTGACGGTGTTCGACAGCACCGACAGTCGATAGGGCAGAAAACGCTCGAGATCGAGGATGGGGGCGGTCGCCGTGCGCTTGCTTCGCTCGGGCTTCATGGCGTGTTCCAGGTGAAAGGTGAAAGGTGGGACGTCAAGAAAAGCGAAGGTGCTGGCGCCCCCTGGCTCACGATGCAGTTTACCTTTGACGAACTACCTTTCACTGCTCCACCTCTACCCTGAAAGTTTCAATTGAAACTATAATGGTCATACCCGCGCTGGCAATTTGCAGCGCAGCACAATCGCCTTGAGGACCACCCATGAACGCTCAGCTTCAGTCAGCCGAGACGCCGACCGGTATGCCCAATCCGCTCGGCATCCACGGTTTCGAATTCGTCGAATTTGCGGCGCCCGACGCGACCGGTCTGCATGCACTTTTCCGCAGCATGGGCTTCACCGCGGTCGCGAAACACGCGCGCAAGGCAATCACACTGTATCGCCAGGGCGGCGTCAACTTCCTGGTCAACGAAGAGCCCGATTCCTTTGCCGCCGACTTCGCCGCACAGCACGGTCCCTGTGCCTGCGGCTTTGCCATTCGCGTGCGCGACGGCGAGGAAGTCTGCGCCGAAGTGACCACCCGCGGCGCCGAAGCCATCACTCACAAGGCCGACACCCGAGCGGTCGATGCGCCGGTGATCAAGGGCATCGGTGACTGCATGCTGTATCTGGTGACCGACGGTACCGATCCCTATGCCGCCGACTTCGTGTACTTCGACAGCGTCGAACACGAGCCGGTCGGTTTTGGCCTGACCTTCATCGATCATCTGACCCACAATCTGTATTTCGGCAACATGGAAAAGTGGTCGAACTATTACGAGCGCCTGTTCGGATTCCGCGAGATCCGCTACTTCGACATCAAGGGTGCCAAGACCGGCCTGGTGTCCAAGGCCATGACCGCGCCCGATGGCGTGGTGCGGATACCGCTGAATGAGTCGAATGATCCGAAATCGCAGATCAACGAATACCTCGATCAGTATCACGGCGAGGGTATCCAGCACATCGCCTGTTTCACCAACGACATCTACGCCACGGTTGAAGCCATGCGCGCGGCCGGGGTGAGCTTTTTACATACGCCTGACACCTATTTTGATGTCATCGACGAGCGCGTCCCGGGACATGGCGAAGACGTGGCCCGGATGACCAGGAACCGCATCCTGATCGACGCCGATCCGGAGACCAAGACCAAGAAATTGCTGCAGATCTTCACCGAGACCAACATCGGCCCGATCTTCTTCGAGATCATTCAGCGCAAGGGCAACGAAGGTTTCGGCGAGGGCAATTTCAAGGCCCTGTTCGAGTCCATCGAACGCGACCAGATGCGCCGCGGCGTGCTGTAGCTTTTCGTAGGTCACGTTGGCCGCGCAGCGGCCTACGTGATATCGGCAGTTGTTCCGTCACGTAGCCTGCTGCGCAGTCAACGTGACCTACCGGTGAGGGAATCGGCGTGTCGAAGAAATGGATCAGCGTTTCCAAAGTCGAAGGCAAGGCCTCGCGTCAGGCGCATTGCGATCTGCCGGAGGGGACCTATGAGCGGGAGATGGGCAAGGAGGGCTTCTTCGGTCCTGCCAGCCATATGTATCACCCGAATCCGCCGACCGCCTGGAGCCATTTCGATGGCCCGCTGAAGCCGCGCGCCTTCGACACCAACAAGTTCCCCGGTCACGGCAACACGCCCTGGCGCGCGCATGAGCTGATGCACAACGCCCACACGCGCCTGCGCAGCTGGCGCTGTGAGGCCTCGATGGACCATCTGGTGCGCAATGCCGACGGCGACGAGCTGCTGTTCGTGCACAACGGTTCGGGCCATCTGTTCTGCGACTACGGCCACATGGCCATCGAGGCCGGCGATTACATCGTGCTGCCGCGCTCGACCTCCTGGCGCCTGGAAGTCACCGAAACCCTCGATCTGCTGCTGATCGAAGCCACCAATTCCAGCTACATGCTGCCGGACAAGGGGCTGGTGGGTCCGCACGCGATCTTCGACCCGGCCATGCTCGATGCGCCGGCCATCGACGAGCTGTTCAAGCGCCAGGTGCAGGGCGAGTGGAAGGTGCTGGTCAAGCGCCGCAACGCCATCACCACGATCACCTTCCCCTTCAACCCGCTCGATGCGGTCGGCTGGCACGGCGATCTGTTTCCGGTGCGCATCAACGTCAGGGACATCCGTCCGCTGATGAGCCACCGCTACCATCTGCCGCCGAGCGCGCATACCACTTTCGTCGCCAATCGCTTCGTGGTCTGCACCTTTGTGCCGCGGCCCTTCGAGACCGACCCCGGCGCGCTGAAGATTCCCTTCTTCCACAACAACGATGACTACGAAGAAGTCATCTTCTACCACCGCGGCGAATTCTTCAGCCGCGACAACATCCACCCCGGCATGATCACCCTGCACCCCTGCGGCTTCACCCACGGCCCGCACCCGAAGGCCCTCACCCGCGCCTTCAAGCAGACCAAGGAAGCCACCGACGAGTACGCGGTGATGATCGACACCCGCGACGATCTGACCGTCACCGAGGCCGCGGAATCGGTGGAGTGGCGGGGCTATGTGGATTCGTGGAAGGGTGGCTGAAGACTGGTTGTCGGTTGCCGGTTGTCGGTGAGGTAGTAGCGCGCGCAACTGATGGCTGGGTCCTGAGTCAAGCAGGCTGCGCCGATTGTCGATGCGCGTCATCGAGGCGCCATTGCGAGCCACATGTATCGGTCCGGCACTGCACGCTGGCCGTGAACTGTAGGTTGGGCTAAGCGTAGCGTGCCCAACAACGGACGCTGGTGTTGGGCACGCTACCCTTAGCCCAACCTACATCCGAGACCACAAATCAACACGCTACGACACGGGTTCATGGAGAGTCACCCTTTTCGGTGCGCATTTCGCTCATCGTGACCGGTCGTTTCGGTTCAACGTGACCGGTTTCTACTGACGGTTGTGCGTTGCTTGGATTCTAACGGCATCGGTCACGATGGGGTGTCGGTTTTGGGTCTTTCCGG
>JBFWOF010000059.1:0-34071 GCA_050250665.1 Lysobacterales bacterium | reverse complement strand
ACCAAGACCTCGTACACCGCTGCTCTGGTAGAGCGGAGCTTGCTCCGCTGCTTCTGCCGGGCTTTGGCTCTTCCCGAATGCCCGAAATGCCGCAGATCCTGCCGAGCAAGCTCGGCACTACCAAGGCCTCGTACACCGTAGCTCTCGTACAGCGGAGCTTGCTCCGCTGCTTCTGCCGGGCTTTGGCTCTTCCCGAATGCCCGAAGAGCCGCAGCCCCTGCCGAGCACTCGCCACTACCACAGCCTCGTACACCGCTGTCCTGACGACAAAACCCGGACCAAAGCCACTTGCCCGCCCTTGGCTGTTGCGTCTGCGGCTCATGCCATGCAGCATCGCTGCGCATCGCGCCGGGCTGGCGCCGTTCACGAATCTTGCTGAAAACCCATGACTGCACGCTACAACGCCGCCGATATCGAAGTCCTGCAGGGTCTGGATCCGGTCAAACGCCGGCCGGGCATGTACACCGACACCACCCGCCCCAATCATCTGGTTCAGGAAGTGGTCGACAATTCGGTCGACGAAGCCCTGTCGGGCTTCGCCAAGACCGTCGACATCCGCATCTACAACGACGGTTCCATCGAAGTCACCGACGATGGCCGCGGCATGCCGGTGGATATCCATCCGGAACATGGCGTACCTGGCGTCGAACTGATCATGTGCAGGCTGCATGCCGGCGGGAAGTTCTCGAATCAGAACTACAACTTCTCCGGTGGTCTGCACGGCGTCGGCGTATCGGTCGTCAATGCGCTGAGTACGCGGGTGGATCTGAACATCAAGCGTGACGGCCAGGAGTACAGCATTGGCTTCGCCAACGGCGACCCGGCCTCGCCCCTGCAGGTCATCGGCACGGTCGGCAAGAAGAACACCGGCACCCGCGTGCGTTTCTGGCCGGATCCGAAGTATTTCGACACCCCCAAGCTGTCGATGCCCAAGCTGCGCCACGTGCTGCGCGCCAAGGCGGTGCTGTGCCCGGGCCTGGCGGTCACGCTGTGGGATGAAGCCACCGGTGAAACCGAGCGCTGGTACTACGAGGACGGCCTCAAGGACTATCTCAACGGCCAGCTGGCCGATCGCGAGGTCATTCCCGGCGAGCTCTTCACCGGCTCGATCAAGCGCACCACCGAGGCCGCGGACTGGGCGCTGGGCTGGACACCCGACGGCGAGGTGATCCAGGAAAGCTATGTCAACCTGATTCCCACCGCCCAGCACGGCACCCACGTCAATGGATTCCGTTCCGGCCTGACCGATGCCATCCGCGAATTCTGCGAGTTCCGCAATCTGCTGCCGCGGGGCGTCAAGCTGGCGCCGGAAGACATCTGGGAACGGCTCTCCTTCGTGCTCAGCTTCAAGCAGCAGGATCCACAGTTTGCCGGGCAAACCAAGGAGCGCCTGTCGTCGCGCACCGCGGCACCGTTTGCCCAGGGCGTGATGCACGACGCCTTCAGCCTGTGGCTGAACCAGCACACCGAGCTCGGCGAGCGTATCGCCACGCTGGCCATCGAGCGCGCCCAGGCGCGCCTCAAGACCGAAAAGCAGGTGGTGCGCAAGAAGGTCACCAGCGGACCTGCCCTGCCCGGCAAGCTGGCCGACTGCGCCTCGCAGGATCTGTCGCGCACCGAGCTGTTCCTGGTCGAGGGCGATTCCGCCGGCGGCTCGGCCAAGCAGGCGCGCGAACGCGATTTCCAGGCGATCCTGCCGCTACGCGGCAAGATCCTGAACACCTGGGAAGTGGAATCGACTTCGGTGCTGGCTTCACAGGAAGTCCACGATCTGGCCGTGGCCATCGGCCTCGATCCCGGCAAGCCCGATCTTTCCGGCCTGCGCTACGGCAAGATCGTGATCCTGGCCGACGCCGATTCCGACGGACTGCATATCGCCACCCTGCTGTCGGCCTTGTTCCAGCGCCATTTCCGCAGTCTGGTGCAGGCCGGACACGTGTTCGTGGCCATGCCGCCGCTGTTCCGTGTCGATGTCGGCAAACAGGTGTTCTATGCCCTGGACGAGAGCGAAAAGACCGAACTGCTGGACCGTATCGCCCGCGACAAGATCAAGGGACAGATCAGCGTCACCCGCTTCAAGGGCCTGGGTGAAATGAACCCGCAGCAGCTGCGCGAATCGACCATGCACCCCGACACCCGCCGCCTGGTGCAGCTGACCATCGACGACGACGACGGCACCGACCGCATGCTCGACATGCTGCTGGCGAAAAAGCGCGCCGGCGACCGCCGCGAATGGCTGGAGACCAAGGGCGATCTGGCACAGGTGTAGTCCCGGCGCTGGGATCGCCGAGTTGTACTCGGCATGCTTCTGGCCTGGAAAAGCGAAAGGCCCCGGGTGCGTCGGCGGCTTGCCAGGTTTACCAGAGGCGGAAATGCGAAGCGCTACAGCGCCGAGTGCAACTCGGCGATCCCAGGTCAGCCCACGATGTCACGTAGCCCGCTACGCGGCCAACGTGACCTACGACGGCCGCACGTCTCCCCTTGGCGCCGGCGCTACACCGCCGTGCCCGCCGCATGTCCCGAGGCCCAGGCCCACTGGAAGTTGTAGCCCCCCAGCCAGCCGGTGACGTCGACGAGCTCGCCGATGAAATACAGTCCGGGGATCAGCCTCGATTGCATGGTCGCTGATGACAGCTCATCGGTATCGACCCCGCCCAGCGTGACTTCGGCGGTGCGGTAGCCCTCGGTGCCGCTGGCCACCAGTGGCCAGGCCTTGAGCAACTCGCCGATGCCGCGCAGCTCGCGCTCGCCGTATTGGCGCATCGGCTTGCTCGCCACCCAGTGTTCGCACAGGCGCTGGGCGAAACGTTTGGGCAGCAGCTCTGCGAGCACGCTGCGCAGCTCGGCTGCCGGGCGCTCGCGTTGCATCTCGCGCAACAGATCGACCGCATCCTGATGCGGCAGCAGATCCAGCTGCAGCTCGTCGCCGGGCTGCCAGTAGGACGAAATCTGCAGGATGGCCGGACCGCTGACACCACGGTGGGTGATCAGCATGGAGTTGCTGAAACTGCGGCCATTGGCACTGGCTGTCACCGGCAAGGCCACACCACTCAGGTCCTGAAGACGCTCCTGATGCACGCCGCTCAAGGTCAGGGGCACCAGTCCGGCGCGAGTCGGCAGCACGCGATGGCCAAACTGACGGGCCAGGTCATAGCCAAAGCCGGTGGCGCCCATGCTCGGGATCGACAGTCCACCGCTGGCGACCACCAGCGCCGGCGCCGACATCGGCCCGCGCGAGGTCTGCAGGCGGAAGTGGCCATCGACCCTGGTCACCTCGCTGATGCTGCAGCCAACCTCGATCTGCACACCGGCATCGGCACATTCCTGCAGCAACATCGCCACGATCTGCTTGGACGAGATATCGCAGAACAGCTGGCCCAGCTCCTTTTCGTGCCAGGCAATCCCGTGGCGATCGACCAGGGCGATGAAATCCGCCGGCCGATAGCGCGCCAGCGCCGATTTGCAGTAGTGGCGATTGGCCGAGATGAAATTCTCTGCGCTGGTGCCGGTGTTGGTGAAATTGCAGCGACCACCGCCGGACATCAGGATCTTCTTGCCGCAGCGGTTGGCATGCTCGATCAGTCGCACCCGCCGCCCGCGCTGCCCCGCGGTGAGCGCGCACATCAGGCCGGCAGCGCCGCCACCGATGATGATGAGATCAGCGTCGGTGCTCATGGGCCGGGGTCAATCATTGGAAACAGGAAGGCAACACTGTGGGAGCGGGCTCTGCCCGCGATGCTCTGATTCCACGACCCGAGAGCATCGCGGGCAGAGCCCGACCCCATAGTCGAATGACTCGGCCGTCCCAGGCACTGTTCGCGGGCAGAGCCCGCTCCCACAGGTACGGACCGCCATTGCCCCACAGCTACGGCCAGCCATTGCCCTCACGGCAGCGCCCGGCGCCAGATCGGCTTCAGACTGACGCTGCCGCTGTCGCTGAGCACCTGCACCTCGCCGTCCTGGATCAGGCATTGCAGCGCCAGATTGCGCTGGCACAGCGCCACCAGTTCCTCGGCACTGGCCGCAGGGATTTCCAGCACGCCGAGATTGCTGCAGCGCTGCAGCCCGGCGGCGTTCTTGTCCCACCACTGCCCGAAGCCGCGGCCGCTGTAACCGACCACGACCACCTGACGCGAGCGCCCGCAGGCCTTGCGCACCCGGGATTCATCCGGTTGCCCAAGATCGATCCATAGTTCGATGTCGCCGGTCAGCGAGCGCCGCCACAAATCGGGTTCATCCTCGGCACTCAGACCACGACCGAAACTGAGCCCCTCGTCGGCCAGCAGCGCGAAGGCCAGCACACGCACCATCAGCCGCAGCTCGGTTTCCGAGGGATGCAGCGCCAGGGTGAGCGCATGAGTGGCGTAGTAGTGCCGATCCATGTCGCTGATCTGCAGTTCCACCTTGTACACAGTGGCCTTGAGCGCCATTCGCTGTTCCCGCATCGAAGTGGCGCGGATTCTAGCCTGCATTCCTCACAGGCACCGGCGTGCTTGCGGTAGACCCACCAGTCCCGATCAGGCGATGGCGCGAACGCCGTTCATCTGGTCCAGCGCCGGCACATGGCAAACCACCCGGTTGCGGCCCTTGCGCTTGGCCTCGTAGAGCGCGGTATCAGCATCGGTCATCAGACGCCGCAAATCGTGTCCGCAAGCCTCGGTGCCGGCGACACCAAAACTGCCGGATAGACGCGATGGGCTCTCAGCGGGTCCGAAGTGGATCTCCATCAGTGCCAGTCGGCAGCGCTCGGCGAGTTCGACTGCATCGCTGACGCTGCCACGCAGCAGGATCGCGAACTCCTCGCCGCCCAGCCTTCCGAACAGCTGCCGCGAATCGAGCAGCTCACCACAGGCAAAGGCAGCCCGCTGCAGCACATCGTCCCCGGCGGCATGTCCGAAACGGTCGTTGACGCTCTTGAAGTAGTCCAGATCGATGACCACCAGAGCGGCAGGCTGGCCGATGCGGCTGAGCTGATCCAGCAGCGACGAGGCCTGATCCATGAAATGCGGCCGGCTGGACACGGCGGTCAGACTGTCGCATTGCGCCAGTTGCTGGAAATGGCGCTGCATGCGCCGGGTTCGCAGCGCCCAGAAAATGGCGAAGGTCAGCACGGTCAACAGCAGCAGAATGTAGACACGCGCTGTCTGCGCATTCTTCTCGGCCACCTGCTGCTGCAGTTGCAGCACCTCGTTCTGCCGATTGAGGCTCTCGATCTGCAGACTCTTGGCACGGGCCTCGTGCCTGGCCATTTCAAAGGCGAGTGCGCGCCGACCGACGTCATCCAGATAGGCACGATCGACGTCCTTGTAGGTCTCCAGCGCAATGACGGCAGACTTGAGATCACCTCGCTGCAGAGCCACCTGGTAGCGTACACGCCAGGCCTCGGTGAGCGCTTCGGTAAAGACGCCGGAAGCGAGCCTGTCGATCGCATCCCGGGCGCTGTCTTCCGCCTGCTCCAGCTGCCCCAGCGCCAGATGGGCGGTAGCCATGATTGCGGCGACTTCGCTGATCAGAAACGGGTAGTTGGTCGCCGAAAACTCGGCCCGATGCGTTTCCAGGCTGCGGATCGCCTCGGGGTAACGGTTGTGCTTCAGGTGCAGGCGCGCCACATAGGTGCGCAACAGACCGGCAAAAATGGCCTCGCCCTGCAACGAGCATTCATCGGCCCAGCGCTCAAGAGGAGCGCTCACATCCTGGAGTTCGCCGGACTTGAATCGGGCCTCGAATTCGAGCTGCGCGGCCCCGCAGCGCGCCCATGGAAGTTTGCTCTCAGCCAACAACTTCGTCGAATAGCGCAGGCTCTGGGGATATTGGGCAACCTGATTCAGCAACTGCGCGATCGCGCCCAATGCCTGGGCACGGGCGCCGGGATCGCTGATGCCATCCAGCTCCGTCAGCAGCGCGTTCAACTGGTCGAAACTTTCGACGTATCGGCGCGAGACGGTCAGGGAATTGAGCAAGGTAACCCGGCTGCGGAAGCGAATGACCGGATCGACGGCCCGATCCAACAAACCTCCAAGACGAGCGGCGGCGTCGCCGTATTGCCCGAGATAGGCCGCCTGCCAACCGCGCAGATAATCCAGGTACTCGCGCTGTCTGCTGCTGAGCTGCGCTTGTGCTGCATCCAGTGCATCGAGCTCGTTGGCGAAGGCTTCGCCCTGGGTGCGCTTGATCTCGTCGGCATGCAACAGGCGCTGATCAATGTCATCGGCGGCGAGCGCCGATGACATCATCGACATCAGAAGCAGGCAGAGGCCGAACAGCTTCATCTGCCTACCTTGGCAACTCGGACTCAGGCAGCGACAGAGAATGCATCACGATCCGTGTCCGGCTCCTGCTCTGGTTCCTGCTCGGGCGCATCCTCGGCCGGCTCATCGCCGTCGGGCTGAACCGGAAAGATGGCACAGACCAGATTGCTGCCAGCGCCCAGCAGGGCTTCCAGGCGCGCGCGATCACGGCTGGCCAGCGCTTCCACCAGCTCAGGCGAGAGATGCGCGGCCTGGGCGGCGGCCCGCAGCGCCGGGCCATCACCAGCCAGTTCGGCCTGAGCGCCCAGAGACTCGAGAAATGCCAGGGTCTGATTCATGTGCTGTGGTCTCCTGAAGTTGGATGGTCTCGGGCGCCATCGTATACGCAACGGTGGACAACCTGAGCATGACTGCCAGCCGCCTGATCATCGGCGGTGAATCCCAGCCGCCTGGCCAAGCCTGACATGGGCTCATTATGGCGATCTGCGCACAGTTGTGCCCGGGTCATCCCGATCTTTCTGAGCCGCTGGATCAGGGCTTCGAGTGCTTCCCGCGCCAGTCCACGGCCCAGCACGTCGGGATGCAGCAGCACACCCAGCTCGACCGCATCCGGCCGCGGGCACGATTCCAGCGCCAGCAGGCCGAGTAAGGAGGAATCGCCGATCGGGCTGAGGGCGATTCTCAGGCGCCAGTGACGAAGATTACTCTGGCCCTCCTGGAGCTTGAGCGTCGCGTCGAAGCTGGTTTGTGCATCGTGATCGCTCAACACCGGACCGATGAATCGCATGATCCGGGGGCATTGGTAGAGTCGGCGATATGCGGCGGCGTCAGCCGGCGACAATGGTCGCAGCTGCAGCCTTGAGGTCGATCCGTAGAGTTCCGGCAGACCGTCAAGACGGATCATCGGCAGCCTGCTGCAGCAGATCCAACTGGTCCAGGCACTGCCTGATCTCGAGATCGGGCTGCAGCGGAGTCAGCGGCGGTATCACCAGCGTGTCGGCCAGCGTCACCACGGCGTCGGGCAGATCAGCCAGGCGCAGCCTGGTCATCCGCGGCTGTTCCAGCGCCAGCGTCGCCGCACGATAAAGGGTCAGCGGATGGTCGGACGGATAGTCGCGGCGCAACACCTCCACCAGCAGCCGCCGATAGTCGGCGCCGGTGCTGAAGCGGGCGGTGGAGCGGTCGCCAGCCACACCCGGCTGCCACAGGATCAGATAGGCGCCGGTATCGATGCGGCGACGGAACAGCATGAACTGGCTGGCTTCGTAGTGTTGACAGCCGACCCGTCCCGGATCGATGCCGAGGTCGGCGTAAAGGCAATCTTCCGCAGAGATACCGGGCTCCAGCCGTGCCGGGTAACCCAGGCTGCGGGCCCTGCGCACGGCTTCATGCGGGACCCAGGCAAAGACGCCGGGATGGCCGTAAAAGGCACCACAGACGCGCTGACCGGCGATCACCGCATCGAGCAGCGTCTGCACCATCGCCTCATAGGTCTGGGTGCGCGGACGACCCTCGACGTAATGCGGCTGCAAGCTGTGGAAGGCCGGATTCAACTCGCGCAGCCAAAGTTCAACCAGGCCGTCGGAAACCGCCGCGTGAACCACGTCAGCCCGCTCGATCTCCACCCGTGCCCGCGGACTGAGGTGCCCGCCCAGGAGCATGCCAGTGCCCACGCAGACCAAGCGCCCACCGCTATTGCTCGACATGCTGCCTCATTGCTGCGAATGGCCAGGCCCATCATTCAATACAAGCCGGAGGCAGCGGGCAAGTGTGAACCGTAGGAGCGCCCCCGCGGCGCGACCGGTGACGCGACGATCCTGTCCTGAGGCAGACCCTGGCCAGAAGCCAGACGCGAAGAACGCAAAGGAAAGCAGAGAGAACGCGAAGAAGAGCGTTCAGATCGCGAAGGCATTCGGAGAAATCGTCATGGCGAGCCGCCTGTGTCGGCCCGACACTGCACGCTGGCCATGAACCCGCCTGGTGCGCGTAGCCCGGTGTGCCGCGCAGCGGCTCACCGGGGCTTGTCGCATCACCTCCCGGAGAGCGCTGCGCGCACTTCGGGCTACAAAAGCTGGCTCTTGCCCGCGCTTGTCCGTGGCTCACTCAGGGTAGAGCATCCAGACAAGTCTGGACCTGCCAGAGCTCCCTCTGGGCGACTACCGGTACCCCGCCGCCTGCAGCGAAAACAACCGTGCGTACTGGCCATCCTGCGCCATCAGAGCCTGATGATCGCCGCGCTCGATGATGCGGCCGTGGTCGATCACCAGAATCTGGTCGGCCATGCGCACCGTCGAGAAACGGTGCGAAATCAGGATGGCGATACGGTCGTGGGTCATCTGCCGGAAATGCTCGAAGATGGTGGCCTCGGCAGCGGCGTCCATGGCCGCGGTCGGCTCGTCCAGCACCAGGATGTCGGCGTCCTTGCGCATGAAGGCCCGGGCCAACGCGATCTTCTGCCATTGGCCGCCGGAGAGTTCGCGGCCCTGGGCAAACCACTTGCCGAGCTGCGTGGCATAGGCTTCGGGCAGGGATTCGATGAAGGGCGCGGCCATGCCCCGCTCGGCCGCCTCTTCCCAACGCGCCAGCTCATCGAAGGCGCTGACGTCGCCGGCGCCGATGTTCTCGCCCACTTTCAGCTGATAGCGGGCAAAATCCTGGAAGATCACGCCGATACGGCGCCGCAGCGTCGTCGTATCCCAGTCGTTGAGATCCAGCCCGTCGAGCAGGATGCGGCCCTCGCGCGGCCGATACAGGCGCGTGAGCAACTTGATCAGCGTGGTCTTTCCGGAGCCGTTCTCGCCGACCAGGGCCAGCGACTGTCCGGGTCGCAGATGCAGATCGATATTGCTCAGAGCATCGGTTTCCGCGCCCGGATAGCGGAAGCACACGTGTTCGAAACGGATGCCGTCACCGGGCAGCGGTCCAGCCGTGGCGCCGCTGGCCATGTCGTTGCCGCCGCTGGGGGTGTCGAGGTACTCGTATAGCGTCGACAGATAGAGATTGTCCTCGTACATGCCGCCGATGGCCGACAGGCTGGCTGACACCGCCGACTGCCCCTGACGAAACAGCAGCAAGTACATGGTCATCTGGCCCAGGCTGATCTGTCCCTGCACCGCACTCCAGGTGATCCAGACATAGGCGCCGTAGAGCGTGACGGTGCCGAGCAGGCCCAGCGCAAAGCCCCAGCCGTCGCGCCTCAGCGCCAGCTTGCGGTCTTCCCGATAGAGCTTGGTGAAGATGTCCCGGTAACGCTGCATCAGCAGCGGCCCGAGATTGAACAGCTTGACCTCCTTGGCGTGGTCTTCCCGTGCCAGCACGGTTTCCAGGTACATCTGCATCCGCGTTTCCGGCGAACGCCAGCGGAACAGGCGGAAGGCATCGCCGGAGAACTTGGCCTCGACCAGAAAAGCCGGCACGCCTGCGGCCACCAGCACCAGCACCGTCAGCGGCGAGAACTGCACCAGCAGACCACCGAAACTCAACAGCGCAATCGCATTCTGGGCCAGACCGAAGGTGCGCATCACCAGCGACAGCGGTCGCGAGGAGGCTTCGCGTCGTGCCCGGGTGAGCTTGTCGTAGAACTCCGAGTCCTCGAACTGCACCAGATCCAGCGTCAGTGCCTTTTCCAGAATCAGCGCATTGGTCTGCTGCCCGAGCAGGGCCCGCAGCAGCGACTGGCACAGATTCAGGCCACGCTGGGCGCCAGCCAGCAGCGCCACCAGCAGTCCTTCGAGCAGCACCCAGGTCAGCACCATCGAGAAATCGGCGCTGCCGCCCTCGGCGTGGACGCGCGCCGCAGCCACCACCGCATCCACCAGCCTGGCACCGATCAGCGCAATGCCGGCCGGCAGCACGCCCGCCACCAGCGTCAGCGAAGCCAAACCCAAGGTCAGACCGCGACTGGTCTGCCATACCAGCGTGATGGCGCGACGACTGTAGCCGAGCACGCCCAGCAGGCTGCGGGTCAATTCGGTGTTTTCGCTCATGCCTGCCTGGCACCTTCATGGATGGGCGATCTTAGCCCGCATTTCCCGGCGCACACCGCTTGCCCTGAGCGCAGCTCAGAATGCCCGCGCCAAGTCAGGCTGAAGCGCATGCCTTCCCGGCTTCGTGAAGGTATTGTGCAGGCATGAATACACTCCCGAACTGCCCCAAATGCCATTCCGTCTACACCTATGAAGACGGCCATCAGCTGATCTGCCCCGAATGCGCCCACGAATGGCCTAAGGACGGCGCTGCCAGCGCTGAAGAATCCGGCCCGGTGGTCCGTGACGCCGTCGGCAATGAACTGAAAGATGGCGACAGCGTCACCGTAATCAAGGATCTCAAGGTCAAGGGCTCATCGGCCGTGGTCAAGGTCGGCACCAAGGTCAAGAACATCCGCCTGGTCGAAGGCGATCACGACATCGACTGCAAGATCGACGGCATCGGCCCGATGGGCCTGAAGTCGGAGTTCGTCAAGAAAGTGAAGGACTAAGGTCGGCAGCGGCCGCTGCGGGAATCGCAATGCGCTTCGGCACTCTCACCAGTGCCCGGTGCCAGGCTCACCCTTGAACAGCCCGACAATCTCGTTCGTGACCCAGCCACCATAGAATCCGCCCGGCTGCGGTCGCACCCGCTCGCCGTCGATCTCGCATTCGACCCGTCCCGGATAGAACGACAGCCAGCCGGCAATCGCCGCAAAGGCCGCCGTGGGCTGCGGATAGCTCCAGCCCACTTGCGGGTACTCGCGCCCGTCGGCCAGTCGCAGGCTCCAGTACTGCGCCCGTCCCTTCCATTCGCACATCGAAGTTCCCGGCGCCGGGACCAGCAGTTTCAGTTCCACATCCGTCGGCGGCAGATAGACGGTCGGCGGACTGGCGGTTTCCAGCACCCGGATGGCACCGCGCGTGTCGGCCACGACCACGCCATCGGCGCGCACCAGTATCCGGCGCGAATCGGGCACCAGGCGCGGTGGCCGAGGATAGTCCCAGACCGATTCCTGACCCGCGTCCGGCTCCAGGGCGAATGCCGGCCTGATACGGCCCGTGTGCTGCCACATGAGGCTGCTCTTGGAGTTGATTCGGGCAGCAGCCTGCCGCAATCGGAATCAAGCAGTGATGAAGACGGGGCGGCAACGCGCCATGCGTCATTCCCAGCCCTCAGACCGTCTGCGCCTGCATCTGTCGCATCAGCTGATGACGCTGCCAGTAGCGCCCGATGGTCTGCTTCAGCAGTTCGCGGTCCTTGGCGACCACGGCCAGCTTGAGCTTGCTGGTCTTGCTCAGGCCCAGCGCACGTTTTTCCGGGTGGGTGATGGTGATGACGTCGCGGCTGCCGAAGCTGCCGTCCTCGTATTGCAGTTGCTGGACCGCATCCCACGACGTACTGCCCTCAGGCGTTTCAATGCCGGCGTAGGTGATGCGCAGCGTCTGCGACTTCTTCAGCGCGAAAGGCACGTCGGGGAAATACTTGAGGACGATGGCACGCTCCTGCTCATTGGCAGGCTCATAGCGGAAAGCCAGATTCTGTTCGTGCTCGTCGGCAAAATTCGACTCGTAGCTCTGCCACAACGGGGCCTCGATGGACTCGGCCTGTTCGATGAAATCGATCCAGGTCTGCTCCGGTGCCGCGGTGATCAGCATCGGGAATTCCATCGGCTGAATGACGGCGCCAACCTGTTCCATTCGCTGTTGCATCGGCGGATGCGAATCGAAGGGATGCGGCACGTCGGCATGGGTCATGGCCTCCCGGAAGGCCGGCGACTGGGCGAAGGAAGACAGCCCCTGCGCGACCCGCCCGGCCAGGTCCAGTGGCCCCTGATGCCGGTCGTTCTGATTGAACAGTTCCTGCTCCACGCTGTTGCGGTAGCTGGCATAGGCGCCGATCTTCACCAGCGCGCGCGACAGCGCCCCGGCCGAGGTCAGTCTGGCGGCGGTGGCATCGGCGGCAAATTCGCGGGCGCGACTGGCCCGCGACAAGGCCAGCTCAAAAGCGGCCCGAAACAGGCTGAGCACGAAGAAGGCCAGCAACGTCAGACCGTTTTCGCTCAGCGTCTGCATGTATTGCTCGTAGGCCTGCAGCCTGGGGCCGAGCGCAGCGCCGGTTTCGGTGTCGCCGCCGCTGAAATGGGCCATTTCATGCGCCAGCACCGCATCCGCTTCGTCTCGGGCCAACACCCGTAGCAGCGGCAGACTGACGAACAGACTGCGGCCCTGCACTTGAGTCCTCGGCAACTGGATCGGCATCTGGGTCACGAAGAAGTTGGCGTCGATGCCTCCCACCAGCTGCGTGGGTGCGGCCGTGCCCAGGGTCTGCGAAAACTGCTTGATCCGCGCCCACAGCTGCGGCGCCTGTTCCTCGCTGATGAGTTCGCCAGCCACCGCATTGTTCAACGCGGCACGCTTGAAGATGGCCGTGATGGCCACGAAAGCCGCTACGACGGCCAGCGCCGCCGCAACGAACACCAGCTTGAGAATGTAGATGTGGAAGAAGTACGCGGTCAGCCAGAACGACAACCACACCAGCATGGCCGCCTGCACCAGTACTTCGAAGGCTGCGATCAGCCGCAGGCTCCACCAGCCGGTGGTGAAAGCCACCACCTGCAGCGCCGGTTTGGCATAGGCCAGCAGCGCCAGACCGGCGATCAGCAGCAGTGTGAATGCACCCAGCAGCAGACTGTAGAAGGAAATCTTGTGGGCCAGATGGAACTGCCCGAACTCTTCGCTCAAGCCGCAGGCCTGAGCCTGCAGTTGGGCCAGCTCCGGATAGGCACCATCACACAACGCCGCGATGGTCATCTGCGAGATACGTTCCTGGGCGACCGCCTTCTCGGCCTCACTCAGATCGTCGGCTGCGGCCACGTCCTCAGCGAACACCCGCTGCATCTCCAGAGAGTTCTGATGCTGCTCATAACCGGTGAAGACCCAGGTGATGGCTGGCAACAGAAACAGTCCCAGAGCCGCGAGGCCCAGTAATTTCAGGAATGCACGCTTGAGTTCTGGCATCGGATCAGGGCCTTGAGGCAAATGGTCAGAGGTTCGCGCCGGGCTGTCCGCGTCATGGCTGCGGCATTCCCTGGGCGACAACAGTGAAGCCACTGTGAAGACAGCGGCGAGTATTCACAGTTCCTGACGATTTCGGAAGGCGGCAATTACCGCCCGGGATCGCCGAGCTGGACTCGGCAGCTTCTGGCCCCGAAAAGGCGAAAAGCCACAGCGCCGACTGCAAGTCGGCGATCCCAGCAAGCCCCCGGGATCGCCGAGTTGTACTCGGCCGCTTCTGGCCCCGGAAAGACGAAGAGCAACAGCGCCGACTGCAAGTCGGCGATCCCAGCAAGCGCCCGGGATCGCCGAGTTGTACTCGGCAGCTTCTGGCCCCGAAAAGACGAAAAGCAACAGCGCCGACTGCAAGTCGGCGATCCCAGAAAGGCGCCGGGATCGCCGAGACGTACTCGGCAGCTTCTGGCCCCGAAAAGACGAAAAGCAACAGCGCCGACTGCAAGTCGGCGATCCCAGCAAGCGCCCGGGATCGCCGAGTTGTACTCGGCCGCTCTTGGCACCGGAAAGGCGAACAGCAACAGCGCCGACTGCAAGTCGG
The DNA here is from genome assembly GCA_050250665.1 of Lysobacterales bacterium. Classification (GTDB taxonomy): domain Bacteria; phylum Pseudomonadota; class Gammaproteobacteria; order Xanthomonadales; family SZUA-5; genus JADKFD01. The sequence goes on along the minus strand of JBFWOF010000059.1, from coordinate 20,245 downwards.
CGATCCCAGCAAACCGCCGGGATCGCCGAGTTGACCTCACCCGATCCTGCGCTCAGAACAGCGCAGCGCTATCCCTTGCTCAACCAGCTGCCTTCTTCAAACTTGCCGCCACGAAGTCGTCATGCACCGCCTTTTTCAACACTTCCGGCGGCAGCAGTCCCTGATTCAGGATGAAATCGTGGAAGGCGGCTGCGTCGAACTGATCCTTGAGCTGCAGCTCGGTCTGGGCCCGCAGGGCCTGCAGCTGGGTGTAACCGTAGTAGTAGGACGTCGCCTGTGCCGGCGAACGGAAGGTGTAGCGGTCGATCTCGGTTTGGGCATTGCTGTCATCCTCAACCACTTCTTCCATCAGCACCCGCTTGGCTTCTGCCGGCGTGACCAGGCCAAGATTGATGGCCGGATCCAGCCAGATGCGTGCGGCACGCAGCAAACGGTATTGCAGCGATGCCAGCTGGCCATCCAGTGGCATGTGCGGCTTCATGATCGACTCTGCGTACAGCGCCCAGCCCTCGACATTGGCCGAGTTGAAGGCAAACAGCGCGCGCGCCGTGGACACGCCACCACGAAGCATGGTGGTGAACTGCATCTCGTGGCCCGGGCGCGCCTCGTGCGCTGACAGACTCCACATCATGGCGCGATAAGCGTAATCGCTGTCCGGCCAACTGCCATCTTCGTTCTGCTCGATCTTGGGCACGATGAACTCCGGGTACTCGCCGGTGTTGCCGACCAGTCGCGGCGTGTCCAGATGTGCGGCCGGCTGCTGTGCCGTCTCCGCAGCGGTGGCCATGCGCACGCGAGCGGGCTCATTCGGCAGGGTCGCCAGTTTCTCGCGGGCGATGATCCGATCGATCTCGGCCATGACCTCCTGGTAGGTGGCCATCAGCGCATCGCCATGGACCTGCTCCTTCTTCAACAGCCGCAGGACTTCGCGATAGTCCCGGGTGTTGTAGCCCTTCTCCTTGGCCACCAGCGGCGCCAGCGCCATCATCTCGTTGCGGATGTCCATGAAAGCCACCTGGCCGATCACCATCAGCTCTTCCGGGCTGGCGTGCACGCCGTAGTTCTTCAGCTGCAGCTCGTAGAGCTCGCGCGGCAACATCGCGCTGTCGCGGGTATTCGGCAATATGGTCTGGCGCACCCACTCGTTGTAGTCGCGCAGCTGCGACTGCAGCAGGGCCAGAGAATCCTGCCAGCCGTCGAGTCCGCTCCCCTGGAACACCTGCTCCAGGCCTTCGATCAACTTGGGCGCATCTTCCAGATCCTTCTCGACCTCGCCGCGATAGGGCAGGATCAGATCCTTCACGCCCATGCGTTCGGTCAGGCGTTCCTTCGCCAGATTCAGAAGGGGCTCGAAGCCCTCCGCCTCGCCGGTGTACTTCTTCAGGCGCACCAGGGCGGCCTTGCGCTGCTCCATCGGCACCTGCTTGTCCAGCTGACCGCGAAAACCGGCGAAGATCAGCCCATTGATGTTGCCGTAGGGCATCACCCGGTCGTAGTTCACCTGGGTCGCTTCGATATTGTCCTTCTGCGACTGGATCATGATCTGCAGATCCTGCGCCACCCGCGGATCGGCTTCGGTGGCCAGCAGACCTTCCAGCATGGTGATGTTCTTCTGCGCCTCGGCGATCTGACGCTGAGCCAGATCCGGACCCAGATCAAAGATCTGCTCGTCGAAACCACTCACCCCGACCTGACTGGCAAACTCCGGCGCAAATTTCGCCTGCGATTCCAGCACCTCGTGCGCGATCTTGTTGGACCGCTCCACCCAATCGCCGTCGCCCTTGGCGGGCGCCGCAGCCATTGCCGAAAACGCAGCCGCCAGCAAACCGGCAGCCAAAAGCTGTTTGAACATGAGAAACCCCACCGCTCTGAAAGTGAAGGGAGCGTAGAGAGCTACCGCAGCACGCGCATGGGCATGAGGTCACAGTGACTGATGGCTGGTTCCGCCGCGAACGACGGGCTCAGAGCCTGGGATCGACCGGCTCACTCTCCAGTGCCAGCACGCCGAACACGCACTCATGGACGCGGTACAGCGGCTCATGTTCAACGAATCGATGCAAGGCCTCGTGGCCAAGCGCGAATTCACGTAGCGCCAGTGCCCGTTTCGGCGCCAGCGCGCGTTGGCGCAGACGCTCCAGATTTGCCGGCTCCGTGTATGTGGGCCCGTAGATGATCCGCAGGTACTCGCGTCCGCGACACTTGATGGCCGGCTGCCGCACTCCCTTCTTGCCAGACACGATGCCTTCGATGGGCTTGATCACCATGCCTTCGCTCTCGGCACTGGTGATCTGCTGCCACCACGCGTTCGCCTCGGCTTCGCTGGCCGGGTCGGCGAGATCGACATAGCGGCGCTGCGTGCGACGGAACAGGCCGGGATCTGCGTCGCATAGCCGGTCGATCAGGTCGAGGTGCCAGCGGTGGCCGTTCTGCAGGCTCGCCGCGCCCTCGTAGGCGAGCACGTGGAAAGGCGCCAGCCGCAGATCGTCGACGCTCTGAACCGGCCAGCAATAGCGCCGATACTCGGCCACGTAGTGGTCGATGCCGTCTGCACGCTGCGCCAGCGTCGCCGGCAACGAGCCCAGTTCGATGCCCCGCGCTGCAGCCTGAGCCGCCCAGTCGCATGTCGCGCGCAAGGCGTGGGTGCCGGCGGCGCCGGTCGGCGCGTACTGCTGACGCAGCAGATCGCCAGCCTTGGCCGACCATGGCAACAGTTCGGCGTCGATGGCGATCCCAGTCGCTGGCCAACTCCTCCCAAAGACCACTACCTCGCATCGCCGCATCGAACTTGGTCAGCAGCGCTTCCTCGCCGTCGCCATCATTGAAGAAACGCCGACCGGTGCGCGTGTAGATGACGCCGCGGCCATCGCCACGTATGCCGAAGCGACGGCCGGCGACCTCCTCATCGCGACAGAGCACGATCACCGCGCGCGAACCCATGTGCTTTTCCTGACACACCAGCTGGGTCACGCCTTCGGCGCGGTAATAGTCGAAGGCCTCGGCCGGACGTTCGAGCAGATCACCGTCCGCTGCCGTGGCCGGCGGAGACATGGTCGGCGGCAGATACACCAGCCAGCGCGGATCCACCGCGAAACGGCTCATGACCTCAAGTGCAGCCCGCGCGTTTTCATCGCGAATGGTCACGCTGCGACCAAGGCGCGGCTTGATCACGCGTTTGCCGAGCACGTCCTCGATGTCGAGCACGCTGGTTTCGCGCGTCGGCGCGGCCGGCGGAGCCAGGGGCTTGATAGGTTCGTACCAGGTGCGCAGGGCTGGCACGCTGACCAGTTCGCGCTCGGGATAGCGCAAGGCCGTGAGCTTGCCACCAAACACACAGCCGGTGTCGATGCAGATGGTGCGGTTCACCCATTCCGCCTCCGGCACCGGGGTGTGGCCGTAGACCACCATGGCCGCTCCGCGATAGTCGCCGGCCCAGTCGTAGCGCACCGGCAAGCCGTACTCATCGGTCTCGCCGGTGGTTTCGCCATAGAGCGCAAATTCGCGCACCGCACCGGAAGCGCGACCCTGGTAGCGCTCCTTCATGCCGGCGTGAGCCACCACCAACTTGCCGTCATCGAAGACCAGATGGCTGACCAGCGAATAGATCCATTCCGCCGCCTGGGGGCGAAAGCTGTCGGGCTCTGATTCCAGCTGCTGCAGCGTCTCGGCCAGACCATGGCTGATCTTCACATCCCGGCCGCGCAGCTTCTTCATCAGCTTGACGTCGTGGTTGCCCGGCACACAGAACGCCGTACCGTTCCCGGTCATCGCCATCACCAGCCCAGCACACCGGGCGAATCCGGACCGCGATCCACGAGATCGCCGACGAAGATGGCGCGCCTGCCCTCCGGTGCCGTCACCTCGGGCGCCTCGCGGGTGCCAGCCACCGTGTAACCCAACGCGCGTAGCAACTGCACGCATTCGTCCAGACAGCCGTGCACATCGCCAATGATGTCGAAAGGCCCGCTCTGGTCGCGGCGGTCGTTCCAGGCTTTCTCGCGCAGAATCTCCGCCTGATCGACGCTCTCCTCGTCGCGGAACACCGTCGCGACCTTGAAGCCTTCCTTCTCCAGCCGGCGCATCGAACGGTGCAAACTCTGCACCTGCCCGCGGATCACATGCGGGCCAAAGTCCCGATCCAGCCGCTGCGCATTGCGCTCGTGCAACACACGCTCCGGCAGATCGAAGACGATGGCCGAGGCCAGCACATGGTGCTCGCGCGCCAGCGCAACCAGTCGCTGACGATCTTCCGGGCGCACATTGGTGGCGTCGATCACCGTCAGCCTGCCCGCCGCCAGGCGCTTGCCGGCGATGTGGTAGAGCAGATCGAAGGCATCCTTGGTGGCCGACTGATCATTCTCGTCATCCGAGACCAGGCCGCGGCAATAGTCAGAGGAGATGACTTCCGTCGGCTTGAAATGCTTGCGCGCAAAGCTGGATTTGCCCGAGCCGGTGGCACCAATCAGCGCCACCAGCGACAACGCCGGGATACGGATCGTGCTCATCGGCGGAACACTCCCATCTGCGTCGGCGGCCCGAGTTCCGGGTCCTCGTCACCTATCGGCAGGAACTCCACCTCATAGCCGTGGCGTTCGCATACGCCAGCCGCCCAGGCCTGGAACTCGGCGCGGGTCCATTCGAAGCGATGGTCGCGGTGACGCATGCTGCCAGCCGGCATGCCATCGAAGCGCACGTTGTATTCAACATTGGGGGTGGTGATGACCACCGTCTGTGGCTGGGCAAACTCGAACAGCGTGCGCTCGAAAGCGCCCAATCGCGTGGCATCGATGTGCTCGATGACTTCAATCGCGCAGGCGGCATCGAAACCGGTCATGCGGGCATCGCGATAGCTCAGGCTGCCCTGCTGCAGATCGATGCGCGCACGTTTCATCGGCGCCAGCCGGTCCAGCTTCAGGCGCTCCGCCGCCCGCTCCAGCGAGACCGCCGACACGTCGATGCCGAGGATCCGATTGAACTGACGATGCTCCAGCAGCCGCCGCAGCAAACGGCCTTCGCCGCAGCCCACGTCCAGCACCGAGCCCGCGCCGGTAGCCAGCAGAACCTCCTCGACGGCCGCCATGCGCCGCTCGTTCAGGCTGAGCGTCCGCTCCAGCTGCTGCTCACCCGCCTCCTTCTCGCGCTCTTCGGCCTCGACTTCTTCCTCGCGCTCGTCCAGCAGCTTGCCCAGCGCCTCACGCACCAGCGACCGCTGACGCTTCAGGTAGTTGGCCAGAATCCAGTCGCGTTCAGGATGAACTGCCAGCCAACTGCCGCCCTTGTCGACCAGCTTCTGCACCTCGTCGGCACCCACGTAGTAGTGCTTGTCGCCATCCAGCGCCGGCAGCAGCAGATACAGATGCTGCAGCAACTCCCCCAGCCGCACCTTGGCTTTCAGACGCAGATGGAAATAGCGACTCTCACCCCAATCCGGGAAAGTCTCGTCCAGCGGCAGCGCCTGCACATCCACCTCATATCCCAGCGGCTCGAAGCAGGCCCGCACCTTCTCCGCACCCATCCGACAGCGAAGCACCGGCACCTCCGCCTCCAGCGGAATCGGCATTGCCGCCAGCTCTGGCCGGGACTTGCTGCTTCCCGCCATGGCACTGGAGAACACCTGCGCAATGGCCACCGCCAGAAAGGAGGATGCGGTGTAGGGCCGATCGTTCACGTACTGGGTCAAGGGACCATCCGCATCGCCGCGGCCCCGTACCAGCCCGACCGGATCAACGTCGACCATCAGCGCCACTGAACAACGCTCCACCGTCGCTACCGGATAGAACACATGCGCCGTGCCAAAGGCCAGCGGAAATTCCTGATGCCGATCCGGGTTCTTCGATAGCAAATAACCGAGGTCAGTGGCCGGCTGGTGGGTGGTAGTGATCTGGAGTTGCATTGCGAGACGATGCTGAGCAAGGTCGTGCATGATGCGTTACAGAGTGAGGCAAGGCCAAGTCGGCGTAGGCACCATCTGCCAAAAGGCTCTTGGTGTTCGACTACATAGTCGTTCAGCGTTCGCCAAGCGGCGCCCGGCACTTAGAGATCGTTGATAATCGAGTTCGCCTGCAGACTAATGTCGAGAGGCGCGGCAGGAGCCCCGATAGCAAGCCCCGGATTTCGCTCGAAAGTCACACGCAAGCGGCCGGGGAAGTGCTTTTCGTACCAAGCGAGCTTGTCAGCCCACTTCGCCGCATACCTCGGGTCGCTCAGGCGGCCGACGTGTTCCCAGTAGATCTCGTCGCCCTGCCAGACCAGCGTAAAGTCCGGCAGGTACATTGTCCCATCCGGCGCAAACAGGGGCTTCTCGTAAGTGAACGTGATGCCCCGCTCGTGGAGCATGTTGGCGATGATTACCTCGGACTTGCTGCGAACCATGTCGCGCGAAAGTGCCTCGTGGATCTTGCCGGACTCGTACCACCCCTCCAACTTCAACAGCTGTGGCGGTGCCACATGCCACCCGAGGAGGGAAGAGTTGATGCGGCTCAGCCAACAACGCTCGCGTCGCCGCATGTCGATCAAAGCCCCGGCATCACGCTGGATTAGCAAGGTGCAGTGGCGCTTGCCACGCGTCAGCGCGGTGTATAGCAGTTCCTGACTGAGCAGCTGGCGCTTCGAACCCGGGATGACGACATAGATCCGATCGAACTCACTTCCCTGAGCTTTGTGGACCGAGATCGCGTAGCCCAGCTCCAGGTTCTCTTCCACACGCTGGTCCGGGAGATACCGGCCACGAGCGTCCTTGCCCAGTTCGGCGCCGTAGTTGATCCGGATGTCACCCTTGCGCGAGAACTTGACAGCGAAGCGCTGCAGACGGAAATTCCACTTCTTCCAGTCAGCCTTGTCATAGCCGTGCGGGCCGACGAAGCCGAGCTCCCCATTGAACACGTCGCACTGATCGACGCGCTGGGTCCGGAAGTCGTATCCGTAGATTGGATCCGACATGGTCCGGTTCCGGATCTGGATTACCTTGTCGAAGAGCGCGATGCCGTCCAGCGCGCCCTTACGCTTGATCAGGTCGCCGCTCTTGTGCAACTGCACAGCAAGGTTCAGCGCCTCGATTCCGTACAGCTCGCCGCGGTAGGGGCTCAGAACCTGCGCGTACTCCGGGCGCCAGTCAAACGCTTTGTCCCACAGCTCGAAGAACGGCACTGTGCTCGGGTCAACGCCTGCGTCCTCGCCCATGTCCGCCGTCATGCGTTGCAGCAGCAGGGCCGATAGATCCTCCGGCTCTTGCCAGTACAGCACCCGGAGATCCTTGTCCACGTCGCCGGATGCCTGGACCCGGCGCAACAGGTCTTCGATGGCCACTTCCTTATCTTCATCCTTCTCCTCGGCGAGATCCGACTGCCGGTAGAGGCTCGCCAGCTCGATGATGCCGGTGCCTTTGCCCTGGGCACGGCTCTCCAGCTGGCGAAGGTTAGCGGTCAGTTCGGAGATCGACCCCGGCGCCTTCGTGCGGCAGTAGTGGACGATGTCCGCGAAGACCCGGCCTGTCCCGATCGGTGGAAGCTGGTTCGGATCCCCGACGAGAATCAGCCGCTTGACCGTGGACCACTTGATGGACAGGAACAGCGTCGCGAACAGCTGCAAGTCCATCATCGAACACTCGTCGATGATGATCGTCTGACGTTCGGTCTCTTGCTCACCGCCGACGCGCTTGAACGTCAGGTTGTCGTTTAACCAGCCGCGCTTTGCCAGGAACGAGTGAATCGTTGCCGTCTCGACTGAACTTTCAAGGGCAGCATCACGCTCGAAAACTTCGCGGGCGCGGTCAGCTGCCTTGCCGGTCGGTGCTAGCGCGATGATGGAAGCGCCGACCCCGTCCACCTTGCGGATGGCCTTGACGATCGAAGCAAGCACCGTCGTCTTGCCCGTCCCGGCGGCACCACACAACACAGAGAACCCGCGGCGAAACACTTGGGAGCAAGTCGTGACCTGCGTCTTGATCGCCGCCTCGTAGTCCTTCTTTGCGCGGGCAGCAAGCGGGCTATCGGCCTTGAAGAGGAAATTGCGCCAGTTCTCATCCGTCATCGGCACACGCAGGGCGATGTCCGGTCGTTGGATCAGCTGCTTGATCTCCCGCTCGATGCGCTGCTCTGCCTGTTGGTGCCAGCGCAGATAGACATAGTTGCCCTCATCCTCGTTCCGGAAGTAGAGCGCGTCGCTGTACTCGGTCTCGTCCACCTCGAAGTACTTGGCCTTGAACTGAACCTGCTTCCACTGCGGAACGCTTTCCAGCCGGCGGTTCATCAGCGCGACGAGCTCACCTTCCTCCACGAAGGTGTGCCCACTGACGCGCGACAGGCACTCAACCGCCAGCGCGCGAAGCCGTTGCGGCGAGTCATGTCCTGCAAGCTCTGGGACGCCCAACTCGGGCGACGGGATCGCTGCTCGGTCGAGCTTGCCCCAGGTGATGCGATCGTCGGTGCTATTGCCGACGTACTGCTCCGATAGGAGGTACGGATTAGCTGCTATGTCAGCGGTCCTCGCGTACAAGCCGTGTGGGAAGTACGGCCCCTCCACAACCTTCGTGATGGTCTGGGCGTCGATATCTAGCCGTGCAAGCACGTCCCTAAGAAGCCGCTGGCTGTCTGCCTCAAGTAGCTTCCACCTCCGCCGAGCAGCATCGACGGCGCCCTTGTTGACTGATGTGGCCCCGAGGATCTGAGCCTTGCCCTCCAGCAGCGACCAGATGGCATCAACTGCCTTGAGCTCTTGCCCCAAGGCGATCTGGCTCTTCAGGTACGGGACTGCCTCATGTAGCTTGAGGTAGACGCAGACCTCGGCCATGCCGGGGTATGCGCCGCGCCGCTGCCACAGTTCGCTGATAACGCCTTCGAGCCAAGCGCGCCTGGCCTCCCAGTTTTCGCTCTTATCCCCCAAATCGATTAGAGCCAGCACTGCCTGATGGAACTGTTCAACCAACCCTAAAGCTTCGTCGTCGGTGACGAGCTTCGACCCGTATTTGCACAGCAGCGGGTTGTCGGGAAACACCGCGAACTTCTCGATCCTGGGATCGTCCTTGTAAAGGTGATACGGCAGCCTCAGCCCTTGCTCAGGGTAAGCCGAGGTGATGTTGCGGTCCCAGACGAAGCCGCCGTAGCGCTCCATCGTGCGTTCGTCGCAACCGTCGTAGAACAACTCGCCGCCAACCTCCACGACGCGTGACAGGCCGATCAGCGCGTACCGCGGCTCCTCGTCGGTGCTGAACGGGTTGGAGTAGTTCGAGTAGTAGAAGACCAGGCTAGCCTTCTTCTCGATCTTGGCGAAGAACTCATCGGCGAACTTCTTCCGCGAACCGGCGTCGTAGCGATTGCCGTGGCGCACTTCGTCGCGGTACATCTCCTCGTAAGGCCAGACGCATACGGTCGCCGGCGGCAGGGCCCACTCGCGCTTCTTGCTTTCCTTGTTGAAGAAGGCGGGCGGGTCGGCAAATGCGGTCAGCGGTTCGCGCCCAAAGGCGTTGATGCTGTAGATACAGGGCGGGGTCTTGTCCAGACCGGCACAGGCCTTGCCCGCACACGACTGCTCCCACGCCAGGTCGCGCCGCTCGGCGATCATGTCGCCAGGAAACGAATGCGCCCCGACGCAGTACGTGTTCTTCTGCGGCTCCGCGCACACGTGGCCGTTCCATCCATCGCCGTGCCACGCAAGCCGCGCAGTCAGGTGCCAACCCATCGCTCACCCCCCTGTTGTTTTCCGGGCTTGGGCGTCAGCCGCTTGTAGACCTGACTGCCCATCCACTTCGATACCAGCTCCTGTAGCTCCGGTTTACCCATGTAGTCGGCAAAGAGCTCTTCGTTGAGCTCCATGCGCTCGATAAAAAGCGACTCAAGCACTTGACGGAACACCAGTTGAAACTTGTCCAGTGAGTTCACCTCGGCAGCCTGCCGCAGGGCCTCGCTCTGGCTCGCCGCTTCGGCGATCTGGTCGAAAAAGAGCTGGTCCGCTTCGTTCAGCTCTCCGCCGAATCGTTCGTTAATGACGTCGATCAGGCGCGAAAGGGGAACGTGCTCTTCCCTCACCATGCCCGATCCGACTTCGCGAGGCCCATCCAGTGGTTTGGCATAGCCCTCATTCAAGCTGATCGAGCCCTCGCTGATCTTCTGCAGGCGGTAGTAATCGAGCTCGACCTCCTCGTCGAACTGGTAGCCCGGTCCACTCTTGCGCGTAGGCAGCTTCAGAGCGAGGTGCCGTAAGTAAGTGAAGAGTTTCTCCAGATCGCTGTCTTGGTAGGGGATCACCTGGCTGAGGAACCCATACAGGTTGCGGAATGCCTGGAGCTTGCCTCGCCAGAGCTCGGCCTCTTCTTCCGCGCTTCCCTGAAGCTGGGTGAAGCGCGCGACGGCTTGGTCGAGAATTGCATTCATCGCCTTGTGGTCGCCGGGACTTTGGCGGCGCTTCGGTGCGAAAAACACGTGAGCAAAATCGGCCACCTCCGTCTGTAGATAGATGCCCGAGGCGTCCAACTCGGCCTTCACCTCGTAGAGCCTGTCTGGGTCAACGTGCTCACCCATCACCGAGCCTTCGTAGTACTGACGAAATGCCTCCTGGATCTCAGCCGGATCATTCACGAAGTCCAATACGAAGGTGTCGTCCTTGAGCGGATGCGTGCGGTTCAGGCGCGAAAGGGTCTGCACCGCCTGAATGCCGGCAAGGCGCTTGTCCACATACATGGTGTGCAGCAGCGGCTGGTCAAAGCCGGTCTGGTACTTCTCCGCCACCAGCAACACGCGGTACTCCGGGCTGGCGAAAGTGTCCGGCAGTTCCTTCTCTTTCAAGCCGCCGTTCATCTCGGCCTCGGTGTACGACTTCTCGGGCAGCTTGTCGTCTTCCACCGTGCCCGAAAACGCCACCAGGCTCCTGATCGGGTATCCCTTCTGCTTGATGTAGCGGTCGAACTCCTGCTTGTAACGCACGGCCTCAAGGCGCGAGCCCGTGACCACCATCGCCTTAGCGTGGCCGCCGATCTTGTGACGTGTATAGGTGTTGAAGTGCTCGACCATCACGATGGTCTTCTGCCCCACATTGTGCGGGTGGGTCTTCAAGAACTGGCTCAACGCGCGCGCTGCCTTCTTGCGCTCGACGTTAGGGTCATCGACGGCCTTTTTTGCCAGGCGATAGAAGGTCTTGTAGCTGACGTAGCTCTTCAGCACGTCCTCAATGAAATGCTCCTCGATCGCCTGGCGCATCGTGTAGCGGTGAAAAGGTTCACCATTTCGGCCAAAGATCGCCAGCGTCTTGTGCTTGGGCGTGGCCGTAAAGGCGAAGAAGCTCATGTTCGGCTGCTTGCCGCGCTTGGCCATGGAACGGAACAGGCGCTCCAGCTCCACTTCGCCTTCCTCCTCGGCCATTTCCTGGGCCTTCTTGCGCAGCTCGGTGCCGCCCAGCACGCCCTTGAGTTCCGTGGCGGTTTCACCCGACTGCGAGCTGTGGGCCTCATCGATGATCACAGCGTATTTGCGCGTGGGCAGATGGCTCTTGCTGCCTTCCCCGCGCTCCTCGCTCAGCTTGGCCAGCTGCCCGGACACGAATGGGAATTTCTGCAGCGTGGTGATGATGATCGGCACGCCGGCTTCCAGCGCTTCGGCGAGCTGGCGCGAATCCTCGTCGATCTTCTGCACCACGCCCTGGCGGTGATCGAACTGGTAGATGGTGTTCTGCAACTGGCGGTCGAGCACCACGCGGTCGGTAATGACCACTACGCTGTCGAACAGCCGCTCGTCACGTTCGTTGTGCAGGCTGGAAAGGCGATGCGCCAGCCAGGCAATGGTGTTGCTCTTGCCGCTGCCGGCCGAGTGCTCGACCAGGTAGTTATGCCCAACGCCCTCACTGGCAGCCGCCGCCACCATCTGGCGCACGGCCTGCAACTGGTGATAGCGCGGAAAGATCAGGCTTTCCTTGCGTACCTTCTTGCCCTCGTCCGTGGTCTTTTCTTCCACATCCAGATGCAGGAAGCGGGCGAGCAGGTCGAGCAGGCTGTCGCGTTGCAGCACCTCTTCCCAGACGTATGCCGTCTTGTAGTTGCGGCTCTCGCGATCGGGCGGGTTACCGGCGCCGCCGTCCATGCCACGGTTGAAGGGCAGGAAATAGGTCGATGAGCCCGCTAGGCGCGTGGCCATGTGCGCCTCTTCGGTGTCCACGGCGAAATGCACCAGCGCGCGCTTTGTGAACACGAAGATGGGTTCGCGTGGGTCGCGATCGTGTCGATACTGGTGGATGGCATTGGCGGCCGTCTGGCCGCTCAAAGGGTTCTTGAGTTCCAGCGTCACCACCGGAATGCCGTTGACCGATAGCACCACGTCCAACGACTTCTCCGACTTCGGGCTGAAGTGCAGTTGGCGGGTGAACCCTAGCCGGTTGGCTTGGTAGCGTGCCTCCAGATCCGGGTTTAAGCCGTGGGCGGGGCGAAAGAACGCAATCCGCAGCGTGCGGCCGAAGCACTTGAAGCCGTGACGCAGTGTTGCCAGCGTACCATGGGTGTTCAGCCACTTGCACAGCGATTCCAGCACCCGCGCACCGGTTTGCTCACCATGAAGCGCCTTCAGCTTTTCCCACACCTTTCCTTGGGTTGAGCGGATAAAGGCCAACGCCTCGTCGGGGAAGATCGCCCGCTCGCGGTCGAAGCCCTTGGGGTCGACCTTCGAGTAACCCTCAGCAAGCAGAACCGCTTCAATGGCGGTTTCAAAAGCGGCTTCGCTCGTGAGCTTCATGCTGGCAGTCTCTTAAGCTTTCTCAAAAGGTAATGCGCAACAATCTGTGAGAAGGGCGGCAGCTCCGCGTTTAGAGAACCGTCCCACTTCGGGAGCTCTTTTGCGTGATCAAGCTTGGCGTTTCCAAGCCCTTGAAGGAAGCCGGTCAAGGCAGACTTACGATTCTCCGCTAGTCGGCTCCAGTTGAGATTGAGCACCTCATTGATCGCCGATCTCACCGCCTCATCGTCCGATGTAATCTCACCAGTTCCCAAGAAGCGAATCTTGTGCTCAATCGGGTGAGCAGGATCACAAACACTGAAGCACAGATCTGTGTTGCCTTTGCGGGTGTCACAGTGTTGCCTGCCGAGAGGCTGCCCCTCGTTTCCTCTGCACACGCCGTGCAAATTGCCAAAGTCCAGTTGCCGCTCCGGGTGGCCGGCTTGGCTTTGCCAATGCTCAATCTTCATGCCTTCGACTGTGGCCCGAATACGAGATTGGCAGTAGCAACACACGCCGCGCTGCTCTGCCACCAACGCCTGCCGCAAGGTCGCTTTATCGATGTAGTTGTCGTAGTCGGCATGCGGCTGCTGGCGATGCCGAGTCAAAGTGGCGGGCTCCGGCCCCTTCTGAATGGTCCGCATCTACTCGGCGCCCTCCAGAAAGCGGATCAACGAACTGGCACGGGTTAACTCGGGTTCGTCTTCGCCCAGCTTGCTTTCGAGGGCCGCAATCGCCTCACGCGCCGCGTCAAAGCGCTCCTGATCGATCAGCTCGAAAAGCGCCTTTAACTCACCGTCCACCTGCCGGTTGCGCACCGGGGCTCCCATGAGCTCCTGCAAAATACGATTGGCGTCCATCCCATAGGCTTCGCTGGGAACAGTGACGCCCACCTTGCCGTCCACAAACTCGAGGAAGCGCACGCAGCGCGCAGGCACCTCGCCCAGAACCAGGGGCGAATGGCTCGTCACCACGAACTGGCATTCCTTGAAGATGTTGCGCAGACGCTGCAGCACATCGCGCTGCCACTTGGGATGCAGGTGCAGCTCGATTTCGTCGATCAACACCAGCGCCTCGCCTTCGGCGATCGGGTCATCACTGTCTGGGTTGGCAATGGCCAGACGCCGAGTGAGGTCGAACACCAAGGCAAGCAGGCCGCGTTCGCCGTCGGAGAGTTGCTCCAAGAACAGCATTTGACCGCTCTTCATCACGCTGAATCGTGGCGGTCGATCTTCGTGAAGCTCCAGATTACTGACCTCCGGCAAGAAGATCTTTATTGCCTGCTCCAACTGCATAAACAGGCGACTTCGTTCTGCCACAGTTCCCTCTGCCACCACTACCCGATACCAGTGGGCGAAGTCGTTGAGAGAAACTTCCAGTTGGTTGAGCGCCTTGTCATAGGCAGTCGCGGGATCAATCTTCTTGGTTTTGGGCAGCGTAGGCGGTAGTCGAGACAAGAATCGCGACGTGGTGTAGAAAACCGCAAGAGGCTGCGTTCCCCCCCCCTTCAGGGAAGCAACCAGCTCATTTGCATCAGTTGCCGCGTCGTTAGGCAGGATGCGTACAGCGGCGATGTCTGAAGCCTGATCAAGTTGGATCTCAATGAGCCGGATCTCGTCATTGATTTCCTGCTCTTCCGTGGAGCCCTTCTTGGTCTCGCGTGTAGCAAAGCGCAGGTCGTCTCGGCGCTTGATTAGGCTCTCGGCCTTGTCCGCAGCCAGCGGCGCCGCACGGGTAAGATCGACAATGACCGTTGCCGTATTCAGCCTCAATGTGACCGACACGGACAGCCCAGGCTTACCCGATTGAACGTCGGTATCGCTCAAGCCAAGCGAGGATTCCTGAGATGCTGTGAACTTGGGTAGGGCCAACGACATCGCGCTTATCAGCGCCTTCAACACACCAGTCTTGCCAACACCATTGACGCCGGCGATCACTGTAACATCTTCGGCGAAGTCGAGATCGATTTGATCGAAGCCGCGGAAGTTGGCGAGGGTGAGTTTTCCTAGTTTCATCCGCGCATCTCCTCCACCGGGATCTGGCCGGTGACAGCGGCGGAGATCAGTGCGGCGCGGCGTTCCTTGGCGAGCGTGATCGACAACTGCAGGCTCGCGCGCAACGCAATCGCCTTGCGCTGATCCGCTTCGACTGCGCGGACAATTTCTCTTTGCTCGTCTAATGGGGGCAGTGGAATCCGGAAATGCCCAAGCATCTCTGTGTTCAGGTTGTCCATCGTAGACCCAACGGATTCCAGCGTTAGGCGCACAGCGGCAGCAGTGCTGTTAAACACTAGAGCTAAATAACTTGGTTCTAGGACGAGCCGATCGCATCTTACCCGCAGACTTCCGGTGCCACATATCCAGCCAACCTGTGATTCCTCAACAATGCCGCAACGGCCAAGCTCACCTCGTCTGCCGAAAACAATGTCGCCTTCTGCAAGACGGTGGATCGATAGTCGTTCTGCGGTTTCTTCATCAACTGAAATCCCAAAGTCCGGCGTTATTCTGTTGCCCTTCAAGTGCGCTGGGTTGATCACAGGAACCCCGTTATCGACATACTCTTCTGCGTGAAGCTGCGTGCCAAATGGCCCAATCTGAAGTGAGTCGCAGGCGAACCTCAGCTGAAGTATCCCCCAATGCGCCGGAATCTCGCCCAGCCATTCCTGGCCGGAGGGTTTGAGCGGGGCGCCGGGGTCGAGTCCGCGGGTGACGACACGACTGGTAAGGGCGGCGCGCTTTTCTTCCAGCAGTGCCAGCATGCGTTCCCTTTCGGCGATCAGCTCGTCGATTCGGGCAGTTTCGCGGTCTAGGTAGTTAGCGATGATCGTTTGGTCTTTGGGAGAGGGAAGGCATAAGCGTTCTTCATAGACAGATTCCCGGTTCAACCCAGGCACCGCCGCTTCCTGAGACCCCTCGTCTAAGCCCAGCGTTTGAAGGCTCCAATACAGCCACCGCAGGTTTGTATTGGTGAGCCGTGCGTCAACGAAGAAAGTGGTGTCCGAAGCAAAGCACCCATCGGGCGCCCAATTCACCTTTCCGTATGAGCCCTTGCGACCCAACACTATTGCAGGAATATCTGTGTTTCTCGAGCTGGTGCTCGTGTACGGGCCATTCGAGCCGAAGACTGGCACATCACCAACGCTGTCTTCGTCCTTCGGCAAGGCATCACCGTACCCGAGCCGGCAAATGAATTTTGCTCGAACTCGATTGCAGCTCACTCCGTCACCTCTCGCAGCAACTCCAGAATCCGCTGCTCCACGGCAGCCAGTTCCGCATCGATCTCGTGCAAAGGGCGCGGCGGCTGATACTGGAAGAACACGCGATTGAAGTTGATCTCGTAGCCTACCTTGCCGATGCCGCCGTCCTGCTCGTCCAGCGTCTCGCGGTCGATCCAGGCATCCGGCACGTACGGGCGCACTTCGCGCAGGAAGTAACTGACGATGTCCTCTTTCAGCGGGATGTTCTCAGCGTCCTTGAGAGCGGGGTCGGCTTCGTACTCGACGTAGCCGCGCTTGCCATTGCTGTAGCAGCCGAGCAGCGCGTTGAATTCCGCGTCGCTCAGATCAGGCAGGATGGGCTGTATGAACAGCGCTTCGTCGTCGATATGCACGGATTTGTGCCGCTTGGCGATGACTGGTTCGGCGTTCGGGTCCACTGCGGTGAAGCAGTCACGGAAGACCTTCTTCTGGGCGGTGCCCCTGGCGCCCTTCGCCCAGCCTTCGACATCGTCGGGCAGGGCCTTGAAAACCTGCTGGACGGCGTCCCAGGCTTGGTTCCAATCCAGCAGCGGATCGGTGCCGAGCGCGTCTTGCACGGCGAGCAGGGCGTCGTACAACTCGGGGCAGGTATTGAGAAAGCGCTCGCGCGCCTCCTCGGCAATCTGGAAGCGCAGCCGCAACGGGCGCATCACCGTGACTCGGCGGTAGCCGAAGTCGGCGTTGTCGACCACGCGGCTGGTGGTTCGCTCAAGCCATTTCTGGCCTTCGACGGCATCTTCTGCGGGTTGGGAGGATTGCCACTCCAGCGGCTTGCCGTCCTTGTCGATCCGTACCCACGCGCTGGCCTCCAAACTCTGGCCGTGTTCGCGCGTGATAGTGTCGAGCGCGGCCTGATCCAGATAGCGGCGTTTGTCACCCAGACTGCGCTTCATCGGCGTGTAGCGCTCACGGGCGTCGATGAGCTGGATCTTGCCTTTTCTGTGCCGGGCCTTGCGGTTGGTAACCACCCAGATGAAGGTGCCGATGCCGGTGTTGTAGAACATCTGTTCGGGCAAGGCAACGATGGCTTCGAGCTGGTCGCGCTCGATTATCCAGCGGCGGATTTCGCTCTCGCCGCTGCCGGCGCCGCCGGTGAACAGCGGCGAGCCGTTGAATACGATGGCCGTGCGCGAGCCGGACTTGTCGCGGTCGCCCACCTTGTATTTCTGGAACTTGCTCATCATGTACAGCAGGAACAGCAGGGCGCCGTCATTGATGCGCGGCAACTTGCCGCTGTAGCCACGAAAGTTGGGCCAGCGGTCGATGGTCTTCTTTTCCGCCTTCCACTCCACACCGAAGGGCGGGTTGGCCAGCAGGTAGTCGAAGCGCTGATCCGGGAATGGGTCGTCGGTGAGGGTGTTACCCAGCACCACCTGGCCATCCTTGTGGCCCTTGATCAACAGGTCGGAGGCGGCCACCGCGTAGGAGCGCGGGTTGTAGTCCTGGCCGAAGACCTTGACCGTGGCCTGCTCGTTATGGGCGCGAATCCAGTTCTGCGCCTCGGCCAGCATGCCGCCGGTGCCGCAGGCGGGGTCGCAGATGGTGACGATGACGCCCGCCTGGGTGAGCACGCTGGTATCCGGCTCCAGAAGCAGATTGACCATCAGCTGGATCACTTCGCGCGGAGTGAAGTGATCACCTGCCGTTTCATTAGCGGCTTCGTTAAATCGTCGGATCAGATCTTCGAACACCAAACCCATTGTGATGTTGTCAACCCTGCGCGGGTGCAAGTCGATCTCGGCAAATTGGGCGACCACCTGGTACAGCCGGTTCGACTCTTCGAGCTTTTCGACTTCCTTGTCGAAATCAAAGCGCTCGAAGATTTTGCGGATGTTCTCGGAGAAGCCGGCAATGTAGTCGGACAGATGGCGGCCAATGTTGTCGGGGTCGCCCTTGAGCTTTCGGAAATCGAGCTGGCTATGGTTGTGGAAACCCAGCGGTCGGCCGTCCTCGTCTTTGGCCAACTCATTGAGGACACGGTCGATCAAAGCCGCGTCCCTGCCCTTTAGGCCTTCGTAACGGGAGAGCACTGCTTGCTTGGAAGGCGCGAGCACGGCATCGAAGCGCCGAAGCACTGTCAGCGGCAGCATCACACGCTCGTACTGCGGTGGCCGGTAGGGGCCGCGCAACAGGTCGGCGACAGACCAGATGAAGTTTGCTAGCTGTTGGAAATTGCTTGCTGTCACGAGCTTTCCTGTACTTGAGATCTTGCGCGCCCACTTGCCGGCGTTGACGCTCTGAGACTAGCAGCGCGGATAGGTTGGGGTAAGCGCCGCGCACCCCAACATCGGCGACGCCGCAAAGCCACGTCGTCGGGCTTCGCTTTCCATCGCCGTTCGCCACGATCGTGGCGTCCTGCGATGCTTCGCAGCTCCCTTTGGATGCCACCGCATGACGGAGAGTCCCCGGATGTCCGATTCGCCTTCCCACTGGGAACCAAGCCTGGACGCCGATCCATCGATGAAAGACTGGGCTGGCGCGATTCAAGGCCGCACCGCTCCGCTGCCGCTGCGCGCTGAGGACTGGTCGCGCCGCCGGCTGGCGGTGATTGTCGCCGTCATCGCGCTGCTGTTTCCGTTCTACGCGCATATGGTGGAGCGCGAGTTGGTGCGGCGGGAGATGGCCGAGGTGCAACTCGGTGTGGAAGCCGGGTTGCGCGACGCTCAGCAGGCTGCGGCTGCCAGCGCACGGCAGGCAGCTGCGATGCGCGAGGCCCAGGAATGGCGGGCAAAGGTCGCGGCGGTGCGGGTGGTTGGTGTCATCGAAGGCAAGCCACCGGTTGTGGTAGTCGAGAACCTGCCGCCGGAAGGGGCTGCGGCGGTAGCTGGGACGATCTGCTCGCAGGCCGCCATCGGGCTGCGGCGCAAAGTGGACGGGGTGCTGCGGGTGACGCGTGATCGCGGCGACCGGCCTGGGCAGGACGCCGGCCAGGTCGTCTGCCCGGCGCAATGAAACCGTCGCGGGCCAGACCCACGCCACCACCGGGCGGTCATACACGCACCGTGATGTCGGCGGGGGTTGTGACTCCACGATGGGCGCTCGACCTGTTGCCTGAGGGCTGTCGCTGATCGCGACGGCTTGGACACCTGCCGCCAGAGGTCCGGGGCGTGCTCGGCGTCATTGCGAGCCAACTGCATCGACCGAACATTGCCCATGGGCCATGAACTCGCCTGCTGTGCGTAGCCTGGTGTGCCGCGCAGCGGCTCACCGGGGCTCTTCTGCATCACCGCCCGGAGAGCGCTTCGCGCACTTCGGGCTACAAAAGCCGGCCATTGCCAACGCTCAGCGTAGCTTGGTGTGACGCGCAGCGGCTCACCGGGGCTCTTCTGCATCACCGCCCGGAGAGCGCTTCGCGCACTTCGGGCTACAAAAGCCGGCTCCTGCCGGAATACGGGAATTCAATGATTCACGACATGGACTCCTGGAGAGTAGCGTAGCGATGAAGCCATCCAGCGCCTCTTGGCATGCAGTCTGGATCGCTTCGCGTTGCTCGCGATGACGCCGGGGAATTTGGGCGTCGGAGTGGATTTCGGCCAGGACGGACGGAGGAACTTGGGCGAATCGATTGTGCATTTCCGATCAATCTCGACGGCAAACTGTTTCAGTTCCTTACGAGTCGGATGCTCGCAGCAAGTTCCCGGAGGGTCACTCGGATTTCGCAGGGCAAAAACGAAAAAACCCCGCCGGAGCGGGGTTTTTGGTGTTGCTTCGGACGGTGTTGCTTTCGTCCGGATGTTCAATTGGTGCGAGGAAAGGACACTAACAACGCGCCGAAACCGCGCCGTTAGTGCGTTTTCTCCAATCGTGTTTTCAATATGCCCCCAGATGTGCCCCCATCTATTGCCCGGTAGGCTGTTAGCCGCCAACCGTCGCGGTTCAATCTCGCCGCTCTACGTCGGTCGCAATTCACTACAAAGAACCGCGAACTGTGAGCGGCTATGATCCACCGCGGTACCTTGTCGCGGGCATCGCGCCGTCGGGCTCATACCCCGAAGCGGTTCCGGACGTTAGGCGAAGGACGCGCCAAGGTGCCACGCATGCCGCTACACGCCCAAAGGATCGAGAAGCACCACCAGGGCGGAACGCTGGCCAGACCGCACACGGGCGGAGTGCTGGCCAGACCTCAAGGCGGCGCGCGCCGTGGCGATCGCGGCCCCAACACGCTTGAATGATCGAGGGGCACCACCAGGGCGGAACGCTGGCCAGACCGCACACGGGCGGAGTGCTGGCCAGACCTCAAGGCGGCGCGCGCCGTGGCGATCGCGGCCCCAACACGCTTGAATGATCGAGGGGCACCACCAGG
>JBFWOF010000058.1:0-34842 GCA_050250665.1 Lysobacterales bacterium | reverse complement strand
GACCGATCACTTGAGGATGACGACAGGATCGCCGCAACGACAACGGAAGTTCATGTAACGGAAAGCAAAACGAGCCGCAGATTCCTTGACGTTCGGAAAGCCCTCATAGAAGGCCGGGTCCGCGCGCACGCAGACCATGCAGATGCCCGAAGCCGACAAGCGCGCGGCGCCCGGCAGGCTTGCTCGCGGCCGCCGGCGCGACACACCGAATCGCTCACGCCAGATCCACGCGCGCCGGAGCCGCGCTACGTCCGGCTTGGCGTTGGCTTCTGTGGGTCCAGACTTGTTTGGACCTACGAAAGCTCGCTCCCCTTGCTTCGTGCCGCGTTGCCAGCGTGTCCCAGCGCACCGACCCGGCGCCGCGCATCACCTACGCTGTGATCTGCTCGCTGATTCAGCGAGATTCCTGGAGCCAGCGACCATGAACAACGACAACAGCATCGGCCGAATCCCACGCGCCGGCATCAACCAGTACACCTCGGTCTTCGCCCGTCACGGCAATGGTGCCAGCAGCCAGGTCGAAGCCAGCCCGGTCGATCGCCTGACTCACGAGCCGGAAAGCCGTCTGCCGAACACGCTGGTGCCCGGCCTCAGCAGCCGCAGCGCGCCCTTGCGCGCCGCCGCCGGCGACGATGGATTGATGAGTCAACCGCCGCGCAAAGCCAATCTCTGATTCGAACCATCCCAGACAGTCCGGCTGCGGACTGACACCACCGTCGTCCGCAGCCTTTCAGCCCTTTCCCGACCCGATCATTGGAGTACGACCATGTATCAGCAACTTCGTAACTTGACGCTTGCATCCGCCATCGCGGTCGCGCTGGTTTCGGTCAGCAGCCCGGTCTTCGCCGACGCTGCCCAGGACCTGACCAACGCCCGCCAGGAATCGCAGATCTCGACCAGCTACGCCCTCAGCCCCTACCTGCGGGCCATGGACCTCGGCGTGAGCGTCGACAATGGCCATGCCGTTCTGACCGGCCAGGTGGCCGAAGACGTCAACAAGGATCTGGCCGCGCAGATCGCGCTCGGTGTCAAAGGCATCAAGGAAGTCGACAACCAGATCGTGGTTCAGGCTGACTACGCCCATCCGGAGCGCACCGCCGAGCGCAGTTTCGGCGACGTGGTTGACGACGCCAGCATTACCGCAGCGATCAAGAACAAGTTGCTGTGGAGCAAGCACGCCAGCGGCCTGACCACCGATGTCGACACCAGCTGGGGTCGGGTCAAGCTCAAGGGCACCGCAGAAACTGCAGCCGCCAGAAATGCGGCCGGCAGTCTGGCCCGCAACACCCAGGGCGTGCGCTCGGTCGACAACCAGCTGGTGGTTGAAGCCGGCAAGCCCCACAAAGACACCAGCGCCATGCAGGACGTCGCCGACGCCTGGATCACGATGAAGGTGAAATCGACCTTTGGCTACTCGACCAATGTTGACGGCTCGGATATCCAGGTCAGCACCGCTGACGGCGTGGTGACCCTGCGCGGCACCGTGGAAAGCGGCGCCGAACAGGCACTGGCCATCGAACTGGCCGGCAATGTGCGCGGCGTCAAGAGTGTCGTGTCGGCTGAGCTCAAGCACTCCAGCTGACACTGCATAGCCAGGGCGATTCTGTCAGCGGGCACTGACAGACGGTCCCTGGATTCAGGCCACGGCGCGATCTTCGGATCGCGCCGTTGTGCTGTCTGGTGGCTGAAGGGACGGTTTCGTGGGTGCCCAGGGTGCGCCATCGCACCGAGCTGTGGCGCCTGTTCGCCCACACTGCAGGCTCAATCGAGGAGCACACGATGTCTTTTGGAATTTATCTGGTGGGCGCATTGATCCTGATCGGCGGACTGATCTACGGAGCGGTGCTGGCCGCCATCCCGACGCACTGGATCGTGGTCGGCGCCATCATTGCCGTGGGCGCATCGATACTTGCCGCCGTCGGCGCCACCCGCCAGAAAGACCCCTCCAGTTGATGCCGATAGCAAGGTAGTAGCGCCCAGACACGTCTGGACCCACCACAGCCCGGCACCCTCCACGGCGGCCGGTGAGTGACACGCGCTGGCGCACCGAGTCGGCGACGGACCCTGGCTGGGCGCGATGCTGAGTTTCGCGGCTGCGCGCCGATGTGTGCCACCGGTCACCCCACTTCTGAAGGATCGATCCCATCACTTCCGTGCCCCCCAACACCCAAGAAATGCCGGCAACCATCGACGCAGCCCGCGCACCGGCCTTCGCCGCTGACAGCGGCAGCCGGACCCTCGGAGCCGCCGCCGCTCAGGCCGACGCAGCGGCCGTTGCGGCGGCCGGCGAGGCGCTGAATTCGACCATCGAGGAGGACTTTTGGCGCGCCCGCTACCAGTCCGAGCCCTATTACGGCGACGGGTACACCTTCACCGACTACTGGCCGGCCTATCGTACCGGGATTGAAGGCTATGGCCGTTATCCCGGCCTCAGGTTCGAAGACATCGAAGCGCAGATGAGAGAGCGCTACCTCAGCCATCGTGGCGAATCCCGCCTCGGCTGGGTCGGTGCTGCACCAGCCGTGCGCCGTGCCTGGGAGCGGCTGGTGAACGCGAATTGGCCAGCGGCGATGTGAATCCAGGGTTGCCTTCAAGTAGCCCCACTTGGGCCAGTGCGGTCGAGACCACCGGCCTCGAGCTTCGAGCACGGCTAAGGCCGGCGCGGCCTTGCTCGGTGCGCTAACGGACAGAGAGCAGCCCGGTTTCTTGTTATTGCTGGAATCTGACCTGCCGGCGTGGCGTGACAGCTGTCCGCCCCGGCGCTCCGGATGAAATCAAGCATGTACAAGTCTTTCCCCTGCGCTCGCCTGCTACTGGCGTGCGCAACTCTGCTACTCAGCGCCTGCGCGCCTTTCCAGCGGCGCGAACCGCAGCTGCAGGAGCTGGCGCTGCCGCGGACCACCGCCGGTCCGCTGTTTGATCGGGTTGCCGACCTGCAGATGACCCCGGATCAATCCAGCTATCGATTGCTGCGATCGAACTCGGCCGAGTTGCTGATGCGCATGCGCACCACCGATGCCACGGTCAGCAGTCTGGATCTGATGTACTTTGCCTGGAGCGACGATGACAGCGGCCAGCTGCTGACCAGCGAATTGCTGCGCGCGGCTGATCGCGGCGTTCGCGTGCGCCTGCTGGTCGACGACGCCTATGTGCGGCATCTGGACGCCAGCATGGCCGTCATCGCCTCGCATCCGAATCTGGAAATCCGCAACTTCAATCCGCTGCGCAGCCGTGATTCGGTGCCGGGCAATATTGCCGAGATGATCTTCACCGGGATGCGCCCGAACCGGCGCATGCACAACAAGGCCTGGATTGCCGACGGCCATGTCGCCCTGGTCGGCGGTCGCAACGTCGGCGACGCCTATTTCGATCTGGGCGAGGAATTCAATTTCCGCGATCTCGGTGTGCTGGTGATGGGCGCCGCGGTACCTGCCGCCAGTGTGGCCTTCGATGGCTACTGGAACTCGCCGATGGCGATTCCGATCGCCCGGATTCATCCACAGCCGCTGATCGGCTCGCTGGCTGACGCTCAGGCCGGACTTGAGCGCGAGCGCGACGCGATGCTGACCGAGAGCCCGATGCGCGAGTGGATCGCCGATGGCCGCGTCGGTGAGAAGAAGCTGGTCGGCGTCGGTGATCCCATCGGCGCCGCTGTCGAAATCATCACCGACCCTCCGGACAAGGGTCGAATGCCGATCCGGCCGCTGGTCGGCGTCGCCGCGGCGGTCAGACGCATGGGTGACCAGGCCGAGCATGAGTTCGTGCTGGTCTCGCCCTATTTCGTGCCCGGCAAGGATGGAGCCCGCTGGCTGATGGACATGGTCGCGCGCGGCGTGGCGGTGAGCGTGCTGACCAACTCGCTCGACGCCACCGATGTGCCCATCGTCCATGGCGGCTATTCCCGCTATCGCAAACGTCTGCTGCGTGCCGGTGTCGTCATTCACGAGCTGAAGCCCACGGGAGCGGCGAGCCGTATCCGCCGATTCCTCGGTGGCTATTCTCGATCCAGCCTGCATACCAAGGCGGTGGTGGTCGACGGCCGCCATGCGCTGATCGGTTCCTACAATTTCGACCCGCGCTCGACCTCGATCAACACCGAAATGGCGGTGCTGATCGACGACCCCGGTTTTGCCGCCAGCGTGCTGACCGATTTCCAGCAGGCCATGGATCCGCTGCGCAGCTATCGATTGTCGCTGCGACAGAACCGCCTGATCTGGACCGATATCGACGAAGGCCAGCAGCGCGTGCAGGACCGTGAACCCGCCGCCAGCGCCAAACGCCGCCTGCAGGCCGCACTGGCGAGCCTGCAGCCGATCGAGAGTCAGCTCTGATGGGTGTGGCGATTGGGTTGCGGCCTCAGGCTTGAGCGCTGGTCGCTTGACGATGCGTCATGGCGAGCCGCCTGTTCCGCCCCGAAACTGCCCACGGGCCATGAACTTCCGGCGTCATTGCGACCCCGGACTTGGTCCGGGGGAAGCAATCCAGACACACAGCCGCAGAAGCACTGGATTGCTTCGTCGCTGCGCTCCTCGCAATGACGCATCCACAACCTACGACATGGGTTCATGGAGAGCCACCTGTTCCGTCCCGAAACAGCCCACGGGCCATGGACTCGCCAGCTGCGCGTAGCCTGGTGTGCCGCGCAGCGGCTCACCGGGGCTCTTTGGCGTCACCGCCGGGAGAGCGCTGCGCGCACTTCGGGCTACAAGAGCTGAGGCGTTCCACAGGCACCGGCGTCAGGGCTTCCACCGACCACAAAAAGCCCGGCACGAGGCCGGGCTTTGCTTGACGGCAAACCCACCCGACCTTGCCGGTCGGGTGGGCCGCTGACTTACTGCACGTTGAGTTCGGTGCGGCGATTGCGCGCACGACCTTCGGCGGTGTCATTGGTATCGATGGGCCTGGACTCACCGTAGCCGTTGACTGCCGAGATCTTGGCGCCGCTGACACCATGGCCGCTGAGATAATCGGCGACGACCGTGGCGCGGCACTGCGACAGCTTCTCGTTGTACTGATCGGTACCCACCGAATCGGTGTGACCGGCGATTTCGACGCGGATCTCATTGCCGTTGAGCACCCGAACGGCTTCGTCGAGGATGGCCAGCGCATCGTTGCGCAGCGTGCACTTGTCGAAGTCGAAGTTGACGCCATTCAGCGTGATCGAGACCGGCAGCGGACGTGGCGGCGGCTCAACCGGAGCGGGTGCCGGCGGCGGCGACACCGGCATCGGCGGCGAGGCCGGCATCGGCTCCGGACGCGATTGCCGGGCCGCACCGAAATAGTGGGTGTATCCCACGGTCGCGGTGGTGTCCCAGTAGCCGGTCTTGATCAGGCCGTTGTCATAGTCGGTGTACTTGTGACCGAGTTCGAAGCGGATCGCGCCGTTGTCGCTGATATCCCACTCGAAGCCGGCGATGGGACCGACCTGGTAACCCCACTCATCGCTGTTGGTACCGCGCAGTTCATTGCGACCGGCACCAATGGCGAGTCCGAAATAGGGATGGGCATGATCGAAGTCCATCAGATAGCGCACCGCACCGGTGACGCTCAGCTGACGCCATTCCAGTGGCTTGCCTTCACCGACGTCACTGTCGTAGCGGTTGTAGCCAAACTCGCCTTCGAAGGTCCAGTTCTCGCGGAACACATAGCCCAGACCCAGTCCGAGGTAGCCGCCATTGCTGGTAAAACGATCCTCGTCGGCCCAGCCGTAACCCACCTTCGGCGACAGATACCACTGACCCTGCTCACGCGGCGCGGCGCTGGCAGTCAAGGGCACCGCGATGATCGCGGCAAGGGTGCTGCATAGGAGCAATTTGTTCATGATGATTCCTGGAATGGCGTAGGTGACGGTTGTTATTAGGATCTTCGGACAGGCTCTGCCGGGCGCCGGTCTGCGCGGCACTGATGCGAGCAGGGTGACTCGCAAGTCCTTCGCTGATCGCAGTCTGAGGCAGGCCTGCGACGGGCTCTGTACGCTGGCGCGCATTGGGGTGCGGACGGGGCACGGGGCACGGGGCACGGGATCGGCGTGTCCCTGAGTTGGCGTCATTGCGAGGAACGGAGTGACGAAGCAATCCAGTGCTTCTGAAGCTGTACAGCTGGATTGCTTCCCACGGATCAAGTCCGGGCTCTCCATGAATCCTTATCGTAAGTTATTGATTTGGCGTCCGCGTGAGCGCAACGCCGACTTTGTTCACCTGTAGGAGCGCCCTTGCGGCGCGACTACTGCTGCGGACGTGCAGTCGGCCGGTCGCGACGCGAGGTCGCTCCTACAGGCAGCTTGGGGTTCATTGCCCGTGGGCAGTGTCGGGCCGAAACAGGTGGCTCGAAATGACGCCGGCTGTTGTGGGTCCAGACAAGTCTGGACCGACAGATCCCTCAGCTCCGGGGCAAGCGCGGATTCGCCTTTTCCCGTGCCCCGTGCCCCGTGCCCCTTTTCCCGCTCCCCGCCCCCCTACTCCCCCAACAGGCGCGCCAGCGTGTTCGAGCCGGGCCAGCGCTGGGCGACGATGCGCAAACAAGTCAGCAGCGGCAAGGCCATCAGCAGGCCGGCCACACCCCAGAGCCAGCCGAACAGCATCAGCGCCAGGAACACCATCACCGGATCCAGCGCCAACCGGCGACCAACCACCAAGGGTGTCAGCAGTTGCCCTTCAATGGTGTTGAGCGCCAGAAAGACACCGGGCACGCACAACGCCGCCAGCGGCGTGGCGAACTGGGCAAAACCGGCCACCACCAGCAGCGCAGCGGTCACCATCGGTCCGACAAAGGGCACGAAATTGAGAATCGCGGCGACCCCGCCCCAAAGCAGAGGGTTGTCGACCCCGAGCGCCCATAGCGCCAGCGCCGCCAGTCCGCCGAGCATGGCGTTGATCGTAGTGATGCTGATTATGTAGCGCGACAGCTCGTGTTGCGCACTGCGGGTGGCCAGCACGATCTCCTTCTTCAGGCGCAGCGCCGGCGCCAGCTCCACCAGCTTGCGCAGCAGCTTCTCGCCGTGCAGCAGAAAGATCAGGATCAGCAGCAGGGTGAGCACGACACTGGTCAGCGCACCCGGCGTGGCCTTGAGCATCTGTGTCAGTCGGCTGGGCTCGACGTCCTGGGTTTTCTGGGTGCGACGTCCACCGCTGTCGAGGTCGGTCAGTTTGTCGATCTGCTCGCTGGCCTTGCTGGCCTCACGCAAGGGTGAGCGTAGTCCGCTGACCGCCATTTCCATGCGCGCAATCGATTTCGGCGCCTGCGCAGCCCAGCTGCGCGCCGGCCCGATCAGGCCGCCGATCAGCGCGCTGCTCAGCAGCAGCGTGACCAGCATGACCACCACCACCGACAGTGGCCTGGGCAATCGCCAGCGACACAGCCAGCGCACCGAAGGCGCCAGCATCAGGCTGATCAGCAGCGCCAGCAACAGCGGCACGATCACCGCTTCGGCCACGGCGCAGGCATGCAGCACCAGCAAGGCCAGGATGCCTGCGAGCAATCGATTGCGGGTCGGGTGTTCGGCGCTCGCCGCAGGCAGCGGCACAGACGCCGTCTGCTGCGTGGTCACGGGCGTATCCGCGGGCGGCGTGAGATCAGCGGATGCAGGCGGGTCAGCCGGCGTCCTCATGTCGAGCGCGCCTGGCAAGGCGCCAGGCGAATACCGGGTTTCACGAGTGCGTTCCGGCCGACGAAAGCACGCTCAGTTCTTGCCGCGAACCACCAGCAGCACGACGCCGGCCAGGATCGAACCGACACCCGCCCAGATCGGGATATTGACGGTCTTCTGATCCGAGACCGAGAACTCGATGGGACCCATCTTGGCGTGATGCGTGTCTTCGGTGTAGGTGAATCCACCGTAGGCCAGAGCGAGTACCCCGGCCACGATCAGGACCAGTGCCAGCAGCTTGCTTCCATTCATTGAATTGACTCCAGATTGCGCAGCAGGGACCAGCGAGCAGAACTAGATCCGACGTCCGCGCAGCAGCGACACCAGGAACAGCACGATGAAGATCAGGAACAGGATCTTGGCAATGCCGGCGGCAGATCCGGCGATACCGCCGAAGCCGAGCACGCCGGCGACGATGGCGATGATCAGAAAAACGATGGCGTAGCTGAGCATGGGCTTTCTCCGTGGTTGAAGCTGGCGCTGAGCCCGACGCGGTGTCGGGTCACAGGCGAGGAAGTTTCTGCCTGAGCCTGCGCCGGGTCGGTGCGCAAACACACACAGTGGCCGTGGCTGCAGCCCAGTCGACCATCAGGACGGGCGTGCGCCAGCGCACCGACTGCGCTTAGCCGCGGTCGCACCATGAATTCGGATCGTCGACCGGATGGCGCTCGCGCCTTCGGCCCACAGCGACCCCAACGCCACCTAGTCGTGGCCCGCAGAACATCATGGAGCCAACAATGAACAGCCATACCCGCAAGCTTTCTCTGCTGCTGTTGACCTGCGCCTTCGCCTTCAGTCTCAGCGCCTGCAACACCATGAAAGGCCTGGGCAAGGACACCGAACGAGCCGGCGAGAAGATCCAGAAGGAAGCCGGTCGCCACGACGGCGACAATCGTGCGGTCGAACCGACGCCGCTCTGAATTCGGGCGTGATGGGTAGCCAGAATCGCGCCGGCCATGAACGCCCTGGCGTCATTGCGACCCCGGACTTGATCCGGGGGAAGCAATCCAGAGGCGCAGCTTCAGAAGCACTGGATTGCTTCGTCGCTGCGCTCCTCGCAATGACGCACCAAGAGTTGGCGACATGGGTTCATGGAGCACCCGGCCTGGATCAGCAAGTTCCCCGGTGAGCTGCTGCGCAGCACACCGGGCTACGCGCCCCGGACGGGTTTCATGGTCCATGCGCTGCATCGGGCCGGGCCAGCGTGGCTCGCAGCGGCGCCGACAGCTGCCAGCCGACCCAGCCGCGTTGCAGCCAGGGCAGCAGCCACCGCGGGCGCAGCATGGCGAACAGCAGCAGGCCGCCCAGCCACCAGTGTGGATGCTGCTGAACCACGCGTACCAGTTCCAGACCGCGATCGACGATGGCCAGTGGTGCGCGCCAGGGTGCCACCGATTGCGCCAGCGAAAGCCGCTGACGGGCAGCGGCGCTGACCAGCAGGGCCCGTCGTATCTCCAGCGTGCGCGGCTTCTGACTCATGGTTGCTGCAAGGACTGTCGGTCCTTGCCCAGTTCCTGCAGGCTGGCGGCAAAGGGCTTGCTCTGGGTGCGAGCCAGATGCAGTGCTCGCAGGCAGGCGCCCAGGCCGCAGATCAGAAAGAATCCGGCCATCAGGCCGAGCAACAGGATTCGCTGATCCTCCCAGAAGGCCATGACCACGGCCACCGTGGCCAGCACCACGCCCAGCCCGACGCCCATGGCCGCCACGAAGGCCAGTGCCAGCAGGGACAACAACTGCTGGCGACCCTCTTCGACATCCAGAGCCAGCAGGCTCAGGCGGGTCTGGGTCATCGCCACCAGCGTGGACGCCAGTCGCGTCAGCGAATCCAGCAGCCCCCGACTCGGCGCAGTCACGGCGTCGGCCATGCCGGCTAGCCGCGACGCACGATCAGACCGACGAGCAGGCCGAAGCCGCCGGCCATTGCCAGTGCCTGCCAGGGATTCTGGTGCACGTAGATCTGGGTCGCCTTGATCGCCTCCTGGCCCCGAGCCAGCACCGAGTCCTGCGACCGGGCAATACGCGCGCCGACCTTGGTCAACGAATCCCGCGCCTTGGCCCGTATCGCATTCAGCTTTTCATCGCCCTGTTCGACGGTCGCCTCCAGCGGCGCTTTGGCGTCCGCCATGACCAGATGGAGGTCCGCCATCAGTTGCTCCTGACTGGCCTCCATGGATGGGTTGTGACTCTGACCCAGGTCAGATTCCTTGCTCATGGTGACTCCCTGCGGCGATGGATGATGAGACAGCATCCGCCACTGCCGGGCAGAGCTCTGTACGTTGGCGCACCCAGGTGCAGGGTCTGGACCCGCTTCCGGGGGCGCCTGCGGGCTGGATCCGCCCTGTCCGAGTCCCAGCACGACTCAAGCCGGCCCCAGCTTCTGCGCCTCGCACTCGCTGCGGGCACAGGGCTGCTCGCGGGCCCGTTTCAGGGCATAGGCGTACCACTCGAATTCGTCGAGGAACTTGTCGGCGCGCCGCTCGTAGGCGCTGTCGAGGGCGCTGCCGTCTTCGGCAAAGGCCTTGTGCACCTGCGAGATCGGCAGTGTCGAGGGAATGCTCGGCGTGCCCATCTCGCCGAGCATGGCCCGCAGCGTCATCGCTGCGCGAACGCCGCCGAAGGGTCCGGCGGAATAGCTGACGATGCCCGAGGGCTTGAAGAAATACTGTTCGAGAAAATGGTCCATCAGGTTCGACAGGCCGGGCGGCACGGTGTGGTTGTATTCGCCGCTGACGACGAGGTAGCCATCGGCCGCGGCCACCGCATCGGCAATCGATTGCAGCACCGGCGGCGCCTCCCCGGCCGCGTATTCCTTGTACATGCGGTCAAGCAGGGGCAAGGGATGGCTCAGCGGCTCGATCAGGGTCACGCTGTGTCCGCGCGCCTGCGCCCGGCGCTGGATGAAACGCGCCGCCTTGATGCCCTGACGCGAACTGCGCGCCGAGCCGTAGAAGATCACCAGTTTCAGGCTCATGCTCTGCTCCTCCGGATGTCGGGGAGATCGTAGCAGCCCGGGGTGCATACGATGACTTTGCGTGCTGGGCCGCCGGGATCGCTGTTTGCACTCGGCGCAGTTGATCTTTGCCAGCTTGTCCCGGGCAAGGGCCAGAGCATCGCGGACGGAGTCCGCTCCCACAGGACGGCTGGCCTTCTTCCAACACCGACACCGATACC
The DNA here is from genome assembly GCA_050250665.1 of Lysobacterales bacterium. Taxonomy (GTDB): domain Bacteria; phylum Pseudomonadota; class Gammaproteobacteria; order Xanthomonadales; family SZUA-5; genus JADKFD01. The sequence goes on along the minus strand of JBFWOF010000058.1, from coordinate 24,026 downwards.
AACAACCGACAACCGACAACCGACAACCGGCAACCGACAACCGGCTCTAGTGTGCACTCGCAGCATTTCCGGTTTACTCTCGGGTGAACGGACGGTGAGTGCCGTCGCAGGCTGAGAGGATCGGATGAGCGAGACACAGATGACCGGGGCGGAAATCGTCGTCAAGGCCCTGCAGGACCAGGGCGTTCGGCACATTTTTGGCTACCCCGGTGGCGCCGTACTTCCGATCTACGATGCCTTGTTCCAGCAGGATCAGGTCGAACACATCCTGGTGCGCCACGAACAGGGCGCTGCGCATGCGGCCGAAGGCTATGCGCGCTCGACCGGCAAGGCCGGCGTGCTGCTGGTGACCAGCGGCCCGGGCGCCACCAATGCCGTCACCGGCCTCGCCGATGCGATGATGGATTCGATTCCGCTGGTGTGCATCACCGGTCAGGTGCCCACCCATCTGATCGGCTCCGATGCCTTCCAGGAATGCGATACGGTCGGTATCACCCGCGCCTGCACCAAGCACAATTTCCTGGTCAAGGACGTCAACGATCTGGCGCGGGTGCTGCACGATGCCTTCTACATCGCCACCACCGGCCGCCCCGGCCCGGTGGTCGTGGATATTCCCAAGGATGTGCAGTTCCGTCGCGGCGATTACAGCGGCCCCAGCAACATCGTGCACCGCACCTATCGCCCCCGCGTGAAGGGCGATCTGGCCCGCATCGAGCAGGCGGTGGAACTGATGGCCGGCGCGCGCCGACCGGTGTTCTATACCGGCGGCGGCGTCATCAATGCCGGCACCCGGGCGTCCGAATTGCTGCGCGAGCTGGTGCGACTGACCGGTTTCCCGATCACCTCGACGCTGATGGGCCTGGGCTGCTACCCGGCCAGCGACCGCCAGTGGCTGGGCATGCTCGGCATGCACGGCACCTACGAAGCCAATCTGGCGATGAACCGCTGCGACGTGATGATCAACATCGGCGCCCGTTTCGATGATCGCGTGACCGGCCGTCTGGATGCTTTCTCGCCGGGCTCGAAGAAGATTCATGTCGACATCGATCCCAGCTCGATCAACAAGAATGTGCGTGTCGACATCCCCATCGTCGGCGATTGCGCGCATGTGCTCGAAGAGATGCTGGCGTTGTGGAAGAAGCGCCAGCACAAGGCCGACGAAGTCGCCATGACCAGCTGGTGGGCGCAGATCGACGCCTGGCGCGAGCGCCGTTCGCTGGCCTACCGTCAGGGCACCGAGACCATCAAGCCGCAATATGCGGTGGAGCGCCTGTACAAGCTCACCCGCGAGCGCAAGACCTACATCACCACCGAAGTCGGCCAGCATCAGATGTGGGCGGCGCAGCACTACCGCTTCGAGGAGCCGCACCGCTGGATGACCAGCGGCGGCCTCGGCACCATGGGCTATGGCATACCGGCTGCGGTCGGTGTGCAGGTGGCGCATCCGGATGCGCTGGTCATCGACATCGCCGGCGAAGCCAGCGTGCAGATGACCATGCAGGAGATCTCCACGGCGGTGCAGTACCGGCTGCCGATCAAGATCTTCATCCTCAACAACGAGTACATGGGCATGGTGCGCCAGTGGCAGCAACTGCTGCACGGCGGCCGCTACGCCCATTCCTACTCCGAGGCGCTGCCCGATTTCGTCAAGCTGGCCGAGGCCTACGGCGGCAAGGGCATCCGCGCCATCAAGCCCGATGAACTCGACGCCAAGATTCTGGAGATGATCGATTACGACGGTCCGGTGATCTTCGACTGCGTCGTCGACAAGCTCGAAAACTGCTACCCGATGATCCCGTCCGGCGCCGCCCACGACGAGATGATCCTGCCCGACGCCGTCGAAGGCGCCGGCGTGTCGGAGGCGGGGAAGATGCTGGTCTGAGCGCGCGCCGGAGGCGCGCGCTCAGACGGTGAAACGTAAAACGTGAAACGTCAATTGGAGCGCGGCATGATCAACTCGGCCAAATGCTCAGCGGACGGAAGCACTCTGCCTTGGATGCCAGACGTGCCAGCTTCGAAATTGACGTTTTACGTTTCACGTTTTACCGATTCCGCCCTGAACTCCAGACGTGCCAGCTTCGAAATTGACGTTTTACGTTTAACGTTTTACCAAGACAAACCGCCAGCCACGCTTTCGCGACAAGCCGACAACCTGACGAGAACCCCATGACTCAACCCGCCTCCGCATACTTCATGGTCGATGCCGCCTCCCGGCCTGCCAAAGCCACGCTGTCGATCATTGTCGACAACGAAGTGGGCGCGCTGGCGCGGGTGGTGAGTCTGTTTTCCGGCCGTGGCTACAACATCGAGTCGCTGACCGTGGCCGAGACCGACCACCAGAAGCACACCTCGCGCATCACCATCGTCACTTCCGGCACTGCCGATGTGATCGAGCAGATCAAGGCCCAGCTCGGCCGCCTGGTGCCGGTGCATCGGGTGGTGGATCTGGCGCTGGACAAGCCCGGTCTGGAGCGTGAAATGGCGCTGGTGAAGATTGCCGCCACCGGTGATCAGCGCGCCGAGGCCCTGCGCCTGGCCGAAGTTTTCCGCGCCCGGGTGATCGACATCTCGCCGCAGAGTTTCGTGTTCGAGCTGACCGGCACCCCGGTCAAGATCGACGCCTTCGTCGAGATGATGATCCCGATCGGTCTGGTCGAACTGTCACGTACCGGCGTCGTTGCCATCGGTCGCGGCGCCGAGCCGACCTGAGGGCGACTGGGCGACGCGACCGGCTAGGCGACGATCCAGTCCTGAGGCGGGTGGTGGCCAGAAGCCGGACGCAGAGAACGCAAAGGAAAAGCAGAGAGATCACGAAGAAGAGCGCTGTCATCTTCGAGATGTTCTGGAAAGACGATTATTGCGGGCCACCTGTTACATCCCGAACCTGCAAACGGGCAATGATCGACATCACTGGCTCGGAGCGGCTTTGCGGAGGGACGCGCGCCTGCGCGGCCGCTCTTGATCCTCGGGTAACGTCTCCGAGCAAGGCAAAGCGGCGCCGCGGCGCGGCGCCCTCCAGAGCGACGGATCTGACAGGAATACCGAGCAAAGGCAGGACGCGAAGGACGCGAAGGAAAAGCAGAAAGAAGAGCAAGCAAGAAAGGCGGTTGCTGATGGAGAGCCTGGCTGGCCATCCGCTTCAGACCAACCCGACTGCTCCAGCCACCCGCCATTCAAGGATTGGAGCCTCAGGTGTACCGGAGGGCTTCCTGATCCAAACCCCCTTCGCGACCTTTCTGCTTTTCCTTCGCGTCCTTTGCGACCCGCTTCTGGTGACAATCTGCGGCAAGCCCGGTCGCGACGCGAGCTCGCTCCTACGGCAGTGCCTGCATCCGGCCCAGCACAAAACGATCCAGCTTGGCGTAGACCTGATAGCGGTAACCCAGCGGCGCCACGGCGGTCTCGACCCGCTGGACGCGGTTCTCGGTGGTGATCCAGACCCGGCTTTCGTCCTCGTTGAGTTCGCTGGCGAGCGTGCTGTCATAGGCCGGATCGCTGCGTGGACTCAGGCTGACGCGTTCGACCGGCACGCCCAGATAGAAGCGCAGGCCGTAGTTGGCCGATTCCTCAATGAACACGATCTCGCTGGGCTGGTGATCCCAGTGGGTGCCGACCAGCTGCGCCAGCTCGCGGGCGTCCTTGGAGTGCGGCATCGCGCCTGGCGCGTAGCCTTTCAGCGCCAGCAGAATGACGGCGCTGATGGCCGCAATCCAGGCCACACGGCGCGCGCGGGCCGGCGTCAGCGGGGTCAGTCGGCGGGCAATCAGCAGTGTGGCCGGCACCAGCGAGGGCAGCAGGTACAGCGGCAGGCGCGAGCGCACGCACAAGAAGATCAGCACCGGCAGCGCGAACCAGATCAGCAGCCAGCGATCCTCGGCCGCACGCGCCTGCCACCACTGGCGCAGCTGCCCACGCTGGCGCCAGAGGCCGCCGGTGCGGCCGAGCAGAAACACCGACCACGGCAGCAAGCCCAGCAGCAGCACCGGCAGATAGGTTTCGAGCAAGCCCATCCAGCTGGAATTGCGGTCGTGGACATCGGTGAACACCCGGCCCACGACTTCATAGCCGAGGAAATAACCGAGCAGACCCTCGTGCTTGATGACCACCAGCACATACCAGGGCATGGCAATCAGCAGAAACAGTGCCAGCGCCCGCAGATCGACCAGCTGCAGCCGCGGTGCCGGCTGCATCCAGCGCCAGACCAGCATGGGCAGCAGCGGCAGCAGGCCCGGCGGACCCTTGGTCAGAAAGGCCAGGCCGAAGCCGATCCATAACCACAACCGCCCGGTACCCGCCTCACGCGCGCTGTCGGCCTGCCATAGGCGCACGAAACCGTAGACGGCCAGGGTCTCGAACAGCGTCAGCAGGTAGTCGGTATTGATCAGATTGCCGGCCGCAAAAGGCACGAAGCTGGTGGCGAACAGCAAACCTGGCAACCACGGCGCGCTGGGCACCAAGCGGCGGCCGAGCAGAATCAGCAGCAGCACGGTGCCGATCAGCCCCAGCGCATTGGGCAGGCGCAGCGAGGATTCGTGGTAGCCGAACAGCTGGACGCTGCTGGCGATGGCCCAGTAGGTCAGCGGCGGCTTGGCGAAATGGGTGTGCTCCGGATGCCGCCGCGGCGTGACCCAGTCACCGGTTTCCAGCATCTGCAGGGCGATATTGCTGTAGCGGCCTTCATCCGGACCCCAGAGCCCGCGTGTGCCCTGGAAAGACAGCGCCAGCAGCAACGTCAGCAGCAGGGTGAGGGCGATGGCTCGGGCCGAATTCAGTCTCGCGGCGTGCATGGGTCAATATCGTCAGGGCCGGAACAGCCAGAGGCCCGAACGATAGGCGCTTGGTCGGCGCTTGGCACGGGGCACTTTGAAGCCGCACTTCGGGAGGGCGCCGCGCTGCGGCGCTGCTTTGTGGTGCCCGAAAGCGTAGGCCGGGTCCTTCGCGTCGACATCGCTCACCCGAGCCGCGGGCCACATACGCGAGGCGCCCGGCGCCTTGTGGACCACAGAGCCGCGGCCGCCGGCGCGAACACCCGAAAGGCACTGTCCCAAACCCATGCGCGCCGGAGCCGCGCTACCGCTGTAGTGGGTCCAGTACAACCCGAAGATCAAGAGCGGCCGCGCAGGCGCGCGTCCCTCCTCAAGGCCGCCGCGCTGCGGCGCTGCTTCGTGCACCTCGAGAGCGTAGGCCGGGTCCTTCGCGTCGACATCGCTCGCCCGAGCCTCAGGCCGCATACGCGAGGCGCCCGGCGCCTTGTGGACCACAGAGCCGCGGCCGCCGGCGCGAACACCCGATAGGCACTGCTCCAAACCCTTGCGCGCCGGAGCCGCGCTACCGCTGTGGCGCTGCGGCGGTGCTTCGTGCACCTCGAGAGCGTAGGCCGGGTCCTTCGCGTCGACATCGCTCACACGAGCCGCAGGCCGCATACGCGAGGCGCCCGGCGCCTTGTGGTCCACAGAGCCGCGGCCGCCGGCGCGAACACCCGATAGGCACTGTCCCAAACCCATGCGCGCCGGAGCCGCGCTACCGCCTGTCGTGGGTCCAGACTTGTCTGGACCCACAAAAACCGGCCTAACGCTCGCCGAGCAATCCCAGCAAGAACGCAAACTCCTCGGCGATATCAGCCAGGCGGTCGAATCGACCGGAGCGGCCATCGTGGCAGGCGTGTTCGTCGACCTTGAGCAGCAACAGATTGTTGTCGGTCTTGCGCTCGCGCAGCCGCGCAACCCATTTGGCGGCTTCGAAATACTGCACCTGGCTGTCGTGCAGGGCGGTGGTCACCATCATCGCCGGATAGGCCTGGGCGCGCACCTGATCGTAGGGCGAATAGGACAGCATGTAGTCGTAATAGACCGGATCGGCCGGATTGCCCCATTCGTCGAATTCAGCACAGGTCAGCGGAATGCCGGGATCGAGCATGGTCGTGACCACGTCGACAAAAGGCACGTGGGCGATGATGCCGCGATAGCGATCCGGCGCCTCGTTGACGACCGCGCCCATCAACAGACCCCCCGCGCTGCCGCCCATGGCAAAGACCTTGTCGGGCGCGGCGTAGCCGGCCTGAACCAGGAAGTCGGTGACGTCGACGAAATCGTGGAAGGTGTTCTTCTTGTTCAGCAGCTTGCCGTCTTCGTACCACTGCCGGCCCAGTTCCTGGCCGCCACGGATGGCGGCGATGGCATAGATGAAGCCGCGATCCACCAGCGAGATGACGCTGGAACGAAACTCCGGATCGATGCTGTCGCCGTAGGAGCCATAGGCGCTCTGGTACACCGGTGCGCTGCCATCGAGCGCGGTGTCGCGGTGGTAGAGCAGCCACACCGGCACCTGAGCGCCGTCGCGGGCGCTGGCGTGGCGGAATTCGGTGCGGTAGTGATCGGGATCGAAGCCACCGAGGATCGGCTCCTGCCGCAGCAGTTCGGTGATGCCGGTGGCAAAGTCGAGTTCATACAGGCTGGCCGGCGTGGCCATCGAGGTGTAGCGATAACGCAGCCGTCCGCGGTGCAGATCCGGCGTGTGCTCCAGCGTCATCGCGTAGGCTGCCTCGTCGGCGACCAGCAATTCGCCCTCGCCACCCTGCAGCGGTAGCACCCGGATCTTCTGCAATCCGCCGGAACGCTCCGCCACCGCGACACGATCGGCAAACACCTCAAAATCGACCAGCAGCGCTTCATCACGATGCGCCAGCAATAGCTGGAACTGCTCGGGATTGGCCGGAACCGTGGTCGGCGCCATCCACAGCTGGAAATTCGGCGCATCTCGATTGCTGCGGATCACGAAACAGCTGCCGGCATCGCGCACCCGGTACTGATGACCCCGTTGGCGCGGCCAGTACACCTGAAATTCGGCCGTCGGCTCGCTGGCCGGGATCATCCGCATTTCGCTGCTGAGCGTGCTGCGCAACTCGATCCAGACATAACGATCGGATTTGCTGCGGCTGATGCTGGCCTGAAAACCGGGATCGAGCTCCTCGTGCACCACCACGTCCAGCGCCGCCGCTGTCCCCAGCCGATGGCGCTTGACCCGATAGGGCCGCAGCGTGACCGGGTCTTTCTCCACCACAAAGACGGTCCGATGGTCGTTGGCAAAGACGATGTCCGAGGCCACGCCGTGGATCTCGTCGGGCAGCCAGATGCCGCTGACCAGATCCTTGAAACGCAGCGTGTGCAGATAACGGCCGAGCATGTCTTCGGCCACGGCCATGGTCTGGCCGTCCTCGCTGACCACGACTGCGGCGGCGTGGTAGTAGCCATGTCCGCGCGCCCGTTCGTTGCAGTCGAGCAGGATTTCTTCGGGTGCGTCCATGCTTCCGCGGCGGCGGGCATGCAGCGGATACTGCTGACCGCGCTCGAAGCGCCGGTAGTACCAGTAGCCATCCGAATAGGCCGGTACACCGCAGTCGTCTTCCTGCACGCGCGAGCGGATTTCGGCCAGCAGCCGCTGCTGCAGCGGTCTCAGCGGGGCCAGGGCGGCATCGAAATAGGTCTGCTCGGCGCGCAGATGCGCCAGCACCTGCGGGCGACTGCGGCTGTCGTCGCGCAGCCAGTAATAGGGGTCGCTGCGCGGCCCGCGCGGGCCGGGCACCTGATGCGGCTGCTGCGGCGCTGCAGGCGCAGCCATGGCCGGCGGCGGCAACAGCTGGCTGGTGTCCGCCGGCGTTGGCGGTGGCCGGCTCAGGGCGGCGTTTCGATGACCAGCTTCCAGCTTTTCGGGAGCTGGAATCGGCGGGAGCGGCAACATGGCGTTCAGTTCCTTCGACCAGGTTCACGATAGCGCGAGTGCGCTGAATCCGGACTGCGCCTGATTGAAATCAATGACTACGGCGGCGCCGGCTATGGAGGATGGGCGGCAGGCATCGGAGCGAACCTTGAGCATGGATTCGAAGGATCTGCAGACCTATCTGGAGGCGCTCAACAGCGCCATGGAGTCGATAGACCGGGCGCGCCAGCTGATGCCCGACCCGGGACTCGATCATGCGATAGACCGGTTGCGCTTTCTGCTGCTGCAGGCGGTGAGGCTGCTGCCTGCCTAACCCGCTCTGCCATCGATTCGCGGGCTGAGATAGATCCAGGCCGAACGCAGTACCCAGGGCAACAGGGCCAGCACCCAGGCCCAGGCGGCTACGGCCAGCCAGGCGCCGGCATCGGGCAGCAGTTCTGCGGCCACCCGGAGCAGCACCACCAACTGCAGCAGCAGAAAGCAGATCCAGGGGATGGTGCCCATCTCCAGCGGACGGCCGGAGTGCCCCTGAGTCACGCGGGTGACCATGGCCAACACCATGCTGCCGAAGAAGCCCACCGTGAGCACATGCACCGGCGCGCGACCGAGCAGGAACTGGCCGCTGATCGCAAACCACAGGCTTTGCGCCGCATACAGCGTGAATGCGACCGGCAGCCAGGCGAAAGCCAGATGCAGCACCCACAGCAGCCGCACCTTGCGGGTCGCCCAGAACTGCCAGCGCCATACCAGCCAGGCCGTGAGCGCGGCTATAGGGGCATCGACCCACCACAGCCAGGCGTAGGCATGTGCCAGTTCCAGCAACAGATGGGTGTACACCAGCGCCAGCAGCGCCACCAGCACCCAGGCCGGGCGATAGCTGCGGTAGCCGACGATCACCCCCTGCGAGAAGAAGGGCAGCATGCGGTGACAGACGGTCAGGAAGATCGGCAGCAGCAGGCCGAAGGTGCCGATCTTGATGGCGCCGAAAAGCTCGATGGCATCGGCACCATGCAGATAGCGGGCGGTCAACAGCAGTCCGAACAGGCCCATGCTCAGCGCGATCCAGCAGCTGATGGCATGCCAGGTGCGCCCACCGTCGCGCCACAGCAAGGCTGCCAGCAGACTCCAGCCGATCAGCCAGCCGACGATGCTGAGCACCAGTCCCAGGTGCACCAGGGTGGGCCAGCCCAGCAGTCCCAGATGCAGCAGCACATAGCCGAGGAACAGGCAGGCGCCGACCGGCACGTATTGCCCGACCGTATAAGGCTGCAGCCCCATCCAGCGCGGAAACACCGTCAGCAGAAAGCCGAACATGAACATCGGCAGCGCCTGGTACTGCATGGCGATGGCATGGGCCCAGCCCGCGGGCAATGCGGGCTGCGGCATCGGCGGCCCACCAAAGCGCTGCATCGTCAGCCACATCGACCACCAGAGCATCGACAGCAACAGCGCCGTGGCCCCGCCCAGAAACAGCAAACGATGCGGCGCAGCGGCGACGACGCGCGCCAGTTCATTGGCGCTGAAGGGACTTGCAGCGGCGACACTCATGGCGGCTGATTCGAGTAACTGGGTGGCCCATGTTCGCGGTCAGAGCAGCAGGAAGTCACTGACGTCGGTCAAGTCGGCCCGGGGCCAATGGTCCCATGCTGGCTACGGACCGATCTCACGGAGTAGCGCTGATGAACCCGTACAAGCTTCTGCAGCAAGCGGGCGCCATGCTGGCGCTGGCGATGGCCGCCGGCACTGCGCTTGCCGATTGCCCGATGCCACCGAACCTCAAGGAAGGCGTCCATGCCAGCTTCTTCATCGCCGCCGCCAAGGATGGGATCGTGTTCGGCAAGGTGGAGAAGATCGATCGCGCCCAATGCTGGGTTCGGGTGACCTCCCGCACCAGCGGCGGCGAGAACTGGATCAATCTGCGCCAGGTCGAGATGGTCAGCACCGCACCTAGAGCCGACTGAATCGGGGCTCCCGGGGTTTGCCCTGGGCTTTGGTGATGCAGCGGATTGGACGTAGGCCGAGAGTGCCGCGCAGCGGCTTCCCGGCGATTCTGCGCGCCGCATGTGCCGGGGAACGGGCCTGCGCCGCACACCCTTGATCTACGCCAGCAGCGATTGCCCAAAACGCCGTCTGCGGTCACTATCGCGCCCCCCAAAAAGAAAATGGCTGGGCCATGGGCCGATTGACCACCCACGTCCTCGATACCGCACACGGTTGTCCCGGCGCCGGCATCCGCTTGCGACTGTCCCGTCTCGACGGTGAGCGCCGCGTCGCTCTCGGCGAGTACCGCACCAATGCCGACGGCCGCTGCGACCAACCCTTGCTGGCCGACGCCGCCCTGGTGGCCGGTGTCTACGAGCTGGATTTCGCCGCCGGCGACTATTTCGCGGCCCTGGGCCTGGATCTGCCGCAACCGCGATTCATCGATGTCGTGACCCTGCGCTTCGGCATTGCCGATGCGGGCGCCCACTACCACGTGCCCTTGCTGGTGTCGCCGTACAGCTACAGCACCTACCGCGGCAGCTGACCATGGCCGATTTCTGGATCGAGGCGGCATCCTTCCTGCTGCGCTGGCTGCACGTGGTGGCGGCGATCGCGTGGATCGGCGAGTCCTTCTATTTCGTCATGCTCGATCGCGCCCTCAAGCCGCCCAGGCAAGGGGCTCCGGGCGTGTTCGGCGAGCTCTGGTCGGTGCACGGCGGCGGTTTCTACCACAAGCAGAAATACCTGGTGTCGCCGCCACAGATGCCCGAGGACCTGCACTGGTCGAAGTGGAAGTCCTACACCACCTGGCTCAGCGGTTTCGCCCTGCTCAGCGTGGTCTATCTGGCGCAACCGGGCATCTATCTGATCGATCCGGCGGTGGCGGCGCTGAGTCCGGCGCAGGCGATCGCCCTGGCGCTGGCCTTTCTGGCCGGCGGCTGGATTGTCTATGACCTGCTCTGTCGCGCCATCGGTTTTCGCGACCAGCTGCTGGGCCTGATCGTGGGCCTGCTGGTGCTGGGTCTGTGCTATGCCGCCACTCATCTGTTCAGCGGACGCGCCGCCTTTCTGCTGGTCGGGGCCACCATGGCCACGATCATGACGGCCAACGTCTTCTTCATCATCATTCCCGGGCAGAAACGCATGGTCGCGGCGCTGGCCCGCGGCGAAACCCCGGATCCGCTGCCCGGCAAGCAGGGCAAACAGCGCTCGGTGCACAACACCTACTTCACCCTGCCGGTGGTGTTCGCGATGCTGTCCATCCACTACGCCCCGGCGCATGCACACGAGCACGCATGGATCGTGCTGGCGCTGTTCATGACCGCCGGCGCGCTGATCCGCCAGTTCTTCGTGCTCTGGCACAGCGGCGGCCGCGCCTGGTGGCTGCTGGTGGCCGGCGGGCTGGTGTTGCTGGCCACCTTTGCCTGGCTGGCGCCCAAGCCCAGAGCGATGGATTACGCGCCGACGCCGCACTATGACGACACCCCGACCGTGTCCGACCAGCCGACCACGGTCGCTCCCGATACCGCCAGCATCCGCGCCATCCTGGCTCAGCGCTGTATACAGTGTCATGCCCAGCAGCCGACGTTGATGGCCAGCGCGCCGCTCGGCGCCGTACTCGAAAGCGAAGCCCAGATCGAAGCCCGCGCCGACAAGATCTACTCCCAGGTGGTGCAGCTGAAGATCATGCCGCCCGGCAATCTGACCCAGCTCAGCGACACCGAACGCGTGCAGATCGCCCGCTGGTACGAAGCCCGTCCCAGGTAGGAGCGACCTTGCGTCGCGATCGCGGTGCCACGCGCCATCGCGAAAACCGGGAGTTGCAGGGGAGCCGTTGCCTGAAGCAGGACGCAGAGCACACAGAGGAAAAGCAGAAAGTACACGGAGTACAGCTGACCTCGCATCGAAAGCTCTTCTCTGCGTTCTCTCTGCTTCTTCTCTGTGTGCTCTGCGTCCTGCTTCTGCCAACCAGCCGCGTCGGTCTGCGATGTTCGCGACCAGTCCGGTCGCGCCGCGAGGGCGCTCCTACAAGGGTAGCGCGCTGATCTGCCAGGGCTGGGCGATCTGCACTTCCTCGCAGTTGTTGCCCGGTCCGATGCGATCGACGATGAGGAAATCGCCGCCCTGGTCGAGGGCCAGCAGCGGGTGGTGCCAGCAGCCGCGATGGTACTGGATGCCCTGACCGCGGTCGGCCAGAAAGGCGCGTGGCGGGTTCTCGGGACTGGCCGCGACCACGATCAGGAAGCGGGTGCCGGCCAGGGGGATGAAAGCCTGGCTGCCGAGCGGGTGACGTTCCAGCAGCCGGATCTGCAGCGGCAGGCTCACCGGCTGGGCGCGGCCCAGACTGATGGCGGCCTGGCCGCCCTCCAGATCCACCGTCGCCAGCGCATGGAAGCGCTGGGTCGTACCCTGATTGATGGCATAGACCTCGCGCGCCGCATCGGCGCTGATGACAGCGCCGAAGTCGGCAAAAGCCTCGGGCGTCAGCGCTTCGATCTGCAGTTGCGGCATCGGCGGGATCCGGGTTTGGGCGAGGGCACATCAAAGGCTACGGCAACGACGGGGCGTAGGTCACGTTGCGCCATCGGCGCTACGTGACGCGATGAAGCGTTACGGTCCGAACCTGGCGCTAGGCGACTCCTTGTCGCGTAGCCCGCTGCGCGGACAACGTGACCTACGTTGCCGCGACGCGTCCGCGCAGGCGCAGGCGGGAGACGCCACCGTCGGGGTGGATGTTGAAGCGCACATGGCTGACCGGCGTGTGCGCCAGGATTTCCTTGCGGTAGTAGTGCTGGTGATCCATGGTCAGAGCCTGCTCCGGCAGCAGCAGCGGCCAGAACATCGATTGCGTGACCAGTGACTCGGGTGTGCCGCCGGCGACCAGCATGGCCTGGATCGAACAGCGATCCGGGTAGTTGCCCTTGAAGTGGCAGGTGTCCACTTCGATGGCGCTGATCACGCCGGGCTTGGCCAGCGCCAGCACGCACCAGTCGTTGCCCGGTTCGCGTCGGCGCCGGGTTTCCCAGCCATCGCCCATGTTGATGCCGCGTCCGGGACGCAGCAGATTGCTGGCGAGTCCGAAATGCTGGTTGTTGGCGGCGACCACGGTGCCACCGTTGAGCGCCGCGACCAGATCGATCAGACCCTCGCTGTCGGTCGCACTGGCATCGATTTCGGGCACCCCATACAGACGCAGGCGCGCCAGACCGCCGTCCGGATACAGATTGACGCGCACATGGGTGCAGCGACGGGCGACATTGACCGAATGGTAGTGATGGCTGTTGCCGCGCAGGTTGACCGCGGACAGCAGCGGGAACCAGTTGCCGTGCACGCCATCGTCGCTGTCGCTGCGATCACAGCCCTCCAGCGAGGCCGCCGGGGGATAGTTGCCGGTGAAGTGGGTGGTGTCCAGATCCACGCCGACGATCACGCCGGGACGCGCCAGACGAACCACGCACCAGTCGTGCCCGGGCCCGCGCTTGCGCCGGCTTTCCCAGCCATCCATCCATTTGCCGTTGTCATCGTATTTGCCGGGAATGAACTGCGGCGGATCCGGATCCAGCATGCGCGACTTGTCGGCAAAGAAATCGTCACTGGCCATCAGTGCCTGCGCGCCCATCCGGGCGTCCGCCAGATTGACGTGGCGACGGCTGAATTCCGGTGCGTCCGGGTCGGTTGCGATCAGGGCCATGGCGTTATGTGGCAGAGCAGGAATTCGCAGTATCGCGCTTTGTCGGCGGCGGCGGCGAGTTGCTTGCTGCTTTCGGCACCGAGGAAATTTGCCAATCAGCGGTAGCCGGGACCGCTTCGGCCTCCCGCTTGCGGCAAAAATCCACGACAATGCACGGATGGAACCCGTGACCGCGCCGACTGAAGAAATCACGCTGCTACTGGTGGATGCGCGCAAAGGCGATGCGCATGCCCAGGAGCGGCTATATGCGCACGTCTATCGCGAACTGCATCGGCTGGCCGAGCGCCAGCTGCGCGGTGACCGTGAACATGGCGGCGCCACCTCGCTGGTGCACGAGGCTTTCTTCAAGCTCTCGCGGGCCTCCACCGAGTTCAATGACCGCCAGCATTTCTTTGCCACGGCAGCGCGGGCGATGCGCCAGATTCTGATCGACCGTGCTCGCGAGCGCATGGCCGAACGTCGCGGTGGCGGCGTCCGCGCACAAACGCTCGAAGGCGTGGCGCTGGAGGTCAGCGCCAATGGCCATGATGATGAGCTGCTGGCCCTGAATCAGGCGCTGGATCAACTCGCGGCGCTCGATGGCCGCCTGGCGCAGGTGGTGGAGATGCGCTTCTTCGGCGGTCTGGAGCTGTCGGAAATCGCGCCGCTGCTGGACGTTTCCGAGCGCACGCTCAAGCGCGACTGGCGCCGCGCCCGCGCCTTCCTCTATCAGGCACTCACCGACAATGGTGAACTCGATACTCCCGATCTGCCCGATAGCTGAATCGCCACTCCGGGCGCTGCTGGCAGCGTGGCGCCATGAGCACTGACCCCAAGGCCCAGCGCTGGCTGGCAGTGTCGGCGCATTTCGACCAGCTGATCGATCTGTCGCCGGCGGCTCAGGAAATCGCGCTGGCCGAAATCGCGCAGAAGGATCCCACGCTGGCGGCCGAGGTGCGGGCCATGCTGGTGGCTGACGCCCGCACTCTGGGCGTACTGGAACAGCGCGAGGAAGTGCTGGCCCCGGTGGCGGCCGAAGCCACGCCCGAATTCGGTCCCTGCTGGAAGGTGCAGCGGCTGCTCGGCCGCGGTGGCATGGGTGAGGTCTGGCTGGCCGAACGCCATCAGGGCGATGTGGTGCAGACCGCCGCAGTCAAGCTGCTCAAGCGCGGCATGGACTCCGAAGCGCTGTTGCAACGTTTCCTGCAGGAGCGCCGGATTCTGGCGCGGCTCAACCACCCGGCCATCGCCACCCTGCTGGATGCCGGCATCACTGCCGATGGCCGACCCTTTCTGGCCATGGATTACATCTGCGGCGAACCGCTGACCACCTATGCGCGCCGGGTGGGACTCAGTCTGGAAGCCCGTCTGCAGCTGATGGCGGCGATCGCCCGGGTGGTCGACTACGCCCATCGGCAGCTGATCGTGCATCGCGATCTCAAGCCCAGCAATGTGCTGGTCGATGACGAAGGTCAGCCGCATCTGCTCGATTTCGGCATCGCCAAGGTGCTCGGCGATGACACCGATGAACTGGTGGTCACGGCCACCGGCGTGCGCGTGCTGTCGCCGGCCTATGCCGCGCCCGAGCAGGTGCGCGGCGAGGACGTGGGCGTGGCCGCCGATGTCTATGGCCTGGGCGTGTTGCTGTACGAGCTCTGCGTGGGCCGCTTGCCGCATCGCCGCAGCGGTCGGATGGAGATGCTGGCCCAGGAAATCACCGGCGAGCGCGCCACCCGTCCCAGTCTGGCCGCTGCTGAGATCGAACAGCAGGGTGAAGTGCCACCGCTGTGCGAACGCGTGGGCTGGTCGCGGCGGCTGCGCGGCGATCTCGACACCCTGATCCTGAAAGCCATCCATCCGGAAGCCGAGCGCCGTTATGGCTCGGCAGCCATGCTGGCCGAGGACATCGGCCACTATCTGGCCGGGCGTCCGATCCGGGCTCGGCGCGACAGCCGTACCTATCGTTTGCGCAAATTCGTCAGTCGCCATCGCCTGGGTGTGCTCGCCGCCAGCGTTGCCGTGACCGGTCTGCTGGTTGGCCTGGGTCTGGCCGTGTGGCAGGGTGAGCGCGCCATCGAATCGGCGCGCGAGGCCAAGCAGGCGCGGCTGCAGGTCGAGCGCGAGTACGCGCGCTCCGAGGCGACCAAGGATTTTCTGGTGCGCAGTCTGGATCTGGCCGGATTGCATCGGGCCGGCAAGCGCCTGACCGTGGATGATCTGATGCTGACCATGGCCGAACGCGTGGACAGCGAACTGAGCAGCGAGCCCGCGGCCCAGGGCGAGCTGCGCGTGGTCATCGGCCAGTCGCTGATCGAACTTGGCCAAACCCGCGAAGGCCTGGCACTGGCCGAAGCCGGACGAGCCCAGCTGGCGGCGCTATACCCGCAACCGACGCAGCTGATGGCCTCGGTGCTCAACAATCTGGGACTGGCGCGGCGCAAGACCGGCGATCTGGCTGGCGCCGAGGCCGCCATCCGCGAATCCATGGCCATTCTTGATCAGCTGCCGGGCGACCATCGTTTGATGCGGCTGCAGAACCGCACCGTACTCGATCACCTCCTGGCCCTGCGCGGGCGCTGGGCGGAGTCGCTGGCGAACACCCAGGCGCGGCTGGCCGAGCGCATGGAGCTGCTCGGCGGAGATGATCCGGGCCTGGCCGTGGACTACAACAATCTGGCTGTCGCCCTGAACCGGATGGATCGTGTTCCTGAGGCGCTGGCGGCCTACGATCGCTGCCTGCAGCTGCTGCAGGCCGGCGGTCTGGGCAACAGCGCCCGTGCCGCTGGCGTTGAACGCGGTCGGGCCCTGTTGCTGGCGCGTAGCGGTGAGCTGGATCTGGCTGAAGCAGCCTTGCAGCGCGCCGACAGCCTGCGTCGCCAGAATCTGCCGGAGAATCATCCCGACCATCGCGACACTGCCTTCGGCCGCGCCATCCTGAGTCGCTACCAAGGTGAACTCGGTACCGCGAAGGCAGGTTTGCAGGCACTGCTGGACACGGCCACTGCCGATGAGCCGAGGCTGGGTGAGTACCGCTATGAACTTGGCGCCACGCAACTGCGAACGCAGCAGTGGCAGCAGGCGGCAATCACGCTGCGACAAGCAGTGCAAAACCTGCAGGCGAATGCCAGCGATCCACATCCGCTGGCAACCTACGCCGGTGCGCTGGCGGCTTTTGCCGACTGGAAGCAGGGTGCCGATGCCGCGCAGACCGAGCTGCAGCTGGCACAGGCCTATGTGAGTCTGGAGCAGAATGGACTCAAGAATCTGGATGAAGCCGCCGATCTGCTGCTGCTGCGCAGTGTCATCGCTCGCGTCCAGGGACGGGACCGCGATGCCGCCGATTACGCCAGCGGTGCCAACGAGCGCTATCGCGCCCTCGGCCTGGCCGCGCCGGGGTGGATTCGCTGACGCGAACGAGGGCACGCAGAAGCCGGTTCGCAGCGCGCTTTGAAGTAGGTCACGTTGGCCCGAAGGGCCTACGTGACGGCAGGACCATCGCGCCTGTAGCCACAGCCTTCCTTCGTGGCCGCAATGCCCCGTGCACGAGTCGAGCTACGTTTCGCCTATCTCAGCAGCGAATTGATGCGGACCCCGCAGGAGAAGCCACCGCACCAGGGTTGCCCGTTGACCGGGGCGGCCTCAACACCAAAAGTAATGTTGAAGAAATAGGTCTGGCCGGGTTCAAGCCGACATCCCTGGCCATTGGGATCGGTCGTGAAATCCAGGGCATTCACGGCGGCAGGCCCGGCGATACAGGAGGGCGGGTTGCTGGAGTATACCGACGAACAGCGCGAGAGGCTGATCACGAATGCGCCGGTGACATCGACGTCGTTCTGTACCTGCAGTGTGCCGCTTTGTGGCGCCATCGGTGCTTGAAAAGCGAAAACGCTGCTGCCACTCGACGGCACCAGGATGCGATGCACACCCAAGACCGAAGGAAAAGGCCCAAACTGGCTGGCCCAGTTGCTGGTCGTGCTGATGCTCAGCACCTGACGCGGACAGGCTTCGAAACCATCGCCATCAAAGCCCAGCACCTGCGCATAGGCGGGGGAAGCCGCCAGTCCGATCATGGTTGCCAGAATCATCCGAAAACGCATGGCTGGGTTCTCTCGCTGCGGTCTCCAGCCGGCACGTTAGGCCCAAATTGTAACGAAAGCAATACTGGCGGGACAAAGTCCCGGGCTCAGCCCTCGCCGCCGCTGTGGCAGGCGGCGCGGCCCAGGATCGAGGCGGTGGCGATCAGCTCTTCCAGCAGCGCCATCGAGACCTTGCCCGACACCGCAAACGGATCCAGCACCGCGCGCTCGGAATACTTCAGCAGCAGCGAGGGATTGATCTTGGCGAGATTGACCTGGCCCATGGTCCAGCCGGCAAAGCGGCGCTCGGTCACCTCTTCGTAGTGCAGGATCACCACATGCTCATGGCGCGGATCGCGGGTGATCTGGTTGTACAGCGCGTTGACGGCGTCGCGACCACCTTCGAGCACCTGAAGAAAGACATCGCCACCGTGGCAGAGGATGCCGGTGATGCCGCTCTCGGGATTGTGCTTGCGTGACGAGGCCAGGATGGCTTCGATCATTTTCGGCGTGAGCTTGGCACTGGTGCGACTGGCGTACAGCAAACGAACCAACATGACGATAACCTCAGGATTTGTTGCGGTTGAGCAGGCTCAGGAATTCCCGACGCAGATTGGCGTCCTTGAGGAATGAGCCACGCATGACGCTGTTGATCATCTTCGAGTCCATGTCCTTGACCCCACGCCAGTGCATGCAGAAGTGATCGGCTTCCATCACCAGCGCCAGACCGTCGGGCTGCATCATGTCGTAGAGCAGGCTGGACAACTGGGTCACGGCCTCCTCCTGGATCTGCGGCCGGCTCATCACCCATTCGGTCAGGCGCGCGTACTTGGACAGTCCGATCAGATTGGAATGCTCGTTGGGCATCACTCCGATCCAGACCTTGCCGAGGATCGGGCAGAAATGATGCGAACAGGCGCTGCGCACGGTGATCGGGCCGACAATCATCAGCTCGTTCAACTGCTCGACATTGGGGAACTCGGTCACCGCCGGTGCCGCCACGTAGCGGCCGCGAAAGATCTCGTTGAGGTACATCTTGGCCACCCGGCGAGCGGTGTCCTGGGTGTTGTGATCGCTGTCGGTGTCGATCACCAAGGTGCGCAGCACCCCGGCCATCTGCTGCTGCACTTCGCCCAGCAACTGATCCAGTTCGCCCGGCTCGATGAAGTCGGCAATATTGTCGTTGGCATGGAAACGCTGGCCCGAGGCCAGTATCCGCGCCCGGATGCGCTCCGAAGCCGGAGCCTCGGGGCCGGGCGCACTGGCAGCGGCGGCTGCGGGCAACTTCTTGGGCATGCTCGGGTTCCGCGTGGAGTCGAATTCAATGCTGGCATATTGCGCCGGTGCGTGCGAATGCGGCGTGTCGACGCGGGTACCCGCCGGCGGCGCACACCGGCGGCTGCCCACTGGACTATGCTTGGCAGCTGTTGCCGAACCGCTGACGCCCACCACCGATGCCCGCTTTCGAATACCAGGCGCTGGATCAGGCCGGTCGCACCCACAAGGGCGTGCTCCAGGGAGACACGCCCAAGGCCGTGCGTCAGGTGCTGCGCGATCAAGGGCTGGTGCCGCTGGAGATGTCCGAGGTTCGCGAGCAGGCGCCTCGACGCGAGTTCAAGGAGCTGTTCGGACGCGGCATCGCGGCCTCGGATCTGGCGGTGCTGACGCGGCAGTGGGCGACACTGGTGCGTGCCGGCCTGCCGCTGGACGAAGCGCTGTCGGCGCTGGCCGAACAGAGCGGTGATGCCCGCGCCCAGCGCATGCTGGTAGCGGTGCGTTCCAAGTTGATGGAAGGCCGCACGCTGGCCGATTGTCTGGGCGACTTCCCGGAGAGCTTCCCGGAGCTGTACCGCTCGGCGGTGGCGGCTGGCGAGCAGTCGGGCAAGCTCGATCGCGTGCTCGAACGTCTGGCCGGATTCCTGGAAGAGCGCCAGCAGATCGGCCAGCGTGTGATCGCGGCCCTGATCTATCCGGCGCTGCTGTCGCTGGTCGCTTTCGCCATCGTTGCCGGCCTGCTCGGCTATGTGGTGCCGCAGGTGGTCGGCGTGTTCGAACAACTGCAGACCGAGCTGCCCTGGCCGACGCGCATGTTGCTGGCGATGAGTGCCTTCGTGCGCACTTTCGGGCCCTGGTTGCTGATCGCCGCCGTCGGCGCCCTGGTGGCCTTCAGACTGGCGCTGGCGCGACCGGCCTTCCGCACCCGCTGGCACGCCTTGCTGATGCGGCTGCCGCTGATCGGAAAACTGCTGCGAGCCCAGGACACCGCGCGCTTTTCGCGCACGCTGTCGATTGCCACCGCCGCTTCGGTGCCGCTGCTGGAAGCGCTGCGTCTGGGCTCAGCCACGCTGACCCTGCTGCCGCTGCGGGAAGCCATCAGCGCCGCCATCGCCCGGGTGCGCGAGGGTGGCAGCCTGAGCCGGGCGCTGGCCGAAAGCGGACGTTTTCCACCGCTGCTGACGCGACTGGTGGGCAGCGGCGAAAAGAGCGGTGAACTGGAACCGATGCTCGATCACGCCGCCGATCTGCAGGAAAAACAGGTGCAGGGCGCCCTGGGTGCCTTCGTCGCCATCCTCGAACCACTGCTGATCGTGGTCATGGGCGCGCTGGTGCTGTTCATGGTGCTGGCCATCCTGCTGCCAATTTTCGAGATGAACCAGATCATTCGTTGAATGCTCGAAGTAGGTCAGGTTGTCCGCAAAGCGGGCTAGGTGACGGCTGGAAGCGTACTCCGCGTCACGTAGACCCTGCGGGTCAACGTGACCTACGTCAGCTGGCGTAGGCCGGGTCCTTCGCGTCGACCGGGTTTGATGGAGCGACCATCGACACACGCGAGGCGCCCTGCGCCTTGCCGTCCACAGAGCCGCGCTACGGCTGCCCATGAGCCGTGAACCGTAGGTTGCCGTGAAAGTCGTTCAGGCGAGTGCTGTCGCTCCCTCCCCGATGTTCGGGGGTGAGCCTGGCGCGCTTGGCCGGCATGCCGGCCGCGCCTGCGAACGCGCGGCGGCTTGCCGCCGGGCCGGACGGGCTGGGGAGGGGTCAGGCAAGAAACCCTATGCAACGGTCATGGCACCAGCGAATTTCATGATTGCGAGTGACTCGCAGCCATGACCGTTGGGTTAAGCGCTGCGTGCCCAACAGATGGGCCCGATGTTGGGCACGCTGCGCTTAGCCCAACCTACACCAGCCGATTGACCATCAACGACTTAGGACAAGGATTCATGGAGAGCCCGGACTTGATCCGGAGGCAGCAATCCGGGGTGGGCCGTGCCCCGTGGCCCCTACCTACGCAGCTGCCGCCAGCACAGCCACCCGGCCCTCGATCGGCGCCGCACCAAACCAGCTGAGTTCGGTCGCCAGTGCGGCCACTTCGCCGATGTACAGCAGCGACGGCGACTTCAGCTGGTGGTCGCGTGCCAGCTCCGGCAGTTCCGCCAGTGTGCCGACGATGACCCGCTGATCGCGGCGCGAGCCATTCTCGACCAGCGCCACCGGCGTCAACGGACTGCGACCGTGCTCGATCAGCCGCTGGCGCACGGTGTCCAGCTGCGCGCCAGCCATGTACAAGGCCAGCGTCTGGCGCTCGACCGCCAGCGCCCGCCAATCCAGGGTATCGATGGAGCGGGCGCAATGGGCCGTGGCCAGCCGCACCGACTGGGCGTGGTCGCGGTGCGTCAGCGGTATGCCGGCATAGGCGGCGCAGGCCACCGCTGCCGTGATCCCGGGCACGACGGCATAGGCTATGCCCGCTGCGCGCAGTGCTTCGAGCTCCTCGCCGCCACGGCCGAACACAAAGGGATCGCCGCCCTTCAGGCGGACCACGACCTGACCGCGGCGGGCGTGTTCGATCATCAGCCCATGGATATCTTCCTGGGCGGTGCTGTGACCGTGGCCGTGCTTGCCGACGGCGATGCGCTCGGCGTCGCGGCGTGCCAACTCCAGCACTTCGGCGCTGACCAGTTGATCGTGCAGGATCACATCGGCCTGCTGCAGCGCCCGCAGGGCATCCAGTGTCAGCAAGCCGGCGGCGCCCGGTCCGGCACCCACCAGGATCACCCGTCCGCGGCGGGCGGACGCAGGCTGGGCCAGTGAACGCAACAGCTCCTGTTCGGCCTCGGCCACGCGCCCGGCATCGACCAGGGCCGAAACCTGTCCCTGCAGCAACTCATCGTAGAAGGCGCGGCGCCGTGCCAGATCGGGAAAGGCCGCGCGGATGCGCGTGCGGCAACGGTCGAACAGGCCGGCGAGCAATCCCAGCGAGGGCGTCAGCCAGCGTTCCAGGCGTTCGCGCACCAGTCGTGCCAGCATCGGTGCGCTGCCGCCGGAAGACACTGCGATCATCAGCGGCGAACGATCGATGACGGCCGGCACCTGAAAGCTGGACAGCGGCGCGTCATCGACGACATTGACCCAGATCTGACGCCGGCCTGCAGCCTCGGCCACCCGCCGGTTCAAGGCCACGTCGTCGGTCGCCGCCACCACCAGCCAGACGCCGTCGAGCTGCTGCGGCGTGAACTGCAAAGCCCGATGCTGCAAGCGTCCGTCGCGCCTGCATTGCGCCAGCAATGGCGACAGCCGCGTCGCCACCACATCAACCTCAGCCCCGGCCCGCAGCAACATCTCGATCTTGCGCTCGGCCACATTGCCGGCACCGATCACCAGCACGCGTCGACCCTTGAGGTCGGCAAACAGCGGATACAGATTCATGCGCCCAGCCAGGATTCGGGAGAGTGCCAGCTTATGGACTTGTAGACGTCCGTAGAAATGATCCGGCGGGCTGAGCTTATGCCGCTGGGGCATAAGGCGGTTGTTGGTTGTTGGTTGTCGGGAACCAGAGAAAGCTCACAGGAATTCGTTGTTGCTTGCATTCGAACGGTAGGAGCGACCTCGCGTCGCGACCGCCAAGCCGCAGGTCCGCAGCGGTGGTCGCGCCACAAGGGCGCTCCTACAAGTGGACGAAGCCATCGCTGCGCTCCCCGCAATGACGCCGGGATGCGGGCTCTGCCCCGCACGGCCCCCTGTCCCGTGCCCTCTCTCCCGTGCCCCGTAACTGCCGGCCCCTTGCCCCGCTCCGCCACGCCGCCTACAATGGCCGTCTAGACGTCTAAACATCCAATGCCATGACCCTGGTGCAACTGCGTCATCTGATCGCCATCGTCGACGCCGGTCTCAACCTCACGGTGGCGGCCGAGCGCGTGCATGCCACCCAGCCCGGATTGTCCAAGCAGCTGCGGGCGCTCGAAGACGAGCTCGGGTTTCCGGTGTTTCTGCGCAACGGCAAGCGCCTGACCGGGCTGACCGAGCTCGGCAGCGAAGTGGCCTCGCGAGCACGGCTGATTGTCGATCAGGCCCGCAGCATCCGCGCTTTTGCCGCCAACACCCGGGCCGAAACCGATGGCGAGTTGCGGGTGGTCTGCACCCACACGCTGGCGCGTTTCGTGTTGCCGGAAGCTCTGGGTGAGCTGCGCCGGCGCTATCCGCGGGTGCGTCTGGCCATCGAGACCACTGATCCGGCGCGGATCGTCGAGGCACTCGGCGGTGGCGATGTCGATGTGGCCTTGTCGAGCAGCGCCGGGCTGCCGCCCGAGACGGGCCTGGCGGTACCGTTGTTCCGCTGGCGTCGGGTGGCGCTGGTGCCCGCCCAGCATGTGCTGGCCAGACGCAAGGTGCTGCGTCTGGCCGATCTGGCCCAGCATCCGCTGCTGGTCTATCCCTCGACCGTGCGCCCGGGCTCCTCGCTGGCCGAGGCCTTTGCCGATCAAGGCCTGCATCCGGACTACGCGGTGACTGCCAGTGATGCCGAACTGATCCGCACCTATGTGGAACAGGGCATCGGCATCGGCATCGTCGCCGACCTGGCCGCGCACCGCCTGCCGCCGAGCGTGCGCGCCATTCCGCTGGAAATGGCACTGGCGCCCTGCACCACCTATGCACTGCTGCCCGCCAACCGGGTGCCGCGCGACTACACGCTGGAATTGCTGCGCGGGCTGGCGCCCAAGCTGGATCTGGCGGCGCTGCGGCGGGTGCTGGCGGGCCTGGAGAAGGCGGATTTTCCGGAGGCGGAGTGGTTCCAGGGCGATGACCCGGAGCTGGCGAGCCGAGTGGCGCTGTGAGCTACCGCAGCGCAAGCGCCCTCCCGTAGGAGCGTGCTGGTTCACCAAAGCATCGCGGACAGAGTCCGCTCCCACAGGTCTTCGCTGGGATCGCCGAGTTGCACTCGGCGCTGTTGATCTTCGCCCCACCGACCCGGGTGCGCCTGCGGCTTGCCCGGGCTACTCCACCGACGACGACCAAAGCATCGCGGACAGAGTCCGCTCCCACAGGTCGTCTCTGGGATCGCCGAGTTGCACTCGGCGCTGTTGATCTTCGCCCCACCGACCCGGGTGCGCCTGCGGCTTACCCGGGCTACTGCACCGACGACGACCAAAGCATCGCGGACAGAGTCCGCTCCCACAGGTCTTCGCTGGGAGCGCCGAGTTGCACTCGGCGCTGTTGAGCTACGCCCAACCGACCCGCGTGCGCCAGCGGCTTACCCGGGCTACTGCACCGACGACGACCCGAGCGTCGCGCACAGAGTCCGCTCC
>JBFWOF010000057.1:0-39052 GCA_050250665.1 Lysobacterales bacterium | reverse complement strand
AGTCTGATCGAGACCGCCAAGGCCCACGGCCACGATCCGCTGGCCTACCTGACCGATGTCCTGGAGCGCCTGCCGACGACGCTCAATCGCGACATTGAGAGCCTGCTGCCGATGAACTGGCGGGCGAAAGGCGCCTAGCAAATCTGCTGCAGTGGTGCAGTGATGGGGGCGGTCGGACGGTTACAGAGAGCGTGGGGACGTCGCCAAGCGGACAAGACGCCGGGCAGCGTAGTTGCTTCAGCGGCGCGGCCCTGTGGGAGCGGACTTTGTCCGCGATCATCAGCCCGCGAAGTGCACGATCGCGGACAGAGTCCGCTCCCACAGGAAACGGCCAGACGGAAGTAGGCCGAGAGACCGACAACCGACAACCGACAACCGACAACCGAAACCCCCCAGTGCCATCGCCGCGCGCTCTGATGTAGGCTCGTCACCACTTTGTGACAGCTGGAAGGCGCAGGCCATGAGTGCGGTACGCAGCAACCCGGACACCGATGTTTCCACCCAGCCCAGCTGGATCGCGCACTACGTCAATGGCAGCCGGGTAGCCCAGGCGGCGGGACGCACCAGCGCGGTTTACAACCCCGCTACCGGCGTGCAGACCGGTGTGCTGCCGCTCGCCGATAGCGCCCAGGTGGATGCCGCGGTGGCGGCCGCGCTGGCGGCCTTTCCGGCCTGGGCGGCGACGCCGCCGCAGAAGCGCGCACGGGTGATGTTCAAACTCCGCGACATCCTCGAAGCCAATGCCGATGTGTTGGCCGCGCAGATCACCGCCGAGCACGGCAAGACCCACAGCGATGCCCTCGGTGAAGTGGCGCGCGGACTGGAAGTGGTCGAGTTCGCCTGCGGCATTCCGCATCTGCTGAAGGGCGAAACCACCGAGAATGTGTCGGCGCAGGTGGACGCCTTTTCGATGCGCCAGCCGTTGGGCGTCGTTGCCGGCATCACCCCCTTCAACTTCCCGGCGATGGTGCCGATGTGGATGTTTCCCATCGCCATCGCCTGCGGCAACACCTTCGTGCTGAAACCGTCGGAGCGCGATCCCTCGTCCTCGCTGCTGCTGGCTGACTGGCTGGCGCAGGCCGGCTTGCCGCCGGGCGTGTTCAACGTGGTGCATGGCGACAAGCTTGCCGTGGATGCGCTGCTGGAACACCCGGATGTGCGCGCGGTCAGTTTCGTCGGCTCGACGCCGATCGCCAAGTACATCTACGAGACCGGCGCCCGCCACGGCAAGCGCGTGCAGGCGCTGGGCGGCGCCAAGAACCACATGGTGGTGATGCCCGATGCCGATCTGGATCAGGCTGCCGATGCGCTGATGGGGGCCGGCTACGGTTCCGCCGGCGAGCGCTGCATGGCGATTTCGGTGGCCGTGGCCGTGGGCGACGAGACCGCCGACGCCCTGATCGCACGCCTGTCGCCGCGGGTGCAGGCCCTGAAGATCGGCCCGGGCGACGCGCCGGGCATGGACATGGGACCGCTGATCACCGCGCAGCATCGCGATCGCGTACGCGGCTATGTCGATCTGGGCGTGGCTGAAGGCGCGGAACTGGCCGTGGACGGTCGCGGTCGGGACATTCCCAATGCCGGCGATGGCTACTTTCTGGGCGGCTGCCTCTTCGATCACGTCAAGCCGGAAATGCGCATCTACCGCGAAGAGATCTTCGGCCCGGTGCTGGTGGTGGTGCGCGTGGCCAGTTACGAGGAAGCGCTGGCACTGGTCAACAGCCACGAATACGGCAACGGTACCGCAATCTTCACCCGCGACGGCGATGCTGCCCGCGACTACGTCAATCGTGTGCAGGTCGGCATGGTCGGCGTCAACGTGCCGATCCCGGTGCCCAGCGCCTTTCACAGCTTCGGCGGCTGGAAGGCCTCGCTGTTCGGCGACCACCACGTGTACGGCCCCGAAGGCGTGCGCTTCTACACCCGACTCAAGGCCGTCACCAGCCGTTGGCCGACCAGCATTCGCGCCGGCGCCCAGTTCGTGATGCCGCATTAGGAGCGGTCAAACGTAAAACGTAAAACGTCAATTGAAAGCGTCGACCCTTCGCGATTTGGGGTGAGTCGACGGGCCGGGTCTGAAGCGTTGATCGTCAATCAGCCAGATTGACGTTTTACGTTTCACGTTTGACCCATCGAGTAGCAGTGTAGGTGCCCACAGGAGGGTGCATGAGCGCGGTATTGAAATCGCAGCAGCAAACGCTCGCCATCAACGGCCAGCGTCTGTGGGACAGCCTGATGGAGATGGCGAAGATCGGTGCCACCGCCAAGGGCGGGGTCTGCCGGCTGGCCTTGACCGATCTGGACCGTGAGGGCCGCGATCTGTTCGTGCGCTGGGCCCGGGAGGCCGGTTGCAGCATCACGGTCGATCAGATGGGCAATGTCTTCGCCCGACGCGCCGGCAGAGACAACAGTCTGACGCCGGTGGTCACCGGCTCGCATGCCGATTCGCAACCCACCGGCGGACGCTTCGACGGTATCTATGGCGTGCTCGGCGGACTCGAGGTCATTCGCAGCCTCAACGATCACGGCATCGAGACCGACCGGCCCATCGAAGTGGTGATCTGGACCAATGAGGAGGGCTCACGCTTCGCGCCGGCGATGGTCGCTTCAGGTGTCTTCGCCGGGGTGTTCACGCTGGAATACGGTTTGTCGCGTGCCGATGTCGATGGCAAGACCATGGGCGAGGAACTGGCGCGCATCGGTTATGCCGGCGATCAGCCCATGGGCAAGCCCATCCATGCCGCCTTCGAGTTGCACATCGAACAGGGCCCGATCCTGGAGACCGAGGGCGTCACCATCGGAGTGGTCACGCATGCGCAGGGTCAGCGCTGGTACGAGGTGGTGTTCACTGGTCAGGAATCACACGCCGGCCCCACACCCATGCCGCGCCGTCGCGATGCACTGCTGGGCGCTGCCCGGGTGATCGATCTGGTCAATCAGATCGGCCACGCCCACGCGCCCTATGCCTGCGCCACCGTCGGCATGCTGCAGGTGCATCCGAACTCGCGCAATGTGATCCCCGGCCGGGTGTTCTTCACCGTGGATCTGCGCCATCCGGAAGATGCGGTTTTGCTGCAGATGGACGCCGAGCTGCGCGCCGGCATCGCCCGTATCGCGGCCGAGTCCAAGGTCGAGGTCAGCAAGCTCGAACAGATATTCTACTACGCCCCGGTGCCCTTCGACCGTGATTGCGTGAACTCGGTGCGCGCCGCCGCAGAACGCTTCGGCTACAGCCACCGCGACATCGTTTCCGGCGCCGGTCACGACGCCTGCTATCTGGCCCAGGTCGCCCCGACCTCGATGGTCTTCGTGCCCTGCGTAGGCGGCATCAGCCACAACGAAATCGAAGATGCCAAACCGGAATGGATCGAAGCCGGCTGCAATGTGCTGCTGCATGCGATGCTGGGGCGGGCGTCGAGGTAGTTGGTCGCCCGACCAGAAAGACGGACACGAAGGACGCGAAGGAACAGCAGAAAGGACGCGAAGGAACAGCAGAATGGACGCGAAGGGATCAGATCAGATGTGGACTCGCTTGCCCTTGCAAGTGAATTCCGGGATGACTCATGTGCGGCTGGTCGCGCAGGTCCTGCTCCTGTCGGTCTCAGAATGCGAGCGCAGGTTCGAGCAGCCGAAGTCACTCCGATGACCTCTTCCTGACCTTTCTGCTGTCCTTCGCGTCCTTCGCGTCCAGTGCTCTTGCATCAAATTGACGACATGATTTGGCCATTACGAGAAGACCAGCGGGAACCACGATGACACGACTGACTCACGGCGATATCCAGGCGGGCAGGCTCAGTGCCGAGGCGCTGGCGGAGAATTTTGCTGATGTAGCGCCGCCGCTGGATCGGCAGCAGGCGCTGCTGGCGGCGCAGCGCTGCTTCTACTGCTACGACGCGCCCTGCACCACGGCCTGTCCGACCGGCATCGATATCCCGAGCTTCATCAAGCGCATCAGCACTGACAATCTCAAGGGCGCGGCCACCGACATCCTGTCAGCCAACATCCTCGGCGGTTCCTGTGCCCGGGTATGTCCCACCGAGGTGCTGTGCGAAGGCGCCTGCGTGCGCAACGTCGATGACGACAAACCGGTGCAGATCGGCGCGCTGCAACGCCATGCCACCGACTGGGTCTATCGCGACGGCGCCCAGTTGTTCAGCCGCAAGCCCGATACCGGCAAGCGCGTCGCCGTCGTCGGGGCAGGCCCGGCGGGCCTGAGCTGCGCCCATGCGCTGGCGCGCGAAGGCCACGAAGTGGTGATCTTCGAGGCCCGAGGCAAGCCTGGTGGACTCAATGAATACGGCATTGCCGCCTACAAGGTCCCGGACTTTGCGCAGGCCGAGATCGACTGGTTGCTCGCCATCGGCGGCATCACGGTGCAACCGGGGTATACGCTGGGCATCAATCTGGATCTGCAGCAGCTGCGCGAGAACTTTCACGCCGTGTTCCTGGGCCTGGGCCTCGGCGCCGTCAACGCGCTCGGCATTGTCGGGGAGGATCTGCCCGGTGTGCGCGACGCGGTCGATTTCATCGCCGAGCTTCGCCAGTGCGCAGATCTGTCGACCCTGCCGGTGGGTCGCCGTGTGCTCGTGATTGGCGGCGGCAACACCGCCATCGATGCCGCCATCCAGAGCCGCCGCCTGGGTGCCGAGGAAGTCACGCTAGTCTACCGCCGCGGCCCCGAGTCCATGAGCGCCACGGTGCTCGAACAGGCTTTCGCCCGCGACGAAGGCGTACGCATCGTGCACTGGGCCAAACCGGTGGCCATCCACGCGCACGAGGGCGGCGTGTCGGGCGTCGAATTCGAACACACCGAAGTCGACGGCGACGGCCGCCTGCAAGGCACCGGCGAGACCTTCACGCTGGCCGTCGACAGCGTGCTCAAAGCCATCGGTCAGGCCTTCGCGCCGAGCCCGAACGCGCCCGCCCTGCGGCACGGCCGGATCGCCGTCGACGCCGAATACCACACCACCGTCGAGCGAGTCTGGGCCGGCGGCGACTGCGTCGGCGGCAAACTCGACCTCACCGTGCAAGCCGTCGAAGACGGCAAACGCGCGGCTGCGTCGATCCACCAGGAACTGAGTCGCTAGGGTGTGGGCAGGAGCGGGACGCGAAGGACGCTAAGGAAAAGAAGCAAGGACGCGAAGATTTTCAGGCTGCATTCGGAGCGCCGTCATGCGACGTGGCAGCTTGGCGTTTCAGGAGAGGGACTTGTCAGGTGGATCAGGAGTCGTGTTCGAATCAGATCATTGGCGCGGCCATCGAAGTGCATCGGACCTTGGGGCCGGGTTTGCTCGAGTCGGCATACGAAGTGGCGTTGGCGCACCAGCTTCGACTGGATGGGTTGCGCGTGTTGCAACAACCGCAGCTGGCGGTCAATTACAAGGGCATCGAACTTCCAGACGCCTACCGGATCGACCTTCTGGTCGAGGATCTCGTGGTCGTGGAGGTCAAGTCGATCGACAAACTCCAGAGCATTCATACGGCACAACTGCTGACTTACCTGCGATTCTCGGGAAAGCATCTAGGTCTGCTGTTCAATTTCAATACTGCTGCCCTGCGCCATGGCATGCAGCGTGTAGTTCACAATCCATGATTCCTTCGCGACCTTTCTGCTTTTCCTTTGCGTCCTTTGCGTCCCACTCTTTTCGCAAGGACCCGACAATGTTTGGAGCGTGCCGTGGCTGATCTGTCCAGCAATTTCGTAGGTATCCGTTCGCCGAATCCCTTCTGGCTGGCCTCGGCGCCGCCGACGGACAAGGCCTACAACGTTAATCGCGCCTTCGAGGCGGGTTGGGGTGGGGTGGTGTGGAAGACCCTCGGCATCGACCCGCCGGTAGTCAATGTCAGTTCGCGCTACGGCGCGGTCAAGCTCAACGGTCAGCGGATTGCCGGGCTCAACAACATCGAGCTGATCACCGATCGGCCGCTGGCGGTCAATCTCAGGGAAATCGCCGAGATCAAACGGCTGTGGCCGGATCGGGCCATGGTGGTGTCCCTGATGGTGCCCTGCGACGAGGCCTCGTGGAAGTACATCCTGCCGATGGTCGAGGACACCGGCGCCGATGCCGTGGAACTGAACTTCGGCTGCCCGCACGGCATGAGCGAGCGCGGCATGGGCTCGGCGGTTGGGCAGGTGCCCGAGTACGTGGAGATGGTGGCGCGCTGGGTCAAGCAGCACTCGCGTCTGCCCTGCATCGTCAAGCTCACGCCGAACATCACCGACATCCGCACCTCGGCGCGGGCGGCTTTCCGTGGCGGTGCCGATGCGGTCTCGCTGATCAACACCATCAACTCGATCACCTCGGTGGATCTGGACCTGATGGCACCGACGCCCACGGTCGATGGCAAGGGCACGCACGGCGGCTATTGCGGCCCGGCGGTGCGGCCGATCGCGCTGAACATGGTCGCCGAAATTGCCCGCGACGCCGAAACCCGCGGCAAGCCGATCAGCGGCATCGGTGGCATCGGCACCTGGCGTGATGCCGCCGAGTTCATGGCCCTGGGCTGCGGCACGGTGCAGGTCTGCACCGCCGCCATGCACTACGGCTTCCGCATCGTCGACGACATGATCGACGGCCTGAACAACTGGATGGACGCCAAGGGCTACGCCCGCCTCGACGATTTCGTCGGCAAGGCGGTGCCGAACGTCACCGACTGGCAGTTCCTGAACATGAATTACGACATCAAGGCCCGCATCGATCAGGACAAGTGCGTGAAATGCGGGCTTTGCCACATTGCCTGCGAAGACACCTCGCATCAGGCCATCACCAAAGAGAAAGATGGTCTGCGCTTCTTTGAAGTGGTCGACGAGGAGTGCGTGGGCTGCAATCTGTGCATGCATGTCTGCCCGGTCGATGGCTGCATCACCATGGAACGCGTAGACGACGGCGGCTACAGCAACTGGACCACCCACCCGAACAATCCGATGCGCAAGGTGGAAGCGGCTTAGGTGCAATGGTGAAGGGCGCCGCGCTGCGGCGCCGCTGTGCCAAGCCTCAAGATCAAGAGCGGCGACGCCGGCGTCGTTCACTTGTAGGAGCGCCCTTGCGGCGCGACCACTGCTGCGGACGTGCGGTCGGCCGGTCGCGACGCGAGGTCGCTCCTACAGGCCAGCTGGTGGCTCATGGCCCGTAGGCAGTGTTGGGCCGATATTGGTGGCTTGCAATGGCGCTAATCGGGATCCCGCACCCACTCAGGCCAGCAATCGTTGCGCCCGATTGGCCACGGCGCGCGCCTGCGCCGGCGGCGCGCGGCCGTCGCGAATGGCGATGGCATAGGCCGGCAGCAGGGCGATGGCCTGGTCGACGGTCACGATCATCGCCGGCGTTACCTTAAGCTGCTGCTCCATCAGGCGGATCATCAATTGCTCCAGATGCCGGCAGAAATCACCCAGATCGTTGGCTCCCACCAGCAGTGCCGAGCCCTTGA
This sequence comes from Lysobacterales bacterium, assembly GCA_050250665.1. Taxonomy (GTDB): domain Bacteria; phylum Pseudomonadota; class Gammaproteobacteria; order Xanthomonadales; family SZUA-5; genus JADKFD01. The sequence continues at coordinate 31,624 of JBFWOF010000057.1, read as the reverse complement.
TCGTGTGGAAACCGCGCCGCAGATTCTTCAGCGCGTTCTGGTCGCTGCTGTTGACGCGCCAGATGGCAAAGGCACTGTTCAGCGATTCACCGACGTCGTCCAGCTCCGCGAAGAACACTTCGCGCAGTTCCGGGTCGAAATCGTCATTGGCCGAACTGGCCCGGCCGAAGCCGAGCATGGCGCCAAGTCTGCGTAGCTGCGATGTGAACCATGCGAACACGCGGTGCGAGGCTACCGTGGATTTGGACTGCGGCAGATGTTAGGTGTTTTTGCGCTACTTCGCACCGCCGGAGGCAGTCACACAATGAATCGAAAACGCCGCCATGTTGACGCAGCCGCTTCTGAGTCGGCTGGTGGTTGCGGTCGGCGCCTGGATTCCGTCCTTCTGGCCGGGCTCAGACGATTCTCCGCGTAGCCTGACGTATCGTCGTCGGCGCTCGGATACGGGCGCTCCCTTGCTGTGGTCGGCATGCCCAGAGAAAAGGGCGGCCTTTGGCCGCCCTGGGTCGTTCATCTCAAGCTTGTTCGGTGGAATCCCGGCTGGCGCCGGGGTTCCACCCGGGTCATGCCTCAGCTGTTGCGGCGGACCGCGACGAAGCCGAGCAGGCCCAGCATCAGGCCGAGCAGGATCAGACCGTACTGGTTCAGGGTCGGAATACCTTCGACCGCGAAGCCCACCTGGACGCTGACGTTGCCAACGTTGTTGGTAGTCACCGGATCGGAGGTATCCGACACCGTGCTGGCATTGACCGCTGTGGCGCCCTGATTGTTGCTGAAGGCCACGACCTGCAGCGTGCGCGAGGCGTTCGGTGCGGTGGCGCCGGCCCAGGTGCAGGTGATCGCACCGGTGGTGCCCACCTGCGGCGTGGTGCAGGTGGCGCCGGTCGCCGTGTGCGCGCTGTAGCGGAAGTCCGGGGTCAGCGTCATCGTGATCGACAGATTCTGCGCATCGGACGGGCCCAGATTCAGGCTGACCGCGGTGAAGGTCACGGGCTCATTGGTCAGCACTTCCAGCGAAGACGCGCTCAGCGTCAGCTGCAGATTGGCGTCTGCGACCACCGCCGTCGTGGTGCTGGCGCTGTTGTTGGCGCCATTCGGATCGGTCGAAGTCGAACCCGCTGTGGCCGTCGCACTGATGCTGCTACCGTTCGGCGCCGAAGCCGAGACCGCGACGGTGATCGTCGCCGTCTGCGACGTCGTCGGCGCGATGCTGGTCGGGAAGGTGCAGACAATCGGTGCACCCGCACAGCTGCCGCCGCCGGTGGAGCTGCCTGACACCAAGGTGGTGTTGGCCGGCACCGGCATCGTGACCGTCACACCCGTCGCCGTCGACGGTCCGGCATTGCTCACCGTGGCGGTGTAGACCAGATTACTGCCGGCGGTGACCGGATCGGGCGCATCGGTCAGGGTGATCGACAGATCGGCAGACACGCTGACGTTGGTGGTGGCCGTCGCCGTGTCGTTGCCTGACACCGGATCCGGTGTGGTGGTCGCTGCGGTAGCCGTGGCGCTCAACACACCGGTGGTGGCCGGAGCTACTGCGGCGACAATGGTCGCGCTGCGCACACCGGCTGGCGCGGTGGCTCCGGCAAAGGTGCAAACCACCGGGCTGGCGGCGTTGCAGCTGCCACCTGCACTTGGCGTGGCCGACACAAAGTTGGTGCCCGCCGGCAGCGGCAGGCTGATGCTGACGTCCTGTGCATCGGAGGGGCCGCCATTGGTGACGGTCGCGGTGTAGGTCAGATTGCTGCCCGCGGTGACCGGATCGGGTGCGTCGGTCAGGGTGATCGACAGGTCAGCGGAGACCGCAATCGCCGTGTCTGCAGTCGCGCTGTCGTTCATCGGATCGGGATCAGTAGAGCTCGAGGTCACGGTGCCGGTAGCGCTCAGGTTGCCGGTGGCGCTGGGCGGCACGTCCACTACCACGGTGGCGGTTCGGGCGGTGGCATTCGCCGTGGCGCCGGCCCAGGTGCAATCCACCGTGCCGGTGGCGCCTACTGCAGGCGTGGTGCAGTTGCCGCCGGCACTCGGCGTCGCCGAGACGAAGGCAGTGACGGCCGGCAGCGGCAGGCTGATGGTCACGTCCTGCGCCGCGGCGGGGCCGTTGTTGGTCGCCGTCGCCACATAGCTGAGGCTGGTGCCGGCGGTCACCGGATCAGGACTGTCCGTCAGCGTCAGTGAGAGGTCGGCAATGACAGCGGTATCGAGATCGACGACCTCCTGGGCAGACAGGGCTCGGCTGTAGACACGGAAATCATCCAGCAAGCCACCGGCCGGAGCGCCAATATTTGTCGAGTAGCCCATGACCTTGAATGGACCCGTGCCGGTAATGTTGGGAGTGCCCTGTGCAACCGTGTTCACCAGCACGCCATCCACATAGGCACGGACCACGTTGGCTACGCTGTCGTAGACAAAAGTGGTACGTGTCTTGGTTGGCAGTGCTCCGCCTGGCGCCAGCACATCGGTGAGGCCGCCGCCTCGCAAGATGAAGTTGTTGGGGCCGGCAACGCCATTGGTGAAACAGCGGAAACTGGCGGTGCCCGTATCGCCGAAGACGTAATACAGCGTGGTGTTGACACTGATGCCACTCGTGGCCATAGAGATGGTCCACGAGCCCGTGCCCAGATTCGGGGCCCAGCCGGTGTTGAGATAATCGGTGCCCGCGCCGATTCCGGAACCGACCAGCGAGAAGCCGTTATTGGCCAGATTCAAGTCCATTCCGTTCTGCTGGATGGCACCCATCAACGTTGCGGTGGCGGTTCCGGGCGGCGGGGCACTGGCCAGATTCGGGGCGGTGCTCCCGCCAAGCTCGAACTTGTAATGCAGAACCTCCGGGATCGTATCGACCAAGCGGACGCTCGGCCTGACGTAGGGGACCGCTGGTGGATAGACGGGAATCTGTCCCGCTGCTGCATCGTCTGGTAGCGACGACTGTCCTGCAGCCATCTGGGTGACTAACAGCAGCGCTGTCGCCGCACCCCACGCGAGTAGGTTGTTCATTGTTTCCCCTTGTCTGACGGGTGACTGATCAGAAGCGGCGATGGTCTGCGCGCCCGAGCGTGAAAACTACCATATCGTCCGTCACCCTTGATCGGCTCGAATCGCCCCCGAAGCGGTGTCGGCTGAATCCCTGGAAGCGCTGGCCAGTCATGAACTAGCGTATCGGCTCATCCAGCATCAGCTGCCGCACAAAACGCACTGGTGGTGCACCGTAGGACAGCACGCGGTCGTGGTAGGCCTTGAGATTGAAGGCCTCGCCCTCGCGGGCCATGACCGCGCTGCGGGTGGCGAAGTGCTCCTGCACGCCGACGAAATAGGTGGGCAGCTGGGCGCTGGTGAGCTGTACGCGCACCCACTTGCCGGCGGCTTCGCGCTCCTGCTGGAAGGTGCGGCGCACCATCAGATCCATGGCCTGCTCGCGGCTCCAGTTGTCCACATGCACGCCCTGATCGAGGATGGCATTGGCCACGGCGCGCAGATAGAACTTGTAGCGCATCAGGCGGAACAGCGGATCGTTGTCGAGGTAACCCTGCTCCATCATCACTTCTTCGGTGTAGACCGCCCAACCTTCTGCAAACATGCCCGAGCGCAGCACACCGCGCAGCATCGACGGATGCTTGGCCGAATGAGCGCCCTCGACGTAATGCCCGGGCATGGCTTCGTGGATGGTCAGCAGGTGCAGCATCCGGGTGTTGTACTCGCGCAGGAAGGAATCGACCTGAGTGTCGGTCCAGTCCTCCGGAATCGGTGAGACTGCATAGAAAGTGTCCAGATGCTTGTCCAGCGGCCCCGGTGAGTCGCAGTAGGCCACCGAGACACCGCGCTGGAATTCGGGCATCAGGATGATCTTGACCGGCGCCTCGGGCAGGCTCACCAGATCCTTCTCGCGGGTGAAGCGGGTGGCTTCTTCCAGCGTGGCTTCAACGGTGGCGACCACCTGATCGCGCGCCGGCTTGTCGGCATAAGCCAGTTCCAGCGCGGCCTCGATGGCCGCCTGCTGCTGCGCTTCATCGGGGCTTTCAGGCAAGGTCGGAGCATCCGGGCGATCCGCCAGCACCTCGCGGGCAATCTGGTACATCTGCCCGCGCACGCGGGTGATCTCGGCCTCGGCGCGCTGACCGATGTCGGCGCGCGACAACTCCGAGTTCAGGGCGAAGCGGAGTTTGGCGTCATACAGTGCCTGGCCGATGCGGAAATCGCCCTCGGCCTTGGGCACCAGCGCTTCGTCGATCCAGGTCTGCTGTTCGGCCACGGCGCTACGCAGCGTGGCGATGGCTGCATCCAGGCGCTGCCTGGCGTCGGCATCCAGCGCGTCCGCCGCCGGCAGCACCATCTCGTCGATCAGGCTGAGGATACCGGCGTGCTGTCTGGACACGGTCTCGGCGTGCACCTTGGGCACCCGTTTCGGGTCGAGGTTCTCGCGCATCTGCGCGTACAGGCGGGGCAGCTTCTCGATGCGCCGCGTGACGTTTGCCAGGCGCTCGTTGATCGGCGCGAAATCGCGGGCCATCAGACTGTAGATGGTACCGCCGGCAGCCTGCGAATACACCTGCGGATCCCAGGCCCAGTCCTCGGAAGTGTTCAGGCCCCACAAATCGTATTCGATCTGGTTGCGCAGGATCAGGGCATCGACCTGGTTCTCGCGCGATAGCGCCGTGCTGTCGATAGCGCTGAGTTCGGTCAGCAGTTTCTGACTGAATTCCGCGGCTGCGCGGCGGCCGTCGGCACTCAGGTCGTCGATCTCGCCATCGAAACGATGATCGCCGATGGCCGTGGCGTAGAGCGGACTCAGGCGCATGCGGCCGTCCACCCAGCTTGCCGAGAGCTCGGCGAACTTGGCGTTGGCGTCCGGCTTGGCTGCCGCCACCGGAGCGACATCGACCACTTCGGGAGCCGGTTGGCTACAGGCAGTCAGCAGGGCGGCCATCATGATGGCGACGACGACTCGAATTCGCATGGCGGTGGCCGGTCTGAGCGGGAGTGCAAACATACGCCAGTGCGACCATCGGTGCGAAGCCGGCTGCGATTGGCCATGCCCAGAGAACGGCAAATCCGATGTGCCAAGCGAGGAGATGCAGGCGGCGACGGCGTCGAGGCGATTGAGTCGGGCTCACCCGAGCAGCGGCCAGCTCGGAACTTGTGTATAGATTAGTTACCCAGCGCAGCATTCGACACAGGCGAATCCACCCATGACCAGCGCCCATGCACCCACCAGGATTCTCGGCACCTCGGATCTGATCAATTCCGATCTGCTGCCGAGCACGCCGGATCAGCGCACCTGGGACTGGAAGGCCATCGCCGCGCTGTGGGTGGGCATGGTGGTCTGCGTGCCCGCCTACATGCTGGCTGCGGGGATGGTGAGTGAGGGCATGAGCTGGGGTCAGGCGGTCGGCACCATCCTCTTGGCGAACATGATCGTGCTGGTGCCGATGCTGCTGATCGGGCATGCCGGTGCGAAGCACGGCATCCCCTTTCCGGTGCTGCTGCGCGCCAGCTTCGGCACCCGCGGCGCCAGGCTGCCGGCGGTGCTGCGCGGTCTGGTGGCCTGCGGCTGGTTTGGCATTCAGACCTGGGTGGGCGGCGCTGCGATCTACACTATTCTGAACGTGCTCACCGGCAACGCCATCGTCGGCGACAAGCTGCCCTTGCTGGGCATCGATCTCGGCCAGACCTTGAGTTTTCTGGCCTTCTGGGCCTTGCATGTGGTCTTCATCCGCTACGGCACCGAGTCGATCCGCTGGCTGGAACTGCTGGCGGCACCCTTGCTGATTCTGATGTGTCTGGCGCTGCTGGCCTGGGCCTATGTGCAGGCCGATGGTTTCGGGCCGATGCTGTCCACGCCCTCCCGGTTTGCCGAGGGCGGTGACCGCGCTGGCCAGTTCGCGTCCGTCTTCTGGCCGTCGCTGACGGCGATGGTCGGCTTCTGGGCCACGCTGGCGCTGAACATCCCCGACTTCACCCGCTACGCCAAGAGCCAGCGCGACCAGATCATCGGTCAGGCATTGGGTCTGCCACTGCCGATGGCCTTGCTGGCCTTCGTCGGCGTCGCCGTGACCTCGGCCACCGTGATCATCTACGGCGAGGCCATCTGGGATCCGGTGGCGCTGACCGGGCGCATGGGCGGATCGGCCGTCGTCGTGGCCTTGCTGGCGCTGCTGCTGGCCACCCTGACGACCAATCTGGCCGCCAATGTGGTGGCCCCGGCCAACGGCTTTTCCAATCTGGCGCCGGAGAAGATCTCCTTTCGCATGGGCGGCTACATCACGGCCGGCATCGGCATCGCCATCTTTCCCTGGAAGCTGCTGGAATCCACCGGCGCCTACATCTTCACCTGGCTGATTGGTTATTCGGCGCTGCTCGGGCCGATCGCCGGCATCATGCTGGCTGACTATTTCCTGGTCCGCCGCACCGAACTCAATGTGCCGGCCCTGTTCCGCCACGAAGGCGAGTACAGCTATCGCGGCGGCTGGAATCCCGTCGCCGTGATCGCCCTGGTGCTCGGCGTGCTCCCCAATCTGCCGGGCTTCCTGCAAGCCGCGGGTTTCGTCAGCGGCGTGCCGGACATGTTCAACGCGATTTATACCTACGCCTGGTTTGTAGGGCTGCTGGTCGCGGCTGGCGTGTATCTGCTGTTGATGCGCAAGCGCTGAGGCAGGTTGCTTTCCCGCAGCGTCCAGACAAGTCTGGACCTGCACCGGCTATTGGTCGTAGCGTAGGGCTTTCCTGCTGCAGGTTCCGGAGCCCCTCATGTCGTCCACTCTCATTCGCGGCGGTACCGTAGTCGACGCCGATACCCAATGGCGTGCCGATGTGCTGATTGCCGACGGCAAGATCGCGGCGGTGGGCGATGGGCTGGAGGCACCCGCCGGTGCGACCGTTGTTGATGCCGGCGATCGCCTGGTGATGCCGGGTGGCATCGATCCGCACACGCATATGCAACTGCCGTTCATGGGCACGGTTGCCAGCGATGACTTCTACACCGGCACGGCAGCGGGTCTGGCCGGTGGCACCACCAGCATCATCGACTTCGTCATCCCCGATCCGCAGCAGCCGCTGATGGAGGCCTTCCAGACCTGGCGTGGCTGGGCCGAAAAGGCCTCTGCCGATTACGGTTTCCATGTGGCCATCACCTGGTGGGGCGAGTCGGTCTACCGTGACATGGGCACGCTGGCCCAGGAGCACGGGGTGTCCAGCTTCAAGCACTTCATGGCCTACAAGAACGCCATCATGTGCGATGACGAGGTGCTGGTCTCCAGCTTCAGCCGCTGTCTGGAACTGGGCGCCTTGCCGACCGTGCACGCGGAGAACGGCGAACTGGTGTTCCGGCTGCAGAAGCAGCTGGTCGAGCAGGGCATCACCGGCCCCGAGGGGCATCCGCTGTCGCGGCCACCAGCGGTGGAAGGAGAGGCTGCGAATCGTGCCATCCGCATTGCCGAGGTGCTGGGCACCTCGCTGTATGTGGTGCATGTCTCGGCCGAGGATGCGCTGGAGGCCATTGCCCGTGCTCGCGGCGAGGGTCAGCGGGTCTTCGGCGAGGTGCTGGCCGGGCATCTGCTGATTGATGATTCGGTCTATCGCAATCCCGATTTCACCTTTGCCGCCGGCCATGTGATGAGCCCGCCGTTCCGGCCCAAACATCATCAGGATGCGCTGTGGGCGGGTCTGCAGGCCGGTCATCTGCACACCACGGCTACCGATCATTGCTGTTTCTGCGCGCCGCAGAAGGCGGCCGGCAAGGACAATTTCACGCTGATTCCGAACGGTTGTGCCGGCATCGAGGACCGCATGTCGCTGCTGTGGCACTACGGCGTCGGCAGCGGGCGTCTGACCCCAAGCGAGTTCGTTCGCGTGACGTCGGCCAATGCCGCGCAGATCTTCGGCTTGTATCCGCGCAAGGGCTCGATGCGGGTGGGTGCCGATGCTGATCTGGTGATCTGGGATGCCCAGGCCAGCCGCACCATTTCTGCGGCCACCCATCATCAGAACATCGACTTCAATGTCTTCGAGGGCCGCACGGTCACCGGCGTGGCAACCCACACCTTCACCCGCGGTCAACTGGCCTGGGTCGACGGCAATCTGCGCGCCGAGCGCGGCGCCGGGCGCTATCTGCACCGCAACACCCACGCCCCGTACTTCGAGGCGAATGCCCGCCGCCACGCCTGAAAAGCGCCGCTGGCGGTGTCTGCCAGGCACGCCAGGTGACGGGACTGCCAGCTTGAGGAGCGATGTCCGGTGGCCTGCGGCGCGGCCCGCATGAACTGTGGCGAAGGAGATCGGGAATGCATGCTGCGCGATTCGATGTGGCAGTGATCGGCGCAGGTGTGTTCGGCGCCTGGATCGCCTGGCACCAGACCCGTGCCGGGCGTCGGGTGCTGCTGATCGATCAGCATGGGCCGGCCAACACGCGGGCAAGCTCCGGCGGCGAAAGCCGGGTGATCCGCTGTGCCTACGGGCCGGATGCGCTGTACACGCGCATGGCTCAGCGGTCACTGACGCAGTGGCGCCAGTTCTTCGATCAGGTGAGCAGGCCGGAGCTGTTCCAGGCTACCGGCGTGCTGTGGATGGCGATGCGTGGACAGGCCGCTGCCGAACAATCGGTGGCGGCGCTGGCGGCCGCCGGTGTCGCCCACGAAGTGCTGGATGCCGAGGCGCTGCGAACGCGCTATCCACAGATCCAGGTGCCCGAGCAGGGCTGGGCCATCTTCGAGCCGCACAGCGGCGCCTTGCTGGCGCGGCGGGCGGTGCAGGCGGTGGTGGCCGATGCCTGTGCCCACGGCGCGGTGTACCGGGGTGATCAGGTTTCGCCGTTCACGGCCGCAAGTCGCGCAGCTGGATTGGTCACCCGCAGCGGTGCCCGTTTCGAGGCCGATCAGATCGTGTACGCCTGCGGGCCCTGGCTGGATCAGGTGCTGCCTGAGGCCATGGCCGGCCGTTTGTTCGTGACTCGACAGGAGGTTCACTACTTCGGGATCCCGGCTGACGAGTCCCGATTCGGGCCCGCGCAGCTGCCCACCTGGATGGATTTCGATGGCGAGTGGTACGGCATGCCGGATCTGGAATCGCGTGGTTTCAAGCTGGCCTGTGACCGCCACGGGCCGTGGGTCGATCCGGAGTGCCAGGAGCGGACACCTACACCCGAGGGCATCGACTCGGCGCGCGCTTTTCTGGCCAGGCGCTTCCCGATCCTGGCCGATGCTCCCTTGCTGGGTACCGAGGTCTGCCAGTACGAAAACAGCAGCAACGGCGACTTCGTCCTCGACCGCCATCCCGGGTTTGAGCGCGTGTGGCTGGCCGGCGGCGGCTCGGGGCACGGCTTCAAGCATGGCCCAGCCGTGGGCGAGTACCTGCTGAAACTGATGGCCGGCGAGATCGAGCCCGAACCGCGTTTCAGTCTGGCCAGCAAGTCCACGACCCAGCAGCGCGCCGTGCATTGAGCGCCTGGCGGCGTCACCGGACAACGATTTTCGTGTAGGAGCGCCCTTGCGGCGCGACTGACTATTCTCGTGTCGCGAAAACCGGAACATTCCGCGGGCCGAGGCAGAATCCGAACGAGAGAACGCAGAGGGAGAGCAGAAAGAACCCAAAGGAGAGCGTTCCATCGGCTTGTTGTTCCGGTTCCTTGGCCTCTATCTATCGTCGCAGGCGGGGTTTGTGTGTCCGCGACGTCGAAAGGCACGCTCGAACAGCCAGAGCGCGGCGCCCTGCAGCCAAGTCAGGTCGATGCTGCAGGCGCGGCCGACCCGTTTGACGAGCGCCCCTGCGGCGCGATCGTGCGCAGAAGCAGGGCACGAAGATCAGGAAGGAAAAAGAAGAGGGGGCATGAAAGAGACCTGCTTCAGCATTGCTCTTGCTCTTCTCCGCGTTCTTTCTGCTGTTCCTCTGCGTTCTCTGCGTCCTGCTTCTCGCGACGGCCGGCATTGCCGATGGGAGGTGCTTCGGTCGCGACGCAAGGTCGCTCCTACAGGAGCGTGCTTCGGTCGCGACGCAAGGTCGCTCGTACAGGAGCGCGCATCGGTCGCGACGCAAGGTCGCTCCTACGGCGGCGAGCTTGCGGCGCTTCCTACCAGCTGCCGCTGGCGCCGCCGCCGCTGCTGCTGCCGCCGCCCCAACTGCTGGAGCTGCTGCTGGAACTGCTGAAGCTGCTGCTGTTGTCGGATGGCGGCGGAAGAACGGGCAGTACCTTCTGCTCGGTACGAACGCGATGACAGTTCTGGCAGGTCTCAGTGATCTGCACGAGACCGGTGGAATAGCGCGTGGCGCTGCTGATGGTCGTCGATACCTGTGACACCGCGCGTGAACCGCAGGCGCCACAGTTGCTGTAGCGGGAGAACCAGGCGCGGCGGGCGAGCTTGTCCACCCGACTGCAGCGGGGACAGACCCAGACCCGGTAATCCACGCTGCGCAGCTTCTCTTCGGTGAGTTCCGCCGGCTGCAGATGGGCGTCGTCCTCGGTTTCCGATAGCACCTGCATGCTGGCCTCGCAGGCGCGACAACGCCGCGCCATCCAGCGACCACCGCTGAACCACCAGAGCGCGCGGACCAGACGTGACAACAGCCAATAGACCGCCCAGGCGCCCGCTGCCAGCAGGCTCAGCACCAGGGCGATGGCGCCCGGACGCATCGTCGTTGGCTCTGTGCTCGCCACCGGCGCCGTCTGCGCCCTGGGCCTCCAGGCGGCAAGGTCCGTCGGCTGCGGGTTGGCTCTGGCCTCGAAACCGTCGCTTCCCGCCTGTTCGGTGCTGGTATCGGTCGACGAAGCTGCCGCGGCGGAGTCGGTCGCTGGCGCCATCAGGGCAGCGACCTCGCTGGGCTGCTCGGCCGGCCGCGACAGATCGATGGCATAGACGCGCTGCAGCAGCTCCGTGGCGCCGGCGACCAGACCCTGATCGTAATCCCCGCTGCGAAAGCGCGGCACCATGGCCGTGGTCATCACGGCCTGCGCATGCCCGCGATTGGCGGAATTGTCGATGCCATCGCCAAGCACGATCTCGGCCTTGCGGTCCTGGCGGGCCAGCAGGATCAGACTGCCATCATTGCGCTGGCGATCGCCCACACCCCAACGATTGAAGATCTCGGTCGCCGCCTGCCGCGGGTTCTGGCCGCCCGTACTGGCGACGACGACGATCGCCAGTTGGCCACGACCGGCCTGGTCCAGCCGAGTTGCCAGTCGGTCGAGTTCGGCGCGGGTGTCAGCTGCCAGCAATTGCCCGGCATCCGAAACATGGCTGGCCGGCAGCGGCGAGGGTAGGGATTGCAGCTTTTGCGCAGAGGCAGGCTGCAGCCACGCAATCAGGGCAAGGCAGAAAACGATGCGCATCTTCCGGGGTCTCGCAGACGGATTTGCCGAGCATAGCGCCATCACGGCGGCCGGATGGCGAGCCACCTGGGTTCGCCGGGACAGCCTGCGAGTCATGAGCCCGTGCGTCACCGCGAGCCACCTGTTTCGGGCGGAAACTGCCCACGGGCCATGAACCCCCGGCGTCATTGCGACCCCGGACTTGATCCGGGGGAAGCAATCCAGGAGCGTGCGGCGATACCCTGGATTGCTTCGTCCCGCCACGCTGCGCTCGCGGCTAAAGGCGCGCTCCTCGCAATGACGCATCAACAACTTGCGATATGGGTTCATGGAGAGCGCAGAACCGTAGGCTGCCGTGAAAGTCGTTCAGGCGAGTGCTGTCGCTCCCTCCCCGATGTTCGGGGGTGAGTCTGGCGCGTTTGGCCGGCATGCCGGCCGCGCTTGCGAACGCGCGGCGGCTAGCCGCCGGGCCGGACGGGCTGGGGAGGGGTTAGGCAGGAAAACCTATGCAACGGTCATGGCACCAGCGGCCTTCATGATGGCGAGTGGCCCGCAGCCACGACCGTTGGGCACGCTGCGCTTAGCCCAACCTACATCTGTGTCTCGCTGCCATGGAGGGCGCCGCGCTGCGGCGCCGCTTTGGCCTGTCTGGACATCAAGAACGGCCGCGCAGGCGCGCGGCCCTCCTCGGAGCCGCTCCGATCCAGCGAGGTCGTCCATGGCCGTGCAGCGTCAGCGGCGACCGGGGCTCGCGCCGACGAACCATCCCGCCTCAAGGCGCAGGTTTCATCCACTCATCGATGCGCTTGCTGGTGGCTGCATCGACACGCCGCAAGGACATCCACGGTGGGCCGCGCAGATCGTGTTGTTCGAGCGTAGTCCGAACTTCCTCGCTGCTGCCGAAGACAAAGACCGAAAACTCGGCGCCATAAGCGCGGCGACTGCCATCGGGATTGCGGTCATGTTTGTCGACCCAGCCGGGAATATCGCCGTCGATGATCCGATGCGCAGTGGCCTTGGGATCGATCTGCTGCAGGATCAAAGCATCCTCGACGAACTCATAGGCGATCAGTATGTAGCCGGTGGGCGCGCTGGCCGGGTCGGTGTCTGCATTCTTCTCCGGATGTTCCAGAGCGACGATGTAGGACCGCTGGTCGGTGCGCGCAATTCCCAGCGTCATGTCGTCCTCGATGTCGTCGACATCGGGCTTGAGCTCACCGTTTTCGTCCTTGTCCAGCCCGATGGTGTGCCAATGTTCGCAGTCGCTGCTGACGCGCAGGTACTGCTCACCCTCGTTGGAATCGGAATTCTGCAGATCCTGCACGCGCCAGTCGCCGACCAGCGAGGTATCGCATTCGGCCAGCGGCCAGCTCGGCGGCGACTGGAATTCGACCGATTCACAGCCGGCGAGCAGCAGAGCCAGCGCCAGCGTCATCCCGGTGGTACGGCAGATTCTCGGTGCTTGATTCATCGGCGTGACTCCGTTTCGGCTGCAGGCGCTCCCGATTCAGACCACGGATCGGGGCAGGCGCCGGGGACGATCAGGCACTGGCCAGCTTCACCAGCACCATATCGGCTTCGACAAATTCACCGGCGCTGGCGCGCAGCTCGGCAATCGTGCCGGCGCGCGGTGCCTTCAGCGTGATCTCCATCTTCATCGCTTCCATCACCATCAGCTCCTGACCCTCGACGACCTCGACGCCGGTTTCGACTCGCACCGCGACGATGCGGCCCGGCATCGGCGAGCGCACCACGTCGCCGGCGCTGGCGGCGCTGGCTTCGAAAGCGAAGGGATGGCGCAGACCCAGCACCCAGCGGCGCTCGCCGTTGTGGGCCATGTAGCCGCCCGGCAAGGCCAGCACGCGCAGGCGCGTCGCCCGTTGGCCGATCAGGAAATCGACGCTGTCAGCGCTGCTGCGGGCGCCACGCAGCTCCAGGCGCTGGCCGCCTACGTCCAGCGTGTAGTTGCCGTCATGGCCGTGCACCGAGACTTCGATCAGCTGATCGCGATGCAGGAAATGCTTCAAGCGCTTGCCGGGATGACCGTGGCGCCAGCCATCGGCGATGGCCCAGGGCGTGTGCGGATCGGTGCCGGTACGCGCGCTGGCGGCGGCCGCGGCTTCCTCGTCGAGCAGCGCCCGCGCGCAGATCGCGGCCAGCACGTCAGCGGGCACGTCGCCGGCAGCGGGCATGACCTCGGCCAGATGGCGATCCAGATAGCCGGTGTCGATGCTGGCTTCGACCACGGCCGGATGTCGGCTCAGGCGTTCCAGAAAATCGATGTTGCTCTTCGGTCCGACCACCACCGACTGCGCCAGGGCCTCGCGCAGCAGCGCCAGGGCCTCGCCACGATCGGCCTCGTGCACGATCAGTTTGGCGATCATCGGGTCGTAGTGCACGCTGACCGTATCGCCCTCGATCACGCCGGAATCGATGCGCACGCGGGCGTCGGTTTGCGGCAGCTGCAGCAGTTCGAGTTTGCCGCTGCCCGGCAGGAAGCCCTGTTCCGGATCCTCGGCGTACAGGCGCACTTCGATGGCGTGGCCGCGCGTAGGCACCGGACGTACCGGCACCAGATCGGCGAGCTTGCGCCCCGCAGCGATCTGCAGCTGCAGTTCGACCAGATCCAGTCCGGTGACCATCTCCGTTACCGGATGCTCCACCTGCAATCGGGTGTTGATCTCCATGAAATAGAAATCGCCGGTGGGACCGACGATGAACTCGACCGTGCCGGCATTGGCGTAGTCGATGGCCTTGCCGGCCTGGATGGCGGCGGCGCCCATGGCTGCGCGCAGCTCGGGGGTGACGAAAGGCGAGGGCGATTCTTCGATGACCTTCTGATAGCGCCGCTGGGCCGAGCACTCGCGCTCGTTGAGGTGGATGACCTCGCCGGCATGGTCGCCGAAGATCTGGATCTCGATATGGCGCGGGCGCTCGACATAGCGCTCCAGCAGCACCCGATCCTTGCCGAAGGCGCCGCGCGCCTCGCGCTGACAGGATTCCAGTGCGGCCTGGAACTCAGTCGCTGCATGGACCACGCGCATGCCCTTGCCGCCGCCGCCGTGGGCCGCCTTGATCATCAGCGGAAAACCCACGCGCTCGGCTTCGCGCGCGAGCAGCGCCGGGTCCTGATCCTCGCCGGTATAGCCCGGTACCACCGGCACGCCGGCCGCACTCATCAGGTTCTTCGCGCCGGCCTTGCTGCCCATCTTGCGCATCGAAGCCGCGCTCGGGCCTACCCAAACCAGCCCGGCCTGAACCACGGCATCCGCGAAATCGGCGTTCTCGCTGAGGAATCCGAAACCGGGATGGATGGCCTGGGCACCGGTGGCAAGCGCCGCCTCGATGATCCGATCGCCGCGCAGATAGGAATCTGCCGGCGCCGATCCGCCGATCCAGCGGCCTTCATCGGCCAGGCGCACATGCTGCGCGCGGGCGTCGGCATCGGAATAGACCGCGACCGTGGCGATACCCAGATGACGGCAGGTGCGCTGGATTCGGCAGGCGATCTCACCGCGATTGGCAATCAGGAGCTTGGTGAACATGCGGGGGTCCAGAGAGCAGGAAAAGGGAAAAGGAAAAAGGAACGATTTGTCGGGGCTGGCTGGATAGTCTTGCAGATCATGCCGCTGTTTGCCGGTGGTTTGAGTCTGGCCTTGACCGGCGAGGCAAAGATTCTTTCCTGAGGCAGCTCGTGGCCAGAAGCCGCACGCAGAGAACGCTGAGATAGCGCAGAGAGAACACGGAGAAGGCTTTTGTGGGTCCAGACTTGTTGGGATGCTCTGTCTGCACGAAGCCAGCAGCGTCCAGACAAGTCTGGACCTATCAAAAGTCCGAAACCGGCGTCATTGCGACCCCGGACGTGATCCGGGGGAAGCAATCCATGGGCGTGCGGCGATACCCTGGATTGCTTCGTCGCTGCGCTCCTCGCAATGACGCCAGCTAACCCTGCCGCCGGGCGACCCGCCCGCTCTTCCCTTTTCCCGCTCCAATCACAGCCAGTTCGGCGGTCGCTTCTCGAGAAAGGCGCTCAGGCCTTCCTGGCCTTCCAGCGATACCCGCAGGCGCGCGATCAGCGCGGCGGTTTGCTCGTCGAGTTTGCGTTGGGCTGGTTCGTCGCGGCCAAAGATGCCTTCGACCAGGCGCTTGGCCACCAGGGCCGAGGTCGGGCCGGCTTTGAGCAGGGCGTCGAGTTCGTTGGCCACCATGGGATCGAGGTCATCGGCGGCGACCACCTCGTGCACCAGCCCCATGCTCAGGGCGCGACTGGCATCGAAGATGGCGCCGCTCTGGAACCAGCGCCGGGCGTGGCGGGCGCTGATGGCGGCCACGACATAGGGCGAGATGACCGCGGGTACCAGGCCGAGCTTGCTCTCGGTCAGGCCGAATTTGGCCTGTTCCACGCAGATGGCCACGTCGCAGCAGGCAATCAGGCCTACGCCGCCGCCGAAAGCCGAGCCCTGCACCCGGGCGATCGTCGGTTTGGGCAGGTAGGCTAGGGTGCGCATCAGATCCGCCAGTTTCAGCGCATCGGCATGGTTCTCGGCCTCGCTGTATGCAGCCATGGCGCGCATCCAGTTGAGATCGGCACCGGCGGAAAAGGATTTGCCGGTGCCGGTGAGCACCACTGCGCGTACTTCCGGGTCGGCGCCGACCCGCGTCAGCGCGGCGGTCAGTTCCGCGATCAACTCGGCGTTGAAGGCGTTGTGAACATCGGGACGGTTCATGGTCAGCGTCGCGACCCGTCCGGACAAGGCAAGTTGAATCATTGCCGTCATTCCTGGCTTTCCCCTGATGAGCTCCGACCAAGTCTAGCCCGCATCTCCCGGGCCTGCGCGGGCGGTGCGGTCAAGAATCTGGAACGCCGAGAGCGCTGAGGGTCGCCGAGAGCCACATGTATCGGCCCGAGACCGCGCACAGGCCATGAAACCCCGGCGTCATTGCGACCCCGGACTTGATCCGGGGGAAGCAATCCAGAGCCACAGTCGCAGAAGCACTGGTTTGCTTCGTCACTGCGTTCCTCGCAATGACGCATCAACAACTTACGACATGGGTTCATGGAGTCCGCAACGAAGCGATCCAGGGGCGTGCGGCGTTGCCCTGGATTGCTTCGTCACTGCGTTCCTCGCAATGACGCATCAACAACTTACGACATGGGTTCATGGAGTCCGCAACGAAGCGATCCAGGGGCGTGCAGGCGATACCCTGGATTGCTTCGTCGCTACGCTCCTCGCAATGACACATCAACTAATTGCGGCGTGAATTCATGGAGAGAAGCAGTTCCAGCCCGATCTTCGCTACTCTCTGCGTCCTCTCTGCTCATTCTCTGCGTTCTCTGCGATCCGCTTCTCACCAACAATCAGCCTCAGCGTTACGATTTTCGCGACGGTGAGGCCGGTGGTCTCGTCGTGCGGGCTTACGCGGCTTCCTCGCGGTATTCCTCGGGTGAGGGGCAGATGCAGATCAGGTTGCGATCGCCGTAGACGTTGTCGACCCGACCGACCGGGCACCAGTATTTGTCCTGGCGGTCGACGCCGGCCGGGAAAACCGCTTCTTCCCGGCTGTAGGGGCGATTCCACTCGGCGTGGGCCAGATCGTGCACGGTGTGCGGGGCATGCCGCAGCGGCGACTGCTCGACCGGATACTGGCCGGCTTCCACCGCCGCGATCTCGTGGCGGATCGCGATCATGGCGTCGCAGAAGCGATCCAGCTCCACCTTGGCTTCCGATTCGGTGGGCTCGATCATCAGCGTGCCGGCCACCGGGAAGCTCATCGTCGGGGCGTGGAAGCCATAGTCGATCAGGCGCTTGGCGATGTCGTCGACGGTGACGCCGGCGGATTCCTTCAGCGGCCGTGGATCGATGATGCATTCGTGGGCGACACGACCGTTGTGGTTCTGGTAGAGCACCGGGAAATGCTCGTCCAGCCGCGCGGCGATGTAGTTGGCGTTGAGAATGGCGATCTCGGTGGCGCGCTTCAGGCCCTCGCTGCCCATCATCAGGATGTAGGCATAGGAGATCGGCAGGATCGAGGCCGAGCCATAGGGTGCGGCCGACACCGGACCCACCGGCGCGCGGCCGTCATCGAGCACCGGGTGGCCGGGCAGGAAGGGCGCCAGATGCGCCTTGACGCCGATCGGGCCCATGCCCGGGCCGCCGCCGCCGTGCGGAATGCAGAAGGTCTTGTGCAGATTCAGATGGCTGACATCGGCGCCGTAGTCGCCCGGACGCGCCAGGCCCACCTGGGCGTTGAGGTTGGCGCCGTCCAGATAGACCTGGCCACCATGCTGATGGACGATCTGGCAGATCTCGCCGATGCGCTCTTCGAACACGCCGTGGGTGGACGGGTAGGTGACCATCAGTGCCGCCAGCCGGGCGCTGTGTTTTTCGGCCTTGGCCCGCAGGTCTTCGACATCGACATTGCCGTCGCTGTCGCAGTTGACGACGATCACGTCCATGCCGACCATCTGCGCCGAGGCCGGATTGGTGCCGTGGGCGCTGGACGGAATCAGGCAGACCTTGCGCTCGCTGTCGCCGCGGCTCAGGTGGTAGGCGCGGATTGCCAGCAGACCGGCGTATTCGCCCTGGGCTCCGGAATTGGGCTGCAGCGAGACGGCGTCATAGCCGGTGATGTCGCACAGCCAGCTTCTGAGCTCCTCGAACATCTGGGCATAGCCCATGGCCTGATTGGCCGGCGCAAAAGGATGCAGCGCGCCGAATTCCGGCCAGGTGATCGGAATCATCTCGGCGGTGGCGTTGAGTTTCATCGTGCACGAGCCGAGCGGAATCATGGCCCGGTCCAGCGCCAGATCGCGATCGGCCAGTTTGCGCATGTAGCGCAGCAACTCGGTCTCGGAACGGTAGCGCGAGAAGATCGGGTGCTTCAGACAGCTGCCCTTGCGCAGCAGTTCCGGCGGCAGCGCCGGACCGCGCTCGGCCTCGACCTCGGCATAGCGCAGTTCGCCGCCGAATACGGACCACAGCGCTTCGATGACCGCTGGTGTCGTGGTCTCGTCGACATTGATGCCGAGCGCGCCATCGGCCAGCACGCGCAAATTGATGCGGGCCGCCAGCGCACGCTCGATGATCGCCGCCTGGCGCTCGCCGGCGTCGACCGTGATGCAGTCGAAATAGTGATGCGCTCTGGCCGGGAAACCCAGATCAGCGAGGCCCGCAGCCAGCGTGCTGGCGCGGCGATGGGTGCGTTCGGCAATGGCGCGCAGACCTTCGGGGCCGTGATAGACCGCGTACATCGAGGCGATGACCGCCAGCAGCACCTGCGCCGTGCAGATATTGCTGGTGGCCTTCTCGCGGCGGATATGTTGCTCGCGGGTCTGCAGGGACAGTCGGTAGGCGGGTTGGCCGCGGCTGTCGACCGAGACCCCGATCAAGCGACCCGGAATCGAGCGCTTGAAACTGTCGCGCACGGCCATGTAGGCCGCATGCGGCCCGCCGTAGCCCATCGGCACACCAAAGCGCTGGGTCGAGCCGATGGCGATGTCGGCGCCGAGCTCTCCCGGCGGCGTCAGCAGCGTCAGCGCCAGCGGATCGGCGGCCATCACTGCGACCGCACCTGCCGCCTTGATCCGGGCGATGGCGCCGCGGAAATCGCGGACCGCGCCACTGCTGCCCGGGTATTGCAGCAGCGCGCCGAAGACCTGGGTGGCATCAAGATCGGAATCGGGATCGCCGACGATCACGCTCCAGCCCAGCGGCTCGGCGCGGGTGCGCAACAGGGCGATGGTCTGCGGATGGCAATCGGCATCGACAAAGAAGGCCGTGAGCTTGGACTTGGAACTGCGCTGGGCCACGGCCATGGCTTCGGCCGCGGCGGTGGCTTCATCCAGCAGCGAGGCATTGGCGACATCCAGGCCGGTCAGCTCGGTGACCATGGTCTGGAAATTCAGCAGGGCCTCGAGCCGGCCCTGACTGATTTCCGGCTGGTAGGGCGTATAGGCGGTGTACCAGGCCGGGTTCTCGAGAATATTGCGCTGGATGACCAGCGGCAGATGGGTGCCGTGATAGCCCTGTCCGATCAGCGAGGTATAGACCTCGTTGCGCTCGGCAATGGCGCGCATGCGCTCCAGCGCCTCGGTTTCGCTGACCGCTTCGCCCACGCCCAGCGGACGCATCTGGCGGATCGAAATCGGCAGCGTCTGCGCCATCAATTCATCGAGCGATTCAGCGCCGATGGCCGCCAGCATGTCCGCCGTTTCATGCGGCGAAGGGCCAATGTGGCGGTGCTGGAACTCGGAAGCGAGATGCGGTTGACGCAGGATGACCGGGGCGCTCATGGGAAAACTCCGAAGACGGGCAGGCATGGAACGTCATGGCGTTCCTTCAGCCCCATCTGTCGGCTTTGCCTGAGAGCGTAACCCCTTCGGCGGACACCGGACCCGAAGGCCGGTGCCTCTTTCCAGATGTCCACAGCTGCCGTGCGGTCCTTTGGCCTGAGAGTTTCCGGGGCGGTTGCTCCTTCGGCGCCGGACGAATCCGGTCTCTCCCACACAGCCGCTAGAGACTAGCACGCCGCACCCGAGGCAAGAATCAACGGATTGTCTCCTCAGGGCCGGGGCGGGGCCAGAAGCGGGACGCGAAGGACGCGAAGGAAGAGCAGAAAGGACGCGAAGGAGAGCAGATCATCGGACGGATGCTCGATTCGGTCGTAGGCCGGGTCCGCGCGTCCGTGAGGATAGAGAACGCGCCCAGACGGCCAACGCGCGGCGCCCGGCAGAGGTGTCGCCTGGACGGCGTGGCCGGGCCAGAAGCCGGACGGAGGCCGCGCGCGCCGGAGCCGCGCTACGTCCGAGGCTGCGCTGAGTAGTGGCTCTTCTTAGCGTCCTTTCTGCTTCTCCTTCGCGTCCTTTGCGTCCCGTTTTTGCTCTCATCCACCCAGTCATGCCGCGGCCGCCGGCGCGATGCACCTCGTCGCTCGCCCGGAGGCCGCGCGCGCCGGAGCCGCGCTACGTCCGAGGTTGAGCTGAGTAGTGGCTCCTCTTCGCGACCTTTCTGCCTTTCCTTCGCGTCCTTTGCGTCCCGCCCTTGTCTCGCGATCGCGGTTCAGCAGCAAGTGCGAGCGCGGACTCAGCCTTCTTGCCCCAGCGCCTCGCGCATCGGCCGCATCTGCTCAACATAGGCTTGCCACAGGCGCGAGCGGTCCTTGCGGATGCCGTCCCGCACCAGCACGCTGCTGGCGGTGGCGACCGGATCGTCGCTGCGCTCGATCTCGACCATGCCGGGCTCGAAGGGCAGGCCGCAGAACTCGGCCATGCGCTGTGCCGCGCCGAGCGCATCGGCGACCACGTCCTCGTAACGCACATCCAGGATCCGCCCTGGGAACAGCTGCTGCCAGTGTTGCATCAGCGCCTGATACTCGCGGTAGTAGTCGACGAATTCGAGCTGGTCGTAGGAATAGGGGCAGGCAGCGGTGAACAGCGTGCGCAGATTGGACAGGCCGGTATCGATGGGATCGCGACAGACATGGATGAAGCGGGCGTGCGGCAGCGCCTGGGCAATGAAGCCGATGTTCAGGAAGTTCGACGGCAGCTTGTCGGTCACGAAGGCCTTGTTGCGGCTGCGCCAGCGCATGCCGGCGAGGAAACCCTCGCCCATAGCCTGGTAATCGTAGCTGACCCGATCCCTGACCATGGCCTCATCGACCACCGCCGACGTGTAGCGGCCGCTGGCCAGCCGCAGCTGGGTCGGGAACTCGTAGGTTTCGCCAGCGGCTGCCACTTGCGAGTGACCGCCGATGATGCGTTCGATCAGGGTCGTGCCGGAGCGATGCATGCCGACGACGAAGATCGGCGTCAGATCGCGTTTGTCGGTGCCGCGGACGGCGGCGACTTCCGCAGGCGACCACATCTTCAGACGCGCGAATAGCGAGCGCATCGCGGCCGGGTCGTAATTCAGTTGCTGGCGTTTGGCGCGGCAGGCGCGCTCCAGTGCTGCCCAGGCCCGCGGGTAGTCGCGGCTGTCGTGCAATTCGTTGTGCAGCGCATAGGCCAGGAAGGACTCGTCTTCGCCGGGTGCCACCCGGGTCAGTGCCTGTTCGATGCGGGCGATGCGCGCCGGCGCGTCGGGCTGGCGCAGGCGCGACAGCAGCCAGTAGGCATCGACCAGATCCGGATGGAGGGCCAGGGCGCGTTCGAGCAGATCGACGGCGGCTTCGGTCTCGCCGAAAAACACTTCCAGTCCGGCCAGCATGTGCAGGCTGGGCGGATGCCTTGGATCGCGTTCGACCGCGGCCCGCGCATAGCCGCGGGCCATGCGATGGGCGCCGACTCTGCTCAGTTGCTGCGCCACCGTGGCCAGTGATTGCGCCGAATCCCACATCGGCGGCGGCAGTTGGCTGCAGATATCGAGCACCATGGCTGACTGACCGACCGCGACCAGCTGCCGGATAAGCAGCAGGGCCACGGCCGGAGAACCGATGTCCATGCGCGCCGCGCTCAGCGCCAGCTGATGGGAGCGCCCGAAGTTGCCGCGCTGCAGTTCCAGCATCGCCAGTTGCAGCGCCGCCGGTGCGTGTCCGGCAAACTCGCCCAGTGTGGCCTCGAAAGCGCTGATCGCCGCATCCAGATGACCCGAGGCCAGATAGGTTTCTCCGCGCTGGTACTGACGCCGGGCGCGGGACAGGGCGATGGGATCAGGTGAGTTCACGGTGGCTCCGGGCGGCAGAAACTCGGCGGCGGACGGTAGCGGGGCGCCCCGGCTATTGCAACTGGGCCGTCAGAAACGGGGCACGGGGCAGGTGGCAGGGGGCACTCGGCCCCGCTCAAAACGGCCTGGCCAACACCGCTCCGATTATTACTGCACGGTTGCCTTGCCGGTGCGGGTGGGTCCGACCCGCTCCTCGATAGCCGCGCGAACTTCGTTTCGCAGCCCGAGCAGGAACCCGGCTTCGGCGAGTACAAACAGCGGGCCGATGGCCAGGCCCATCAGATCATCCACGAATGCGGGTTTGCGACCTTCGTAATGATGGCCAAGAAACTGCAGTATCCAGCCGACGACGAACAGACCGATGCCGGCGGACAGCCACATCGCGATCGACTGCCAGGCCAGCCAGTGCGCCAGCCACAACATCATCGCGAACAACACGCCCATGACCATGCCGTAGCGCAGGTCCAGCGCCGCGTAGTAGCCGATCGCAATCAGGCTGACCAGCACCGCTGGCGACAGCGCGATGCCGTTGATCAGCAAGGCCGGGCGCGAGAGCAGGACGGCAACGGCCAGCACGATCATCGGAATGCCGGCAAAGTGGGTGGCGATGTTGCGCGTGTCGCGGTGATAGCTGGCGTAATTGGCCAACTGGTCGATCAACGATTTCATCTCGGGCACCTGGTCTGCGATGGCCAGAGTCTAATCAATGTCGGCGTACAGGGCTCACGAACCGGTGAACGCTGGTGAAAGTAGCTCAGGTTGTCGCTCAGCGGCCTGGTGTAAGTTCTCGATCTCACGTAGGCCCTGCGGGCCAGGGTGAGCTACTCCTCCAGCCGCCATCCGTGGCCGTGATCATGGGCTTGCCCGGCGATCAGCTTCCCGCGCACCGCCATCAGCGCGAAGCCGAGCAGATTCTCGCCACGCCAGGCCCAGGGATCCGTCGCGGCAGGATCGTTTTCGGCGAGACCGATGCCCCAGATCAGGTCGACTGGGCTGGCTTCAACCAGAATCTGGTCGCCGGTTCCGATCAGAAAGGCGCCCAGCGCCGGGTTCTGGGCGAACTTGGCCAGATTGCCGGCGATCACGATCTCGATGCGTACCTTGCTCCAGCGTTCCCCATCGAAGTTGGCGACCTCACGTCCCAGCGCCTTGGCGGCGGCGGGCGTGGCTGCTGCCAGAATCTGTTGGCGCCTGGCTGAATCGCCGAAGAAGCGCGCCTTCTCGGCCATCATGTAGTGCTCGGCACTGGCGTAGGCCACCGAATCGACTCGAAAGCGCGCCGGGTACCACTGGCTCAGGCAGCTCTTGCCCACCTCCCGATCAGGTGGCCCTTCGTGGCTCCAGAAATGGAGATGCGGGAAGCGGACGCCGGCATGAATCTGGCGCTTGAGTTCGTCGAGGCTATGGGCGGCTTGCATGGACGGATGATCGCCGATCCGACCGGCGTCCGTCTGATCCGTTATCGTTGCTGGTCATCTGTATCGTTCCGTTGCTGCGCGTGGGCCATGAACCACAAGCTGGCCTGTAGGAGCGACCTCGCGTCGCGACCGGCCGACCGCACGTCCGCGGCATTGGTCGCGCCGCAAGGGCGCTCCTACAGGTGAACGAAGCGGGTGTTGCGCTCACACAAAAGCCAAATCAGCAACTTGCGATATGGGTTCATAGAGAGCGTAGCAAAGCCATCCAGATACACCACCCCAGACGCACTGGATTGCTTCGTCACTGCGTTCCTCGCAATGACGCATCCAGAGAATGCGCCATGGGCTCATGGGGTCTTGCGACGAAACAGTCCCTGCGACCGTATAGCTGACCATGAACCGATCATTTGCCCACGACCACGACTCCGAACACGCCTGGCTGGCACAGGCCAGGGCGGGTGATCACAGCGCCTTTGCCGCGCTGTATCTGCGCCATTCCCCGGCTGTGTACACCCTGGCGCTGCGCCTGAGCGGCTGCCGCAGCCATGCCGAGGATCTGACCCAGGAGACTTTTCTGCGAGCACTCAGAGGCCTCGGTGGATTCCGCGACGGCGCGGCGCTGGGGCCCTGGCTGAAACGCATCACCGCCAATCTGGCCATCGATCACCTGCGGCGCGAGCGCCCCACCGTGGACCTCGACGAACTGGCCGAGCTGCCGGCCGCAGGCGCTGATCACGGCCGGGCGCTGGATCTGGCTGCAGTTCTGGCCGAGCTCAGTCCGATCACCCGCAGCGTGCTCTGGCTGGCCCTGATGGAAGGCTGGTCGCACAAGGAACTGGCCGAACGCTACGGGCGCAGCGAGAGCTGGTCGAAATCATTGCTGTCCCGGGCCCTGGCCCGGTTGAAGTTGAACTCGGAGATATTCGAATGAGTGCGGAATCCGAACTTGAGGCACTGCGTCGACGTCTGGCGCAGCTGCCGGAAGAGGCGCCGCCGCCATCGCTGTGGCTGGCGCTGCAGGCGGCCCATGCCGCCGAATTCAGACGGCAACGCCGACCGCGGCCGCGCTGGCCCTACGCCATGGCGGCGGTGCTGATGCTGGCGGCGGTGCCGGTGCTGCTCTGGCATCCGCCGGCACCCGTTCCAAACGCTGCGCCATCGCTGGCGCCGGAAGCCAGCTACCAGACCACCGCGCTGCGAACGCTCGATCGTGAACTGCAGCGGCGGGTGCTTGATGGCGCCACCGACGCCGAGCTGGCGCCGCTGTGGCAACAGCGCGAGCAGATCCTGCGCGGGCAGACGCTGCCGCCGGAAACTCCCCGTCACACCACCGTTCGCATCTAGGAGAATCCCATGCAAACCCGTCTACGCCTGATCAGCTGTGCGCTGGCCCTGGTTCATTTCGGTGCTCACGGCCAGACCGATGCACGCGCTGCTCTGGAATCGGAGCTGGGCCGTGCGGTCGACAATGCCATCGCCGATGCCGTGGTCCGCGCCGGCGCACCCAGCGAGCCGCTCGCCATCAGCCATCCCGAGCAGCAGCGATTTGAACTCGGCGCGGTGCTGGACGTGCGCAGCACGGCGCCCGAGGGGCTGATCGTGCTGGCGCTGACACCCGGTGGTGCCGGCGAGGCCATGGGTCTGGCCGTGGGCGACCAGATTGTCGAAATCAATGGCTATTCCATGCTGGAGGCCGATGGCCTGGTGGCGCGTCTGAAGGAGGCGCTGGCCAGTGATGACGGTCAGCTACAGGTCAAGCTGCTGCGGGGCAAGCAGACCGTGAGCCTGAACGGCGCGGCGGATCTGATCCGGATTCCGGCCTATACGCTGAACGTGGCTGCCGCGGCCTCGGCCGAAGCCTCCGGCTGCGGCTTCGTCAGCGGCGGCGCCAAGACCTATGGTGGTGTCGCCAAGGTCGACATCCTGGAAGTGGATGGCAAGCCGGCGCCTGTGGATCTGATCGGCCGATTGACGTTGCCGGCAGGGCAATACGTCTTGACCCTGCGCACGCGACCACGCCTGGGCATGTTGCAGGAATCACGGATGCAGGCGATTCGAACCCGAACCGGCGAATCGGCCATGACGCCCGGAGATCAGGTCAAGAAACCTGACCGCGGCATGCCCCCCGATCCGGAAGGCGCCCGCGTCAGCGGCGGCAATGGCCAGCTGTTGACCATGGAACTGGTGGTTAGAGCGGACACCAGCTACCAGCTCGGCGCCCGCGCGCGAGAAGGCCAGCCCGGACTGGAAGCTTTCGTCTACAGCGAATCACCGCGTAGCTGTCGGTAGTTGGGAGAGAGCGCTACAAGATTGCGGTCAACGGTGCAGACGATTGCAATTGGCGGTTAGCGATTGGGGCGCACAGGTGAGAGTTTCTGCAGTGTGCAGTTGGCGTCATTGCGAGCCGCCGGTATCGACCTGACGCTGCTCAATGGCCATGAACCCCCGGCGTCATTGCGACCCCGGACTTGTTCCGGGGGAAGCAATCCAGGGGCGTGCGGCGATACTCTGGATTGCTTCGTCGCAGGGCTCCTCGCAATGACGCATCAACAATTTGCGATAAGTGTTCATGAAGAGCGCAGCGAAGCCATCCAGCGCTTTTTCCTGGTAGCCCGCGAAGCAAGAAGCGTCACATCGCCGCGCGAGCAACATGACCTGCTGTTCTTGGGTGTTCGCTACCGTCCGTCGGCCCAGGCTCGCGCCTTTGCCCATGAATACGATTGCAAATTCCGCCAGGGTTCAGCTTTCTGGCACTGAGTGGCGTGTAATTGCGCCACACCGCAAGGTCGGGGCGTTAAAGCCCCGGTGGCTTTGGGGAAAGCTGGGCTTTCAGGGCCGCGGTGACAACTGGACGTTTCCTGGGGAGGAATCACGTGACTGTACTGAAGCTGCGCCCTGCTGGCGCCGTGCGCTTGTGCCTGTCCGTTCTGCTGCTGCTGTGCGCGCTCGGCGCCACGCTGGCCTCGGCCGCGATCAACACCCACAACCTCGGCGCCAGATACGATGCCAGCCAGGCCAACATCAGTTTTCGGGTCTATTCCTCGCGCGCCACGCGCATCGAGGTCTGGCTGTACAAGACGCCCTCGGGGGCGCAGGAAGTGGTCAGGTATGTGCTGACCAAGGATGCCGCTACCCAGGTCTGGTCGAAGACCGCTTCGGTGGCCACGCTCAGGAACAGTTACGGCCTGACCGGCACCGTTTACTACGGCTACCGCGCCTGGGGTCCGAACTGGACCTACATCAGCACCTGGAAGAAGGGCACCGGCACCGGATTCATCAGCGATGTCGACAACAGCGGCAACCGCTTCAATCCGAATAAGCTGCTGCTCGATCCCTATGCCCTGGAGATGAGCCAGGATCCGAATACCCCGAGCTGCACCGACGGCACCCTCTACGCCAGCGGCGCCAGCCATCGCAACAAGGACAGCGGCGCCTGCGCGCCCAAGGGCATTGTGCTGGCGCCGATCACGGTATCAACCGGCAGCAAGCCAACGCGCGCACTGAAGGATGACGTGGTCTACGAAGTCCATGTGCGCGGCTTGACCAAGAACGATGCCAGCGTGCCGGTAGCCCTGCGGGGGACTTACGCCGGCGCTGCGCAGAAGGCAGCCTATCTCGCCAGCCTCGGGGTCACTGCGGTCGAGTTCCTGCCGGTGCAGGAAACCCAGAACGACACCAATGATGTCGATCCCGGCTCGACCGCCGGCGACAACTACTGGGGCTACATGACGCTGAATTACTTCGCGCCGGACCGGCGCTATTCCTCAGACAAGAGCGCCGGCGGCCCGACCCGCGAATGGCGCGCAATGGTCAAGGCCTTCCATGACGCCGGCATCAAGGTCTACATCGATGTGGTCTACAACCACACCGGCGAGGGCGGTGCCTGGGGTGGCAGCGATGGCCTGACCGTCTACAACATCCAGTCCTGGCGCGGTCTGGACAACCCGACCTACTACTCGTTGACCAGTGATCTCAAGTACTCCTGGGACAACACCGGCGTCGGCGGCAACTACAACACGCGCAACCCGATCGCCCAGAACTTGATCATCGATTCGCTGGCCTACTGGCGTGACAGCCTGGGCGTGGACGGCTTCCGCTACGATCTGGCCTCGGTGCTCGGCAACACCTGCCAGCACGGTTGCTACAACTTCGACAAGATGGATGCCGGCAATGCGCTCAATCGCATCGTCAACGAACTGCCGCCGCGCGCGGCCGGTGGTGGCAGCGGTGTCGATCACATTGCCGAGCCCTGGGCCATCGGCGGCAATTCCTATCAGGTCGGCGGCTTCCCCTCGGGCTGGGCCGAGTGGAACGGCAAGTACCGCGACGCGCTACGCAAGAAGCAGAACCAGATGGGTGTGGAGAGCGTCACCGCGGGCGAGTTGGCCTCGCGCTTTGCCGGCTCATCGGATCTGTACGGCGACGACGGCCGCAAGCCCTGGCATTCGGTCAATTTCATGGTCGCCCATGACGGCTTCACGCTGCGCGATCTTTACGCCTACAACAGCAAGCAGAATCTGCAGCCCTGGCCGTTCGGACCCTCCGATGGCGGCGACGACAGCAATCACAGTTGGGACCAGGCGGGCATCGCCGCGGATCAGCGCAAGGCCGCACGCACGGGTCTGGCCTTCATGATGCTCAGTGCCGGCGTGCCGATGATCACCGGCGGTGACGAGATGCTGCGCACCCAGTTCGGCAACAACAATGTCTACAACCTCGATTCGGCCGCCAACTGGCTGGACTGGTCGCTGGATGCCAATGAAAGCAACCATCGGACCTACACCAGCCGATTGATCGCCTTCCGCAAGGCCCATCCGGCGCTGCGGCCGCTGAACTTCTACTCGGCCAGCGACACCAATGGCAACGTCATGGAACAGCTGCGCTGGTTCAAACCCGACGGCGGCGTCGCCGATGCGGCCTATTTCAACAACGTCAACAATCATGCTCTTGCCTGGCGCATCGATGGCAGCGAATTTGGCGATTCCGCCAGCGCCATCTATGTGGCTTACAACGGCTGGTCGGGCATGGTGAACTTCACCTTGCCCTGGCCCGGCGCCGGCAAGCAGTGGTACCGCGTCACCGACACCGCCACCTGGAACGAAGGTCCGAACGCCGTGGTGGTGCCGGGCTCGGAAGCCTTCATCGGCGGCGAGTGGACGGTGTACGGCGTGCAGGGGCGTTCGCTGCTGCTGTTGATTGCGAAGTAGCTTTGCCAAAAAATTGGTTGATGTTGGGCCGCTGCTCTCTGTCCCCGGAAGTTCGGCGCGGGCCTGGGATGGCACGCGGGAATGGCCTTGCACCGGTCAGGGTGCAAGGTGTTTCCGTGCTCAGACGTGACTCCGAACCGCCATCGCTGGGAGCCGCAGCAGCGCGGTCAATGTTGGCATGATCAAGAACCGTGCCGGACACTTGGGTGTGGTAGCTCTGGCGAGGTACCATTGCGGCAAATAATCTCATTGCCGCAAATCATCTTAGCTTCGGAACCCGGGGAAAATCATGCGCCTGAACATGCTCGTTGCCGCCCTTTTGCTCAGCGGATATGCCCAGGCCCAGGGCAGCCCCAGTTACCAGTTCGAGCGCCCGGCAGGGTCCGCAGCTGCGACCTTGCGTGTGGTGTCCCCGAGCGGGAAAGTGATCCAGCAACAGTTCGCCGCCGGACAGCCGGTACAGATCCGGGTGCAGCTGTCCGACGGTACACAACTCGCAGATGGTACTTATCAGTGGGAGGTCGGCTTCGCGCCGACGGTCGACAGTGGCAGTCGTGCCCAGGTGCAGTCCGCGCGGCAGGATGGCGATTTCTCGATTCCGGCGAACTGGCCAGCTGAAATTCCCCTGCGCTCCGGCGTGTTCTTCATTCAGGGCGGGCAGTTCCAGCCGATGCTGGGAAGCGAGTCGGATGTGGATTCACCTTCCGTCGGTGGCAAGTCTGCCTCCAGCCCAGCCCGCGAGGCGGGGAACAAGGATCAGGTGATTGCAGACGATCTGGTGGTCCAGGGCAGCATTTGCGCCGGGTTTGACTGCATCAATAATGAGAATTTCGGCGCCGATACCCTGCGCCTGAAGGAAAACAACCTCCGAATCCACTTTGACGATACCTCGAGTACTGGCAGCTTCCCGAGTCGCGACTGGCGGATCGTCGCCAACGATCAGACCAATGGCGGCGCCTCATACCTCGCCATCGATGACGTCACCGGCGGCACCACTCCGTTCAAGGTGACTGCCGGCGCGCCCAGCAATTCTTTCTTTGTCGATGCCGCGGGCCGCACCGGTTTCCGCACCGCTACACCGGTCGTGGATCTGCACCTGGTCTCCGGAAATTCCCCCACGATTCGTCTTGAGCAGGGTACCAGCGCAGGTTTCTCTGCCCAGTCCTGGGATGTGGCGGGTAACGAGGTGGGGTACTTTGTGCGCGACGTCACCAACGGCTCGAAGCTGCCCTTCCGAATCCGTCCGGGGGCGCCGACCAGTTCGGTGGAAATTTCCTCCAGCGGCAATGTCGGCATGGGTACGGCCAGTCCGGGTGCCGCGCTGACTGTCTTTCGGTCCACCGATCCGGCGTCGGATCCTTGGTTGCTGATCGCGCGGTCCGACGATGGAGACCCCAATACCGAGGATCACCGCCTTGAGCTCGACAAGGATGGCAACCTCTTCGTCTCGGGCAGCGTGACCCAGCTGTCCAGCCGCACCAGCAAGGGCGGTTTCGCAGCCATGGCTGGTGATGAGGTGCTCTCACGACTGTCCTCGTTGCCGATCTGGACCTGGCATTACCTCACCGCCGATGACAACGACCGCCATATTGGCCCGGTGGCAGAAGATTTCTATGCCGCTTTCGGTTTTGGACGGAGTGAACGCTCGCTGGCGCCGGCAGACGTCGCCGGCGTGGCGCTGGCGGCTACAAAAGCCCTGCAGTCCGAAGTCGCCGAGCGCGATCGTCGCATTGTGGAGCTGGAAGCGCGTCTGGCCCGACTGGAGGCCGCCCTGGAGAAGGTGGAAGTCCGCACCCAGGCTTCGCGCTGAGGAGTGCCGACCATGTTCTGGCATCGTTGGAGCTTGATCGCAGGCCTGGTTGCCCTTGCCGCCGGATTTTCTCCGCAGGCCTTGGCGCAGATCTATGGCCTGTCCTATGTGCGCAGCAGTAGCAGTCTGGAGTTGGTCACCGTCGATGCCGGCAATGGCAACTTGACCACCGTGGGGACGGGACTGCCTGGTTGTTGCCGTCTGGGTCTGGGCAGCGGCGCCCTCGATCTGGCCGGACAGTCGGTGTATGCCTTGAGTCCTGATCCAGCCTCGGTCACCAATGAACTCCAGCTGTTGCGCTTCTCCACCGCCACCGGCACAGGGGCAGTGGTTGGCAACCTGGGCACCAGCGATCGTATCTTCGGCCTGGATTACGAAGTGTCCACGTCGCGATTGATTGCGCTGCTGGCGAATCCGGCTGGCGACCTGCGTCTGGTCAGCGTGAACGTATCTTCGGGTGCTGCAACCGAGATTCACAGCGGGCTGGCGGATTGCTGCGTGTTGGAACCGGGGCTGGTTGCGCTCTCCAACGGCAATCTGCTGGTCGTCGGACGTCTGCGCACCGATGCAGCCGGTACCCGTACCCTGTTTTCGTTTTCCACCAGTGGCAACAATCTGGTCACGAGCACCACCTTGCCGGCCGGTTCCGAGCTGGCTGCACTGGCAGCAGCGTCCGGATCTGTCTATGGCTTGCTGCAGAGCTACAGCGGCAGCCCTCGCGTGGCTGCACTCCAACTGGTCCAGATTAAGGCGGGCGGTAGTCTCTCATTGATCGGCGCACCGCTGGCAGCCTGTTGCAGGGTCTCTCTCGATACCGCCACCATCGATGGTGGACAGCTGCGCGTGGTGGCTCGCGATCCCGCCATGGGTGGCTTGTCGGTATTGTCGTTCTCGCTGACAACCGGAGCGGCCAGCTTCAGCACTGGCACGCTGCCTGCAGACCGAATTGTGAATGCCTTGCTGGCCAGCGGCCAGCCCGGTGTGGTCTTGACCCAGAGCGGCGGCAACACCCAGGTGACCGAGGGCGGGGCCACCGACAGTTACACACTGGTCCTGACGACCATTCCGAGTTCGCCGGTGACCATCACCATCACGCCCGACAGCCAGTTGAGCACGCTGCCGACGACGCTCACCTTCACGGCTGGCGACTGGAATATTCCGAAGCCAGTGGTTGTTTCGGCGGTGGATGACGCGGTCACCGAAGGACCGCACACAGGAACCATCACCCATTC
>JBFWOF010000056.1:0-39133 GCA_050250665.1 Lysobacterales bacterium | reverse complement strand
CATGCGTGTGCCCCGGGCCTGCCTGCAGGAAGAAGCGTCTCGCAGAGGACGCAGGGGAAAAGCAGAGAGCACACGGAGGGAAGCTATGGAATTTTCTCTGCGATCTCTCTGCTTCTCCTCTGCGTCCTCTGCGTAAGGCTTTCTGACGAATACCCGCGACCAGGCAAGGATTTCGCGAAAGGCAAGCGGTCGCGACGCGAGGTCGCTCCTACAGAGGCACTGGGTCTATGGTCGCGACGCCAGGTCGCTCCTGCGGAAGCTCGCTACTCGCCGTCGATCTGAACCCGTTCGTTGCGGTGTCGGGCGAGGATGTTGAGGGCTTCGACGCCGCCGGAGAAGGCCATCGCGAAATACAGATAGGCGCGCGGGATGTGGAAATCGAAGCCATCGGCGATCAGCGCCACGCCGACCAGAATCAGGAAGGACAGGGCCAGCATCTTCAGGGTCGGCCGGCGCTCGATGAACTCGGCAACCGGATTGGCGGCCAGCAGCATCACGCCCACCGAC
Organism: Lysobacterales bacterium; assembly: GCA_050250665.1. Lineage (GTDB taxonomy): Bacteria > Pseudomonadota > Gammaproteobacteria > Xanthomonadales > SZUA-5 > JADKFD01. The sequence goes on along the minus strand of JBFWOF010000056.1, from coordinate 38,626 downwards.
ACCAGGATGGCCGTGACCATGATCGGCACATTGTTGACCATGCCCACGGCGGTGATCACCGAATCCAGCGAGAACACGATATCGATGACCGCGATCTGGATGATCGCGCCCCAGAAACTCGCAGCCGGCCGGGTGATGGGCTCTTCGCCACCGTCGCCCTCGACTTCGGCGTGGATTTCCATGGTCGCCTTGACCAGCAGGAACAGTCCGCCGACGATCAGCACCAGATCGCGGACGGAGAATCCCATCTCGCCGACCTTGAACAGGTTGTGCGTCATGCTGGCCAGCCAGGCCAGACTGAGCAGCAGCATGATCCGGGTCACGCAGGCCAGGGCGATGCCGAAGCGCCGGGCGCTGGGGCGCTTTTCTGGCGCCAGCCGCCCCGTGACGATCGACAGGAACACCAGATTGTCGATGCCGAGGACAATCTCCAGCGTCGACAGTGTCAGCAGCGCAATCAGCCCTTCGGTGGTGAACAGTTGCTCCATCGGATCAGGAGCCCCCCAGGTATCGGGGAAGCAGAATCAATGACCAGGTGACGACCACATTGACCATGCACAGGAAGACCGCCGCCGAACCCATGTCCTTGGAGCGACCGGCGAGTTCGTGATACTCGGGCGTGGTCTTGTCGACGATGGCCTCAACGGCGCCATTCAGCAATTCCACCGCCAGCACCAGCAGCAGCGAACCGAACATCAGTATCCGCTCGATGGCATCGGCGCCGAGGTACAGCGCCAGTGGCGCCAGAATCAGAGACAGGTAGACCTCCAGCCGGAAGGAGCTCTCGAAGCGGAAAGCGGCCCGCAAACCCTTTGCCGAGTAGCCCAATGCCTTGATGACTTGTCTCGGTCCGCGCCCTTCGATACTGGCCATGTAGTCCTTTCTCAAACCGTCGCGCGCGGCCAGATCGCGAGTGTCGCGATCGCTGCCATCGGGGAAAAATGCACTGAACGAGAGCTGCGCGAAGTATCGACAATCGGCATTGCGCAACATCTGGGTGAAACGGTCAGCCTGCAATGATCGCATCGTGTCCTTGGATCAACAAGCGCGAGGCGTTGGCTTGAGACTTGCCGTTGTCCGCGCGAGTATCTGTTGTTTGCTCCGATGGAGTCGCGCACGTGTTCAATGTCGAGAAGCTCTTGGGCCAGATGCTTGCTGGTGGTGTCACGCAGGGCCACAGCCGTCGCAAGTCTTCGCTGATTCCGGGCGTCAGCAAGGCGCAACTGGGTGTGGGTGTCATCGGCCTGGCCATGGCCGCCTGGGAACACTACAAGGGCCAGCAGAGCGCCACTGCTCCGGCAGCCGGCGCCGCCATGCCACCTCCGCCGCCGCCCGCTCCGGGGCAACTGCCCGCAGCGGCGGCACCACCACCGCCGCCGCCACAGGCACGATCTGAGGAAAGCCCCTCGGACCGCAGCGCCGATGCCAGCCATCTGATCCGCTCGATGATCGCCGCCGCCAACGCCGATGGTCAGATCGATGCGCAGGAGCGCAGCGCCATCCTCGAACGTGCACTGGAAGCCGGGCTGGATCCGGCCACCCAGCAATTCCTGATGGGAGAGTTGCGGGCACCGGCGACGCTGGAACAGATCGTCGCGGCAACCCGTCCGGCCCTGAAGCTGGAAACCTATGCGGCAGCCATGATTGCCATCACCGTCGACACCGATGCCGAGCGTCAGTATCTGGATCGCCTCGCCGGTGCTCTGGGACTGACGTCAGAGGACCGCGAGCGCGTGCATCAGCAATTGCAGCTGGGCTGAGCGCGCACCGGTCTGCCCGCACGGCAGACCGGGTGATCCTGGCCCGCGACCGGCCATGGACACGTTCTGATTCTGCAGCAGGCGCCTCGCAGGTCTACCCGCCAGGCAGCCATCCATTTCCCAATCATCGGAGAGCTACGTCATGCACCAGTGGTACTTCAGCTACAACGGTCAGCAGATCGGTCCGCTCGAACATGCCGCTGCCGCCGCTCAGGCGCAGCGTGATCCCAGCGGTTTCTGCTGGCGCAATGGCTTCGCCGAGTGGCTGCCGATCGCCAATGTCGCCGAACTGCGCGCGGACGTCACGCCCCAGGCGTTGATGCCACCGCCGATGGCGGCGCAACGTGCCGACGAGATTGATTACGTGATCTATGGCGAAGACATGCAGTTCGTCGAAATCGAACTCGACCCCGGCGAGAGCTGCGTGGCCGAAGCCGGCACCTTGATGTTCAAGACCCCGGTGATCAGCATGGAAACCGTGTTCGGCGACGGCAGTGCCAAGGCTGCGAGCGGCGGATTCCTCGACAAGCTGGTCGGCGCAGGCAAGCGCCTGATCACCGGCGAGAGCCTGTTCACCACGGTGTTCACCAATACCGCGCCCAGCGGCAAGGCCAAGGCTGCTTTTGCCGCGCCCTACCCCGGCACCATCATTCCGATGACGCTGAGCAACTACGGTGGCAGCATGATCTGCCAGAAGGATGCCTTCCTGTGCGCAGCCAAAGGCGTGCAGATCGGTATTTTCTTCCAGAAGAAGATCCTCACCGGCCTGTTCGGCGGCGAGGGCTTCATCATGCAGAAGCTGGAGGGCGATGGCCTGGTGTTCGTCCATGCCGGCGGCACCGTGGTCGAGCGTGAACTCAAGGCCGGTGAAACCCTGCAGGTGGACACCGGCTGCGTGGTCGCCCTGACCAGCAGCGTGCATTTCGATGTCGAGCAGGTCGGCGGCATCAAGAGCATCCTGTTCGGCGGCGAGGGCCTGTTCTTTGCGCGCCTGACCGGCCCGGGTCATGTCTGGCTGCAGAGCCTGCCCTTCTCACGACTGGCCGGGCGCATGCTGTCGGCGGCACCGCAGCGTGGCGGCAGCAAGGGTGAGGGCTCGATACTGGGCGGCCTCGGCGGCATCATCGCCGGCGACAACGACTACTGATCCCGGCAATGCCAGCAAACCCGGACCACCGCCCGCGCCTGGTCGTGATCGGCGGTGGCTTTGCCGGACTCTGGGCGGTGCGCGCGCTGGCGCGGGCGCCGCTCGACATCGTGCTGATCGACCGCTGCAATCACCATCTGTTCCAGCCCTTGCTGTATCAGGTGGCCACGGCCGGTCTGTCGGCGCCGGCGATTGCCGCGCCCTTGCGGCATATTTTGCGCCGACAAGCCAATGCGACGGTGTTGATGGCCGACGTCAGCGCCATCGATACCCGCGCGCGCCAGGTGCGCTGCAGCGACGGTGCCACGCTGGACTACGACTATCTGCTGGTGGCCAGCGGCGCCACCCACGCCTACTTTGGCCATCCCGAATGGGCGGAATTTGCGCCGGGCCTGAAGACCCTGAACGATGCCATGGCCATCCGCAGCCGAATCCTCGGCGCCTTCGAACAGGCCGAGCGCTGCATGGACGCGCAGGCTCGCAGTGCCTGGCTGACCATCGCCATCATCGGCGCCGGACCGACCGGCGTGGAGCTGGCCGGCACGGTGGCAGAGATCGCCCGGCACACGCTGCGCAGCGAATTCCGCTGCAGCGACCCGACCAGAGCGCGCGTACTGCTGATCGAGGCTGGAAACCGGGTGTTGCCCGCCTTCGACGAGGACATGAGCGAAAAGGCCCGACTGCAGCTGGAGAAGCTGGGCGTGGAAGTGCGTCTGGGCGCCGCCGTGTCCGCGATCGATGACGAGGGACTGGTCGTCGGCAACGACCGACTGGCGGCGCGAACGGTGATCTGGGCAGCCGGCGTTGCCGCCTCGCCGCTGGGCGCGATGCTCGGTGCACCCTGCGACCGCAGCGGTCGTGTACTGGTGTCAGAGGATCTTTCGTTGCCCGGCCACCCGGAAGTGTTCGTGGCCGGTGACCTGGCCAGCGTGCAGAGCGCGGGCCGCGCTGTACCCGGCACCGCGCCGGCTGCCAAGCAGATGGGCAAGCACGTCGCCAGGGTGCTGCAGCAAAGCCTGCGCGGGCAGCAGACAGGCGCATTCAATTATCGGGACTTCGGCATGCTGGCCACCATCGGCCGCATGGCCGCGGTGATCCAGTTCGGCAGATTGCGCCTGTCCGGACTTCCAGCCTGGTGGTTCTGGCTGGCGGCGCACGTGTACTTTCTGATCGGCTTCCGCAATCGACTGGTGGTACTGATCGACTGGGCCTGGGCCTACTGGACCCATGAGCGCTACGCCCGGATCATCTTCGGCGATCGCGACAGACCCTGAGTTTTACGGGCCTGTGCGTCGGCGCTCCATGCTCGGTGGTGCGCTGTCGGCGCTCTCGCGCTCGTCGACCACGACCTGATCGCGACCGCCATGCTTGGCGGCATACAGCGCCGCATCGGCTCGTGCCAGCCAGCGCGACCAATCCTCTCCCGCCCGCAGGCTGGCCACGCCGGCGGATACCCGCACACCGCCGCCCGGACTGCGCAAGCTGGTTCGAATCGTGTCCTGCAACTGAAACAGCAGCTGTTCTGCCCCGCGGCTGTCGGTACCGGGCATCAGCAGAACGAATTCCTCGCCGCCATAGCGATAGAGACGATCGTGCTTGCGCGTGCCGCGCAGGATCAGCTGGGCAAACTCGGCCAGCACCTGATCACCGGCCTCGTGACCATGCTCGTCGTTGACCCGCTTGAAATGGTCGAGGTCGAACAGGGCCAGTGAACATTCCTGCCCGTCGCGGGCAAACTGGCGCGCGGCGCGGGTGAGCTCCACCTCCATCAACCTGCGGTTGCCGGCATTGGTCAGCGGGTCACGCGAGGCCAGGACCTCCAGCTGTTCGCGCTGCGTGGCGGTGCGCTTGGCGAACAGAAAAGTGCATACGCCAACCAGCGTGATAGTCACCAGGAAGGAAACCTGTTCAAGCTGCAAGTCAAACGCCGTGGGATGCAGGGCGACGGCAAATACCAGGACGGCATTGAGTGCCACCGCGAACCGCCGCGTCGCCAGAAAGAAATTGGTGACCACCACCACGAACACCCAGAACAGGCCATGGTGGCCGAACATCAAGGTGATTGCCGCGCAACCCAACGTATTGAAACAGGCCATCAGCAACCCGGCGCGGCGCATGTTGCCACTCATCCAGGCATAGGCCATGTTGCCGAGTATCGAGGCCACGATGAGAGCATCCACGGTGCCCAGCAAATATTCACCGGCCATAAATCGGTACACGGCGAAAGGGGCGATGCCCAACGCCGAATAGCCACCGAAGAAGGTGATGATGGCCAGGTCAAAATCGCCTTTCAGGCGTTCGAGCATGCTCTCCGATCCCCCGTCACGGCTCGCATTCGTCCCGTCAGTGTCCGGCCTGAGCGCGGGATATGCAAGTGGTGGCCCATGTCATTCCCTCGTCACGGCTTCTGCACCTGAAGCGTAATTCCGCTCAGAGGTTCACGGCTGCGCCGGAATCGGCGATGCTTGCGCCCCCAGCCCGTCTGAAGTACCAGCGACGCCCATGTCTGTAGCCTTCGGCCTGTCGATCCTCCTGCAGATCATCTGCGTGGTGCATGTGCTGCGCACCGGACGGCCCTACTGGTGGGTCTGGATCATCATCTTCGGCTCCTTCGTTGGCGTGGCCGTCTACGCACTGACGCAGATGCTGCCGGATCTGCAGAACGATCCGCGGGCGCGGCAGGCAGCCAAGGGACTCGCCAAGACCATCAACCCGGAGCGCGATCTGCGGCGGTTGCGCGAGGAGTTGGCGCGCGCCGACACCGTGCAGAACCGCATGCGCCTGGGGGCCGAATTCCTGGAGCTTGGCGAGCCGGCGGAGGCCGAGGGCGTGTTTCGCGAGTGTCTGCGGGGCATGCACGCCGAAGACCCGGATATCCTGCTGGCGCTGGCACAAGCCCAGTTTGCCCAGGACAAGGCGCAAGAGACGCACGAAACGCTGAACACCCTGATCCGGGCCAATCCGGATTACAAATCTCCCGACGGTCACCTGCTCTACGCGCGCACGCTGCAGCAGCTGGGACGCGATCAGGAGGCCCTGGCGGAATACGAAGTCTTGTCCGACTCCTATCCCGGCGAGGAGGCTCGCGTGCGCAAGGCCGAGTTGCTGCGCAAGCTGGGCATGGAGGGCGATGCGCGTACCGTGCTGGAAACGGTACTGTCACGCAGCAAGTTGGCACCGGCCTTCTACCGCAAGGCCCAGCGTGAGTGGATCAACCGCGCCAAACAGTTGTTGAAGGGCTGAATCCTGGCACTCAGGTCAGTGCAGCGCTGCTGCGCCTTCACCGCAGCTCCAGCGCCTCTAGCAGCGTAGCCACCAGCAGTTCCGGCCGCACCGGCTTGAGCAGATGCGCGCGAAAACCGACCTCCACGCTCCGGGCCAGATCCTCCGGCGTGCCGCGCCCGGTCACAGCGATCAACAGTAGCTGCGGCTGTTGCAATTGCAGCGTCTGTGCCAGTTCTACCCCGCTCATGCCCGGCAGATCCCAATCGATCAATGCCAGCGAAAGCGCTTGCTGCTGAGCGACGATCAAGGCGCTGAGCGCATCGGCAGCCAGATGCACTCGCGCCCCGAGCGCACCCAGTTCCCGTAGCAGCAGTTCGCGCGCGACCGGATCATCGTCCACCACCAGCACGGCCTGCCCGGAAAGGGGCGATGTCGCCGAGCCATCCATCGTGGCGCTCGGCATGTCGATGGCAGAGCCCGCTTCGGTCGCAAGCATCAGACTGAGGATGAAGACACTGCCCAGCCCCGGCGTGGATTCGACCGTGAGACTGCCGCCCATGCGCTCCGCCAGGCTGCGGCTGATGGCCAGGCCCAGGCCGGTTCCCGGCGCCGCGCGCTGATCACCGACGCGCTCAAAAGGGCGGAACAGCCTGGCGGCCTGTTCCGCACTCATGCCCGGGCCGGAGTCGCGCACCCGTATCCATAGCTGATTGCCGGCGACCGCGGCACCGATGTCGACCCCACCGCGGAGGGTGAACTTGATGGCGTTGCTGAGCAGATTCTCGATGATCTGCAGCAAGCGCGGCGGATCAACCCGCACCCGCCAGGTCGGATCGATGGCAACGCGGAACCAGAGCCCGCGTTCGGCCGCCTGCTGCGAGTAGCGGGCAAGGGTCGCATCCAGCAGTTCCGTGAGCTTCACCACCTTCAAGGGCAATGGCGCGGCCCCGGCCTCGAGCCGGCTCCAGTCGAGCATGTCATCGAGCAGATGCAGCAGCTGCCGACCGGCGTCATTGAGCAGCTGCAGGTAGCGTTGCCCGGTTTGCGGCAGAGGCTGTTCACCCAGCAAACGACCCATGCCGAGCACGCCGTTCAGCGGATTGCGGATCTCATGACTGAGTTCGGCCACCAGGGCGGTACGCTCGGTCGCCAGCTGCGCGGCCCATTCGGCCTGACGCCGGGTCTCGCGCCACCTCTCGGCGCTGCGCCGACGCAATTGCCGCCAGCGTTCGATCGCGGCCACCGACAACACCAGCAGCAACGCATAGGCAGCCAGCGCCCAGGCGCTGCGCCACCAGGGCGGCAGCACCGTGAACGCCCATTCCAGGGTATTGGCAGCGGCCCGGCCATCGCCGTCCCAGGCGCGAATCTGCAGGGTGTAGTCGCCATCAGACAGGGCTCCGAAGCGGCGCTCGGGCAGGCTGGTCGCTTCGGTCCAGTCTTCGTCCCAGCCGACAAGTCGGAAACTGAAACGCTGGGCATGGGTGCGCGCCAGCGTATTCAGGCGCACCGACAACAACAGTTCACGCTCCTCCGGCTGCAGCTCCGCGCGCCCATGCGGCTTCAGCTCGCGCATACCGTCGGGGCCATCCACGCGGATCTGCTCGAAACGCAGCCGCGCCGGCATCGCCGGAGCCGACACCATGGCGGTATCGACGCTGATCAAGCCAGCCTCGCCGCCTATCCACAAGCGGCCATCGGGTTCTGCCAGAAAAGGGCGATCGCTGAATTCCCGCGTCGGCAGACCGTCACGACCGTCAAAACTCTCCAGACGATCCTGCTCGGGGAAATAGCGGAACAGACCCTGCGGCCCGGCCATCCACAGCGCGCCCTGCTGCAGCCACATGCCGCCCAGAGTCTGAAATTCGGCGAAGGCTCGCGGCGCGCGTCGGGCGTCGCGATAGAGACCGCTGCGCCACAGATAGTGCACCAGATTGCCGTCGACGAAGGCATACATGCCGCCGCTGCCATCGGCGCTGAAAGCATCCACCCGGACCGAAGGCAGCAATGTCTGCCAGCAGCGACAGCCGGAGTCCAGCCGCAGCAGGGCCCGATCGGTGGCGACCCACAGCTGACCATCCAGCCCCTCGCGCAGTTGCTGGACTTCGGTACCGACCAGACCGTTCTCGCCGAATACATGCCGTTCGACTTCGCCGGTGCGCGGATCGATCGCGTTCAGCCCGGCGCCCATGGACGTGGCCCAGATGCGACCGTCGTGGTGCTGGTAGAGCAGATCGACATTGCCGTCGACCAGGTCGTCGGCCGACCATTGCTGCAAGTGGCGCAGACCGCCATCGGCTTGAGGCTGCAGCCGGAGCAAGCCGCCCTGATGTCCCACCCAGAGTTCGCGACCGCAGGCGAGTACCGCCCAGACCCGCCATTGCCCGGTGCCGGGCAAGGGCACCGCCTGAATGCGGCCGGTCGCCGGCGTCAGACGATGCAGACCGGCGCCGAGGGTGCCAATCCACACCAGGCCATCGGCATCACGGGCAATGCCGCGCACCCGACCGTTCAACAGCCCGCTGCGGGCCAGTGGATCCGGCTGCCATACCGCGAAGCGATCGGCCGAGTTCGGCAGGTGTAGCAGTCCACCACCGCTGGTGCCGAACCACAATCCGCCACTGTGATCGATCAAGGCGGTGCGCATGCCCTCGGCCGGTATGCCGCCACGGCTGCCCGGGGTATAGCTCAGCCTTTGCTCGATGCCATCCAGCACGCGCAGCATCTCGCCGCGCCCGCCGATCCAGTCGCCGCGGGCATCGGCCAGCAGCAGTCTGGCCCGACCCGGCAAGGCCAGTTGCGAGAGTTCCTGACAGTGAGGCGGCTGGGAGCCTTCGATGGTGCACAGACGGCCATCCGAGGTGCTGAACCAGGGTCGACCTTGACGCTGGGCAATGGCGAATACGGGCAGCGAATCCGGAGCGAAGTCAGCATCGGGCGCGCTAAATCCGACGCGGTCTGGGTCGAAGCGGAGCAGGCGTTTATCCAGCGTACCCAGCCACAGCGTGCCGCTCCGATCGAGCGACAGATCGAGGATATGGCCGCCTCCCAGGGCCGCCGGTATGGGATGTTGCGCCACCACCCTGCCGTCCAGATCCAGTTCCAGCAAGCCGGACCCATAGGTGCCCACCCACAGGCGCTGGTCGTCAGCGGCCAGCGCCCAGGCTTCCAGCTGTTCGGCCTGCAGCATCGCCACCAGGTCGAAACGGAGAAAATCATCACTCTCGGGGCGCCAGCGCGCGAGCTGACCGCCCTGGGTCGTGACCCACAGCTGCTGCCGACCGTCGATGGTCATCGCCTCCACCGAGATCGAGGCCAGGGCATTGGCGCGCTCCAGGCGCGCCGGATAGTTGCGGATGGCGTGGCCGTCAAAGCGCACCAGACCGTTGGCGGTGCCGATCCAGATACGGCCCTCGGCATCCTCGGCCAGCGCCTGGATCTGTTGCGAGGGCAGTCCCTCCTCGGTGCCGATCACCCGGAATACTGGATCGGAGATGAGCGGCCCGGCCGCTGCGGCTTGCAATAGGCAGGCCTGGACGACGAACATCAGTCCCATGGGCCAACCACCACCGCCAGATTCCGCACGCGCCATGTCCGCAGCCCCCCGTAGCCTGCGCATCCGCCTGTTGCTGGCCGCGATCGTCGTCGCCAGCGCTCTTGGACTGATCCTGTCAGCGATCTACGCCACCGACGCCGCATTGTCGATCATTGAACGGCTGCAGCGACTGCCTTTGTGGTTAGGAGTGCTCACCGGCGGCTTTGTCTCAGCGCTGGTGCTGGTCACGGGCTGGTTGCTGTGGCGACTGCTGCATCCCCGGCGCAAGGCGCCGGCAGCGGTATCCAGATCCATCGACCGGCCGTCGATCGAGGCCCGCATCGCCAGCCCGACGCTGCAGGAGCATGCAGACACACTCAAGGCCGAGTTGGTGGAACTGGATCAGCGGGCGGCACTGGACCAGGTCTTCGTCGCCCTGTTCGGCGACGTCAGCGCCGGCAAGAGCTCGCTGATCCGGGCGCTGGTGCCCGGCAGCGAGGCCCGTGTCGACGTGCTCGCCGGCACCACGCGCAGCGTGCGCCACTATCAGGGCACGCTGCCGGGAGGATCGACGCTGATGCTGGCGGACGTGCCCGGCACCAGCGAGTGGCATGGCGAGAGCCGTGCCGTTGCCGCCCGCGAGGAGGCGCTGCGCGCTCATGTGGTGGCCTATGTCTGCGATGGCGATCTCAGCCGCACCCAGGCCGAGGAACTGGCCTGGCTGGGCGAGTTTCAAAAGCCGGTGCTGCTGCTGTTGAACAAGTCCGATCGTTATCGCCCCGATGAACTCGCGGCGCTGCGTCAGCGTCTGCAGGAACGCACCGGCGTGCGTCCGCTGGCGATCTCCGCCGGCGGCTCGGAGACCGTCGAGATACGCGCCGCCGACGGCACGTCGAGCATCCGGGAGCGTCCGCGCGCGCCGCAGATCGAGCCGCTGCTGCAGGCGCTGACCGACATTGCCCGGCGTGGCCCGCAGGCCTACGAGGAAGGCCGCCAGCACGCCGTGCTCGGCGCGCTCGACATCAAGCTCGAAGCCATGGAGTCCGAGCAGCGTCGTCGGCGGGCGGCCACACTGGTGCGCGGATACGCACGCAAGGCGGCGCTGGGCGCCATGGCCGCCGTGGCGCCGGGCAGCGATCTGGTGATCCAGGGGGTATTGGCCTCGCGCCTGCTGTCGGAACTCACCCAGCTGTATCAGGTGCCGATGCGCAGCATCGACCTGGACAATTTCATCGAGCTGGCTGGCGGGCGTCTGCGCGGCACCTCGGCACTGATCCTGGCTATCGCCGGCAACGCGCTCAAGGCCTTTCCGGGCCTCGGCACCCTCGGTGGCGGTCTGATCCATGCCGTCGCCTACGCCATGATCTTCGACAGCCTGGGGAAAGCCGTGGCCGATACGCTGGATCGTGGCCAGGGCTTTGACCGGCAGCAGGCTCTGGCCCAGTTCGACAGCAGCCTGTCCGACCGCAGTCGATTGCTGCAGTTGGCACCGGACATGCTGAAACTGGCGCTGGAAGTGCGCCAGGAAGTCCGGCTGCCGCCACAGACCGAGGAGAAATCGTGAGCAGATTTCTGGCCCTGCTGATGCTGTGGCTGGCCGGGACCAGTGCGGCTGCGGCGGCAGCCGTCGACTACCGCTTTGATCCGGTGCATTCGCAGCTGCTGTTCTTCGCCGATCACATGGGTTTCTCGACATCGATCGGGCGCTTCACCCGCTGGCAGGGTGAATTCAGTTACGACCCCGACAATGCCGCCGCCAACCGGGTCGATGTCAGCATTGACATAGCCTCGCTGGAGATGGGCGACGCCACCTGGAATCGCACCTTGCTCAGCTCCAAATGGTTTGCCGCCGAAGAGTTTCCGCAAGCGCGCTTTGTCAGCCAGCGCTTCGAGACCATCGACGGCGAGCACGCCGTCATCCACGGCCAGCTGACGCTGCGCGGCCACACTGGCGAGGTGGCACTGGCCGTGCGCATCAACCGCCAGGGCATCCATCCCTATACGCTGAAAGACACTGCCGGCTTCTCGGCCACCACCACGCTCAGCCGATCGGCCTTCGGGCTTGATGCCCTGCAGGGCACGCTGGCCGACGCCGTCGAACTGCGGATCGAGGTGGAAGGCCAGCGCCTGAACCCGGTCAACCGCCGCCCGCGCAAGCGCTAGACGTACTCATCCATGAATTCCGACGTGCATTCCCCTCAGCAACAGCGCCATCTGGCGCAGACCGTCGACAGCCTGCGGGCGCTGATCGACGACCCGGCGCTGCCGGCCGAAGTGCGGCGGGCGCTGGAACCCGAGTTCGCGGAAATCGAGCGCCTGATCGACAAGCTGGAACAGGGCGAGTTGCATGTGGCGGTGTTCGGTCGCGTCAGTGTCGGCAAATCGGCGCTGCTGAATGCGCTTATCGGCCAGACCCATTTCACGGTAGGCGTGTTGCACGGCACCACCACCGCGCGCGAAAGCGCCCAGTGGCAGCGGATCGGCGACTCCGGCGTGCATCTGATCGACACCCCGGGCATCAATGAGATCGATGGCGCCGAGCGCGAACGTCTGGCGCGACACGTGGCTGCACGCTCGGATCTGGTGATCTTCGTCGTCGACGGCGATCTGATGGCCAGTGAGGGCGAGGCCCTGAAGGAGCTCGCCGCCACCCGCCGGCCGATGCTGCTGGTGCTGAACAAGGCCGATCGCTACCTCAAGGCCGAGCGCGAAGCCCTGCTGGAAAGACTGCGTGCCCACACCCAGGGCCTGTTGCGCCCGCAACATGTCATCGCCGCCAGCGCCCTGCCAGCGCCGCGTCGGGTGATCCGCGTCGAGGCCGACGGCAGCGAGAGCGAGTCGATGGAAATACCGCCGCCGGATGTCGCCAGCCTGCGCGCGACCGTGTTCGATGTGCTCGCCAGCGAAGGCAAGACCCTGGCCGCGCTCAATGCCGGTTTGTTTGCCGGACGGCTGAGCGACGAAGTCGGCAAGCGCCTGACCGAAGTCCGTCGCGATGTCGCCGACAAGCTGATTCGCAACTATGCACTGGGCAAGGGCGTGGCCGTGGGTCTGAACCCGGTGCCGCTGACCGATCTCGCCGCCGCAGCCGGCTTCGATGTGGCGCTGGTCACGCACCTGGGGCATGTCTACGGTCTGCCCTTCACCAAGGCCGAGGCTGGCGAACTGGTACTGAAGATTGCGGCACAGATCGCGCTGCTGATGGGGGCCATCTGGGGTGTGAACGTGCTCGCCAGCGCGCTCAAGGGCATCAGCATCGGGTTGTCGACCGCGCTGACGGCGGGCGCCCAGGGGGCACTCGCCTATTTCTCCACCTACATCACCGGACGCGCTGCCCAGGCCTATCTGGCCAACGGCAAGAGCTGGGGCGAACGCGGACCCAAGCGCGTCGTCGAGGACATCCTCGGCAGCCTGGATCGGGATTCCATCCTGCGCGATGCTCGCGCCGAAATCCTGGCGCGCCTGCGCAACTGAGGCGAAGCAACATCGCTCTTCGTAGCCCTAGATGACCCGCACTGCGGTTCATCGGCCAGCTTCTTCGTCAGATAGCCCGGACCGAGCAAAGCCCGGCCCGGGCACCATCAGAGCAACAGGCTATCAGCCCTTGACCGCCTCGCCCACACGCTTGGCGGCGGCCGCCTTGTCAGCCGGCTTGCCGCGCTTGTCAACCACCAGCGAAGGCGTGCCCGGCTCCAGCATCTGCAGGGACTTCAGGAACTCGATGATCTCGGCCTGGCCCTGCGCTCCCAGCTGCTCGAAGGCAACGCGGGATGCTGCCGCTTCGCCACCGTGGGCCATGATCGCCTCGGTCAGCGTGGTGAGATCGCCGCGATGACCGTAGGGCGCCGAATTGCCGGCATCCCACAGGCGTCGAGTCAGGAACACTTCGGTCGAAATACCGCCCTGGACCACCTGCTCGTTGCAGTAGTGACGAACCTGCGCATCGCACAGATTGTGGCGCTTGAGATCGGTGTAGGCACGTACATTGATGCCACCACCCGCAGCAGCCTCGAAGCGCGGCAGCTGGCCCTGGGTGGTCATGTCGAAGCTGAACACCTGCGCGACTTCGTTGGGCTTCAGATTGCCGTCCGGATTGTACGGATTGGGCTCCGTGAACTGCGTGGTATTGAGCTTCAGCGACGGCACATGGCAGTCGGCGCAACCCACGGTTTCGAACTTGCGCTCGCCGCGGATCACCGCGCGCAGCGCGCCGACGTCATCGGGCAATACCTGCCCCGGCGTATTCAGAGCGGCCTGATAGATGGTGGTCGCGGTGATGTCACCCACGGTCAGCTCATCGGCCACACCATCCTGATCGAAATCAGCGGTACCGGTGCGAGCGGCGCCGAAGCGCTCGGTCGACTGCATGCCATGGTGGTGATTCATCGCATTGTTGGTGAATTCGCGCAGCGAGATCACGGCGCCCTTCTGGTGGAAGGGGCGAAGAATCAGATCGGCGTTGATGCCCTTGATCTCGCTGGTGTCGACGGTGCCATCGGCATGCGCCGTGACAAAACCGAAATTCACGGTCTTGGTAGTCAGAGCCAGGCGCGTGCTGCGGCCGGTACCGCGGGCGGCACTGAGCGCCTGATCACGAATCGTCTGCAGATCCGCGGTCATTTCACGAGCGAGCATCTCGATGCCGGCAGTGCCCTGCATGCCCAGGGTATTGCGGTCGTTGCTGAACTGGGCGTTGACCGATTCGGTGACCGGATCCAGGGTTTGCGCCAGCACGAAGACGTTGGCGACGATATCGCCGCCGCCGCCGGAGAAGGGCTGGTTGTGGCAACCGGAGCATGAATTGGACTCGGGAGCCGAGGTGCGGATGAAAGCCGGCGCGCTGCCGGGGACGCGCGCGGCGCCACCACCGGTCGTGCCTGGCCGACCCTGGCCGTCGAACATGTTGAACTTGGCCTGGAACAGCAGCTTGCCCTGGGCAAAGAGCTGATCGAAAGTCACCGCGCCACTGTCAATCTGGGTCTGATCCAGATGCGTCTCGATGATGGGTCCATCGCCGATCGTGACCGCGGATGCCGCGATCCACGGCACCAGGCCAGCAGCCAATGCCAGAGTCAGATGGGTCTTGCGCATACTCGTCTCCTGCCGATTTGATGGGACGCGGCCCTCGCTCCTGGAGAGGACGGGTGGGTCTACGTCATGGGGCGCTTCGCAACACGCCGGTGCTTTGCAGCCTATGCGAATTCACAGAGAATAGACGTAAATAAACGCCATGTGAACGCTCGAATCTCGGCACGGGCTCCAGGATCAGTGCCGGATTGAAACTGGAGCTCACGACATTGGCCATGTTTCAGCGAGGGAAACGCCATCCGATTCGAGCATCGCATCCGTGTGCGCGAAGGCACTGCCGACCTGACCCGGGCGCTTACGGCAAGCGAGCTCTGGTCGGCGCTGCTGCAGGCCAGCCTCGATCCGAAGCTGCTGCGTCCGGATCTGGACGCGGTCGAGGTGGTGGCGACAGGCGATGACAGCTGGCGGCGTGAGCTGGGTTTTGGCGCGCTGACGATTGTCGAGACGCTCAAGGCCGACGCCGCGGGTCAGTCCATCCGTCAACACACGCTGTTTCCGCCGACGCTGGCTGGGGGCAGCCGCACGGTGAGCATCCGCATCGACGCCGATCAGGGTCTGGCACTGCATTTTGCCTACCACAGCCCGCATCTGAGTGCTGACCCTGAACTCGGCGACGCCCATCGCGCCGCCTTTCAAGCCGCCTACCAGCAGGCCGACGCCGACCAGGTCGAACGCCTGCTGGCCTGGATTGGACAGCAGCGCGAGGGTGGTGCCTGACAGCGTCTGCCAGCGGGCAACCGAATCCTCGACGCTCTAGATTCTTCCTGCCCTCGTGCCCTCCTGCCCTCCTGCCCTCGTGCCCTTGTCAACGCACCCTCGCGTACTCCACGCCCTTGAGCTTGCGCACGAAGTTGGAGCCCATCAGCAGCGAGGGCGTGTAGAAGCCCGCATGCGGGCCGATATCGGTGGCCAGAAAGCGGGCGATCCGCAGTGCCGACATCGCCGTCAGCGCGTAGCCATTGGGCGTGGTCAGCGTGGCCGCACGCACGTCTCCGCGCGGATTGCGCACTTCTCCGTAGACGTAGGCGTGGCATTCATTGCGGCGCTGTTCCGAAGGCCCCTTGACACTCGCTTCTACCCGGCGCTTCAGCAACCATTGCACCGGCGCCAGACCCAGCAAGGGAGCCAGCCAGCGCAAACGACGCAAGCCTGCAATGGTGCGCGGCGGCATCGCCATGTAGACCTCGATATTGGGGATGCCGGTGCTGACGAAGGCCGTGTAGACATCGCCCCAGGGGATGGTCACGCATTGCCGGCTGCCGCGCGGGAAATTGATCTCGCGGCGCTTGTAGCCCAGCGGCACGCGGATCAGCTCGCCGTCGCGACGAATGCGACCGCCCTTGCCCAGTCCCTCGATGCCGGTCAGTGCGGTTCCGCGGCTGGGACCACCCTCGGCGTCGAAGGCCAGCAGCAACTCGTTGGCATCGGGCAGATCCTCCCGCAGCATCGCCGCCAGGCAATCGGTGGGCACCACATCAAAACCCACGCCCGGCACCAATGCAACACCATGTTTGCGAGCGGCGCTGTCGTTGGCGTAGGCATAGGCAAAGACCTCGATCTCGCCGGTGATGTCCAGATAGTGCGTGCCCACCTGCAGGCACGCGGCAATCATCGGAGCGGCGGTCTGCGAGAACGGACCGGCACAATGGAGCACCGCGCGCATGCCCTCCAGACCGCGACGCAGCGCCTGGGTGTCGGTCAACTCGAAGCTGCGATGCGGCAGGCCGAACTCGAGCGCCACAGATTCAGTACGCGCCGGATCACGACCGGCGACCACGGGCTTGTACCCGGCCGCAATGGCCTGTTCCAGGACCAGACGCCCGGTATAGCCATAGGCGCCGTACACCATCCACGGTTCTCCCATGCCGCCTCCCCGCTGCATGCCTTGCTGGCGTCCCTATGGTAGGACATTGCGCGACGGTCTTCGCCACTCGCCGCGCTCAAGGTCGCGAATGGTCACCAGACCTTGTATTCCTGGCGATCGGCACAAAATCCGCCCATTGCCGCTCTCCGAGTCGGAGGCGCGGGTGGCTCGCGCGCACGTTTCGCCGGGTCGATCACTCCCCCATTCCCAGACCTGCCCGCCTGTGTCCGAAAAAACCCGTTCCATCGCGCCGCTGGCGGCGCTACGACCCTTTCTGCGGCCTTATCGCGGCCTGATGGCTGGCGCGCTGGGCTTTCTGCTGCTGGCGTCGGTGGCCTCGCTGTCGCTGCCCAGCGCGGTGGGCCAGATGATCGATCACGGCTTCTCCCAGGCCAACGCCGAATACGTCGACAAGTATTTTCTGGCGCTGCTGGCTGTGGCCATATTGCTGGCAATCGGCACGGCGGCCCGTTTCTATTTCGTCACCCGGCTGGGCGAACAGGTCATGGCCGACCTGCGGCGCGAGGTCTACGATCATCTGCTGCGACTCGACCTCGGCTTCTACGAGAGCACCCGCACCGGCGAACTGCTGAGCCGGCTGACCGCCGACACCGAACTGATCCAGACCGTGGTCGGCTCCAGCGCCTCGGTGGCATTGCGCAGTCTGGTGATGCTGGTCGGCGCCCTGATCATGCTGGTCATCACCAGCCCGAAGCTGTCGATGCTGATCGTGCTCGGCATCCCGGTGGTGGTGGCGCCGATCCTGATCTTCGGCCGACGGGTCGAAAAGCTCTCGCGCGAGAGCCAGGACCGTATTGCCGATTCCTCGGCCATCGCCGGCGAGACCTTCAACGCCATCCACACGGTCCAGGCCAATGTCTCGGAAGGCCGCGAG
The DNA here is from genome assembly GCA_050250665.1 of Lysobacterales bacterium. Taxonomy (GTDB): domain Bacteria; phylum Pseudomonadota; class Gammaproteobacteria; order Xanthomonadales; family SZUA-5; genus JADKFD01. The sequence goes on along the minus strand of JBFWOF010000056.1, from coordinate 21,112 downwards.
TCGACGCGCTTTGGCGATGCCGTTCGGCGCACGCTGGCCACCGCCACCAAACGTATTCGCATGCGCGCCAGCCTGACGGCAGTGGCCATCCTGCTGGTCTTCGGCGCCGTCACCGTGGTGCTGTGGATCGGTGCCAAGGCCGTGCTCGCAGGCACCCTGTCCGGCGGCGAACTCGGGCAGTTCGTGCTTTATGCGGTGCTGGCCGCCGGTTCCGTTGGTGCAGTCAGCGAGGTCTGGGGCGATGTGCAGCGGGCATCGGGCGCCATGGGCCGACTGGCAGAGCTGTTGGCCATCCAGCCGCGCATTCGCGATCCGGAAGTCGCCAGTTCTGCACCGACCGCGTTGCAGGAACACATCCGCATCGAAGGCCTGCGTTTCCACTACGACTCACGCCCCGATGTGGCCGCGCTGGAGGGCATCGATCTGGAAGTGCGCAGCGGCGAGACCGTGGCGCTGGTCGGGCCTTCCGGAGCCGGCAAGAGCACGCTGTTCCAGCTGCTGTTGCGTTTCTACGATCCGGCCAGCGGCCGCATCACCGTCGATGGCACCGACCTCAGGAACCTGCGCATTGCCGATCTGCGGCGGCTGTATGCGCTGGTGCCCCAGGATCCGGTGATCTTCGGCACCAGCGCGCTGGAGAACATCCGCTACGGGCGCCCCGAAGCCAGCCGCGAGGAAGTGGAGGCCGCGGCACGTGCTGCTGAGGCCTACGATTTCCTGGCCGCTCTGCCGCAGGGGCTGGATACCTACCTCGGCGAGCGCGGCGTGCGCCTGTCCGGCGGCCAGCAACAGCGCGTGGTGATTGCCCGGGCGCTGTTGCGCGACGCCTCGATCCTGTTGCTGGACGAAGCCACCAGCGCGCTGGACGCCCAGAGCGAGCGCGCCGTGCAACAGGCGCTGGAACGGCTGATGGCCGGCCGCACCACGCTGGTCATCGCCCATCGACTGGCCACCGTGAAGAAAGCCGATCGCATCGTGGTGCTGGACCACGGCCGCATCGTGGCCCAGGGCAAGCACGAGGAACTGCTGGCCCAGGGCGGCCTGTACGCCGAACTGGCCAGATTGCAGCTGGTGTAGCTGCCGGGGCACGGGGCACTCCGACGATCCGACTGCAGTTCTTCGCGCGCTCTCTGCTTTTCCTTTGCGTACTTCGCGTCCAGCTTCTGGCTGCAGCCTGCCTGACGGCAAGCTCGTCGCGTCACCGATCGCGCCGCAAGGGCGCTCCTACACAGGAGCGGGACGACTGGCACCCGAGAGCTGAGCCTTTCCCGTGCCCCCTTCCCCGGTTCCGTCAGCACCCCACCTGCCGGCAATCCGGGAACCGCACTTTCACCCGGGTGCCCTCGCCCAGCTTGCTTTCGAACTCGATCGGCCAACGGAAGCGGTCCGACAGGCGCTTGACGATGGTCAGTCCTACGCCGATACCGCCGCGGCGGCCGTGTTCGGCGCGGAAGAAAGGCTGGAAGATCTGCTTGAGGTCTTCTTCGGACATGCCGACGCCGGTGTCCTCCACCGTAACCATGCCTGGATCGACGATGACCCGCACCCGACCCTCATCGGTGTAACTGACCGCATTGCGGATCAGATTGCCGATCAGCACGGCCACGACCTTTGAGGGCGCGTGCAGGCAGAACTGGGCGTTCTCGACGATTTCCAGCTTGATCGGCTTTTCTGCCGCCAATGTCTCGGCGCGCTCCATTTCTTCGCAGACCACGGAATTGATCGAGAAATCGTCCGCCGGCAGCGCGTTTTCGGCTTCGCGGGCCATCAGCAGGAAGGCCTCGATCAGCGCCTCCATGTCCCGTGCCGACCGCAGGATGCGCTTTGCATTGCGCATCGAGTAGTCATCCAGCTGGCCGTCGCTGATCAGCACTTCGCTGGCCATCTTGATCACCGTCAGCGGTGTGCGCAGCTCGTGACTGGCATCGCGGGTGAAATTGCGTTCGCGGTCAACGAATTCGGAAATGCGCTTGCCGAATCCATAGATCGATTCCGACAGTGCCAGGGTCTCACCCTCGATGTCGGGCGGCATGCGCTCGGGCGCCAGCGCGCTGAAATCGGGGTTCTTCGGGTCCCAGCTGCGCACTTCGTTGGCCAGCCAGATCACCGGCGAAATCGCCCGGCGTGACAGCCGGTAGGTAAGCCAGGTGGCGAGATAGATGAACATCAGCACCAGGGTTAGCGGCACCAGGCCGAAGAACAGCGCCAACTGGCCGATATGAGCCTGATCGATGACCAGGAACAGTCGACCCGGCTTGGCATCGGACACGAACACCAGCGCCCGACTGCCATTCTGGCGCAGCACGTGGAATCCTAGATCCAGACCGCGCAGTTCCGGCGGCACCACCTCGTCGGTTTCGCCGGAGCGCTGCAGATAGCCCTTCATGTTGTGGGTATCGGGCGTCGGATAGACCGGATTGCGTTCCAGCAACTCGATGTAGTGATTGGTTTCCTCGCGCAGCGCGCGCTTCATCAGCACATCTTCGAGCACCGCTGCCGCGCCATACACACCCAGCACCGTGCCGCAGGAAATGGCAGCCGCCTGCAGGATGAAGGCAATACCGATCTTCGCACGGAGCCCGGATTGACCGTGATGGGTCATTGGCAACCTCAAACAAAAAAGCCAGGGCCACATTCTGCGGCCAAGTATCTGCAAGCGGCGCGAAGAGCACGCAGTCGAACGTAGGCCGAGGGTGTCGCGCAGCGGCTCCCCGGCGCTCTTGACCACGCCCATGCCGGGGAACGGGTCTGCGGCGCGCACTCTCGGCCTACCGAAAGGTCAGCCCTCGGCCTTTGCCAGCAGCCGCCGGATCAACTCGCCCACCGCGACAAAGGCGAAGGCGCCGGTGACATGGGTGGCCGCACCCAGGCCGCCGCCGCAATCGAGTCGGCCCTCCTCCAGCGAATCCGGTTTGGCCGAACAGACCCCGCCATCGGCGCTGGGATAGCGCACATTCTCCAGCGAATACACCGCAGGTACGCCGAAATAGCGCTTGGGTCCGCGCGGGTACCTGAACTCCTCGCGCAGCTTCTTGCGGATCAGACTGAGCAGGGCATCGTGCTCCGTGCGCGACAGATCCCGCACCCGGATCTGGGTCGGGTCGACACGACCACCCGCCGAGCCCGACACGATCAGCGGAATCTTGCGGCGTCGGCAGTAGACGATGGTCTCGACCTTGACCCGGAAAGCATCACAGGCATCCAGTACCGCATCGAAGCCGCCTTCACCGATCAGATCCAGATTGGAGGGCGTGAGGAAATGCGCCAGCGGCTGCACCTGCAGTGCCGGATCAATGGCGCGCAGGCGCTCTGCCAGCACCTCGACCTTGAGCTTGCCGTAGTTGCCTTCGAGCGCGTGCATCTGCCGGTTGGCATTGGACACGCAGACCTCGTCGCCGTCGATCAGTGTCAGCTTGCCGATGCCGCTGCGCGCCAGCGCCTCGGCGGCCCAGGATCCGACGCCGCCCACACCGATCACCAGCACATGCGCGCGCTGCAGCCGCGCCAGCGCATTGACGCCGTAGAGCCGGGCAATGCCGGCAAAGCGAGGATCAATGGCGGGAGCGTCTGGCAAGGACATGGAAGCACACAATCCCGGGACAGTGCCGGAGGGAGGCGAAGTAAACCAGATCAGCGGACCCGCTGCACCGCTGCCATTGCGGCGCCGACCTGCGCAACTACTGCGCCCGCCGGCCCCAGAATCGCTCCATCACCAGATAGGTGAACGAGGCTGACCAACTGACCAGCACGAATCCGGCCAGGGACTCGACCGCAGCCAGGAAGCGCAGCGGCCCGACCGGCGCCAGATCGCCATAGCCCACGGTGGTGTAGGTGGTGGCGGAGAAATACATCAGGTCGATGAACGGTGGGTGCGGCATGCCGGATATCGAGCCGCCGTCGTGAACCTTGTGGACGATGGCGTAGCCGACCGCGAAGAAGGTGATCTCGATGGCGTGCATGATCAGCACGCCGATGATGCCGAACAGCACCCTCATGCGCCGCGGTCCGACGTGGATCTCGCCGAGGTTGCGCTGAAGCAGCGTCAGCCCTTCGTAATGCAGCAATACCGAAGCGATGATGACGCCGATGGTGGTCGCCACCACCGCCAGCGTGCTGGCCCAATGACCGGGCATGGTCGCCCCGATCTCCTGCACGCTGGCGGCCATGGCGGCAATGGTGACGAATCCGGGTCCAGTCATTTCGAGCTTTCCTGAGACGCCGGACCCATTCCCTGGCTACTTGCGCTTCGGCGCAAAGGCGTTCTGCAGCAAGCCGCTGGAAAACTCCGGCGCATTTACATGGCCGACGGCATAGCGATACAGCGCCGCCGAATAGATACCGGTCAGCGCCGCCTGCATCAGCGCCAGCAGCAGCGTGACGATGATGCCGGTGGCCACGACGATGCCAGCCAGCGCCGCCTGACCCGACGTTGCTGCCGGTACGGCGAGGCCCAGCGTCACAATCCACAGCAGGACATAGCCGAGGCCGAAGATCAGACCCATGCCGCCCTGGCCGATCAGATTCTCACCCCAGGTCTGCTTGAGCAGCAGCGCACTCTCCTTGACCGCGTCGAGCGGACCGATATCGCGATGCACCAGCACCGGCACGACCATGAACGAAGCCACGGTCCAGGCCGCCCCGAACAGACCGGCGATGATGGCGCCGAGCCAGCCGGCGCGCTCCTCGATGGCGCGCAGAATCATGCCCACGGTAGCGGCAATGGCGGCATAACCGAGTATGGTGCCCACCTTCGACCAGGCGATGCGCAAACCATCGGCAACGGTCGGATCTTCGCCCTCCAGCCGCATCGAGGCCGCGCCCACCAGCGCCGTGTTGAAGAAGAAGATCACGAAATACTGTGTCATGTAGAAAGCGAAAGCCCACGCAAACCAGATCGGCGACAGCTCGTCCCTGTTGAAGGACTCGGGCGTCGCCTGGCTCCACAGAAACAGCGGCACCAGGAAACTGGCCGCCACGATCAGTGCGGCAATGGAAGAGACTGCCGGGAACACCAACAGTTCCTTGTCCTTGCCCAGCACCGAGGCGCTGGCCTTGATCAGGGCCCAGCTGCGTGAAAATCGTTCGAACATGGGGAACTCCAGAGCACTGGCTGTGGTCGCAGAAGGTTAGCCTTGCGCGGTCGCAAGGAGAAGGGCACATCCTGGCTTGATTTGTCGGGCTCTGCCCCCAAATGCGCAAGTTTCATGCTTGGGGTCCGCTGAACATCCACCTCCCACCGTCTACTCGGTCCACTACTCTCGTGCCAATAAAATGATAGATATCAAGAATTTAACGAAGAGATACGGGGATCTTCTGGCAGTCGATTCGGTGAGCTTCACCGTCTCTGCCGGAGAAGTCCTGGGCTTCCTGGGCCCTAATGGCGCCGGCAAGTCCACCACCATGAAGATGATCGCCGGCTTTTTGACGCCCTCGTCAGGCTCGATCAGCGTCTGCGGTTTCGATGTCGAGACCCACGCGCTGGAGGCCAAGCGTTGCATCGGCTATCTGCCCGAAGGTGCACCCTGTTACGGAGAGATGACACCGTCGGGCTTCCTGAGTTTCATCGCTGACATCCGCGGTATCGCCCCCGGTGCCCGTGACCGGCGCATCCAGGAAGTCATCGCCCGACTGGGCCTGGAACGGGTGGTCGAACAACCGATCGAAACCCTGTCCAAGGGCTTCAAGCGGCGCGTCGGCATCGCCCAGGCCATCCTGCACGATCCCAAGGTGCTGGTGCTGGACGAACCCACCGACGGCCTCGATCCCAACCAGAAGCACGAAGTGCGCTCGCTGATCCAGGGTCTGGCCAAGGACAAGATCGTGATCGTGTCCACCCACATCCTGGAAGAAGTGCACGCCGTGTGCACCCGCGCCATCATCATCGCCAATGGCAAGGTCGTGGCCGACGCCACCCCGGATGAGCTGGAAGCGCGTTCGCGTTTCCACAACGCCGTGACCTTGCGCGCCGAAGATCTGCCGGGGCTGAAGAACGCCCTGACCCAGGTCAATGGTGTCGATGAAGTGGTCATCGATCTGGAAGACAAGGTGGTGACCGCCTTCCCGCGCAAGGGTCAGGCCATCTTCGGCCCGATCAGCCGCATGATCCAGGAGCGCAAGCTCGACGTCTCCGAAGTGCTGCTGGAGCGCGGCCGCCTGGATGAAGTCTTCCGCACCATCACCCAGACCGGAGCCCGCTCATGAATCCAGTCAAAGTGATCTTCAAGCGCGAACTGGCCAGCTACTTCGCCACGCCGGTCGCCTATGTATTCATCGTGATCTTCCTGGTGCTGGCCAATGCCTTCGCCTTCCAGCTCGGCGGCCTGTTCGAACGCGGTCAGGCGGATCTGCGGCCCTTCTTCGATTTCCACCCGTGGCTGTATCTGTTCCTGGTACCGGCCGTGGCCATGCGCCTGTGGGCCGAGGAGCGCAACAGCGGCTCCATCGAACTGCTGCTGACACTGCCGGTGACCCAGTTCCAGACCGTGCTGGGCAAGTTCCTGGCGGCCTGGGCCTTCGTCGGCATTGCCCTGGCGCTGACCTTCCCGATCTGGATCACGGTCAACTATCTCGGTGATCCGGACAACGGTGTGATCATCACCAGCTACATCGGTAGCCTGCTGATGGCCGGTGGCTTCCTGGCCATCGGCAGTGCCGTGTCAGCCGCCACCCGCAGCCAGGTGATCGCCTTCATCATCACCGTGGTGATCTGCTTCGGTCTGCTGCTGGCCGGCCATCCGATGGTGCTCGGCTTCGCCAAGCTGGCGCTGCCGCAGTGGCTGGTGGACGGCGTTGCCTCGCTGAGTTTCATCACCCATTTCTCCTCGATCAGCAAGGGCGTGATCGATCTGCGGGACCTGATCTTCTTCGGGCTGCTGATCGGTTTCTTCCTGTACGCCACCTCGGTGGTGATCGATCTCAAGAAAGCTGACTGACGGAGACCCCTGACGATGAACGCGATAACCAAACGCGCCTCGGGCGGCCTCGTGCTGCTGCTGCTGGCGCTGCTTTTCATCGGTGCCACCGTCATCAGCAATCTGGTGCTGCGCGGTGCCCGACTCGACCTGACCGCCAACAGCGAATACACGCTGAGTGAAGGCAGCAAGGAAATCCTCGGCAAGATCGACGAGCCGATCAATCTGTACTTCTATTTCTCCGACGAAGCCTCTCGCGATCTCGCACCGATCCGCACCTACGCCCAGCGCGTGCGCGAGCTGCTGGAGGAAATGGCGGGCCGCACCGGCGGCAAGATCAAGCTGTCGGTGATCGACCCCCAGCCCTTCAGCGAGGAAGAGGATGAAGCCGCCGCCGCCGGACTGCAGTCGGTACCGGTCGGCAGCACCGGCAACAAGCTGTTCTTCGGTCTGGCCGGCACCAACTCGCTGAATGGCAAGGCGGTGATCCCCTTCTTCCAGCCGGACAAGGAAGTGTTCCTGGAATACGACATCGCCAAGCTGATCCAGAATCTGCTGCAGCCGGACAAGCCGGTCATCGGGCTGTTGTCCTCGCTGCCCATTGGTGGCGGTTTCGACCAGGCCACGCAGCAGATGTCGGATCCCTGGGCGGTGATGCAGCAGCTCAGCGAGCTGTTCGAAGTGCGCCCGCTGGGGCTGGACCCCAAGACCATCGACCCGGCGGTGAAGCTGCTGATGGTGGTGCATCCCAAAGCCCTCAGCGACGACACCCTGTACGCCATTGATCAGTTCCTGCTCGGTGGTGGCCGCTTGCTGCTGTTCGTGGATCCCAACGCCAATGCCGACACCAGCGGCAATGATCCGAGCAACCCCTCGGCCGCCATGTTTGCCGACAAGAGCTCGAATCTGCAGAAGCTGCTCGGCAACTGGGGCGTAGACTACAAGGCCGACGAAGTGGTGATCGATCGGGCGCTGGGCCTGCAGGTACAGGTCAGCCAGACCGAGCCGCCGGTGATGCATCCGCTGATCCTGGGCCTGCGCGCGGCGCAAATGAACGATCAGGATCTGGTCAGTGCCAAGCTCGACCTGATCAACATCGACACCGCCGGTCATTTCAAGCTCAAGGAAGGCGCCACGGCCACGTTGGAGCCGCTGCTGCAGTCCAGCTCGGAAGCCAGCACGATCTCCACCGAGCGCATCCGCTACCTGCCCGATCCGCGCGAGCTGCTCAAGGATTTCACCCCCAGCGGCGAGAACTACATCATCGCTGCGCGCCTGAGCGGCAAGTTCACCAGTGCCTTCCCGGATCGCGCCAGCCAGCCCGGTCATATCGCCGAGTCGGCCGAACCGGTGCAGGCCATCCTGATCGCCGACACCGACATCCTCAGCAACCGACTGTGGGTGCAGGTGCAGAACTTCTTCGGCCAGCAGCTGATCTCGCCCTTCGCCGACAACGGTGATCTGATCGTCAACTCGGCCGACAATCTGTCCGGTTCCTCGGCGCTGATCTCGATCCGCGGCCGCAACAGCAGCACGCGTCCGTTCACGGTGGTCGAGGACATGCGCCGTGCCGCCGATGAGCGTTTCCGCACCACCGAACAGCAACTGCAGGAACAGCTCAGCGAAACCGAGCGCAAGCTCAACGAGCTGCAGGCCAACAAGACCAGCGAAAACGCGATGATCATGTCGCCCGAGCAGCAGGCCGAAGTGCAGCGCTTCCAGAACGAAAAGGTGCGCATCCGCAAGGAGCTGCGCGATGTCCGTCGCAGCCTGGATCAGGACATCCGCAGCCTCGGCAGCCGCACCAAGTTCATCAACATCGCGCTGGTGCCGATCCTGGTGATCATTGCCGCCCTGCTGTTCTGGAATCTGCGCCGCAACCGTCGGCGCACGGTCATGGGAGGAAACTGAGCCATGATGCAGAAACGCTTGTTGTCCCTGCTGCTGATCACGGTGGCGGTGCTGGGTATCGGTCTGATCCTGACCCAGCGCCAGCAGCCCATCGTCGAGGGTGTCAGCGAATCCGGCCCACTGGTCCCCGGCCTCAGCAATGAACTCAACGAGATCAAGAGCATGCGGATCACCGGTGCCGGCAATGCCGTCATCGCCGAACTGCTGCGCAAGGATTCGGGCTGGGTGGTGAGCAACCGGCACGACTATCCCGCCGATTTCAACAAGATTCGCGAGTACCTGCTGAAGCTGGCCGATGCCAAGCTGCGTGAGGCCAAGACCAGCAAGCCGGAGAACTACTCACGGCTGGGCGTGGAAGACCTGTCGGCCGCCGAAGCCACCGGCCTGGGCGTGGAACTGACCGGTTCCAAGTCGCCGGTGAAGCTCATCGTCGGTATCGCCTCGGGCGGCGGCTCGCCCGGCACTTTTGTCCGTCGCGCTGACGAGGCCGTGAGCTATCTGGTCAGCGGCGACGTCATCCCCGACAAGGAAGGCGCCAACTGGCTGGCTCGGGAAATCATGGACCTGCCCTCTGCCGAGGTTTATTCGGTGGCGGTCACGGCGCCCGACAAGTCGGTGCTGAAGATCGACAAGCCCGATGCCAGCGAGTTCAACTTCAATGTGGCCAGTGTGCCCAAAGGCCGCGAACTGAGCTCGGAATCGGCTGCAAACATCATCGCCGGCGCCCTGTCCAGCGTGACCCTGGAAGACGCGCTGCCGATTGCCGAAGCCACGCCCGACCCCGCCAGCACCTGGACCGCCCAGTACCTCAGCTACGACGGTTTCGCTGTCGACGCCACCGTCTGGGACAAGGAGACCAAGACCTGGGCCACCTTCGCCGCCCACGTGGACGAAGCCCAGCTGGATGCCTGGCTGGCCAGGGAACAGGCCAAGGCCGACGCCGCACGGGCCGCCGCTGAAGCCGAGGCCGCTGCCAAGGCCGAAAGCACCGCAGCCGATGGCACCAAGGACGACACCCCGCCCGCGACCGACACCGCCCAGGCCGAGCCGGCCAAGGACGGCGCCGATGCCGCTGTGGCGGCTACTGACACGCCCGCCATTCCGCCCCCCTTCGACGCCGAGAAGGCCAAGGCCGACAAGCGCGCCGAACTGGACAAGCGGGCGGCCGAGCTCAACGAAAAGACCGCCCCCTGGGCCTATGCCCTGCCCAACTGGAAAGCTGCCAACATCAAGAAGAAGATGGACGATCTGCTGAAACCCAAGAGCTGATCACGACGGCAGCAAGGGGAAACATGAAAAGCCGCGGTTTTCGGACCGCGGCTTTTTTGCGCACCCAGCCCGGGACGCCCGGATCAATTTGACTGCGATTCAGGATCAACCGAATGGGCAGCCGACCACACCCAGGTCGCAGCCTCAGCTGGACAGCCGGGTACGGACTGACCGATCTCGTAGTCACCCGACCACATCGGGCAGGCGCAGTTGACGATGGTGCCGTTCGTTGAATTGGCGTTCACGCCCTCGGGAAAAGTGCACGGCGCAGTCATGCAGCCGGCATAACGCCCGCTACAGGGCACGCTACCCAAGGTGTAAGCGCCCAGAGCCTGGGTGTTGCCCATGGCAAAGCTGAAAGTCGACACCAGATCGGCCCGCTCCGCCGGGTAAAGGGATCGGCTGCTGTCGCCCTCGGACTGAGCTGCCACGTAATCGCAGACCGGAGCCACCCGATCAGGACACGGCGCACAGGTCCCTTCGGCGACACAGCTGTTGTTCTGACCCTTGTCGTTGCACATGGCGATGTTCTTGCACAAGGACCCATCAGGGCCGCAAGCGTCGTCGCTGGTGGTCTGAAACCACGCGCCCAGATTCAGTATGGAATTGATGTCCACGTAGTACTGACTGGCATGGAACATCTCGCACTGGCAGTTGGCGATGCCGGTTTCACCGTCCGGAGTGCATTGCAGCACCTGATTGTCCTTCTTGTCGTTGCCGGTCTTGTACGGCGGCCCGGAGAAGAAGCACAGCGCGTAGATGCCCTTGGGCGGGCAATACAGCATGTTGGTCGACTTCAAGGCCGACTTGCCGATGACGATATTGGCTCGGGCCGGACCATATTCGGTGGTCATGCATCGGGTGGGCTCGAATGGCGTGTTGGAACATTCGCTGGCCGAGCTGCAACTCGGCGGCAGCGTGCACGGGACTCCCTCGTTGTCGCTGCCGGCCGCCAGCGCCGCGTCAGTCGCGCCAAGGAACACAAGACCCAGGCACAAACCCACCAGATTGCATCGCAAGGACATCGCAGCCTCCTCAGTTCTCCACCCCGGAACATGCTGGTGAGCGCCCATCCAGAGCCTTCCTCTGGCCCCGAAGCAATCTCCGGCCGACCGTGGCGGGCCCGGCGCGCCTCCCCGATGCCTATGAATGTCACCAGAGCATCGAAGGTCTCAGCCCCAATCACGCCAATGCCAGACCGATCCGCGCTGTCCAGAGTGTCTTGCCTAATCGACGCCATGCCTGCCGTGAGCGCCGATCCCGTCGCCGTGGCAGCCTTCCGGTTCTCGCGCAGGCGACGAAGACTCGCTCACGGCCGGCAGATCGCGGTACCCGCCGGCATGGCTGGCGCCAGCGGTCACAAGATGGTCAGATAGGCAGGCCATGACGCTCACGACCATCCTCTGCCATTTCGGGTTTTTCAGGTGCTTCCCAAGGTGGCTGGCCTGCGGCCTGGGGCTCGCTGGTCTTCTGGCCACGATGACGGCACCCGCCGCCGATACTGCCTGCCCGCCGGGCGAGTCAGTCGAGTCGCTGCGCAAGACCTCGATACTCCATTTCCGTGCCGCCGACTACGCTGCGGCACGCGCCATCGAAGACTGCCTGCTGGAGCTCGCCCAGGCGCGCGGCGACGGCAAGGAACAGGCGCAGTCGCTCAACAACCTGGGCGTGCTGGCCAAGCGCCTGGGCGATGCCGACACGGCCCAGGGCTATTACGAGCAGGCGCTGGTGCTGCGACGCACCTTGGGTGATCAAACCGGTGAAGCCGAGTCTCTGAACAACATCGCCGTGCTGCACAAGAACCGCGGCGAGTTCTATCCGGCGCTGGATCTGCAGCTGCGGGCGCTGTCGCTGCGGCGCCAACTCGGCAATCCCATTCAGACCGCGCAATCACTAGACAACATTGCCCTGATTTACAAGGCCCTGGACGATCTCGCCGAGGCCGAGCGCTACAGCCGCGAGGCGCTGGCCACCTTGGGCGATGCGGCCGCGCCGCTCGAACAATCGCGCATCCGCGGCAACCTCGGATCCATCCTCGTCGATCGCGGCGAACTGACCGAGGCCGAAGCGATCGCCCAGGTCGCGCTGGACCTGGCGGTGGAACACAAGGGCCGCAGCGCCGAGATCGATTCCCGCCATGTGCTGGCACGGGTCGCACGCCTGCAGGGCCGCGCCGCTGATGCGCTGGATCAGATCGAGACGGCGCTGCCGCTGGCCATCACCACTGGCGATCCCAAGACCATCGGTGAGATCGAGATCGAGCGCGCCGGCGTGCTGCGCGAGCTCGGCCGCCTTGCCGAGGCCCGCAACCAGATCGAAGCCACGCTGGCCGCCGCACGAGCGCGCCAGGCGCGGCTGATCGAGCGGGCCGCGCTCGACGAGCTGGCGCGCTGCGCGGCCGCACTCGGCGATCACGAGGCTGCCTACAGCGCACGCGAAGCGCACGCAAAACTCGATCGCGAACTCACCGGCGCCCTCACCGGTCGTCAGATGGCGGATTTGCGTGGGCGCCTGCAGGCCAGGGAGAGCGAGGCCGAAATGGCGCTGCTGCAGCGAGACAACGAGATCCAGAGGCTGCAGATAGCACGCCAGCGCATCCTCGGCATCGTCCTCGTGGTCGGCGCGCTGGCGCTGGGCCTGCTGGCACTGCTGGTGGCGGCACGCCTGCGCTATAGCCGACGAGCCAACGCCCTGCTCGAATCGAAGTCACGGGAACTCGAACAGGCAGCCCGCACCGACCCGCTGACCGGCCTGCCGAACCGATTGCACATCGGCGAATTGCTGGCGGTGCCGGCGACCGGGCGGCGCTGCCTGATGCTGCTCGACCTCGACCACTTCAAGGCGATCAACGATCGCCACGGCCACGAGGCTGGCGACCGGGCGCTGTGCGCCGCCGCCGATGCGCTCCGCAGTGCCGCCGGGGAGCGGGCGACCGTGGGCCGTTGGGGCGGCGAGGAATTCGTCGTCGTCGCCGACGAGGTCATCGAAGGCAGCGAAGCGGCGCTGGCAGAGTCATTGCTGGCCGCCCTGCGGGCGATCGAACTCCACCATGACGGCCGACCGATCACGCTGCGTGCGAGCCTGGGACACGCATGTCCCCGCCCCGGCGAGGCTGCCGATCAGGTGCTGCGCCGCGCCGACGCCGCGCTCTATGCCGCCAAGCAACAAGGTCGCGATCGGGTTTGTGGCGGTTGAGCGGCTGTTGAAAAACGGCCTGCCAGCCCGGCCACGGATGGCCGGGACGACGAAGCAAGCGCGTAAGCGATTGATTTGTCGTGAGGCGGTACGGACCTGCGCCGGACCGCCGACTTGAAAAACTCCCCGGAAGGGAGTTTTTCAACAAGCTGCCAGGGAAGCTCTGAACAAGTCTTGACCGTCATTCCCAGCGCAGGCGCGCGCAAGCGGGAATCCAGTGCTTTCAGGTCCCTGCGTATGCGCGCGTTCCCGCTTTCGCGCGCTTTCGCGGAAATGACGACTTGTTCACGGGATCCCTGGGGATTCCCGACTGAGACCGGGTCCAGAAGCAGCAATGGATTCCGGATAGTCCGGAATTCAACGCAAATTCTGTACGACGCGCCCCTGCGCCCCATTGAAACACCATTGCGTAACTTTTTGAGATTCCACGAGACATTCCCCACCTCGGCAACATTTTCTCGCGTGGCAATCAAACCACGGAAGCGCGGAATTCTCAGCTTCCGCGCTGCCTGTCATTTATTCGTGAAGAAAATGCAAGAGGAGCGCATCCATGACATTGGCTCGTACGAATCTCATCATCGGGTCGATCATGACGATACTCCCGGTGGTCGCCGGTGCGGAGCCGGTCTACCAATGCATCACCGACTCGACGCCATTTGCCGCAGGCGCCGGCGGCCAGGGAATGATCGTGGAATCGACCACGTCGTCGGGAGGCGCGTATTTCGTGACCTACATCAATCCCGGCAACCACGCCCTCATGCTGAAACGGTGCGACGACACCCGGTGTACATCGAGCACCGAGCAGCAGTTACTGAGCGATGTTCAAACGTTGAGCACCGATCTGGACATCAGCCTGCAACAACCCGGCAATCGACCTGTCATCTCGGTGACCGATAATCGTGCACCTTCGATCGGGATCCGCCTGGTACTCTGCTCAGACGAACAATGCTCCGCGCATTCGGTCCGAGAGGTCAGCAATACCGTTGGGCTGCAAGCATATATACATCCCACCGTCGCTGTTTCTGAGGGACGTCCCCACGTTGCCTATTACAACCGCCAGCTGGAATTGTATTCCTGCGCGGATTTCAGCTGTCCTTCGGCAAGCCTTCGGATCGCAGACGCCACGGTCAATTCCGGCTTCTACGTTTCCGCGGCCGATTATGGCGGAGCACCCTTGTTTGCCTACACCGAAAACGCCCGCACCCCCGCCGCACTCAAGCTTTACCGCTGTAACGACGCCAGCTGTGCCAGCGGAACACTCACCCAGATCGATACCCTGCCCTTCCTGATCCTCTATACCGAGCTATCGCTTCGGGATAATGCCGTCCCGGTGGTGGGTTTCAGCTCATTCGAAACCCTGGGACCAAACCACGATGAACATTACATCTACACCTGCGCCAACGAATCTTGCAGCAGCGGACTGCGCTCACCGCCCGTAGCCGCACCCGGCGCCATCCGTACCACGGCGATCGGCGTTCGCAGCAATGGTCATCCCTTTGCGACCTTTGCCAGCATCGCGGACGCCAGCATCTACTTTCGGCAATGCCTGGATCAGATGTGCGCGAACAGCCACGTGAACATCGTCTCACCCTACGCAGGATCCGTAGCGCATGCATTGACGATCAGCGGCGATGGAACCGCCATTGTTCTCCACGGAGCCACCAACGGCGTGGATATCGCGCTCACACGCTGCACCCAGTTGCCGGAAGATCTGTTCAGGGACGGCTTCGAGCAGATTCAATCGATCGAGTGACGGGCTGATTCAGCACCGGGGCCCTGCAAACCGCCAGCTTTGCCGCCAGCCCGGGTGGCAAGACCTTGCGGCGACCCACTGAAGACGACATCTCCGCCTCGCTGGCTCACTCGAAACCATTGCCGAATACGGCATCCGCATTGCCCAGCTGCACCGTTCCCTCCGCAGCCGGACTGGCGGCGTGGGCTCGGTCCAGTGCCTGCAGACGCCAGCGATATTGGCCCGGCGACAGCCCGTTGAACTGCCATTGCAGTACCTGGCCCAGCGTGCCCGGCTGGCTGATGCTGGCAACTTGAGTGCTGCTGGCCGACATCGGCAACAGCTGCAACTCGAAGGTCAGCGCCGCCGCCGGAGTGCTGTCGTCCGGCGGGGGTGTCCAGCTCAGTTGCAGACCGTCCTGGCCGAGGATGGAGACCGTCGCCTGTGGCATCGCGGGCGCCTGATTGCCGTTGCCGCCCGGATTGCGCATCAGGAAGGTCCGCGCCTCCACCAGACCGTTGCCGTTGGGCACATAGAAGGCACCGCTGGCGAGGTAGTCCAGATCCGCATCGCCATCGATATCCACCCACAGGAATGCGCCGCCACGCCCGATCGACGACACCGGCGCGGGTAGCGCCTGAGGCATGACATCGAAGATGCCGGTGCCATCGTTGAGGTACACACGCGCCTCACCCTCGATCTCCTCGTCGCCGACAAAGCTGCCGGTGACCAGTAGGTCCACATCGCCGTCACCGTCGTAGTCGGCCCAGCTGCAGGCCAGCACGTCCAGCCAGTTGGGCGCAGGCACTGGCAGGTCAACGGGATCGAAGCTGACTCCGTTGTCCAGATACAGGCGCAGGCCGTTGACGATGTTGCCGTTGCCGTCGAGAAAGCTGCCCGCGACCAGCACATCAAGGTCGCCGTCGGCATCCACATCCGCCCAGTCGGCACTGCCGCGCAGCGGACTGATGTCCAGATCGCGTGCGAGCGAGAACTGACCATTCTGGTTGTCGAAGCGGCGCACAAAGCCGGTATCCAGGGTGTTGTCGACATCGACTTCCCAAAGATCCAGATCGCCGTCGCCATCGACATCAGCCAGCCGGGTCTGGGCATTGGAGACATTGCCGCTGTGCAGCGCCTGCTCGGTGAAGGTCCAGGCATTGCCGTTACCCGCGCCGTCGTTGCGCAGCCAGCGCGGCTCCAGCTGCAGCAGCCCGCCACCGGTGTCCACGGTTGGGATGATGATGTCCAGATCGCCGTCGTTGTCGACATCACCCCAGCTGATGGCACGCAGATCGTAAGCACTGTCGAATCCGGAATCCTCCAGATAACCCGGAAGCTGGGTATCGGTCTGCAGCAACACGCCGGCATCGTTGCGGAACAGCACCGTGGTGCCTCCGCTGGCCACCAGCAGGTCCGGATCACCATCCTGATCGTAATCAGCCGCCGACAAGTGCGTGTCGGGACCGAACAGACCACCGGACGGCACCGCGACTTCAGTCAGTATCTGGCGCCCATCCACGTCGATGCCATCATTGCGAAGCAAACGCAGCTCATCACTGGCACTGACGTTGTATTCCACATTCAACCCGAACACCACCAGATCCAGATCGCCGTCGCCATCAAAGTCAGCCGACGCCACACTGGCCAGCCAGAAGTCGTGCGTGGCCGGCGTCTGGAAGATGCCACTGCTCGGCGACACATCCGTGAACAGATTGCCCGCCGCCACCGGCGACATCGACAACCCCATCACCCAGCCCACCCCGATGCCAAACCTGGCCACCACCCACAGTCTCTTCATCGACTCACCCGGCATCTGGCGGAAAAGGAAGCGGTCTGCAAAGCAATCTCCTCGAATGGCCTGAGCACACGCCGGCCTCTGCTGCGATTGCCTTGAAGCTATTCAACTTCGCGCCATGAGATCTTGCCTTGAGTAGTTTCCCCCAGGGGTTCTGGGTGATTGGGGTGGAAGCCCAGACCCTGCCGGATGCACCCCGCGGTGCGTGCGCTTTCCGAGCTGCCTGTGCGGCAGTCCGCCCGTGGATGGATCGGAAGCGCGCCGGGTTTGATTTCTGAGCTGCCTGTGCGGCAGTCCGCGTGGTGCTCTTCGATCATGCAGCCGTTGTGCTTTTCTGAGCTGCCTGTGCGGCAGTCCGCCTGGGGCACCTAGCGGAGTGGGTGCGGATAATTTTCTGAGCTGCCTGTGCGGCAGTCCGCTCGCCGTCCTTGCTGTCCCGGATGCCGTGCGCTTTCTGAGCTGCCTGTGCGGCAGTCCGCGCTAGCGCTAGCCTTTGAGGGTCTCGATGCGTTTTCTGAGCTGCCTGTGCGGCAGTCCGCGCGCCAGACGCCTGCAGGTAGCTGACGTAGACTTTCTGAGCTGCCTGTGCGGCAGTCCGCTTGAGCACATGCTCGGTGGTCAGGGGGGGTGCTTTTCTGAGCTGCCTGTGCGGCAGTCCGCAGGCCGACCTCAACGGTTTCATCCTCAGTGCCTTTCTGAGCTGCCTGTGCGGCAGTCCGCATCGAGTCGACTGCCGCGCCGGGCTCCAGTGTTTTCTGAGCTGCCTGTGCGGCAGTCCGCATGGACAACGGTAGCGGCGGCTGGCGGCGCATTTTCTGAGCTGCCTGTGCGGCAGTCCGCCGCAGCGTCATTTCCACATAGCGCGCGTAGATTTTCTGAGCTGCCTGTGCGGCAGTCCGCGGCACGTCGCGCGCGTCGCCGTTTTTGGTCTTTTTCTGAGCTGCCTGTGCGGCAGTCCGCGAAATTCTTTGGCCGACTCGCCGAGTTCGCAGTTTCTGAGCTGCCTGTGCGGCAGTCCGCTGCTGCCGGCGCTGAGATTGTGGACCCGCCAGTTTCTGAGCTGCCTGTGCGGCAGTCCTACGCATACACTAGCGATCTGTTGGCCGCGCGCTTTTCTGAGCTGCCTGTGCGGCAGTCCGCGCGGCCTGGTTGGCGACGCTGCCGAGGTATTCTTTCTGAGCTGCCTGTGCGGCAGTCCGCGGTCTCCCCCGGCGGCGTGGCCAGCACTTCGATTTCTGAGCTGCCTGTGCGGCAGTCCGCCGTCGCACTCGGGGCATGCGCGCAATTTGATCTTTCTGAGCTGCCTGTGCGGCAGTCCGCTATAGGTAGTCCACCGGGTCCACCAGGACAATTTTCTGAGCTGCCTGTGCGGCAGTCCGCCTGCGGCTGGGACTACACCGGCCCACGCAACTTTTCTGAGCTGCCTGTGCGGCAGTCCGCGTTTCGGATGCCTGTCCGTTGATGTTGCCAAATTTCTGAGCTGCCTGTGCGGCAGTCCGCGCCAAGCGACGGAAGAAAGCGCGCGAATTCCTTTTCTGAGCTGCCTGTGCGGCAGTCCGCTTTGACACGACCGGGCGCCGTCTGGTTGAGCTTTTCTGAGCTGCCTGTGCGGCAGTCCGCCGGCTGATGCAGCGCGACAGCGGACGTGAGCATTTCTGAGCTGCCTGTGCGGCAGTCCGCGTAGATACTTCTCCGGCCGCGTCTTTGGTCCTTTTCTGAGCTGCCTGTGCGGCAGTCCGCGAAGGGCTCAGCCTTGCTCTCCGCACTGATCTTTTCTGAGCTGCCTGTGCGGCAGTCCGCTTGGCGATTTCGGCCGCGGTCGGGTTGTAGTATTTCTGAGCTGCCTGTGCGGCAGTCCGCCGATCAGCAGTCAGCGTGGTGGTGGTCGTGCCTTTCTGAGCTGCCTGTGCGGCAGTCCGCTCGGCGACGATCAGGTTCTGCTGCCTGATCTTTTTCTGAGCTGCCTGTGCGGCAGTCCGCGCTTCTGACCATCGCAGCACGTTGCGCGCGGCTTTCTGAGCTGCCTGTGCGGCAGTCCGCTTTGCCCAGCTGAGTCTGGGCCCACAGCTGCATTTCTGAGCTGCCTGTGCGGCAGTCCGCCGCCACAGCGCCAGCAGCCGTTCCAGGGTCATTTTCTGAGCTGCCTGTGCGGCAGTCCGCTTCCTGATCGCGCACCAGCGCGCGCCGGACCAGTTTCTGAGCTGCCTGTGCGGCAGTCCGCGGTTGTTGCGGGCGGCTAAGCGGCGCCAGCATTTTCTGAGCTGCCTGTGCGGCAGTCCGCAAGAGCTTCGTTCATAAGGTCCAGTTCGTCTTTTTCTGAGCTGCCTGTGCGGCAGTCCGCACCAAGGTAGCGGCAGGTGAGTGGTTCGCCGATTTCTGAGCTGCCTGTGCGGCAGTCCGCTGGTACAGCGACAAGGACGGCAACATCCGGCTTTTCTGAGCTGCCTGTGCGGCAGTCCGCATCCCCGTGGGCAACTGGTCAGACCTGGTGGTTTTCTGAGCTGCCTGTGCGGCAGTCCGCTCAGTCAGGCGATCGCGGAGTTTTCCCATGGTTTTCTGAGCTGCCTGTGCTGCAGTCCGCCTGACCACAAAGGCCCGTTCACTCTTGCCCCATTTCTGAGCTGCCTGTGCGGCAGTCCGCTCTGAGCCATGCGCGGTGTGCTACTGGATCGTTTTCTGTGCTGCCTGTGCGGCAGTCCGCCGGCCGACTGACCGCCTGCAGACTTTCCGGCATTTCTGAGCTGCCTGTGCGGCAGTCCGCCACACCCACGCGCTAGGCGACCTGACGCAATCTTTCTGAGCTGCCTGTGCGGCAGTCCGCTACAACCCAGCCGATGGCCACTGCTGCTATCATTTCTGAGCTGCCTGTGCGGCAGTCCGCGACGTCAGCAGCTACATCGCGCTCACCTTCGTTTTCTGAGCTGCCTGTGCGGCAGTCCGCTTTACTCGAACCCAGCCGGCACTGCGCGCCAATTTCTGAGCTGCCTGTGCGGCAGTCCGCGCTGTGTCTGATGATCTCACTGAGCGGCTGCGTTTCTGAGCTGCCTGTGCGGCAGTCCGCCTAGCGCTGGCACACTCTCGCCTTCTGACTCTTTTCTGAGCTGCCTGTGCGGCAGTCCGCCTTGGGGTCGCGTTCAGTGCGGTTCCGGTAGAGTTTCTGAGCTGCCTGTGCGGCAGTCCGCTGTTGGAACGTTTTGCCAATCGCGCTCAGTTGTTTCTGAGCTGCCTGTGCGGCAGTCCGCTCTGTTCGCCGCGATCATATTCGCGTCTGGCTTTTCTGAGCTGCCTGTGCGGCAGTCCGCACAAGGATTGGGTGATGATCGTGCGCACATATTTTCTGAGCTGCCTGTGCGGCAGTCCGCTGGCGCGATGCTGATCAAGCCGCAATCGTTCTTTTCTGAGCTGCCTGTGCGGCAGTCCGCGCGATTAAATGCTTCTGTCGCTGCTGCGATATTTTCTGAGCTGCCTGTGCGGCAGTCCGCGCTGCGCAGCCGAATCGGTGGGTGGTTGAGTTTTTCTGAGCTGCCTGTGCGGCAGTCCGCCCCAGCTGGTTGCTGGAACAGGCCACGCTGATTTTCTGAGCTGCCTGTGCGGCAGTCCGCCCGGGTCTTGCTCAGGTATCCCTTCGACGCGATTTCTGAGCTGCCTGTGCGGCAGTCCGCGCGGAGCAGCATTGTCGCCGAGGCCACCAGCTTTTCTGAGCTGCCTGTGCGGCAGTCCGCGACGAGCTGCCCCTGCTCACCGATCACGCCCTTTTCTGAGCTGCCTGTGCGGCAGTCCGCAGGAAACGCAAGGGCAACACAAAATAAGCGCATTTCTGAGCTGCCTGTGCGGCAGTCCGCAGCTCGTGGAGCACGTACCAGCCGCGCTTCTCTTTTCTGAGCTGCCTGTGCGGCAGTCCGCAGCTTCACCGAGGGCGGCGTGCTGGCCAACCTTTTCTGAGCTGCCTGTGCGGCAGTCCGCAATGGCGGCACCGGCGCGGCGACGATGGTGATTTTCTGAGCTGCCTGTGCGGCAGTCCGCGCAAGTCGAACGTCCTGCCGCGCTCGCAGTGTTTTCTGAGCTGCCTGTGCGGCAGTCCGCCTTCAAGAAAGGCTTTATGCGGTCGCCTCCATTTTCTGAGCTGCCTGTGCGGCAGTCCGCAGCTCACAATCATGCGGCTGCCACCGCTGTCTGCGTATTTCGCCCCATCGTGACCGGTGATTTCGCTAAGGCGTGACCGGTCGTTTCGCTAAGGTGTGACCGCCAATTTCGGTAACTCGTGACCGATTTCCGGGCGTTTCCGAAATCATCGGT
>JBFWOF010000055.1:0-41168 GCA_050250665.1 Lysobacterales bacterium | reverse complement strand
GTGACCGATGATTTCGGAAACGCCCGGAAATCGGTCACGAGTTACCGAAATTGGCGGTCACACCTTAGCGAAACGACCGGTCACGCCTTAGCGAAATCACCGGTCACGATGGGGCGAAATACGCATTTCGGCCCAAAACGGCCTATGGGCCATGAGACCGCCTGGTGCGCGTAGCCCGTTGTGCCGCGCAGCGGCTCAGCGGGGCTTTCTGGCATCAACTCCCGGAGAGCGCTGCGCGCACTTCGGGCTACAAAAGCCGGCTCTTGCCGGAATCTGGAAATTCAATAACTTACGTTTCCCTTCATGAGAGGTTGTTGATCGGGTCCGCGCGTCTTCGCTGCTTTTCGCTGGCTGCCAAACAACAGCGGCCGCATCGGCGCGCGTCCCTCCCCAAGGCCAGTGGCGCAGGTCCAGACTTGTCTGGACGCTCCTGACGCCTTGCTGGAAAAGCGTCCAGGCGACTCTGGACCTGCAAGGGCCTGCTGCCGATCTCTTGCCCGCTGCGCGCCCGGAATGGGTCCTGCCGTTCGTCGCCTCGTCCGAACTCGAAGTTCCCGTGGATTCGCGGTGATTTCACGACTTGCTGCGGCAATTCAAGCACTTACGGCGCTTATCTCGAAATCACCTAAACTTTGTTAA
Organism: Lysobacterales bacterium; assembly: GCA_050250665.1. GTDB lineage: Bacteria > Pseudomonadota > Gammaproteobacteria > Xanthomonadales > SZUA-5 > JADKFD01. The sequence continues at coordinate 40,529 of JBFWOF010000055.1, read as the reverse complement.
GTCCTTGTCCTGCAAAGCTTTTTCCTTGACCCCACGTAGTGCCAGTCGTAGAGTGGTGATACATGGTGAATTGTGGGTTTTTGTGGGGGAGAGCGGGTCAGTGTTCTACGGGGAATCGACTGTTGCGATCGACGACAAGGGACGGCTTGCCATCCCGACGGCGTACCGTGAGCAATTATCGGCTCTTTGTGCCTGCCGTTTGGTGGTCACCTACAACCCCTTCGAGCGCGAGTGTTTGTGGTTGTTTCCCTTGCCGGAATGGGAGCGCACCCGCGATCAGGTAATGCAGCTGTCCAGCTTCAATGCCGCCCATCGCGACCTGCAGCGCAAGCTGGTGGGCGCCGCGGCGCAGGTGGAACTGGATGGCAACGGCCGCATCCTGCTGCCGCAGACGGCGCGGCAGGTGGCGGCACTGCAGAAACACGGAATTCTGCTGGGAATCGGCGCCAAGTTCGAGTTGTGGAGCGAAACCGCGCAGCGCGCGCGTCTGGAGCTCCCCATCGACGAAAAGGATATCAGCGACGATATGCGGCAACTGCGCTTCTAGGGGAGACCTCGGATGACGCAGAAAGCCACAGGAACGGCGGCCCAGACGAGCGCCGACCATCGTCCGGTCATGCTGGAGGCCGCGTTGCGGGCTCTGAACGTGAAACCGGCTGGGCGCTATCTCGACGCCACCTTTGGTCGTGGTGGGCATAGCCGGGCGCTATTGGCACGGCTTGGTCAGGAGGGACGGCTGGTGGGATTCGATCGTGATCCGGAAGCGGTGGCAGCGGGCCTGGAACTGGCCGCGGCCGACTCCCGTTTCAGCATTCATCGCGGCAACTTCGCCGACATCGATGCCCATCTGGGCGAATCCAGCCTGGACGGCATCCTGTTCGATTTTGGCGTGTCCTCGCCGCAGCTGGATCAGGCCGAGCGCGGTTTCAGTTTCATGCGCGACGGACCGCTGGACATGCGCATGGATCCGGACAGCGGCGAATCGGCGGCGCAGTGGCTGGCCCGGGTGTCCGAGGCCGAACTGGCCGATGTGCTGAAAACCTACGGCGAGGAAAAGCACGCGCGGCGACTGGCGCGGGCCATCGTCATCCGTCGCGAAGCCGAGCCGTTCACGCGTACCGTGGAACTGGCTGAATTCATCGCCAGCGTGCTGCCACGCAGTCACGAGGGCATACACCCGGCTACCCGGGCATTCCAGGCGATCCGAATCGCCGTCAACTCTGAGCTACGGGCTATTGAGCGCGGCATGGAAGCTGCGCATTTTTTGCTCGGGCCCGAGGGGCGGCTGGTGGCGATCAGTTTTCATTCGCTGGAAGACCGGTTGGTCAAGCAGTTCATCGTGCAGCACTCGCGGCCACCGCAGGGTTCGCGGCGCCTGCCGCCAACCGAGGCGGCACCGAGCACCTTGCGCGATCTGGGCAAGCAGCGGGCCGATGATGCCGAGCTGTCGATCAATCCACGCGCCCGCAGTGCGGTGATGCGCGTCGCCGAGCGTCTGCGATGAAGGCCTCGCGCATCATTTTCGGTCTGATGCTGGCAGCCGTGATCGGCAGCGCCATCGCGCTGGTCTATGCCCGTCACGAGAACCGCACGCTGTTTTTTGCGCTGGAACGACTCAATGCCGAGCGCGACGAGCTGAACATCGAATGGGGTCAGCTGCAGCTGGAGCAATCGACCTGGGCGGATGCCAATCGCATCGAGCAGGTGGCCACCCGCGATCTGGGCATGACCTTTCCGGCGCCGCAGGACATCGTGGTGATCGCACCATGAAGCCACGCACGCGTCAGCCCAACTATCGTCTACGTCTGCAGGTGATCGCCATGATGCTGGTGCTGGCCACCACCGGGCTGATCGGCAAGGCCTTGGCGGTGCAGGTGCTGGGCAAGGATTTCTACCAGCGGCAGGGCGATGCGCGACATCTGCGCAATGTCACCATCCCGGCCTATCGCGGCATGATCACCGACCGCAATGGCGAGCCGCTGGCAGTGTCGACGCCGGTGGCCTCGCTGTGGGCCGAACCGAGCGAAGTGCTGGAAGAGGGTCGGCAACGGATTCCCGAACTGGCGCAGGCCCTGGGCATCGGCGAAGAACCGCTGATGCAGCGTCTGGTGCAGCGCCAGGACAAGGAATTCGTCTATCTGAAGCGCCACATCAGCCCCGATGAAGCGGCCGAGGTCAATGATCTCGGCATTCCCGGCGTGCACGTGCAACGCGAATTCCGTCGCTACTACCCGGCCGGTGAGGCCCTGGCGCACGTCATCGGTTTCACCGACATCGACGATCATGGTCAGGAAGGTCTTGAACTGGCTTTCGAGGACTGGCTGACCGGCAAGGCCGGCTCCAAGCGCGTGCTGCAGGATCGCCGCGGGCATCGGGTCGAGGACGTGGATCTGATTCAGGCCGCGCAGCCGGGCAAGGATCTGGTGCTGAGCATCGATCGCCGGATCCAGTATCTGGCCTACCGCGAACTCAAGGCCGCGATCGCCGAAAATGGCGCGTCCAGCGGCTCGGTGGTGGTACTCGATGTGCCCACCGGCGAAGTGCTGGCGATGGTCAACCAGCCCAGCTACAACCCCAATCAGCGCGATCGCCAGCGCGGCGGCACGGTGCGCAATCGGGCGGTCACCGATGTCTTCGAGCCGGGCTCGACGATCAAGCCGTTCACGGTGACCGCGGCGCTGGAAAGCGGCAAGTTCAATGCCCATACCCTGGTGGATACTGCGCCGGGTCGCATTGACATCGGCAATTACACGGTCAAGGACGTGCGCAACTTCGGCACGCTGGACGTCACCGGAATCATCACCAAGTCGAGCAACGTCGGGGCCATCAAGCTGGCTCGTGCCATCGACGTCGAAGCGCATTACGATCTGCTGCGGCGCTTTGGCTTCGGCTCGATTTCCGGATCTGGCTTCCCGGGCGAATCACCGGGTGTGCTTCCGGATGTCCGGCGTTGGCGCGATGTCGAACGGGCTGCGTTGTCCTACGGCTACGGCCTGTCGGTGACGCCGCTGCAGCTGGCCACTGCCTACAACGCCTTGGCCAATGGCGGTCGCATGCGTGCGCCGACCTTCGTCAAGGGTGGCTCCAATCCGGAGGCTTCGGTGATCGATCCGGTGTTGGCGGAGACCATCCTCGGCATGCTGGAAACGGTGACCGGGCCCAATGGCGGTGCCCGTGCAGCCTCGATTCCCTATTACCGGGTCGGCGGCAAGACCGGTACCTCGCGCAAGGCCGGTGGCGGCGGCTACCAGGACAAGCGCTACATCTCCTTGTTCGCTGGAATCGCGCCGATCTCGGCGCCGCGCCTGGTCTGCGTCATCGTCATCAATGATCCTTCCGGTGGCGCCTACTACGGCGGCCTGGTCTCGGCGCCGGTGTTTGGGCGAGTGATCAGCGGGGCTCTGCGCCTGATGGACATTCCCCCGGACAGCGATCAGTTCCTGCAGACGGTGCAGACCCGGGAAGAGGAAGAAGAAGCCGCGGCTGAGGCCGTCGGGGAGCCGACGCCGCCATGAGCATGCTGACACTCGATCGCTGGCTGGCGGATCAGAATCTGGGCGCGGAACAGGCCTTGCCCTCGGTGCCGATCTCCGGCGTGGCGCTGGATACCCGCGAGCTGCGCCCCGGCGATGTGTTCCTGGCCTTGCGCGGCGGCAGCGATCACGGCCTGCGCCACGCCCAGGCCGCGATCGACCAGGGTGCGGTGGCGATCGTCGCCGAGACCCCGCTGCCCGAGCAGATGTCGACGACTTACCGTGTGCCGGTGGTGGCGGTTCCTGCGCTGCGCGCCCATGCCGGCGCGCTGGCGGCGGATGTTTATGGCACCGCCAGCACGGCGCTGAAGATCTTCGGTGTCACCGGCACCAACGGCAAGACCTCCACCGTGCAATTCATCGCCCAGGCGGCCCAGGCGCTGGGCCATCGACCGGCCACGATGGGCACGCTCGGTGCTGGTCCGCTGGGACAGCTGCGACCGCAGGCACGGACCACGCCCGATGTCTGCAGCACTCACCGCTTTGTGGCCGAATGCTGCGAGCAGGGCTGTGACTGGCTGGCGATGGAAGTGTCCTCGCACGCGCTCGATCAGGGCCGGGTGGATGCGCTGCATTTCGACGTGGCGGTCTACACCCAGCTGAGCCGGGATCATCTCGATTACCACGGCAGCATGCAGGCCTATTTCGAGGCCAAGGCCAAGCTGTTCCAGTGGCCTGAGCTGCGTGCCGCGGTGATCAATCTGGACTGTCCCTGGGGACTCAAGTTGTTGCCGCTACTGGCGGCGGATGTCGCTGTCCACACCTACAGTGCGGGCGGTGCCGAATCCGCCGCGATCAGTGCTGCGGACCTGCAGCTGGATCATCAGGGCATGCATTTCCAGATGCGCATGGGCAAGCAGCACTACCCGGTCCGTGTCGGTCTGATGGGACGCTTCAACGTCGACAATGTGCTCGCTGCCAGCGGTGCCCTACTGGCTGCCGGCGCCGAGCCGGCTGTGATCGCGGCTGCGCTGGCGCAACTGCAGCCGGTGCCTGGGCGCATGAATCGTCTCGGCGGCGGCGAGCAGCCGCTGGTGGTGGTCGACTACGCCCACACCCCCGACGCCATTGCCAAGGCTCTGGCGGCGTTGCGGGAGCATCAGCCGCGGCGTCTCAGCATCGTTTTCGGTTGTGGCGGCGAGCGCGATCGCGGCAAGCGTCCGCAGATGGCGGCCGCTGCCGAAGCCGGTGCCGATCGTGTCTACGTGACCGACGACAACCCGCGCGGCGAGGATGGCGACCGCATCCTCGACGATATCCGCGCCGGCTTCGCCCGCCCGCGGGCGGTGCTCGAGCGGCGCAATCGCCGTGAGGCCATCGAGACAGCGATCGCCGATGCCGTTGCAGGTGACATCGTGCTGATCGCCGGCAAGGGTCACGAGAGCTATCAGGAAATCGGTGGCCGGGTGCTGGCCTTCGATGACCGCGCCGTGGCTGCCGAGCTGTTGTTGCGGAGGGCGGCATGAAGGCCCTCGCCAGCGTCATTGCCAGCTGGTGCGGCGGCCGCCTGATCGGGGCCGATGTCATGGTCGAGGGCGTCAGCCAGGATTCGCGCAAGCTGCCGCATGGCGGCTTGTTCGTGGCGCTGCGCGGTGAGCGCCAGGATGGCCATGACTATGTCGCCGCTGTGGGTGGGGTCGCGGCGGCGGCGCTGGTGGAGCGCCAGCAGAGCGTGGACCTGCCGCAGATCGTCGTCGACAACGCCGAAAGCGCGCTGCAGCGCATCGCCAGCGCCTGGCTGGCCAGAATCAATCCGACCGTCGCGGCCCTGACCGGCAGCAACGGCAAGACCACGACCAAGACCCTGACCGCGGCCATTCTGGCCCGCGCCGGAACCACCCACGCGACGCCCGGCAACTACAACAACGAGATCGGCGTGCCGCTGACGCTGCTTGGCCTGCGCGCTGAACATCGCTACGCCGTGGTCGAAATGGGCTGCGGCAAACCCGGTGACATCGATCTGCTGGCGGCCATCGCGCCGCCGCATGCGGCGCTGGTGACCAATGTCGGCGCCGCCCATCTGGAGCGGTTGGGATCGCTGACCGGCGTCGCCGAGGCCAAGGCCGGCATCTACCGCGGTCTGCGTCCCGAGGGCATTGCCATCATCAATGCCGACGATGCCTATGCCGACTATTTCCGCGGCCAGGCCGGCGCCCATCAGCGGGTCGAATTCGCCATCGATGCGACCGCCGCCGTCCGCGCCGAGAATCTGGTGATCGGGCAGGTGTCGCGTTTCCGGCTGTGCATGCCGGCCGGCAGCTGCGCCATCGAATTGCCGCTGCCGGGTCGTCACAACGTCATGAATGCGCTGGCCGCTGCTGCGCTGGCGCAGTCCGTGGGCGCCAGTCTCGTTGATATTGCCGAAGCCCTGGCGACGGTCGAGGCCGTCTCCGGCCGTTTGCGCCGGCTGCAGCTGCAGGGTGGGGTGCTGTACGACGACAGCTATAACGCCAATCCGGGCTCGCTGGCGGCGGCGATCGGCACGCTGGCGCTGGAGCCGCCGCCGCGCTGGCTGATTCTCGGTGACATGGCCGAGCTCGGACCGGAAGCGCCGCGCTGGCATGCCGAATGCGGTCGACTGGCACGCGATCAGGGCATCGAGCGCCTCTACACCTGCGGTGCGCTGGCGCAGGCCGCGGCGCAGGCCTACGGTCCGCAAGCCAGTCATCACAGCAGCATCGAAGCCTTGATCGAGACCCTGCGCGCCGACTGGCGTCCAGGCACGACCGCCCTGGTCAAGGGCTCGCGATCGGCGCGCATGGAGCGCGTGGTCGCCGGTCTGTCCGGAAACAACGGAGGGCATCACTGATGCTGCTGGCCCTGGCCGAATGGCTGCAGAACTATTTCCGTGCCTTCAACGTGTTCAGCTACATCACGTTGCGCACCATCCTGTCGGCGCTGACGGCGCTGACGCTGTCGCTGTGGCTGGGTCCGCGCCTGATCCGCTCGCTGACCGCCAAGCAGATCGGTCAGACCATCCGAAAGGACGGCCCGCAATCGCATCTGTCCAAGGCTGGTACCCCGACCATGGGTGGCCTGTTGATCCTGATGGCGGTGGCTTCGTCCAGCCTGCTCTGGGCCGATTGGCACAACCGTTATGTCTGGGTGGTGCTGGGCGTGCTGATCGCCTTCGGTTTCATCGGCTGGATCGATGACTATCGCAAGCTGGTGCTGAAGGACAGCCGCGGTCTGCCGGCGCGCTGGAAATACCTGCTGCAGTCGCTGTTCGGCACCGTCGCCGCGATCGTGCTCTATGTCACCGCCGATACCCCGGCGGCGACGGCGCTGTATGTGCCCTTTTTCAAGACGGTGGCGATTCCGATGGGCGCGGCCTTCATGATCGTGGCCTATTTCTGGATCGTCGGTTTCTCCAATGCGGTCAATCTGACCGACGGTCTGGACGGGCTGGCGATCATGCCGACGGTGCTGGTGGCTGGCGCTCTGGGGATCTTCGCCTATGCCTCCGGGCATGCCGAGTTTGCCAAATACCTCGGCATGCCGCGCATTCCCGGTGCCGGCGAGCTGGCGATCGTCTGTGCGGCGCTGGCCGGTGCCGGTCTCGGTTTCCTCTGGTTCAACACCTATCCGGCCCAGGTGTTCATGGGCGACATCGGTGCGCTCGCCGTCGGCGCCGCGCTCGGCACCATCGCCGTCATCGTCCGCCAGGAACTGGTGTTGGTGATCATGGGCGGCATCTTCGTGCTGGAGACGCTGTCGGTAATCCTGCAGGTGGCTTCCTTCAAGCTCACCGGCAAGCGCATCTTCCGGATGGCGCCGCTGCACCATCATTTCGAGCTCAAGGGCTGGCCCGAACCGCGCGTGATCGTGCGCTTCTGGATCATCAGTGTGGTGCTGGTGCTGGTGGGTCTGGCGACCCTGAAGGTGCGTTGATGGCCGCCGTCCTCCAGGCCCGCAAGCTGCCTCCCGCGCCGACCGTGGTCATCGACCCGTGGATCTCGATAAGCGCCATCGCCCTGGCCTCGCTGGGTGTGGTCATGGTCGCGTCAAGTTCGATCGCGGTGGGCGAAGAGCTGCACGTTGGGCCCTTCTATTTTCTCATCCGCCATGCCCTGTTCCTGGCGCTGGGAACGGCGCTGGGTACACTCGCCTATCGCACCGACCTGGAGTGGCTGAAGCGCTACTCGCAGATCATGATTCTCGGCGCCTTCGTGCTGCTGGTGCTGGTTTTCGTGCCGGGTCTCGGCGTATCGGTCAAGGGCGCGCGCCGCTGGATCTGGCTGGGGGTGTCGAACTTCCAGGCAGTAGAAGCCGTGAAGTTGTTCCTGATCATCTATCTGGCCGGCTATTTCGTACGCCACCAGGAAACCCTGCAACACAGTCTGATGGGCGTGATCAAGCCGCTGGTGGTGGCCGGCGCGCTGATCGGTCTGCTGCTGGTGCAGCCCGATTTTGGCGGCGCCCTGCTGTTGATGGCGCTGGCCGGGAGCATGGTCTGGCTGGCGGGCGGCTCGGCCCGTCATCTGCTGGCCATTGCCGCGGTCGCGCTGCCGGTGATGGGCTTTGCCGCCATGGCCGAACCCTACCGCCTGCGCCGGCTGTTCTCGTTCATGGATCCGTGGGCCGATCCCTTCGACGGCGGCTTTCAGCTGACCCAGGCCCTGATTGCCGTGGGTCGCGGCGAATGGTTTGGCGTGGGCCTGGGCGAAAGTGTGCAGAAGCTGTTCTATCTGCCCGAGGCCCACACCGATTTCATTCTGGCGGTGATTGCCGAAGAGCTGGGTTTTGTCGGCGTCTTGATCATCATCGGCCTGTTCGCGACCTTCACCGGGCGGGCCTTCCGTCTGGGCATCGACGGCCTGCGCCAGGGCCGGGCTTTCGAGGCCTATCTGGCCTACGGGATCGCGCTGTGGTTCTCGATGCAGGCGGCGATCAGCATCGGTGTGAACATCGGCGCGCTACCGACCAAGGGCCTGACGCTGCCACTGATCAGCTCCGGCGGATCCAGCGTGATCATGAGTTGCGTCGCCGTCGGCCTGCTGCTGAAGGTCAGCGCCTCCCTGCGCGAGCCGCGCAGCGTCGGAGCCTTCGAGGGCGTGGGCCCGGGAGGCAAGCGATGAGCGCACCCGTGATGGTGATGGCCGGTGGCACTGGTGGTCATGTCTTTCCGGGACTGGCGGTGGCTGCTGAGTTGCGTCAGCGCGATATCCCGGTGGTCTGGCTGGGCGCCGAGGGCGGCATGGAAAGCCGACTGGTGCCGGCCCATGGCATCGAATTCCATGGCATCCGCGTACAGGGCGTGCGCGGCAAGGGCTGGCGTCGCAAGTTGCGTCTGCCGCTGGATCTGCTGGCAGCCTTCCTGCAGGCGCGCCGCAGCCTGCGCCGGGAACGTCCGCGCAGCGTACTCAGCATGGGTGGTTATGCCGCCGGCCCCGGTGGCCTCGCCGCCGCCTGGCTGCGGGTGCCGCTGCTGGTACACGAGCAGAACCGGATTCCCGGGTTGACCAACAAGGTACTGGCCAGACTCGCACAACGCGTCTACACCGGTTTTCCGGATGCTCTTGCCGGGCGCGGACACTTCGTCGGCAACCCGGTGCGCGCCGAGATAGCCGCCATCGAAGCACCCGAACAGCGTCTGGCTGGCCGCGTGGGGCCGCTGCGGCTGTTGGTACTCGGCGGCAGCCAGGGGGCGCGCGCGCTGAACCAGATCCTGCCGCAGGCCCTGGCGCTGCTGCCGGTCGCCGAGCGCCCCGAAGTCTGGCACCAGTGCGGCGCGCGCCTGCACGAAGCTGCACAGCAGAGCTACCGCGCGGCCGCTGTCGAGGCGCGCCTGGAGCCCTTCATCGACGACATGGCCGCTGCCTACACCTGGGCCGATCTGGTGCTGTGCCGCTCCGGTGCGCTGACCCTGGCCGAAGTCGCCGCCGCCGGCGTTGCCTCGCTGCTGGTGCCGTATCCGCACGCCGTCGATGACCACCAGACCGCGAATGCGCGCTGGCTGGTCGATCCGGGTGCGGCTGAACTCTGGCCCGAATCCGAACTCGATGCTGCCAGTCTGGCTGCGCGCCTGCAGGAACTGGCGGCCGATCGCCCGCGTCTGCTGCAGATGTCCAGCACCGCGCGCGGGCTGGCCCGAACCGATGCCGCAGCGGTGGTTGCCGATGCCTGCCTGGAGTGCGCCCGATGAGCATTGCCGCACGTTTCCGTCCCGGACAGGATCTGATGCGCGCCTTCAAGCGCGTGCATTTCATCGGTATCGGCGGCTCCGGCATGAGCGGCATTGCCGAAGTCATGCACAACCTCGGCTACGCCGTCAGCGGCTCCGATCAATCCAGCACCGCGGTCACCCGTCGCCTGGCCGAACTCGGTATCCGGGTGCAGCGCGGTCATGACGCCGAGCACGTGGCCGAGGTCGATGTCGTCGTGGTGTCAAGCGCCATTGCCGCGAGCAACCCGGAACTGATCGCCGCCCGCCAGCGGCGTTTGCCGGTGGTGCCGCGAGCCGAGATGCTGGGCGAGCTGATGCGCTTCCGCCGCGGCATTGCCGTGGCTGGCACCCACGGCAAGACCACCACCACCAGCCTGATTGCCAGCGTGCTGGCCGAGGGCGGGCTGGACCCGACCTTCGTCATCGGCGGCCGCCTCAACAGCGCCGGCACTCATGCACGTCTGGGCGCCGGTGAGTATCTGGTGGCCGAGGCCGACGAAAGTGACGGTTCCTTCCTGATGCTGCAGCCGGTCATGGCCGTAGTCACCAATATCGATGCCGACCATCTGGAGAACTTCGACCACAGCTTTGAGCGCCTGAAGCAGGCCTTCGACAGCTTTTTGCACCGCATGCCCTTCTACGGTCTGGCCGTGCTTTGTGCCGACGATGTCGAGACCCATGAGCTGAGCCTGCGCAGTCCGCGGGCGGTGCGCACCTACGGCTTTGCCGAAGGCGCCGATGTGCGCGCCACCGACGTGCGCCAGAACGGCAGCGAGATGCACTTCATGCTGCACCTGCCCGATGAGCAGCCGCTGGCCGCGCTGCTGCATCTGCCGGGACGACACAACGTCCAGAATGCCTGCGCCGCAGCCGCGATTGCGCTGGAGATCGGTATCGCCCCGGCCACCATCATCGATGGTCTGGCCCGCTTCGGCGGTGTCGGACGGCGCTTCCACATCCACGACGATCTGCCGCTGGACCAGGGCAGTGTGATGTTCGTCGACGACTACGGCCATCACCCTCGGGAGTTGCGTGCTGTGATCGAAGCCGCCCGTGGCGGCTGGCCGGACAAGCGCCTGGTGTTGGCTTTCCAGCCGCATCGCTACACCCGCACCCGCGACCTGATCGACGATTTTGCCGAGGTCCTGAGCCTGGCTGACGTGGTGGTGCTGAGCGAGGTCTATTCCGCTGGCGAAGCGCCGATCGCCGGCGCCGACGGACGCGCCCTGGCGCGGGCCGTACGCGCCCGCGGGCGGGTCGATCCGGTCTTTGTTTCGCACCCCCATGAACTGGCCTCGGTGCTGCCGGACTTGATGCAGGACGGCGATCTGCTGTTGCTGCAGGGAGCTGGTGACATCGGTGCCGTGGCCCAGGAACTGGAGACACGCGGTCATTTGCGCAGCGGAGTCCAGACATGATGCGCATCACCGATCCCGCCAATTTCGGGCGCGTCGCCGTGGTCATGGGCGGCGACAGTTCCGAGCGCGAAGTCTCGCTCAACAGCGGCGCCAATGTGCTCGCTGCCTTGCTGGCGCGCGGCGTGAACGCGCACGCCGTCGACGGCATCCCGGCCCTGCTGCGGGATATCCGCGCGGGACGGTGCGACCGCGTCTTCAACATCCTGCATGGGCGCGGCGGCGAAGATGGTGTGCTGCAGGGCGCGCTCGAAGCGCTGGGCGTGCCCTATACCGGCTCCGGCGTGCTCGGTTCGGCCCTGACCATGGACAAGGTCCGCACCAAGCGCGTGTGGCAGGCACTGGCCATTCCCACGCCGGCCTTTGCGGTGTTGCCGGTGGGCGCGGATGTCGCCGGCGCCATTGCTGAGGTGGGTCTGCCGGCCATCGTCAAGCCCTCGCGCGAGGGCTCCAGCGTCGGTGTCACCCGGGTCTTCGCCGACAGCGATGTGGCCGCCGCCGTCGAACTGGCACGCCGCTACGACGGCGAGCTGCTGGTGGAACGCATGATCCAGGGGCCGGAGCTGACGGTCGCCGTGCTCGACGGCCAGGCGCTGCCCAGCATCCGCATCGTCCCGGCTGCCGAGTTCTACGACTACCACGCGAAATACGTGGCCGAAGACACCCAGTACCTGTGTCCGGGTCTGGAGCAACCGGCGGAAGATCAATTGGCCCGGCTCTGCGAGCAGGCTTTTGCGGCGGTGGGCGCCAGTGGCTGGGGCCGTATCGATGTGATGCTGGATGCCGACCGCGGCTTCCAGCTGCTGGAAGTCAACACCAGCCCCGGCATGACCAGCCACAGCCTGGTGCCCAAGGCCGCGGCCCAGGCCGGTATCGATTTCGAGAGCCTGTGCTGGCGCATCCTCGAAACCAGTGTCGACGAGGTGCCGCGATGAGCGGGCAGCGCCGTAACTGGGTGACCAGCGCATCGGCCCTGCTGGCGGTGGCTGCCGTGCTGGTGCTGGTGGCCGGCGCCTATATGGCGCGCAACGGCGGCGCCTTGCTGCCCTTCCGTTGGGTGGATGCCAGCGGCCCCTTCGAGCGCGTCAGTGCCGAGCAGATCCGGGCGGCGGTGGCGCCGGAGGCTGCGCGCGGTTTCTTCTTTGTCGATCTGGCCGCGGTGCGGGCCAGTGCCCTGAGCTTGCCCTGGGTGGCGGAAGCCGAAGTGCGCAAGATCTGGCCGGATACGCTGGAAGTGCGGGTGCGCGAGCGCAGCGTGCTGGGACGCCAGGGCGTCGACCGTCTGGTCGACGTCAGCGGCAATGTCTTCAACGCCCGTGGCGTGGGCGAAACCCGGGGACTGCCGCTGCTGGACGCACCGATCGAGCTGATGCCGCAACTGGCCGAGTACTACCGTCTTGCCAGCAGCGATGTCGAGCGTATAGGTCGCCAGATCACCGTCGCCCGAATGAGCGCCCGCGGGTCCCTGGAACTGCAGCTCGACGATGGTTTGCGCGTGCATCTGGGCAGTCTCGACCAGGACGCCCGCTGGAAGCGTTTCATCAGCAGCCTGCCGCGATTGGCCGCGCTGGATCCGCGCCCGATCGCCCAGGTCGATCTGCGTTACACCCACGGCTATGCCGTGCGCTATGCCGATGCGCAGCCCGCTGCGTCCCTGCCCAACTGACCCTTGTGATGACCCCGAACCCATGAGCCGCAAAAGCGACAAGACCCTGATCGTCGGACTCGACATTGGCACCTCCAAAGTGGTGGCCATGGTCGGCGAGTACGCGCCGGGCGAGCCGGTCGAGATCATCGGCATGGGCAGTCAGCCCAGTCGCGGCATCAAGCGTGGCGTGGTAGTCGATATCGAATCCACGGTGCAGTCGATCCAGCGCGCCATCGAGGAAGCCGAGCAGATGAGCGGCTGCGAGATCCGCTCGGTGTACGCCGGCATTTCCGGCAGTCACGTCAAGAGCCTGAATTCGCATGGCATCGTCGCCATCCGCGACAAGGAAGTGACCGATTTCGATGTTGACCGGGTACTCGATGCCGCCCGGGCCATGCCTATTCCCGCCGACCAGAAGATCCTGCACGTGCTGCCGCAGGAATATGTCATCGATGAGCAGGAAGGCATCCGCTATCCGATCGGCATGAGCGGCGTGCGCCTGGAAGCACGTGTGCATCTGGTCACCGCCGCTGGCAGCGCGGCCCAGAACATCACCAAGTGCATCGCCCGTTGCGGTCTGGAAGTGGACGATCTGATCCTGCAGCCGCTGGCTGCCAGCCATGCCGTGCTCACCGACGACGAGCGCGAGCTGGGCGTGGCCCTGATCGACATCGGCGCCGGCACCACCGACATCGTGGTCTTTGCCCAGGGCGCCATCCGCCATACCGCGGTGTTGCCGATTGCCGGTGATCAGGTCACCAACGACATCGCCGTGGCGCTGCGTACGCCGACGCCGCATGCCGAGGAGATCAAGCTCAAGTACGCCTGTGCGCTGGCCCATCTGGCCACGGCTGACGAAAGCATCCAGGTACCAAGCGTGGGCGACCGCGCGCCGCGGCGACTCGCGCGACAGACCCTGGCCGAAGTGGTGCAGCCACGCTACGAGGAGTTGTTCTCGCTGGCGCAGGCCGAACTTCGACGCAGCGGTTTCGAGGACCTGATCGCCGCCGGCGTGGTCCTCACCGGCGGCGCCTCACGCATGGACGGTGCCGTCGAACTGGCGGAAGAGATCTTCCACATGCCGGTGCGCCTGGGCCTGCCGCAGCACGTCAATGGCCTGGCCGAGATCGTCGGCAATCCGATGCATTCGGCCGGCGTCGGCCTGCTGATCTACGGTTCGCAGGCGCGTCCGCGCAGCAGCAGCCGACCGGTCAGCGGCGCGCGCAGTCTGTGGGAACGGATCAAGCAGTTTGTGGGTGGTGAATTTTGAGAATCACGCATCTCCGGGCGACCTCTGAGTGGGTGCGCGGAATGCAGTGTGGCGACGGGATGAGGGGATTCCGTCGGGGGAGACCGAGGCGCGCACGGATTGCGCAGATCGGAAGGGACGACAACTGGCTGGCACATTCGCGAGGGTCTGATAATGAACTTTGAATTGATGGAAAGCGCAACACCGAATGCCGTGATCAAGGTCATCGGCGTCGGCGGCGGTGGTGGAAACGCCATCGGCCACATGATCGGCGGCAATATCGAAGGCGTTGAATTCGTCGTCGCCAATACCGATGCCCAGGCCCTGCGCCGGACGGACGGCATCACCCTGCTGCAGCTGGGAACCAATGTGACCAAGGGCCTGGGCGCAGGCGCCAACCCGGAAGTGGGTCGGCAGGCTGCGATCGAGGATCGCGAGCGCATCAGCGAAGCGCTGCGTGGCGCCGACATGGTCTTCATCACCGCCGGCATGGGTGGCGGCACCGGCACCGGCGCGGCACCCGTCATCGCCCAGATTGCCAAGGATCTGGACATCCTGACCGTGGCTGTCGTGACCAAGCCTTTCCCGTTTGAAGGGCGCCGGCGCATGCAGGTGGCGATGAAGGGTATCGAGGAACTGGCCCAGCACGTGGACAGCCTGATCACCATTCCAAACGAGAAGCTGCTGACCGTGCTCGGCCGCGAGGTCTCGCTACTGAATGCCTTCCGTGAAGCCAATGACGTGCTCCTCGGCGCGGTCCAGGGCATTGCCGACCTGATCACCCGCCCGGGTCTGATCAACGTCGATTTTGCCGACGTCCGCACCGTGATGAGCGAAATGGGTCTGGCCATGATGGGCACCGGCAAGGCCAAGGGCGACGATCGTGCCGTGGCCGCCACCGAGGCCGCCATCGGCAATCCGCTGCTCGAAGACATCAACCTCAAGGGTGCCTGCGGCATCCTCGTGAACATCACCTCGGGTCCGAACCTGACCATGCGCGAGTACAACGAAGTCGGCCAGACCGTCGCCGAATTCGCCGCCGAAGATGCCAACATCAAGATCGGCACCGTTCTCGACATGGATCTGGAAGACGAGATCCGGGTGACGGTAGTGGCCACCGGGCTCAATCGGCAGGCCCAGCGCGTGCCGGCCGATGTCTTTGCCGGTCCGCCCATGCGCAACAATTTCCGCGTGGTTCGCGCCCCTGAAGTCGAGGTTTCCCCGGTCAGCGTCGAGCCGCAGCCGACCCTGCGCCCGCAGCAGCAGGCGCGTCGCTTCGGCACCGGTGGCTCGGCATCCGGGGCTGCGGCGGCACCGCAGGCGGCGTCCGACACCGAGTACGACTACCTGGACATTCCCGCCTTCCTGCGCCGTCAGGCTGACTGAAGCGCCGGAGTTGACGGCCCCCGACCGCCTCGGCGGCGGGTGTCGGTGGGTGTGACAGCCAGCGCCGCTGGGGGCAGGGATGGCCCCTGGCGGCGGCATTTCGCGTTTACCCGATCAGCCTCGCCATTCATGGGCGGGGCGCCATCAGGGGTTGTTGTATCCGCGCACAGCCCTGTCATCTGTGGTTGCGGCGCAACAGTTTGTTGCGCCGGGCGCTACTGGCGTCTTTGCTCGGTCAATCTCGTGTGCTACGATCCGTCGGCCGTATTGCCCGATCGAAGCCGAGACCACACACGATGATTCGTCAGCGCACGTTGAAGAACGTCATCCGAGCAACGGGCGTAGGCATTCATTCCGGTCAGAAGGTGTACATGACGTTGCGGCCTGCGGCCGTCAACACCGGCATCGTTTTTCGCCGCACCGATCTTGCTGAACCGGTTTGTCTGCATGCGCGCGCCGAGAATGTGGGCGACACCAGCCTGTCCACCGCCTTGGTGCGCGACGGAGTTCGCGTTGCCACTATCGAACATCTGCTGTCCGCATTCGCCGGATTGGGCATCGACAATGCCTATGTCGATCTGTCCGCATCGGAAGTGCCGATCATGGATGGCAGCGCCGGTCCTTTCGTGTTCCTGCTGCAGTCCGCGGGCATCGAAGAGCAGAACGCGCACAAGCGCTTCATCCGCATCCGCAAGGAGATCGTCGTCAGTGACGGTGACAAGTGGGCGCGTTTCGAGCCTTTCGACGGCTTCAAGGTGGGTTTCTCGATCGAATTCGATCACCCGGCCTTCAGCCAGAAAACCTGCAAGGCCGAAATCGATTTCTCGACCACCTCCTTCGTCAAGGAAGTGAGCCGCGCGCGTACCTTCGGTTTCATGCGCGATCTGGAGATGTTGCGCGAACGCAATCTGGTACTCGGCGGTTCGATGGACAATGCCATCGTGCTCGACGACTACCGCGTGCTCAATGAAGACGGTCTTCGTTACGAAGACGAGTTCGTCAAACACAAGATCCTGGACGCGATTGGCGATTTGTATCTGCTGGGACACAGCCTGATCGGTGCGTTCTACGGACACAAATCCGGTCACTTCCTCAACAACAGACTCTTGCGTGCCCTGGTGGCCGACGAGAGCGCCTGGGAAGAAGTCGTATTCGACCGCCCGGAAGAAGTACCGATTTCCTACGCCCACCCCGCTCAGGCGGTGTAGGCGCGGGCGCCGACCACTGCCCGGTCGGCGGCAACACAAACCAGAAGAACAAAGCAGTCAGGGAAGATCTTCAGCAGGATGCTGAACGGCCTCAGGGCCACGACAACAACCGGCGTTTGTCGGTTGGTTCGGAAGCGACGGCTGGTGGGGCGTCGCAACTGGACGGGGTCGTTCGAACTTATGCGAACGGGGAATTCGCATCGGGACGCGCGACCTTCACGGTGAGTCGCAATTCTTCTACAGCGAGTGCCAATTTGGCCTCGTCGAGGAGTTGTCGGCTCGAAAGGCGCAGCTTGGACGCCCATTCGGGTGTACGCGCCAGGAACACCAGCTGACCGTCGCGGCAATTGGCGAGGCGGCACTGGGCAGCCAATCGAGGTGGCAGGACAGCGCGCAGGCGCTGATCCAGATCCCCGATACGGCGCGCTTCGGCAACGAGCGCAGCCAGGCTGGGCATGTCCTGGAGGGTTTCACCAAGCGCGGGATAGCGGGCCATTGCGAATCTCGTGTTTTGCGCACCGGCGAAGGTGACGAAGGTCTGGAGAGCATGAACATCATACTGGTAGGTGGTCCCAATTCCGGTTCGCGTCAGTTCAATCTGGCGTGCACCCGCACTCGCTGGCTTTGCGCGAGTGCTGCCCTGATTGTGCTTGGCGCGATCGTCAGCCTCGGCTTCATGGCCGGTCGCGGATTCGGCAATGTTGACGGCTTGAGCGCCAACGACGTCGAAACGCTGCGGGCGCAGCTGATCGCGCAGAAGGCGCAGCTGGATCAAACCGAGGCACAGTCCCGTCGCGATCTCGATGCCCTGGCCATCCAGCTCGGCGAGCTGCAGGCCCAGGCGACGCGCCTGAATGCACTGGGTCAGCGCCTGACCCGCATGGGCAAGCTCGATGATGGTGAGTTTGACTTCGCCAAGGCGCCGAGCATCGGCGGCCCGGAAAGCCATGCGCCGATCGATGACGACTATTTCGCCCCGGAGTTTTCCGACACGCTGGTGCGCTTGCGCGCCCAGTTCGATACCCAGGCCGAACAGCTGGGTGTGCTGGAAACGCTGCTGCTGGATCGTGATCTGGATGCCGAGTTCATGCCCTCCGGCATGCCCGTGCGCTCCGGCTTCATGGCCTCGCAGTTCGGCATGCGCATCGACCCTTTCAACGGCACCCGCGCCTTCCATTCGGGCATCGATTTCGATGGCGTCAAGGGAGCTGATGTGCTCACCGTTGCCAGCGGCGTCGTGGTCTTCGCCGGCCGTCATCCGTCCTACGGCAACATGATCGACATCGATCACGGCAACGGCTACACCACCCGTTACGCCCACAACGACAAGAATCTGGTCAAGGTCGGCGATGTCGTCACCGGCGGCCAGTTGATCGCCAAGATGGGTGCCACCGGCCGAGCCACCGGTTCCCATGTGCACTTCGAGGTCTGGCAGGACGGCAAGCCGATCAATCCGAAGAAGTTCGTCAGCGCGATCCGCTGAGCGACTACGATTTCGCTACCACACCACCATGGCGCGAACTTGCGCCGAGCAAAGCCGTGCCCAGCCTGAAGCTGCGAGTCCCGCCACTCCTGGTCTTCGCCATTGCGGCGCTGGCCATTGCCGCGTCGGGCAAGTGGCTGCACCTGTGGTCGATTCCCCCCTGGCCGCGCCACCTGCTGGCGACGGTACTGGCGACGTCCGGTGTGCTTGTCGCCGTTGCAGGCGTGCTCGAATTCAGGCGCGCGCGCACGACCGTACATCCCATGCATCCGGATCGCGTTTCGGCGCTGGTCACCACCGGAATTTTCCGCTACAGCCGCAATCCCATGTATCTGGGCATGCTGCTGGTGCTGGCCGGACTGGCTGCCTGGGTGGCGCAGCCCATCGGCATCGCGCTGCTGCCGCTGTTCGTGATCTACCTCAACCGCTATCAGATTTCAGCCGAGGAGGAGGCCATCGCCGCCCACTTTGGCCAGCCCTATCAGGAATACTGCCGAAGCGTGCGACGCTGGTGTTGATGGCCTGACTTGATTCTGTACCGATCGTCCCCACCTTCTTGCATTCGCGGCGTGGACACCACACCAGCTGCGCAACCCTTCCGTAGGCCTCTCCGAAGTGAATCGGGTAGACTCGCGGCCCTGCTTTCCTCATCCAGCCTTCACACCTCCCCTATGTTCAACGCCCTTTTGACCCGGATCTTCGGTAGTCGCAACGATCGCGTCGTTCGCGGCATGCGCAAGACCGTCGCTCGCATCAACGAGCTCGAAGCCAGTTTCCAGGCGTTGAGCGATGCTGAGCTGCGAGCCAAGACAGATGAATTCCGCAAGCGCCTGGCTGATGGCCAGAGCGAAGACCAGCTCCTGCCCGAAGCCTTTGCGGCTGTACGCGAAGCGGCACGGCGCACGCTGGGACTGCGCCACTACGACGTGCAGCTGATCGGTGGCATGGTTCTGCATCAGGGCAAGATTGCCGAAATGCGCACCGGTGAGGGCAAGACCCTGGTGGCAACGCTGCCGGTGTATCTTAATGCGCTGCCCGGCAAGGGCGTGCACGTGGTGACCGTCAACGACTATCTGGCCAAGCGTGACGCGGCGTGGATGACGCCGGTGTACGCGGCGCTGGGCATGAGCGTCGGCGTCATCGTGCCCGGACAGAGCATGGAGTCCAAGCGCCAGTCCTATGCTTGCGACATCACCTACGGCACCAACAACGAATATGGCTTCGACTATCTGCGCTCGAACATGGCCTTCCAGCCGGCCGATCGACTGCAGCGCGGATTGCATTACGCGATCGTCGACGAAGTCGATTCCATCCTGATCGACGAGGCTCGCACGCCGTTGATCATTTCGGGTCCGGCAGACGAATCGCCGGAGCTCTACGTCAAGATCAATCGCATCGCGCCGCAGCTGCTGAAGCAGAAGTCCGAGGAAGATGAGGGCGATTTCTGGGTCGACGAAAAGCAGAAGCAGGTGCATCTGTCCGAGCAGGGCATGCATCGGGTCGAGCAGATCCTGGCCGAGAACGGCATCATCAAGCCCGATGAAAGCCTCTATGACGTGCAGAACCTCGCGGTTGTCCATCATCTGAACGCGGCGCTGCGTGCCACCCATCTTTACCAGCGCGATGTCGATTACATCGTGCGCGATGGCGAAGTCATCATCGTCGACGAATTCACCGGACGCACCCTGGCCGGGCGGCGCTGGTCGGATGGTCTGCATCAGGCCATCGAGGCCAAGGAAAACGTGCCGATCCAGCGCGAGAACCAGACGCTGGCATCGATCACCTTCCAGAACTTCTTCCGTATGTACAAGAAGCTGGCGGGCATGACCGGAACGGCCGATACCGAAGCCTATGAGTTCCAGAGCATCTATGGTCTGGAGGTGATCGTCATTCCGACTCATCGTCCGATGATTCGCAAGGACGCCACCGATCTGGTGTTCCTGACGCGCAAGGACAAGTTTGCGGCGATCGTCGAGGACATCCGCGAGCGTCGGGCCAAGCGTCAGCCGGTACTGGTAGGTACCACCTCCATCGAGACCAGTGAGCTGCTCGCCGGCCTGCTGAAGAAGGAAGGCATTCCCCACGAGGTCCTCAACGCCAAGCAGCACGAGCGTGAAGCCCACATCGTGGCTCAGGCCGGACGTCCGGGTGCGGTCACCATTGCCACCAACATGGCCGGTCGTGGTACCGATATCGTGCTCGGCGGCAGCCTCGACGCCGAATTGCATGGCCTGGGTGAGGAAGCCACCGACGCCGAGCGCGAAGCGGTACGCAGCGAGTGGAAGCGTCGCCATGAAGAAGTGCTGCAATCGGGCGGACTGCACATCGTCGGCACCGAGCGCCACGAGTCGCGCCGTATCGACAATCAGCTGCGCGGCCGTTCCGGTCGTCAGGGCGATCCCGGTTCCTCGCGTTTCTACCTGGCTTTCGAAGATTCGCTGATGCGCATCTTCGCCTCCGATCGACTGGCCGGCCTGATGCAGCGGCTGGGCATGAAGGAAGGCGAGTCGATCGAGCACCCGCTGGTCAATCGCGCCATCGAAAATGCCCAGCGCAAGGTCGAGGCCCACAACTTCGACATCCGCAAGCATCTGCTGGATTTCGATGACGTGGCCAATGATCAGCGCAAGGTGATCTACGAGCAGCGCAATGAAATCATGGACGCCGAAGATGTGCAGGAGACCCTGGTCTCGGTACGGCAGGACGTGGTGCGCAGCATGGCCCGACCGTTCATTCCTGCCGATTCGATCGACGAGCAGTGGGATCTGGATGGTCTCAAGCGCGCCTTCGCGGACGATCTGGGGGTCGAGATCGAGCCGCAGCATTGGGTCAAGGACAATCCGGACATCAACGCCGAGGGTCTGGTCGACAAGGTCATCGAGTCGGTCGACCGCCACTTCCGCGAGCGCGAAGCGGTGATGGGTTCGGAGATCACCCGCATGGCCGAGAAGGCCATCCTGCTGAACGTGCTCGACAGTCAGTGGAAGGATCACCTGGCGCGGATGGATTATCTGCGGCAGGGCATTCACCTGCGCGGCTATGCGCAGAAACAGCCCAAGCAGGAATTCAAGCGCGAAGCCTTCGAACTCTTCGAGCAACTACTGGAGCGGGTCAAATCGGAGACCATCCGCATGCTGGCGCGCGTGCGCGTGCGCAGCGAGAACGACCTGGAAGAAGCCGAGGCCCAGCGTCGTCAGGCACCGCCGATGCAGTTCCAGCATGCCGACGCCGGCTCGCTGGGAACGGATGACGAAGCGGCCCAGGCGCAGGGCCTGGCACCGGCGGGTTGGGATGCTGCCGCACAGGGTGGCGTGCGCGGTGAGCCGATCGTGCGCGGCGGCGCCAAGGTCGGGCGCAATGATCCCTGTCCGTGCGGTTCCGGCAAGAAGTACAAGGCCTGCCACGGCAAGCTGGACTAGGATGCTGCCGCCCGGGCGTCAGCGCCCGGGCCGGCATCCCGGTGAAGTACCCATGCTGTCGATCGCCTGCCTGCCGCCATCCACGGCGCGGTCCCCTGACTCCCCTTGCCCGGCGTCATGACGGCCAGGCCCGGGACTCCGCGCGCGCTGGCCGTTGTCGCCGGCGTGCTGATCGACAAGGCCGGACAGCTGCTGATTGCTCAGCGTGCTGCGGACGCCAACGACGGCGGGCTGTGGGAATTCCCGGGAGGCAAGATTGCGGTTGGCGAGTGCGCGACCGAAGCCTTGATCCGGGAACTGACCGAGGAGATCGGCGTCGTCGTCAACCACGCTGAGCTATTCGCTGTGGTGCGCTGGCGCGGCCCGCCGCGCAGTCTCGATCTGCACACCTTCTCCTGCCGGAACTGGACTGGCCAGCCGATCGCGCACGAGCATCAGGCGCTGCGCTGGCTGCCTCCGGCGCAGTTGCGTCACTACCCCATGCCAGCCCCGGATCGCCCGATTCGCGCGCGCCTGGCCTTGCCCCGGGAATACCTGATCACGCCGGAACCCGACGCTGACGCCGATGCCTTCCTGTCACGTCTGGCCCGCACACTGGAGAATCCCCGACTTGGAATCGTCAGTCTACGTGCCAAGGCCTGTGAGCGCGCGCGACTGGCACAGCTGGCCGAGTCGATGTTGCGACAGGTCCGCCGACAGCGTCCGGACCTCACGGCCCTGATTCACGGCGAGCCCGAACTGGCCATGCAACTGGGATTTGATGGCGTACACCTGTCCAGTCGGCAGTTGCAGGCTGTGTCCCGGCGCCCCGTACCGGAGTCATTCTGGCTGTTCGCTTCCTGTCACAACCGAGCCGAACTCAACGCCGCCGAGCGACTTGGCGCCGATGCGGTTTCGCTGTCACCGGTGACACCTACGGTCAGCCACCCGCTGGCCACGACACTGGGCTGGTCTGCTTTCGCTGCTGCCGCCCGCCTCACCTGGCTGCCTTGTTTTGCCCTCGGTGGCCTGGGTCCGGCGGATCTGGACAGGGCACTCGCCAGCGGCGCCCATGGTGTGGCCGGCATACGCGCCTATTGGCGTTCCTGACCGAGTCCGCATCCGTTGCGGTCAGCCCAGGCCGCTGAGCGCCCGGTAGCGCCGGTCCAGGGTTCGCGCCTGGTCGGCCAGTTCGGCGAGTCCGGCGCTGTTGCGCAGCACATCATCGGCCTGCGCCAGGCGCTGCTCGCGGCTGGCTTGCGCTGCGATCATGCTCCGCGCCAGTTCGGCGCTGATGCCATCGCGCCGCGTCAGCAGGCGCTGCTGCAACTCGAAGGATGCATCCACCACCAGTACCCGGTCGACCCAGTCATAGTTCCCTGACTCCACCAGCAGGGGCACCACCAGCAGCACATAGGCAGCACGGGATTGCTGCACCTGCGCCTGTGCTTCCCTTGCGATCAGCGGATGCAGGATCGCCTCCAGACGCTTGCGTGCCAGCGGGTCGGCAAAAATCAGGGCCCGCAGCCTTGATCGATCGAGCTCACCGTTGGCCAGCAGTATCGACGCGCCGAAAGCGTCCACCACCGCGTCCAGACCTGAACTGCCGACGCTGACCATCTGCCGGGCGATGACATCCGTGTCGACCACGCCGGCGCCCAATTCCCCAAGCCGGGCAGAAGCCGCAGACTTTCCCGAGGCCACGCCGCCGGTCAGACCAACGATCAGGCGCGCACTCATTCCAGAACGAACAGGGGTAGCCAGGTACGCAGCTGTGGAGCCAGCATCATGTAGGCGAATCCCGCTGCAGCGATGAAGGGGCCGAAGGGCATCGGCAGCTGGGAATCGCGGCCGCGCAGCAGGATCATCAGTCCGCCGATCAGCGCGCCGGCCGCCGACGACAGCAGCACGATCGGCAGGATCGATACGACCCCGAACCATGCGCCCAGGGCCGCAAGCAGCTTGAAGTCGCCATAGCCCATGCCTTCCTTGCCGGTCAGCAGCTTGAAGCCCCAATACACCGACCACAGGCTGAGGTAGCCAGCTGCCGCGCCCAGGATGGCTTGTTCAGGACTGGCGAACAGCGGTATCAGTGCCAGCAGCAGGCCGCCCCAGAGCAGCGGCAAGGTCAACGCATCGGGCAGCAGCTGGGTACGCAGGTCTATGCCCGCCAGCGCAATCAAGGTCCAGGTCAGCGCGATGGCTCCCAGGGCGTCGGCACCGATACCAAAGCGCCACACACAGAGCGCGGTGGCCACGCCAGTGGCCGCCTCGACCAGCGGATACTGAGGCGAAATGCGCATGCCGCAGGAACGGCAGCGCCCGCGCAGCAGCAGGTAGCTGAACAAGGGAATGTTGTCATAGGCCTTGATCTGGGTCAGGCACTGCGGGCAGTGAGAGCGTTCCATGACCAGCCCGGGCGGGGCTGGCTCTGGCTCGGCAGGCTCAAGGCCCAGCATGTCCAGCGCATCGCCGCGCCACTGATGCTCAAGCCTGGGCGGCAGCCGCAGGATGACGACATTCAAGAAACTGCCGACAATCAGGCCCAGCGCCCCGGCCAACACCAAGCCGACCGAGGGCGCCGCCGCCAGCAGGTCGAGCACTCCGCTCAGACCACCGCAGCCAGCTTGAAGATCGGCAGATACATACCGATGACCATGCCGCCAACCAGCACGCCGATGATCACCATGATGAAGGGTTCCAGCAGGCTCGACAGCGCATCCACCGAATTCTCGACTTCCTGCTCGTAGAACTCGGCCGCCTTGATCAGCATGGTATCGAGCGCACCGGATTCCTCGCCGATCGCGGTCATCTGCACCACCATCAGCGGGAAGATGTTCTGCTGACGCATCGCCAGATTGAGCTGATGACCGACCGAGACATCTTCCTTCACGCGCTGGGTGGCTTCATCGTAGATGATGTTGCCGGTCGCCCCGGCCACCGTTTCCAGCGCCTCCACCAGCGGCACACCGGCCCGGAAGGTGATGGCCAGGGTGCGCGCAAAACGCGCCACCGCGGAATTGTGGAGAATTTGTCCCAGCACCGGCATCTTCAACATCATTCGGTCGACCAGCCGGGCGAAATTGCGCGAGCGTCGCAGCGCGGTGGTCAATCCGAAGATCGAGCCGGCGATGATGCCCAGAACCACCCACCAGTAATCGACCATGAAATTGGAAGCATTCACGATCAGCTTGGTAAAGGCCGGCAGATCGGCGCCGAAGCTCTTGAACACGGCCTCGAATTGCGGCACCACATAGATCAGGATGATCGACGACACGATGATGGCAACGGCAATCACCGCGAGGGGATAGAACAGAGCCTTCTTGATCTTGCCCTTCAGGGACTCGATGTTTTCCTTGTAGGTGGCGACCGTGTCCAGCACCACGTCGAGCACACCGGCGGATTCACCGGCCCGCACCAGATTGACGTAGAGCTCGTCAAAATAGGCGGGAAACTTGTTGATCGATTCCGACAGCGAGGAACCGCCCTCAATGTCGGTCTTGATGGCGGTCAACATGTCCTTGAGGCGCGGATTGTTCTGGCCACCCGCGATCATCTCGAAGCTTTGAACCAGCGGCACACCGGCTTTCATCATCGTCGCCAGCTGGCGGCTGACCACAGCAATGTCGCGCGGCTTGATGGCGGCGCCAGAGGAGCCGAAAATCGAGCTTTTCTTCTGCGCAATCTTGGTGGCATTGATGCCCTGCTTGCGCAGATGCGCCTTGACCAGATTGGCGTTCTTGCCGAGTTCCTCGCCGCGCAGTTTGTGTCCGCGCTTGTCGGTACCTTCCCATTTGAAGGTCTGCAACTCGCCCAAGCCTCGATTGCCAGGAGCCTTTGCGCGTGCTGTCGCCGTTGCCATGGTTCTAATCCTTGGTGACGCGGTTCATTTCGGCCAGCGAGATCATACCAGCCTTGGCCTTCATCAAAGCCGATCTGCGCAGGTCCGGAATGCCTGATGCGTGCGCGGCTTCACCAATCTGGATGGCATTGCCGCCGCCCAGGATGATGCGTGCAATATCTTCGGACAGCGGCATGACCTGATAGATGCCGGTACGGCCCTTGTAGCCTTCATTGCAACTGCCGCAGCCCACCGGTTCGTACAGCTGCATGTTGGCGATGTCTTCCTCGGTAAAACCCTCCGCCTGCAGCGCATGTGTCGGCAGTGATACCGGACGCTTGCAGTCATGCAGTCGGCGCGCCAGACGCTGGGCGATCACCAGCGTGACCGCCGAGGTGATGTTGAACGGCGCGATGCCCATGTTCATCAGGCGCGCAATGGTCTGCGGCGCGTCATTGGTGTGCAGCGTGGACAGCACCATATGGCCGGTCTGCGCAGCCTTGATCGCGATCTCGGCGGTTTCGAGGTCGCGGATCTCACCGACCATGATCACGTCGGGATCCTGCCGCAGGAACGAGCGTAGTGCAGCCGCGAAAGTCATGCCGGCCTTGATATTCATCTGCACCTGGTTGATGCCGGTGACGCGAATTTCGACAGGATCCTCGGCGGTCGAGATATTGCGCTCGTCGGTATTGAGAATATTCAATGCCGTATACAGGGAAACCGTCTTGCCGCTGCCGGTGGGGCCGGTGACCAGGACCATGCCATAAGGTTTGGCGATGGCGCCGAGAAACAGCGCTTTCTGGTCTTCCTCATAACCCAGCTTGTCGATGCCGAGTTTGGCTGCCGAGCCGTCGAGGATTCGGAGTACGACCTTTTCACCAAATAGCGTGGGACAGGTGCTGACCCGGAAATCCACGGCCTTGGTTTTCGACAGGTTCAGCTTGATGCGACCGTCCTGCGGAACGCGCTTTTCGGCGATATCCAGAGCTGACATCACCTTCAGGCGCGCGGCCATGCGTGCACTCAGCTTGACCGGCGCAGAAGCCACCTGGCGCAGGATTCCGTCCATGCGGAAGCGCACCCGGTAGGCGTGTTCATAGGGTTCGAAATGAATGTCGGAGGCGCCGCGCTTGATGGCGTCGACCAGCACCTTGTTGATGAAGCGAACCACCGGAGTGTCGTCGTTGCCCTGAACATCGACTCCGGATGAGGATCCGCCGTCCATGTCATCGTCGCCGCCCTGGACGTCGAGGTTCTCCAGACCCTCGTCATCGTCCATGCCTTCGGCAATGGTGTCGCCTTGCGACATCGCCTGCTCGATCAGGCGCGTCAGCGTGTTGTCGTCAACGATGATGGGCTCGACCAGCGTCTTGGACTGGAACTTGATCTCCTCCAGTGCCCGATCATTGGTCGGATCGGCGATGCCGATGAACATGCGGTTGCCGCGCCGGAACAGCGGCACCGCCCGATGCTTTTCGATCAGTGCCTGCTCGATCGATCGGATCGGGGCGATTTTCAGATCCACCGCCAGGGCGTCGAACAAGGGTACGCCGAATTCCTGACTGGCAGCCGCTGCGGTGGCCTTGGGATCGGCCAGACCGTTCTCGATCAGATAGGCGATCAGTGAGACCCGTTGCTTGGACGAGGCTTCAGAGGCTTTGCGCGCATCGGCTTCCGATAACGCGCCTTCCGCGACCAGTCTGCGAGCGACTCCCGATAATCCGGACAGCGTGGTGGATTGTGGATTGCTTGCCATGGGCCGGAGACAACCTGAGAAGACTTCTGCGGAATGTATCGCAAGCCTCGGAAGTTCGAAAGTGGTGGTGCATCTGGGCGGTGGGAATTCGACCTCGTAAAGTGTGGACTCCAGAACAGGCACTTGCCCTGGGACGTTGAGCTCGGACAAGCCAGGTGCTTCGATCCTGACCATTGAATGCTGTCTGAACCGGGTTCCTTGCCGCCAGTTGACGCCCATGCTGCGGTCTGCCAAAAGCCGCAGACGGCAGTTATGGCAGCGCGCATCGGCGCCCCGCTTGCTGATTGTTTACCTGGCTTCTGACCTCGGTCGGTTTGCGTTCAGCAACATTTGCCCGCAATTGGCCACAAGGGCTGATCTGAAGGGCGCGTTCAAGTTCCGAATATTTCCTTTGCGTTCAACAATATGGATGCGAAAACCAGATCTGGCTGATGGCTGAACAAGCGGTCTGGGGCCGACCCTGTTAGTTCTGGCTAAATCTGACCGATGACCTTCGGCATTGTCACGGGAACTTGGTTTGCGGCAACCTATCTATGGGTTCGGGCTGACACAGCTCGGCCCGGTTCACTCCTCCCCCAATAGTGAACCTTCAAAGTGGAGACCGGAAATCCCCATCCGTCTCTACGGCCCCCAGGCCCCGGGCGCTCCCCAACGTCCGGGGCCTTCTATTTCTGGCCCATCGAACTTGCGGAGCGGGTTCGACGGCGTCAATAGTGTGGCCTGATGCGGGGGTGCCCATGCCAAAACCTGTGACACTGCTGACTCTGGCTCTGATCTGGTCGGCTTTGGTGGTATGGCCGGGCGGCTCCGAGGCCTTGAAGGTGGCCGGTGTTGCACTGGCGGCGGCAGCGACGATCCCCTGGATCCGGATGCCGTCCGGGCGCGCGACCCTATGGGCCTTGTCTGCGGTGATGGCGACTGCGCTGGGCGCCGGGTTTCTGGCCTTGGAGCCGTCCGCCGCACTTCTGGGATCGTATGCGCGCGCGCAAGGTCTACTGATCGCCATCGCGCTTCTCGTCCTGGCATTGGCGGCGAGCAACTGCAGCGATGCGCAAAGACACCAACTTTATCGCCACGCAGCGTTGCTCGGTGCCGTGGTTTCGGCCTATGCCCTGCTGCAGCGCGCTGGCCTGGATCCGGTGCACTGGGAGGCGCAGTCAGGCCATCGTCCGGCGGCAACGCTGGGGAACGCCACAACCTTGGCCGCGTGGCTGATTCTGGTTTTGCCGCCCTCCTTGCTGAACCTGCGTTCGGGTGCGAGCAGACTGTGGTGGATTCCGGTGATCCTGCAACTGCTCGCCTTGCTGCTCACCGAATCTCGCAGCGCCGTTCTGGCCCTGGCGCTGGCCGGCCTGCTGCTGTGGCTGGTGACCCATCCAAGATCGCTGCGTCTGGGTCTGCCGCTGTTGCTGGTCCTGCTGCTTGCTACCGTGGCGCTGTCGGCATGGCGGCCGGCGTCCTTGCATGATCGCGCTTATCTCTGGCGCGCTGCAGCGCAGGCCATCGCCGATCCCACTCCAGTACTGGATGCGCAGGGCCGGGCGGACCGGCACCCGGCGCTGCGACTTTGGTTCGGTTATGGGCCAGATCAGCAACAGGCGGCGCTGGCCAGGGTCGCCTCGGCCGATGCGCAGGCGCGACTGGAGGCTATGGCATGGACTGCCGATCGCGCCCATCAGGGTCTGCTCGATCGCCTGCTGGAGGCCGGGCTGTTCGGCCTGCTCTCCAGTCTGATCCTCATCTGGGCAGTAGCTCACGCTCTGCGACAAGGATTCGCGGAAGCGCCCGATCGACGTCAGGAAGCGGCAGCGCTGGCCCTGGCTCTGGCAGCGTGGCTGCTGCATCTGCAGGCGAATTTCGCGCTCAGTGGCGACCGTAGTCTGGCCTGGGTCTGGATCGGATGCGCGCTGGGGCTGGTCGGCAGCGGGTCACGAACAGCAGGCGAGACGAGTCCGGGGCTCGATCCACACTTCGGTGCGCTGCGCCTGACGGCCATGGCACTGCTGCTGCTGGGCGCACTGGCTGCAGCGCAGTGGCTGCCCGGGGCGCTGCAGCAGCGGCTGGCGCCCGCGCTGGCCTCGCAACAGGAATTCGTCGCCGGACAGCAGCACTATCTGCAGGCGCTCGCAGCCGTTCCGGGTGAAAGCGGCGCCCTGTTGCGGGCCTCGGCGCAGGCTTTCGAGCGCGCTGCGGCGCTGCGACCGCATGATCGCGATGCGGCCTTTGCTGCCGCCAGTGCCTGGGTCGAGACCGCGGCAGCGGCGACCGATCCCGCGGCTCTGGCAAAGGCGGGTGAGCGCCTGGCGCAACTCCAGCGCAGCGCCACCGCCGATGCCCGCCTGTTGCCTCTAAAGCAACGCGTCAGCGTGGTGAGTGCCCAACTGTCGGTTCCTGAGTAGCGACCCGCGTCCGCGCGATCAGGGCAGCTGCCCTGGCAGGGCGCAGCGGCAGATGTTGACCGCTCGCCGCCGAAACGGCACGCTTGCGCCCCCTTCTGCCTGCCACGACTCATGGATAGCGCCAATATCGCGTCCGCCCTGACGCGCATGGCGCGGGAACGGCCTCATCAGATCGCGATCTTTGTCCCCTGTGGCAGCGATATCGCCGGTCGCCCCGCGCATACCCATCTGACCTACGCTCAGCTCGACGAAGAGTCGGATGCCATTGCCTGCGGTCTGGAAAAGGCCGGCATCGGCAAGGGCGTGCGTACGGTCTTGATGGTACGGCCCAGCGTCGAACTGTTCGTGCTCATGTATGCCTTGTTCAAGGCTGGTGCGGTACCGGTACTGATCGATCCCGGCATCGCCCGCACCGCGCTCAAGCAATGCCTGGCCGAAGCCGAGCCGCAGGCCTTCATCGGCATCCCGCTGGCGCACGCAGCCCGCGTGGCCCTGGGCTGGGGTCGCAAGACCATCCGCACGCTGGTGACGGTAGGTCCGCGCTTCATGTGGGGCGGCCACAGCTACGCCGATCTGCTGAAGACCGGTCGTGCCGGCACCGATGCCCGACATCGCTGCCCGGCGGTGCTGGCCGACACCCGCGAGGACGATCCGGCCGCGATCCTGTTCACCTCGGGATCGACCGGCGTGCCCAAGGGCGTGGTCTATCAGCATCGGCATTTCATGGCGCAGGTCGAGTTGCTGCGGGAAGCGTTCGATATCCAGCCCGGCGAGATCGATCTGCCGACCTTCCCGCCCTTCGCCTTGTTCGATCCGGCCCTGGGCATGACCACCGTCATTCCGGAAATGGATCCCACGCGACCGGCGATGGCCGATCCCGGCAAGCTGATCCAGACCATCCACGACTTCGGCGTCACCAATCTGTTCGCCTCGCCGGCGCTGGTCAATGCGCTGTCGCGCTGGGGTGCGCCGCGCGGGGTCAAACTGCCCACGCTCAAGCGCGTGATCTCGGCCGGAGCCCCGGTCCCGGTGGCGGTGGTCGAGCGCATGCGCAAGCTGCTGCCCGAAGGCGCCAGTCTGTGGACACCCTACGGCGCCACCGAATGTCTGCCGGTGGCCGTAGTCGAGGGTCGGGAACTGACCGAAGTCGCGCGCGTGCGCACCGAGCAGGGCGCGGGCACGCTGGTCGGGCGCGTGG
The DNA here is from genome assembly GCA_050250665.1 of Lysobacterales bacterium. GTDB lineage: Bacteria > Pseudomonadota > Gammaproteobacteria > Xanthomonadales > SZUA-5 > JADKFD01. The sequence goes on along the minus strand of JBFWOF010000055.1, from coordinate 9,846 downwards.
TCGCGCCCAATCAGGTGCGGATCATCCGCATCAGCGACGAAGCGGTGCCGGAATGGAGCGACGATCTGGTGGTACCGCCGGGCGTCGTCGGCGAGATCACCGTGGTCGGACCCACCGCCACCGAGCGCTATTTCAATCGGCCCGATGCCGATCGTATCGGCAAGATCCGCGAGGGCGAACGCACCGTGCATCGCATGGGCGACCTTGGCTACTTCGATGAAGGCGGATTGCTGTGGATGTGTGGTCGACGCTCGCAACGGGTCGAGGCCGAGGGTGGGCCGATCTGCACCGAGCAGGTCGAGCCGATCTTCAACACCCATCCGCAGGTCTTTCGCACGGCCCTGGTTGGGCTGGGCAAGCAGGGGGCCGAGGAGCCGGTCCTGATCGTGGAGCTGGAGCCTGGCGTCGGTCGCGATCAGCAGGCACGGATCACCGAGGAGTTGCTGCAGCTGGCCACCCGGCATGCCCACACCCGCGGCATCCAGCGCGTGCTCTACTATCCGCGCTTCCCGGTCGACATCCGCCACAATGCCAAGATCGGTCGTGAATACCTGAAGCGCTGGGCCAGCGAACGCCTGGGGCTACAGGCACCGAAAGTGGCCATCGGAACGGAGCGGCAAGCGTGAGTGACGGGGCACGGGGAAGGGGGTTCGGGGCAGGGGAAAGGCTGGGTTCGCCGGACACCTGTGGGAGCGGCTTCAGCCGCGACTCCTTGTCGCGGGCAGAGCCCGCTCCCACAGCACCCGAAGCGGGCCCCTCTTCCGCTCTTGCTTTCCCCTGCCCCCTGCCCCTTTCCCCGTGCCCCGTCCCATGAAGGCCCTCGTCACCGGCGGCAGCGGCTTCCTCGGCAGCGCCATCTGTCGCGCATTGCGGGCGCAGGGTGCGGAGGTGGTGACGCTGCAGCGCTCGCCGGCGCCGGAACTCGCGGCGCTCGGGGTCAAGGTCCATCAGGGTGATATCGGTGATGCCGTAACCGTCGCCGCTGCAGCACGTCGCTGCGATCTGATCTTCCACGTGGCGGCCAAGGCCGGTCACTGGGGCAGCTATGCCGATTACCATCGCATCAATGTGCTCGGCACCCGCAACATCATGGCGGCCTGTCAGCAACATGGCATCGGCAAGCTGGTCTACACCTCCACCCCCAGCGTGGTCCACGAAGGCGGCGATCTGGAAGGCGTGGATGAACGTGTGGCCTACGCCCGCCGTTTCCTCGCCCACTACCCGCAGACCAAGGCCATTGCCGAGCGCGAAGTCATCGCCGCCAACGGCCCGGCGCTGGCCACCTGCGCGCTGCGGCCGCACCTGATCTGGGGACCGGGCGACAACCATCTGCTGCCGCGCATCATCGAGCGTGCCCGCGCCGGACGCCTGCGTTTCGTCGGCAAGCCCGGCAAGCGCATCGATGCCACCTACATCGATAACGCCGCTCAGGCCCATCTGCAGGCAGCGGCCGCACTCGAACCCGACTCGGCCACCGCCGGCAACGCCTATTTCATCTCCAATGGCGAGCCGATCGCCACCGAGGACATGATCAATCGCATGCTGGAATGCGCCGGGCTTGCCCCGGTGCATCGCCGCATCCCCTTCGGTCTGGCCTACGGACTGGGCTTCGGACTGGAAACGGTCTATCGATTGCTGCGCTTGCCCGGCGAGCCGATCATGACCCGTTTCCTGGCCGATCAGCTGGCGACGGCGCACTGGTACGACATCAGCGCCGCCCAGCGTGATTTCGGCTACCGACCGAGAGTCAGCATGGCGGAAGGCTTCGCCGCCCTGCGCCGGTCACTGACCGGGTCGCAACCGCCCACGTAGGTCACGTTGGCCCGCAGGGCCTACGTGACGGCTTTGCATCAGGGCCAGGCGTGGCTGGAAGCCAACACGATGCACGCGCCCCACCGGGCACTCATTGCGGCGCCGGCAGCGCCAGGCTGCTGGCGATCCAGGCCCGGGCAAAGCGCCACTGGCGGCCCACGGTCGCCGTCGACGAGCCACACACCGATGCGATCTCTTCCACCGACATGCCGCCGAACAGGCGCAGTTCCACCACCCTGGCAGTGTCGGGTTCGACCCGGGCAAATTCGGTCAGGGCCTGATCCAGCATCAGCCAGTCGACATGGTCGCCGCTGCTGGGATGATCGCTGTCGAGCAGATCATGCAGTGGAATCGATGCCTGACCGCTGCCGCGCTTCTGGGCCGAGCGCTCGCGCAGATAGTCGATCAGCACGCGGCGCACGACAGTCGCAGCGATGGCCATGAAATGCTCGCGGTTCTGCCAGTCCACCTGCTGCTGCGCCAGCAGTCGCTCATAGGCTTCGTGGGCCAGTTCGGTGGCCTGCATGGTCGCGCCACCATTGCGCCGCAGTTGCGCCCGCGACATCTCGCGCAGCGCCGGATACACGGCTTCGATCAATTCGGCCTCCGCCGCCTTGTCGCCACCGCGCCAGCGCATCAGCAGATCAGTGATCGGCTTCATCAGGAATCAACGCCCCCGTCGCGTTGTCTCGATTGTAGCTGACATGGAGGGCGCGGGCCGGGATTAGTGCCCGAACTCGCTTGACCAACAGTTACACTCTTTTCACGAATCGTCCAGAATCCGCCGCCCCCGGCAAGGTGCGTGCATTTCGCGGATCGAAAGTGCTGCGCGTTTACGCGTGTGAACTTCAACCCCCGAACTGCAAAAAGCCATGCCAAACCCGAATGCCCCCCATGCCTGCATCGCAGGTCAGGCCGAACCGCGGCCCCTGCAAATGACCACGGCCTGATGTCGATGTTGAAGCTGGATCCATCCCTCTGGCGCCGCGCCCAAGGCGTGTTCGATCAGGTCGTCGATCTGCCTCGCAGCGAGCGCGAGGCGGCCTTGCTGGTCGCCTGCGGCAGCGACGACGATCTCAGGGATATGGTTGACGGGCTGCTGGCGGCAGATGATCGCGCCCTGCCCGAGCCGCAACCGGCGGTGGTTGCGCTCGGCAGGCTGGTGGATCCGGAAATACTGCCGGGCAGCCGCATTGGCAGCTTCGAAGTGGAAAAACTGATAGGCGCCGGCGGCATGGGCCGGGTCTATCTGGCCCATCGCAGCGACGGCCGCGTCGAACAGAGCGTGGCCATCAAGACCATCCGCGGCGCCTATGGTGGCCGCGATCTGCTGGAGCGCTTCGGCCGCGAGCGACGCATCCTGGCGAAGCTCGATCATCCCAATGTGGCGCGCTTCATCGACGCCGGCGAATGTCCGGATGGCTCGCCCTATGTGGCCATGGAGTTCGTCGCCGGCACGCCCATTCTCGACCATGCGCGCAAGCACAAGCTGCCATTGCGCGCCCGCCTGCAACTGTTCCTCAAGGTGGCGTCCGCCGTCGACCATGCCCACCGGCAGCTGGTCGTGCATCGTGATCTCAAGCCCGGCAATGTCATGGTCGATGCCCAGGGCGAACCGAAGCTGCTCGATTTCGGCATCGCCAAGCCGCTGCAGCAGAACCTCGAAATGGGCCATCTGGACGGTGGCACCGCGCCAGAAGCACGCTACTTTTCGCTCAAACATGCCGCCCCAGAGCAGATCGACGGCGACGCTGACAGCGTCTCTGTCGACATCTACGCCCTCGGCGGCCTGTTGTACGAGTTGCTGACCGGGCGCATGCCGCTGGATCTGGCTGGCCTGAGTTTCAACGAGGCCCGTTCGCGCATTCAGCAACAGATGCCGCCCGCACCCAGCAGCGTCGTTTCCCCCGAGCTGCCCTTCGGCCGGCGCGAACTCGCCGGCGATCTCGACCGCATCGTGCTGCACGCGCTGCGCAAGGAACCCGAGCGGCGTTACGTCTCCGCCGGCGCCCTGATCGACGACGTCCAGCGCCTGCTCGACCACCGCCCGATCAGCCTGCGTGCCTCGCATCGCTGGTATCTGCTCGCTCGCTTCCTCCGCAGGCATCGATTGGCCAGCGCGATGTCGGTGATACTGCTCGGCGTGATCGTCAGCGCGGCCGTGGTTTTCCGCTACCAGCGCGATGAGGCAGTTCGCGAGAGCCAACGCGCTGAAATGGTGAGTGGCATCCTCACCGAAGCCTTCCGTTCTGCGGATCCCAGTCGCAACGGGGGCGAAAAGCTCAGCGCTCGTGACGTCCTGCACCAGGCCCGCATTGCGGTCGACCGCAAGGAGGAACTGGATCGTTCGACACGGACGCAGTTGCTGATGACACTGTCTGATGTGCACAGTTCTTTGGGGCTGGACAAACAGGCGATTGAACTGGCTCAGCAGGCGCTGGATGCTGCGGCAAGTTCCGATCAGAAGACTGCCGCTGAATTGCGCCTTGCGGAATCCGAGTTCGACGGCGGTGAGGCGTCTTCCGCGAAGGAACGGACCGAGCGCCTGTTGCGTCAAACTGACCTTGACGAGCGAATGACGGTGCGCCTCAAGTTGTTGCTCGTGAATATCGAAGGGCAACTCAATCAGCGGGATGTTGCAGCTCTGGCAGCGGACGTCTATCGGCAGGCGCTGCAGACGCTAAGCCCAGACGATCCGCTGATTACCGCGGTAACGCTGAACTATGCAGGTTCCCTGCTAATCGACTCCGACACCGCTGCCGATGGCGCTGACCTGGTTCGAGCACGACTGGGCAGTTCTGACCTCGATGAGGAAACGCCTGAGCGGCTGAGTCTGCTGCGCCTTGCTGCACGGGCCGAGCGCAGCCTGGGTAATCCAGAGGCCTCGGTCGAATACGCCCGGCGCAGCCTGACGCTGGCCGAAAAGCTCTACGGTACTCAACATGCGGTTTATGTCATTACCGAAACCGGCTACGCCATCAGCCTGAGCCGTGCCGGCCAGATGGAGGATGCGCGGGCGGTCTACGACCAGGCGCTGAAGCGGGCAGAGGCAGTCTATGGCCGTGAGAGTGCGATGGTAGCCCTGCTCGCCAACAACATCGGATCGGTCTCGCTGGAGAAGCCGCTCGACGTGCCGAAAGCGCGAGAGATGACCGCGATGGCTGTAGATATCGGCCCCCGGGTGATGCCGCCTGACAGCCGCCAGATGGCGTTCTTCTGGTGTACACGAGCCGCGGCCTTGTTGCTGGGTGAAGCCGTGGATGCCGATGCGGCATTGGCCGCCGCCGAAAACGCCAGTTCCATTGCAGCCGCGAACCTTGAGATGTCGACCGAGTTGCATGCCGAAGCCGAATTGCTGGCCGCCGTCGCCGAGATGCGACTAGGTCGTGAGGCAAGCGCCAGGGCGCGGGTAGCCCTGATAGCCGGCACCGTTGTGCAGATTGACCCCACGGCGCCCGCCATCCAGCTGGCCCGAGATCAGTTTTTGATAGGAGATACACCATGAGAAGCTTCATTATCGGCGCACTGTTGCTCGTCGCTGGTCCCGCTTTCGCCATTCCACTGCTGCCGAAAGACAGCCAATGCGAGCCGAACATTGCCGGAATTCAGGCGCCGGCCACCGAGCTGACCTTTTTCAGCTCGGGTTTCACCTGGATAGGTGAGAGCCGGGCTCCCGGCGGCCTCAATGAGCTGCCGACGTTCAGGGCCTCGGCATGCGCCATTGTCATCCGCCGTGATCCTCCCGCCAGTAGTCCTTCCTTCATCGGCGAAGACTGGGTGCAGAATCCGCAGCACTACGCGATGGATTTCACCCAGTCCGAGATATTGGACGACGGTGAGTTCTCGCCTGAAATGGCATTCTGGCAGATCGACTTCAAGGGCAGTCTTCGTCCCGATAGCTATCTGCGTCTGTACATCGAGCCAGAGCTCCAGCAGATCATTGTGGAACAGTCGACAACATCTCCCCTGGGCAGCAACAGGCTCGAAAGGGTTGCATTGCCCTATTCGATGCGGGATCACACGACTCCCTGCGCACAGATCGATGTCTTCAGGACGCAGAATCCGAACAGCCAGACCCGTAACAATTCGCAGGGTGACGTATGGACCGTCCAACTGACCTGTCCGGAGACTCAGATTGCCAGCAGCGCGGCCTTTTCCTTTGGCGGGCAAGTAGTCAGAACGGTCAAATATGGACGGCTCAACGAATTTGAACCAATCGGCAACTTCACTATCTACTTGCTGAGAGACTGAATCGCTTTGCGTCCCGGGTGTGTCTGAGACACACCCGGTGGCTTCAAGCAGCGAGTAGCCCGGGTAAGCCGACGGCGCACCCGGGGCTATTCGCAGATCCTTCCCAGGTGCGCTGCGCTTACCTGGGCTACGTCTACTTCAGCGCAAGCGCTCGTTGATCTTGGCCAGCGCTTCCGCGCCTGGGCACAGTTCGGCGGTGCCGAGGCGGTTGAGCGGGGTGCTCACCGTCTGCAGGTGCTGGTGGAAATCGCGGGCTTCGGGGTCGACGTAGAGCAGGCCGGTCACGACTTCGCCCTCTGCCTGATGGCGGGCGATGAAGTTCATGGCGCCGATGCGGTCGCGTGGGTCGTAGTCGGGGGCGGTCTTGCGCAGGCGCAGGATGCTGCCGTCGTGCTGGGCCACTTCCAGTAGCTCGCCCTCATTCTGCTCGATCTCGATCGGGGCACGGCCTTCGATGACGTCGAGCCGGTTGACCGAGTCATTGTGCTCGCGCACATAGTCGTAGCTCTTGGTGCTGCCGGCGTGGTTGTTGAAGGCCACGCAGGGGCTGATCACATCGATGAAGGCGGCGCCTCGATGACGGATGGCGGCCTTGATCAGCGGTACCAGCTGAGTCTTGTCGCCTGAGAAACTGCGCGCCACGAAACTGGCGCCCAGGCCAAGCGCCAGGCTCACCAGATCGATCGGGCTGTCGGTATTGACCAGGCCTTTCTTGCTCTGGCTGCCCTGGTCGGCAGTGGCCGAGAACTGGCCCTTGGTCAATCCGTAGACGCCGTTGTTCTCGACGATGTAGACCATGTCGATGCCGCGACGCATCGCGTGCACGAACTGGCCGATGCCGATCGAGGCCGAATCGCCATCGCCGGATACGCCGAGGTACAGCAATTCGCGATTGGCGAGGTAGGCCCCGGTCAGCGCCGAGGGCATGCGCCCGTGCACGGTGTTGAAGCCGTGCGACTGGCCGAGGAAATAATCGGGTGTCTTCGAACTGCAGCCGATGCCGGAGAGCTTGGCCACGCGGTGCGGCTCGATGTCCAGTTCCCAGCAGGCCTGGATGATCGAGGCCGAAATCGAATCGTGACCGCAGCCGGCGCAGAGCGTCGAAATCCGCCCCTCGTAATCGCGGCGCGTGAACCCGACCTTGTTCTGTTTCAGGCTGGGGTGATGCAGGCTGGGCTTGGCGATGTAGGTCATGATTTACGGGGCACGGGAAACGGGGTGCGGGGCAGGGGAGAAGCGTGTGTGAGACGAGATTCCGGCGTCATTGCGACCCCGGACTTGATCCGGGGGAAGCCATCCAGGGGGGCTCGACACCAGGCACTGGATTGCTTCGTCGCTGCGCTGCTCTCCATGAATCCATATCGTAAATTATTGATTTGCCGTCCACGTGAGCGCAGCACCGGCCTCGTCCACCTGTAGGAGCGCCCTTGCGGCGCGACGACTGCTGCGGACGTGCGGCTTGCCGGTCGCGACGCGAGGTCGCTCCTACAGGCAGCTTGTGGTTCATGGTCCGTGGGCAGCGTCGAGCCGATACACGCTCCTCGAAATGACGCCAGGTGGATGGGGCGGTCAGCGGAACCCACCCTCCAGGTCGCGCGACGATCAGTCATGAGATTCTTCCCGTGCCCCGTGCCCCGTGCTTCATGCCGCCTGCGCCGCCTTGCGCTGCAGCCGATCGTGGATGGCGCGGACGATGAAGCGGGCGGTGATCGGGGTGCCGTCGTAGTGCAATATCGGCTGCACGCGGGCGGGATCGATCTCGAATTCGTTGATGACCAGGCTGCGCAGCTGGGCATCGCGGTTCTGCTCGACCAGAAAGACCTGGTCATGGCCGAGGATGAACTCGCGCACCGATTCCGGGAAGGGAAAGGCGCGGATGCGCATCAGGTCCAGCGACACGCCGTGGCTGGCCAGGCGCTCGGCGGCCTCGTGCATGGCCGGGCTGGTGGACCCGTAGAAGAGCACGCCGATACGACTCGGCCGCGCTGCCGGGGTGAGCACGGGCTGCGGCACCAGCGATTTGGCGGTTTCCCATTTGCGCACCAGTCGGTGCACGTTTTCCAGATAGTCCTCACCACGCTCGGAATAGCGGGCGTCGGAGTTCTTGGTGGTGCCGCGGGTGAAGAAGGCACCGCGGCTGGGATGGGTGCCGGGGTAGGTGCGGAAGGGAATGCCGTCGCCGTCGACGTCGCGGTAGCGACCGAAAAAGGTGCCGGCTTCGAGGCTGTCGTGATCCATGACCTTGCCCCGATCCAGCTGCCGATCCGGCGCCCACTCGAAGGGCGCGCACAGACGCTGGTTCATGCCGATGTCCAGATCCAGCATGACGAAGACCGGACCCTGCAGCCGATCGGCCAGATCCAGCGCCGTGGCCGAATGCTCGAAGCTCTCGGCCGGGTCTTCCGGGAACAGCAGCACATGTCGGGTATCGCCATGCGAGGCGTAGGCACAGGACAGCACATCGGCTTGCTGGGTGCGGGTGGGCATGCCGGTAGACGGGCCGCCGCGCTGCACGTTGATGATGGTGGACGGGATCTCGGCAAAGTGCGACAGGCCGATGAATTCGGTCATCAGCGACACGCCCGGACCGCTGGTGCAGGTGAAGGCGCGGGCGCCATTCCAGCCCGCGCCGATGACCATGCCGATCGAGGCGATTTCATCCTCGGCCTGGACGATGGCGTAGCGACGCTTGCCGTCCGGATCGGTGCGGAACTGGCGGCAGTATTTCTCGAAGGCCTCGGCCACCGAGGTCGAGGGCGTGATCGGGTACCAGGCGCAGACCGTGGCGCCACCGTACACACAGCCCAGGCCCGCGGCGGAATTGCCGTCGATGAAGATGCGATCGCCGACCTGGTCGGCGCGCTTCACGGTCAAGCCGATGGGATGGCTGAGATTGTCGCTGGCCCATTGCCGTCCGAGGCGGAAGGCATCGACATTGGGCTGCGCCAGTTGCGGCTTGCCGCGATATTGCTCCGCCAGCAGGGTTTCAATGACCTCGGGTTCGATGTTCAGCAACACCGACAGGCCGCCGAGATAGAGCACGTTCTTCAGCAGCTGTCGCTGGCGCGGATCGTCGTAATGCTTCACGCACAAGCCGGTCAGCGGCATGCCGATGACCGTGATGTCCTCACGAAAAGCCGCAGCCGGGAGCGCTTTGGTCGAGTCGTAGAACAGATAGCCGCCCGACTCGATCTCGGCAATGTCGCCGGCCCAGGTCTGCGGATTCATCGCCACCATCAGATCGACACCGCCACGTCGGCCCAGATACCCGGCCTCGCTGATCCGAACTTCATACCAGGTCGGCAAGCCCTGGATGTTCGACGGAAAGATGTTGCGCGGACTCACCGGCACACCCATGCGCAGGATGGCCTTGGCAAACAGCTCATTGGCCGACGCCGAGCCCGAGCCGTTGACGTTGGCGAACTTGATGACGAAGTCGTTGGTGGCCTGGATCATCGCAGTGAAATACCCTCGGAAGCCGGGACTCGGGACTCGGGACTCGGGACTCGAAAGGCGCTCACTGCCGGCTTGATGGGTTGGCCTGCGCCGGGAGCCACTGGAAAGCCACTTTTCGACCAGATCAGCATTTCAAGTCCATGAGTTAGTTAGCAGGCACCTGCTGTTGCCCTTGACTGGCACCGAGCATTGGATTTTTCTCCCGAGTCCCGAGTCCCGAGTCCCGAGTCCCGAGTCCCGAGTCCCGAGTCCCGAGTCCCGAGTCCCGAGTCCCGAGTCCCGAGTCCCGAGTCCCGAGTCCCGAGTCCCGAGTCCCGAGTCCCGAGT
>JBFWOF010000054.1:0-41737 GCA_050250665.1 Lysobacterales bacterium | reverse complement strand
CTCCCCCCCTCCCCCCCGCCCCCTGCCCCCTGCCCCCTGCCCTTCTCTCCTCGGTCGCAAAATCAGGAACTTGCGACATGTTTGGCCAGTGCCCGCAGTGCCCACCCGTAGATTCCTGCGGTCTTGTCATTCCGACGACAGCCGCAATTCGCTCTTCGGCTAACATCATGTCACCTGCCTGAAGACGACCGTGACCGCTGCCGATGCGTCTACTCGCCGAACTCAAGCGCCGCAATGTGATCCGCATGGCCGGCCTCTATCTGGTCGTAGCCTGGTTGATTGTGCAGGTCACCGAGACAGTGCTGCCGGTCTTCGACGTTCCCAACTGGGTGCTGCGCGTCATCATCATCCTGCTGGCCGTGGGTTTCGTGCCGGCGCTGGTCGTGTCCTGGATCTTCGAGCTCACGCCGGAGGGGCTGCAGCGCGATGAAGACGTCCAGGCGAAACCGGTTCCCTATGCCGGTGTCGAGCGGCGCCTGCGCCGGATCAGCGATCGCCCGGACAGCGCGCCAGCATCACAACAGGGCGCGCGGCGCCTGGATCGCGCCATCATCTTCAGCCTGCTGCTGGCGCTCGGCTATTTCGCTGTCGACAAGTTCTTCTTCTCGGCCTCGCCCGAAGCCGCGATTGTGCAGGCGGCTGACGTGGCCAAAGGCAAGCTGGTCGCGGTCCTGCCCTTCCGCAATCGCAGCAGCCGGGAAGAGGATGCTTACTTCGCCGAGGGTATTCACGACGATCTGCTGACCCAGCTGTCCAAGATCAACCAGTTCAAGGTGATCTCGCGCACCTCGATGATGGCCTACGCCGACAGCAAGCTGTCGGTGCCGGAAATCGCCCGTGAGCTGGGCGCGGGCGTGGTCCTGGAGGGAGCCGTGCAGCGTGCCGGCGATCAGGTGCGCATCACCGTGCAGCTGATCGACGGCAACACCGATGTGCATCTGTGGGCCGAGAAATACGATCGCGAACTGAGCACCGAGACCATCTTTGCCATCCAGGCCGATGTAGCCACGGCCGTTGCCAGCGCCATGCAGCTGGTATTGAGCCCGGCCGAAGCCAGTGCGCTGGCCACCGGCTCCACCGCGAGCATGCCGGCTTACGAGGCCTTCCTGCAGGCCAAGCTGCTGGCGAAGTCGGATCGTGCCACCCCCGAGCGACTGGCTCAGGCCCTGCAGCAGTTCGACCGCGCGATCAGTCTCGATCCGCAGTTTGCCGAAGCCTATGCCCGCAAGGCCCAGTTGCAGTTGCTGATGTACTGGTTCGGCTACAGCGATGCCTCGATGCGCGATGCCGCCGCGGTGTCACTGGACAATGCCCGGAGACTGGCGCCCGACAGCATCGAGACGGCGATGACCGAGGCCTACATGCGCTACATGGGCGAGCGTGACTATGCCGGCGCCGAGGCCATCCTGGCGCGCTTGCTGAAGCACTCGCCCGAGTATGCCGAGGCCTGGTACGCACGCGCGCTGGTGGCCCGTCGGGATGGCCGCTTCGAAGACACCATCGCCTTCTTCGAGCGCGCGCTGGCGATCGATCCGGCCAATACCGATACCATCCTGGAACTGGCCAATACCCTGCAGGGTCTGGGCAGACTGGACGAGGCCAAGGCGCTGTTTGCCCGCAGCTCCGCCTGGGCCAAGGACATGGGGCAGGACAGCAGCGAGAATCTCCTGCAGATGGGCGACGTCGAAGGCGCCTGGGCGGCCGTGGACGGACCCAACGAGTTCTTTGCCGCATTGCCCTTTCGCGTGGCCCTGGCCAGCGGTGATCCCGAGCGCATCCAGCGGGCTCTGTCGTCCGAACTCTGGCCCAAGCGTCTGCGCCATGTTCCGGAATATCCGGAGACCTACGCCCTGGCGCAGGCCGAGGCACTGCTGGTCACCGGCCGGACCGAAGAAGCCCGCACTGCGCTGCTCGCGATCAAGGCCCGCATCGAGCAGGCGGACCCGCCCTATCCGGGTGGATGGTCCTCCAGCGGCGCCTATTTTTACTATCCCTGCGATCTGCCCGGCATGCTCGGCGATCTCCCCGGCGTGCGCGCCGCCGAGCGCGATTTTCTGGAGAACGCGCCCAAGGATGTCTGGGCCGAAGGAACGGTTCGATTGTCACTGGCGATCGCCTTCGCCCGGGCCGGCGATCCGGAGCAGGCGCTGCAACACCTCGAGCGCATCGTCGCGATCTATGGACCGAGCGGATTTTCCGGAATTCCGAGCACCCCGGGTCTGGCCAGTCTGCGCAGCCACCCGCGCTTTCTGGCCTTGCAGGCCGCCTACGAGTCCTGGCTGGCAGAGAGCGTGAACAAGGCCCAGGCGAAATGACCTGAATGGGGTTTGCCGTCGTGTCCGCTGAATGAGGTTGACCTCATCCCGATGGATTTCTCCCAGAGACCAGGCGCACGGCTGCACTGACCGTATCGGTTAAGATTCGGAGCATGAGCTTCACCTTGATCGAGAGCCTACCCGCGCGCCTGCTCCCCGAACGCAGCCGCCGCCCATGTCTCGCAACCGTTTGTGCGGGTGCGCCATGCCTTGGTGTCTGATCGTCGATGGTCCAGCGGGGCGACGGCGTATTCCTCTGACCGAGAGCGGCCGCTGCATCGTCGGTAGTGGATCGGACTGTCAGATCCAGATCGATCAGCCGACACTGTCGCGCCAGCATCTGGCCATTCTTGTGTCTGGCGCGACGCTGGAAATTGAAGACCTTGGCTCGCGCAATGGCAGTTTTCTGGATGAACGTCGGTTGCTGCCGGGCGTGCGCACCGCCATCGAGGCGCCCTGTCGATTGCGGCTGGGCGAGATCGCGCTCAGCCTGGCCCGCATCGACGATGACGACGCCACGCCGCATTGGCTGGCCGGCAGCGCGCCGGCAAAGCCGGCCCCGGCCCAGGTTGGCGCCACCCTGGCCTCTGGCGGTGGCGATCGCTTCCTGCGCCAGCAACTGGCGGCCCTGCTGCAATATGCGGCCACGCGGCCCGGCCGCAAGCCCATGTTGCTGGCTTATGCGCACGCCTGCGCGCAAGCACTGCCGCTGTCCAGTCTGAAACTCGGCAGCGACGATGGCGCCCTGTTGTTCGAATGGCGTCAGACCGAGGCCAGCGCCGCCGGGGCCGAGCTGGAATTGCGTCAGGACGATCTGGTCTGGTGCATAGGCACGGATCGGCAGCCAACGCCGGAAAGCGTGCGCCATCTGGTCGATATCGGCATGGCGCTGGGCGCGCTGGCGGTCAGCGAGGTGCCGATCGCGAGCAAGTCCGCGGCGTTGCCAGCCGCCTGCAGCAGCCTGGATCCGCACATGCAGCGGATTTACCGGCGTGCAGCACGTGTGGCCGCCAGCGAAATCCATGTGCTGATCCGCGGTGAATCCGGCACCGGCAAGGAACTGCTCGCGCGTCATATTCATGCGCGGTCGGCACGCTGCGAGGCGCCCTTCGTGGCGGTCAACTGTGCGGCCTTTTCCGAGGAAATGCTGGAAGCCGAACTCTTCGGTGTCGTGCGTGGGGCTGCAACTGGCGTCGATGCGCGACCCGGACTGTTCGAACGGGCCGATCAGGGCACCCTGTTCCTCGACGAAATCGGCGATATGGCGCCATCCATGCAGGCGCGCATCTTGCGCGTACTGCAGGAGGGCGAGGTCATGCGTGTCGGTGGCCGGGCGCCGGTCCAGGTCAATGTACGGGTGATCTCGGCCACACACCGCGATATCGAGCAGATGCTGCGCGATGGGCTGTTCCGCCTGGACCTTTTGCATCGCATTGCCGATTGGGAGGTGGAACTGCCGCCACTGCGCGATCGCCCGGCCGATATCCTGCCGCTGGCCATGCAGTTCCTGTTGCGTGCCAGCGCCGCCCGCGGCATCGAGATTCGTGGCCTCAGCCGCGCCGCGGCAAATGCGCTGATGAGTTATCCCTGGCCCGGCAACGTGCGCGAGCTGGAACGGGAGATGGCGCGGGTTGCGGTGTTTCTGGATCAGGACAGTCTGGTCATGAGCGAGGATCTGCGCCCGAACATCCGCAGTGCCCGCAGCGCGCTCAGTGAGGCCACCCTGGAACAGCAACTGGCGCACGCGGAGCGCAACATCATTGCCCACGCCATGCACGAGGCGGAGCAGCAGGTGGCCCAGGCGGCAGAGCGTCTGGGCGTGTCCCGATCCACACTGTATCGGCGCTTGCGCCACTTTGACCTGCTGCCCGATGGCGCCAGCCCGGATTCGGCCGAGCAGGTCTGAAGCCGCCTTGTTGCAGGCTTGACACCCGACCGTGTCAGATCTGACACGACGAGCGCTGACCGCGCCTCGAAGATTGTCTTTTCGTAGGTTTTTCAAGGACCTGCAGTCACTGCTACGAGTGGCACGCTGTTTGCGTGAACGAAGCCCGGTTCATCGGAGAATTCGCCATGCACACCCGCGCACGCACACTCACGCTCATGCTGGCCCTGTTGGGATCGGCGCAAGTCGAGGCCGCCATCTTGCGAGCCGGCAGCACCTGCACCTACGCCACGCCTCAACTGGCCTTTGCCGCCGCCAACAACAACGACACCGTACGTGTGCGCAGCGGCAACTATCCCGGCCCTTTCGTCATCACCAGGACGATTCGGGTCGAGGGCGGCTACGACGATTGCAGCAGCAGTCTCCGCTCCGGCCGCAGTGACTTTCACGGCAACGCGCCCGCGTCGAGCACCAGTTCCCTGCTGACGGTCGGGCCATCGGCCGGGGTGGTACAACTGGATCGGATTTCTCTGCGCGACAACCGCTTGAGCAGCGGCGACGGTGCCGGAATCCACGTCAGCACCAGCACGCTGCAGCTGAGCGCGGTCGAAATTCGCAACAACCGGGCCCTGGCTGGCAACGGCGGCGGCATCTATCTGAACAACGCCACCGTCGAGTTGCAGGAAGATGCCACGGTGCTGCTGGAGAACAACTGGGCCAATGCGGGTGGTGGCATTGCCGCCAATGGCAATGTGGCACGGGTGCTTTTCGACCTGGGCCTGGTGGGCGGCGCGGCAACCCTGCGCAACAACACGCTCAACGCCGGCATGACGCTTGGCAGCGCGATCTATCTGTACAACGGCGGCGACGCCCGCCTGATCGACACGACCATCCTGGTCGAGGCCGGCCAGCCAGTGGGTCCCAACTCGGGCATCTACATCGCCGACAGCGCCTCGCTGTCGGGTCTGCTGCTGCGCGACAGCCAGCTCGTTTTCCAGAACGCCACACGCTACGCCGCGATCACTGCGCTCGGCGCCAACGCCCAGATCGACATCAGCGACACGCTGGTTCAAGGCTGGCGCAATGGCCTGGTCCTGCGCGACGGCAGCGCCGTGATGCATCGCGTCGAATTCAGGGAAAACAATGTATTCGTCGGCGCTTTGGGTGGCTCTGGCGCCGGCATACGCCTGCTCGGCAATGCGCAGCTCGAAGGTCATTCGCTGCAGTTCATCGACAATGCAGCCGACGAAGGCGGTGCCATCGCCGTGCTCGAGAACGCCAGCTGGTCGCTGTTCGGCGCACCTGGATTGCCTACCCGTTTCGTCAACAATCATGCCGTTGATGTCGCCGGCTTCGGTGGCGCGATTTATCACAACTCCACCGGTAGCGGCAGCATCAACAACAGTCTTGCCGAGTGGGGACTGGTCGAGTTCATCGACAACGGCGCGGCCAGCGGATCCGGCTCGGGTCAGGGTCGCGGCGGGGCCATTTACGTCGACAGTTCGCCCGCGGTGCAACTGGTGTTCCGCTCGCCGCTGATTTTCAGCGGCAATACGGCGCCCTGGGATGGCGGTGCGATCAACCTCAACCGCGGTCATTTGCGTCTGGATGCACGCGTCGGCGAGCAGATCGAGTTCAGTAACAACACCACCGACCGCGATGGCGGCGCGATTTTTCGTGCCAGCGGCAATCAGTTGCTGATCAATCAGGACGCAGGCAGCCATGGCAGCGTGCTGTTCGACGGCAATACCGCGATCTTGGGGCGCGGCGGGGCTATCGCCGCCCTTGGCGTCGGCGAGCTGCGCATTCAGGCACCGGTCCAGTTCACCCATTCCGGTCCCAACAGCACCTCCGACTACGGTGGCCAACTGTACGCGGCGGCCGGCGCCGGCCAACTGTCGGTGGTTGAACTGCAAGGCTGGGATGGCGTCGGGCGCGGCATCAGCATTGCCGGCGGCTACGCCGAATATGATGGTGGTGGCGCTTATCTGTCCGGGGTCAGCGCAACCCTGGACTGGGTGCAGTTCGGTACATTGCAGCAGCCCAACCGCCTGTTTGCCGGAGGCGGCGCCAATCTGACCGCCGACCTGGCTGGTACCGACGTCAAACTGCGCAACTGTGCACTGCGCTATGGCAGCAGCGTCACCGACAACAACAGCCATGGATTGCTGGTCGACGCCGGTGCCGTCGTGTTGATGGAGTCGGTCTTCGGCGTCGCCGGTACGCCGCCCGTCGCAGGTGCTGCATGGCCCTGTGAATCCGCCACCCTCGGCCACGAGGCGCACTGCAGTGAAATTTCCGACAATGGCAACCTCACCCAGTTTGGCGGCAGCATTGGTGGCGGCGCCTCGGTTGAGAACGGGGCACAGCTGACACTGAAAGGCGTCAGCATGGACGGCAATGTCGGTAGACCGGGCGCGCTGCATGTAGCGTCGGGCGGCAATGTCACCGCCAGAAATGTGCGCATCAGCCAGAACGGCGGCGGCATCAAGCTGGATGCAGGCGCGCAGATGGATGCAGAACACCTGACCTTGACCGGCAACACCGGCATCGCGCTGGAACTGGCCAACAGCGCCGGCACCCAGATGACGCTGGCGCGATCCATCGTCTGGAGCAACAGCAGTGGCATCGTCAAGGGCGCGCAGGCGACGCTGAATTTCGATTGCAACATCAGCCAGACCGCGCCTTTCGGGCTCAACGCCAACCCGGTGCTGGTGGACACGGCGCGTGGCCTGTATCGCCTCGGTGCCGGCTCGGCAGCGATTGATCTGTGCCTGGTGTCTGGCCAGACCAGCGACCTCGATGGCCGCGCCCGTCCGGCCGGCAACGGCTTTGATGCCGGGGCCTTCGAGGCGACGGCCAGCCTGCCGGACGCGCTGTTCGCCAATGGCTTTGAGTGAGCCCACGTCACCGCCGGTCGCGCCGCAAGGGCGCTCCTACCACAGCCCGGCACCACCGCCGATCGAGCCGCAAGGGCTACCACAGCCCGGCACCCGTAGGAGCGACCTCGCGTCGCGACCGCCTTTGGCACCAGCAGAGCTCGCGGGCAGAGCCCGCTCCCACAGGTGGATTCACAACTCCCGTGGCGCGGGCACCCACGCCGCGGCGGCGTCCGCCAGCGCACTCCAGCGCCTGGCGTACGAGGCGTTCAACTGCTGGCAGCGCGCAAAAGCCTGATTGGCCTGCGCAATCCTCGCGACCGGAGCGAGACCCTCGGCGGTGATCGCATGTTCACCAAGCAACCAGTGAAAGGCGCCGGCATTGCAGTAGACGATGCCGTCGGCGGCACCGCGCGGATGCGCCAGCAGCGCCTTGATCGTGGCCTCGCCCTGGGCAATAGTCGCCGTCACCGAGAGGTTTTTGCGCAAGGTCCAGCGCAGGCGCGCGACCACCCATTCCAGCCGCTGTCGAGTGGCGCTGTAAAGTTCCTCCGGATCGCTCATTGCTGCGCGCAGATGGCGATCCGAGTCGGCGAAGGCCTTGGCGGCCTCGTCGCTGTCGACTTCGTCCAGAGCCACTGCCCTCTCCATGGTCAGCCACGCCAGCAGACTCTGGTCGAGTGAGATTCCTGCACTGGCCGCCTCGGCGGCGATCGCCTGCGCCAACAGCAGTTGTGGCAAGCGCGGCAGCGAGCGGGCTCGAGCCAGTTCCCCGTAGGTGGCCAACTGCGCGATGGCCTGGGCGTAGCCATCGGCGCGCCCCGGGGCCACGCTGCGCAATCGGGCCAACAACGACAAGCCCCGCTCCAGGGTCGGCGTCGCCGCGTCGAATCCGGCATCGGTCTCGGACCAGTTGGCCTGTGCCGCCCACAGATCTCCCAGGTTGGCTCCCTGACTGAACAGCAACTCAGGATCATCGGGTGTGGTGGTCAGCGCTTCATCCAGCAGCGCGATGGCCTCATCCATGACCCTGGCGGCGCTGGCCAGATCCTGATTGCGCAGAATGTAGAACTGAAACACCAGTGCCAGCCCCAGCGCATTGATGGTATCCGGGTCCTGCGGTCGCAACCGGCGCGCTTCGCGCAGAGCGGTCAGCGCCAGGTCAAAGGACTGCACGTGGTCCTGGCTGCTGTGGTTGTTGAGCAGGCGCGTGCGTTGTGACAGCAGGCGGCCTCGCAACAGCCAGCCCGGCGCGAAGCCCGGAGCGTCGACCAGCAGGGGATCGAGCATGGCAATGGCGCGATCGTATAGCGCCAAGCCTGCGTCCAGATCGTCAGCCAGGTGGCCGGCCTGCAGATGAAGTGCCCGCGCGCCGATCAGACGCGCACCCAGCAGTTCAGGTGCCTGCTGCAGCGCCAGATCAGCGTGCTGTATCGCCGCCTTCAGGGCCTGCGTCATGGCGGCAACTTCGTGGCGCAGGTCGTGGTTCTGGGCGATGGCTTCCCAGACCGCGGCCAGCGTCTCGTGGGTCTTCGGGTCGGAGGGGTTTGCCACCAGGGCATCGCCACAAGCGGCATGCAGCGCCTGCGGTGACGCCGGCGCCGCTGCCCCCAGGGAAAGACGCTGACGGTAGCCGCCAAGAGCAGCATCGCAGACACGGCGCAAGACGCGACCATCGCTGCGCGCGGTGCTCGCGGCCACCTCGAACAGCGCCTGTGCAGTGGCATAGGCCTGCTGCGCCGACTCACGCTGACCGCGTCCGGCCAGATGCGCAGCCTCGGCCATGGCCAGATCTCCGCTCAGCCACTGACGGGCGTATTCGGTCGGCGGCTCGGCCGGGATTTGCGTCAGTGCATGACGCGCGTCGTCGAATGAATTGTCGATCAACAGCAATCGCACCCGCTCCAGCCCGTCGGTCGCGCCGGTGCTGGCGAGATAGGCGCGCGCCGGCAACAGATCGCGTTCACGGGCGCCACTCAGCGCGCTGTTGCGCTCTGCATCCGGGAGATCGGCGAAGCGATCGGCAGCCAGCTGGTACAACTGCAGATGCGCCGACGCCAGGGCCCTGAGGTCGGTCCCATCGGCCAGTCCGGCGCTGGCCAGCGGCGTCAGCGTCGCGACGACTTCGTGGTAATCGCCCAAAGCCAGGGCCGAGAGCCCCAGGGATCGCCGTGCCAGCGTGCGTATGCCCTCGGACTCGCCGGCAAGGTGCGCCATGGCCTCGCGCCCGATACGCGCCAGTGCCTCGCGCTCGGCTCGCAGATCGTGCAGCGGCGCCAGGTAGGCAATATGCATGCGGCTGCGCACCATCTCCCGGGTCGCGCCCAACTCCCGCGCCAGAACTTCCCGGTGAACGGCATCAATCCGCGCGTAGACCCAGGCGGACATGGCCAGCAATAGACCCACGGTCATGACCGCGCCAACGCTCCAGGCCAGGCGGTTTCGATGCCAGCTGCGCCGCAGTGCATAGCCGATGCCGGTATCGCGCGCCCACACTGCCAGGCCGCTGCGGTAGCGCTGCAGATCCTCGCGGATGGCGCTGACATCGGCATAGCGACGCGCCGGTTCGCGCTCCAGACACTGCATGCAGATGCGTGCCAGACTGCCGGGAACGGCGGACTGGTAGCGACGTGGATTGGGCACATCGCGATGGATGATCTGGGTCATCACTTCCGCCGCCGACTTGCCCTCAAAAGGCGGTCGATCGCATAGCGCCCGATACAGCAGGCCACCGATCCCCCAGACATCGGTGCGACGGTCGATCTGCTCGCGCTCGCCGCGCACCTGCTCCGGCGCCATGCTCTCGGGCGTACCCACGATTTCGCCGGTGGCGGTCAGCGCGCTTTCGTCGCCGTGCTCGGCGCGAGCGATGCCAAAATCCATCACCAGCGGTGTCAACGAGCCCTGCTCATCGCTACACACCAGGATGTTGGCGGGCTTGATATCGCGATGAATCAGACCGGCGGCATGGGCGGCCTCGACGCCACGGCAGATGTCGATCAGCACATCGACGCGTGCGTCCAGCGGCAACTCTTGCCAGGCCTGGTCCAGCGCGCAGCCCTCGATCAGCGGCATCGTGATCCATGGCTGACCGTCGCTCTCGCCAAACTCGTGGATTTCGCAGACGTTGGGATGGCGTACCCGCGACAGCACCGCCGCCTCGCGCTGCATGCGACGCACGGCATCAGGGTCGGTCGATTTCAGCAACTTGATGGCGACCCTGCACTGGCGCTCGGAATCGTAGCCCTCGAACACAGCGCCCATCTGCCCTTCACCAATGGGCGTCAAGGTGCCAAAGCGATCCATCAATCGCGCCGCCGAAGCCACATCCCGTCTCACCGATCCACACCCAGGCGATTCTAGTTGGCGCGCAAGGCTGCGGCTTGACCTGAATCCGGCTCTACTCGGCCTGGCCCGGCGCAGGGACTGCCGGGTGGCGACCCCAGCCCTGCTTCCTCGAGTTGCACCTGACGCTGTTGATCTTCGCCGGCATCGACGCGGTAAGATCGCCTGACCTCCCAGCGCTGACCGAGAGCCACCCTTTGCGACTGCTCGCCGAACTCAAGCGCCGCAATGTCATCCGCATGGCCGGGCTGTATCTGGTCGGCGCCTGGCTGATCATCCAGATCGCCGAAACCCTGCTGCCGATCTTCCACACCCCCGACTGGGTGCTGCAGGCGCTGGTGGTGCTGCTGGCCATCGGCTTCATTCCGGCGCTGGTGTTCAGCTGGGTCTTCGAACTGACCCCCGAGGGCCTGAAGCGCGACGATCAGGTCAAACCGGGCGAGTCCGTCGCGACCGATACCGGCCGGCGGATGGATCAACTGACCCTGGCCGGCGTGCTGGTACTGCTGACGGTGATTGCGGCGGATCGCTACTGGCCGCGGGCTGCTGCACCAGAAATCCCCGAGACGGCGCGCAGCCAGGGCAGGACAGACCGTGGCGTCGACGCCCAAGCGGGCGCGATCCTCCAGGCGGAAGATCCGGTGGCCACTCGTCAGGGTCGGTCGATCGCCGTATTGCCCTTTGCCAACAGAAGCGCCGAGCCGGACACCCAATATTTTGTCGATGGCGTGCATGACGACCTGATTACCCAGCTGTCGAAGGTGGCGGCGCTGCGGGTGACCTCACGCACCTCGGTCAACGAATACCGCGAAACCGAGAAGAAGATTCCGCAGATTGCCGCGGAGCTGGGCGTGGCGACGGTGCTGGAGGGCGCTGTGCAGCGGGCCGGCGACCGTGTCCGCATCACCGCGCAGCTGATTCGTGCCGCCGATGACAGTCACCTGTGGGCCGAGACCTTCGATCGCGAGTTGACCGCCGAGAACCTGTTCGACATTCAATCCGAGATTGCCGGCAAGATTGCCGGCGCGCTGCAGACCACGCTGTCGCCGGCGGAATCTGCCGCCGTGCAGAAGGTGCTGACGAAGAATCTGGTGGCACTGGAAGCCTACCGGCGCGCCAAGATTCTGCTCTGGTCGGTGATCCAGACCGATCTCACCGAACCAGAGCGCTGGCTGGCAATAGCGCTGGCCGAGGATCCGGACTTCGCTGCGGCCTATGCGATGCAAGCCCGAATCGAGATCGCAAATCACTGGTTCCGCGGTGCCGACAGCGACGCGCTGAAGCGCGCAGACCTGGCGCTGGCCAAGGCGCGCGCTCTCGATCCGAACGCGGTGGAGGTGCTGCTGTCCGAAGGCTACTTCCACTATTGGGGCTATCGCGACTACGCGAGGGCGCTTGAATCCATAGACCGTGCTCTGGTCATCGCGCCGGGCGACGCCGACATCCAGGGATTGCGCGCCTTTGTGCTGCGCAGAATGGGGCGTTTCGACGAGGCCCGTGCCGGGCTGCGCGACGCGGTTCTGGCGGATCCGCTGAACCTGACCTACCGCACCGATCTCGCCCTCATGGAGCTGCGCAACGGCCGGGCGGGCGCCGCGAGGGAAGCGCTCGAAGCGGCCTTGGCCATTGATCCAGGCTTCGCCTACGCCCACTTGAATCTTGCCCTGCTGGAGGTGGAGCTTGCCGGTGATCTGGCCAGCGCCAGGACCCGGATGGCGAAGCACATCAGCGATGCCTCCATCGCGCAGATTCTCGGGTGGTGGTTGGCAGTCGCACAAGGCGACACCGCGCTGGCGCTGAAATTGTCGACCATTGGCTCGGATGCTGACAGTCAGACGCTGCAGATGTACCTGCACCCGGCCATGTTCCGTGGCCTTGCCCTGTGGGCGGCGAAGGACATTCCGGCGGCGCGAGTGCAGTTTGAGCTCGCCCGTGGCGAGCTGCAGGCCGATCTCGACGCACGGCCGGATCAGCCCAGACGGCTGCTGGCGCTGTGCGTGGTCCTCAGTGGCCTGGAAGAGACTGCAAAGGCCGCGCCCGTGTGTGCCGAAGCCGATCGCCTGCAAGCGCCCGACGCCTGGTCCGCTGCCACCCAGTTCAGGGACCTTGCGCCCCTGCTCGGCGGTGACCTTGACGGCGCGCTTCAGAAAATCGAACAGAGTTTGAGTCGGCCCGCGGGCGGCCTGCCGTTGCGCTACGACCTGAGTCCGCTGTATGCCCGACTGCATGATCAGCCGCGCTTCATCGCCGCGATGCAGCGCTATCGCGAATTCCTGAGCGAGTCCCCATGAGCTTTCTGTCAGAGCTCAAGCGCCGCAACGTCATCCGCATGGCCGGGCTGTATCTGGTCGGCGCCTGGCTGATCGTGCAGGTGGCCGAGACCGTGTTGCCGGCCTTCGAGGTGCCGGGCTGGGTGTTGCGCGCGATCATCATCGTGCTGGCGATCGGCTTTGTGCCGGCGCTGGTGGTGAGCTGGGTCTTCGAACTGACACCGGAGGGATTGAAGCGCGAGAGCGAGATGGATCCCTCCGCCAGCAGGGTCGACCGCACTGCACGCAAGCTCGACGTCGCCGTGATTGTGCTGCTGCTGGCGGTCGGCGGCATGCTGCTCTGGCAGTGGCAGATGAGAGCACCCACAGCCGCGACGGCGCCGTCCAGCCCCGAACCGCTGGCCGGGGAAACGCCACCGGCTGCCGAGTCCATCACCGACAAGAGCATCGCGGTACTGCCTTTCGCCGACTTCAGCCAGGACGGCGACCAGGGCTGGTTTGCCGATGGCCTGGCCGAGGAAATCCTCAATGCCCTGGCGCGCACTCCCGATCTGCTGGTCAGCGCCCGCACCTCGTCGTTCAAGTACAAGGGCAGCGAGCTGGCCATTCCGCAGATTGCTGCCGAACTGGGCGTGGCCCATGTGCTCGAAGGCTCGGTGCGCAGCACCCCGCAGCGCATTCGCGTCACTGCGCAGCTGATCCGCGCCGCCGACGGCTTTCATCTGTGGTCGCAAACCTACGATCGCGACGTCGCCGACATGATCGAGATCCAGGAGGATCTGGCGCTGCAGATCGCCACGGCGATGCAGACCAGCATGGATCCGGCAGCCTTGGCGGAAATGGCGCGCGTGGGCACGCGCTCCATCGAGGCTTACCAGGCCTATATGCGCGGCGTGGCCATGCCGGTGCTGTCCGGCGCCAAGGCCTTCAAGGAGGGTTACGAACAGTTCGAACTGGCGCGTGCACTGGATCCGACCTTCGCCGAAGCGCACCGACGCGCGGCGAATTTCTGGCTGGTCCAGCTCGATCCCACCCGCACCGCCAGCGGGCAGGTGGATGAGTCTCCGGCACAGATGGTCGAGCAGTTTCGCGCGCGCATCGATGCCGCTATCCAGTATTCCGCAAACGAAGTCGATCGCCTCTCGTCAAGATCGCTGAAGGCGCAGCTGAACCTGCGTTTCCGTGAGGCAGTCGAGCTGGAGAAATCGGTGCTCGCGGCACGCCCGACCGACCGCGACGCCGTGACTGCTCTGCTGGACATGTCCGGCCGATTGTCCGACCAGGGCCTGTTTGAGGACACGCTGGCGCAGGCCTGGGCCCACGCCTTCGAGCGCCGGGAATTGGCGACTGCGCACCTGAATTACGCCCATCGGGGCCGCGACAAGAGCAAGGCCGCCGATCAGGCATTGCAACTCCTCGAGCGTTGGCCAGAAGACGATGCGATGCTCTACCAGGCGCACCGCGCGCTGCTCTGGGATGGCCGGGTCGAGCAGGCGCGCGCCGTGCTGACCCGTTGGCAGCAGCTGCAATCGTCCAGCCCGCAGTGGAGCGCCCTGCCGCCAGCACGACAGGCTTGCGCCGAAGGCCGACGGGCCGATGTCGAGCGGGCCCTGCGCGATGACGTGCCGCTCAGCGATGTGTCCCAACGCTGGCATTTGCTGATGCTGTTGGGGCGCAAGGCCGAGGCTGCAAACGCCCTGATGCCGCTCGAACAGAGCGGCAATACCTATGCGCTGGCCGGTTTTCTGACCTACGTTCAGTTCGATCCCTCGCCCTTTCCATCGCTGCTGCAGCTGCTCGAACGCGAACACATCGTGCGGCCGCCGCCAGTGGAACTGCCTTTTGCCTGCCCGCCGCTGAAGGACGGACCATGAGCGAGGCGCCGAAGCCATCCTCGTTCCCGGGCTCCGGCCTGCTGGCCGAGCTCAAGCGCCGCAACGTCATCCGCATGGCCGGGCTGTATCTGGTTGCGGCCTGGTTGATCATCCAGATCGCGGAAACCCTGCTGCCGGCCTTTGATGTGCCTGCCTGGGTGCTGCGGGCCATCATCATCCTGCTGGCGATCGGCTTTGTGCCCGCGTTGATCTTCAGCTGGGTGTTCGAGCTGACCCCGGAAGGCATCAAGCGCGATGCCGAGGTGGATCGCTCCAGCGGCGCACCGGTGCACACCGCACGCAAGCTGGATATCGCCGTCATCGTGCTGCTGCTCGGCATTGGTGCGCTGATGCTGTGGCGACCCGCCGTCGAGCCTGTGCCGCCGGCGGCCATCAGCGCCGACGTCCCGCCAGCTGTGCCGCCTGAGGCCACCGAGATGCCGTCCAGGGCTTCGGTCGCGGTGCTGCCCTTCCTCAACATGAGCCCGGATGCCGACAACGAATATTTCGCCGACGGCATCGCCGAAGAACTGCTCAACGTGCTGTCGCGCATCGATGGTCTGAAGGTGGCGTCGCGCACCTCCTCATTCACCTTCAAGGGCAAGGACACGCCGATCCCGGAAATCGCCCGGCTGCTGGGCGTGCGCCATGTGCTCGAAGGCTCGGTGCGCAAGCAGGGCCAGCGTGTACGCATCACCGCACAGCTGATCAATGCCGGCAGCGATGGGCATCTGTGGTCGCAGACCTATGACCGCGAACTCACCGATATCTTCCAGATCCAGCAGGAGATCGCCGAATCGATCGCCGCCGAACTGGGTGATCTGCTCGGTACACAGCGCCTGGCGGTGGCTGCGCCCACCGCTGATCTCGGCGCCTATGAGCGCTTTCTGAGGGGCCGTGCGCGCTTTCATCGGCGCGCTGAATTGCCGGAGGCACTGGCCGATCTGGCGTATGCAGTGAAACAGGATCCGGCCTTCACTGAAGCCTGGATCTATCTGGCAGCCAGTAATTACGTGCTTCCCGGCTACACCGGCAAGTTGCCTTTGCCGCAGGCGCGGGCCGATGCCAAGGCCGCGATCGCGCAAGCCGCAGCGTTGAATCCGGACCATCCCATGGTGCTGGCCATCCAGGGACAGCTGCTCAACGATGACGCCGAGCGGGTGCAGGGCATGGAGTTGCTTGAGCGCGCAGCTGCGCTCAGCAAGCACGACTCGACGCCGCTGCTGTGGTTGGGCCAGTCGCTGTTGATGGCCGGCTATGTGGACGAAGCCATCCCCGTGTTGGAGCGCGCGGTGCTGATGGACCCCTTGGTGGGCATCAACAATGGCGCGCTTGGCATGGCCTATTTCTCGGCCGGCCGCAACACGCAAGGAGCGGCCAGTGCGCGTGCAGGCACGGCCAACGGCTGGCCCGCTGGGCAGTTCGTACAGGTGATCGAGCTCGGTGCCAGCGGTGCACACCAGCAGGCGGCGCAACTGGCGCAGTCGGTGCCGCTGATGCAGTCAGCCACGCCCGAGCTCTCCGATGCACTGCGAACCGCCTGGCTGAAGGCGCTGGCAGACCCTTCCCAGGCAGCCGGCTATCTTGCGCTGCGTAATTGGCGAGGGCCCGCCGAAGATCTGATCGCGTTGGGCATGGGCGAGCGCTACTTCGACTGGTATCTGGCCGAGGACGAGAGCACTCGCGAACAGCCGCTGGCCTCGTGGATGCTGCGAACGATGTGGCTGCCCTCGACCCGCAGTTTGCGCGAAGATCCACGCTTCTGGCGCGTGGCCCAGATGTATGGACTGACTCCGCTGTGGGAGCAGCGCGGCTATCCAAGCGGCTGCCGCAAGGCGCAGACGCCCGGCCCTGATCATCTCGATTGCAGTCCCGGCGCACCATGAACTTTCTCGCCGAACTCAAGCGCCGCAACGTGATCCGCATGGCCGGGCTGTATGTAGTCGGCGCCTGGCTGTTCGTGCAGGTGGCGGAGACGCTGTTGCCAATCTTCGAAACACCCGGCTGGGTGCTGAAGGCCCTGGTGTTGCTGCTGGCCCTGGGTTTCGTGCCGGCACTGGTGTTCTCCTGGGTGTTCGAACTGACCCCGGACGGCCTCAAGCGCGACAGCGAGCTTGAGCCTGCACAGCGCAGCGTCGATTACACCGCGCGCAGACTCGATCTGGCCGTGATCGTGCTGCTGCTGGGCATCGGTGCGCTGATGCTGTGGGGACCCCATCGCGGCCCGGAGGTCAGGTCGGAGCCGGTGCCCGATGCGGCTGCGGCCGGCAGCGCCGCAGCCGAGGCAAGCGCCGCCGACCAGGCGCCGGCACCGGCGGCGTCCATTGCCGTGCTGCCCTTCGCCGATCTTTCGCAGAATGGCGATCAGGCCTATTTCTCCGACGGCATCTCCGAGGAAATCCTAAACGCCCTTGTCAAGGTGAAAGGCCTGCAGGTGGCCTCGCGCACGTCCTCCTTCGGCTTCAAGGGGCAGGAGGCGCTGGGCGTGCCGGCCATCGCTGAAACGCTGTCGGTGCGGCATATTCTGGAAGGCAGCGTGCGCCGCGCCGGCGACACCCTGCGCATAACCGCGCAGCTGATCGATGCCAGGAGCGATCGGCACCTCTGGTCTGAAACCTATGACCGGCCGCTGACCGCCGAGAATGTGTTCGCCATCCAGGAGGAGATCGCAACCGCAATCGTCGCCGCACTGAAAGCTTCGCTGGAGATCAGCGAGGTCGGCAGCGTGACGCTGATGCAACCGACCGCCAATCTCACCGCTTATGACCTCTATTTACGGGCGCGCGCCCTGTTTCTGTCGCGGCGCGGTCTGGCCCAGGCTGAGCAATGGCTGCAGCAGGCGCTGGAGCAGGATCCGAACTTTGCCAAGGCCTGGGAACTGCGCGCTGCCGTGAACTCCCTGATGCACGAGTACAAGGCCTCTGATCTGGGCACCGACGAACTCGACCGGCGCAGCGCCGAGTACGCCGAGCGGGCCCTGTCCCTGGACCCGCAGAGCAGCCTGGCACTGGCAGCACTGGCCAATGTCCGCAGCACGGCCGGTCGCTCCCTGCGCGAAACCGCCGACTTTGTGGCCATCGTTGCCGACCTCGAACGGGCGATCGAGATCGATCCCCACAACCTCAATGCAATGAACTGGCTGGGTATCGCCCGGGCACTGCTTGGCGACAGCGAAGGAGCCCTGGCGATGTTCCAGCGCTGCAGCGCCGTCGACCGCGCCTTCGGGCCCTGCATGGAAAACGAGTACGACAGTCTGTGGGTGCTGGGCCGACTCGACGAAGCCTACGCGCACATGCTGGATGGCCTCAGCCGGGGCGTCAATGTCGACGGCTACGTGAACTTCCAGCTGCTGGCGCAATACGAGCAGCGTTCGGCTTTTCTGCTGGCGCTGACCCACCCCACCTGGATGCCACAATGGAACCGCGGCGACGATCTGTATCAGGCATTCCGGCACCCGGAGCGTGACCACTCCGCGCTGCGCGATGAATTGCTGCGCTTCCTGAGCGATCGCGAGCCCAGCGCCTATCTGGGCGCCATCCTGGTGCCATTGGGAGCGTTCGATATAGCGCCGCCGTCGTGGCTGATGTGGGGCGCGGACTTCAAGCGCTACCGACAGTCGCCGCAATTCAAGCACTACATCAGCCAAAGCGGTGTACTGGCCTATTGGCAGGCCAAGGGCTATCCCGCCAGCTGCCGTGCCTCAGCGGCAGATCAGTTCGAGTGCGACTGATGCCCCGGGGCATCGGCAGGGTAAGATCACCGCCTACGCCCCGCACTGGCCGAGAGTACCTCCTTGCAACTGCTCGCCGAACTCAAACGCCGCAACGTCATCCGCATGGCCGGGCTGTATCTGGTCGGGGCCTGGTTGGTGGTGCAGATTGCCGAGACCCTGCTGCCGATCTTCCACACGCCTGACTGGGTGCTGCAGGCGCTGGTGGTGCTGCTGGCCATCGGCTTCATCCCGGCGCTGGTGTTCAGCTGGGTCTTCGAGCTCACGCCCGAGGGCCTCAAGCGCGACTCCGAGATTGATCCGGCGCAGTCGGTCGCACCGCAGACCGCACGGCGCATGGATCGGCTGATTCTGGTGGGACTGGTGCTGGCCATCGCCATCGTGGCCGCCGACCGTTACTGGCCGCGGCAGAGCGCTCCGCTGGCGTCAACCACGTCGGAGCCGAGCGCACCCAAGGCCGCGAGCGCTGCCGCCTCGGGCACCCGGCTGGTGGCGGTGCTGCCCTTCCGCAATCGCAGTGCCCGTGCCGAGGACGCCTTCTTCGCCGAAGGCATCCACGACGATCTGCTGACGCAGTTGTCGAAGCTCGGGGCCATGAAGGTCATATCGCGAACCTCGATGATGCATTACGCCGATACCACCAAGACCATTCCGCAGATCGCCGCGGAACTGGGCGCGGCGGTGGTGCTGGAAGGCGCCGTGCAGCGCGCCGGCGACAGCGTGCGGGTGAATGTGCAGTTGATCGACGGTGTCAGCGATGTGCACCTGTGGGCAGAGAATTACGATCGCAAACTCAGCACCGAGACCATCTTCGCGATACAGGCCGATATTGCCCATGCCGTGGCCAGTGCGCTGCAGGTGGTGCTGAGTCCGGAAGAATCCACTGCCCTGCGGGCGGGCTCCACGCAGAACTTGCAGGCCTACGAGGCCTTTCTGCGCGGCAAGCTGTTGGCAGGCGCCTCTGCGCTGTCAGCGGAACGCTCACAGCAGGCCGTTGCCGAGTTCGATCGCGCCATTGCGCTGGATCCCGATTTCGCCGAGGCCTATGTACGCAAGGCCCAGGTGCAACTGTTGACCTACTGGTTGGCGATTGGTCCGCGTTCACTGCGCGAGGAGGCGCATGCAAGCGTGCTGCAGGCGCGACGTCTGGCGCCGGACTCGATCGACACGTTGCTGGTGGAGGCCATCGAGTTCTATTACGCCAAACTCGACTACGCGGCGGCCGAGGGCAAGCTGCGGCAAATACTGGCACGCGCCCCGGAACATGCAGAAGCCTGGGAATATCGCGCCTACGTGGCCCGTAGAGACGGCCGCTTCGATGACTCCACGGCGGCCTTCGCGCGTTCTCTGGAGATCGATCCGCAGGCACTGGATGCAATCAATTCGCTGATCGAAAACGCAGTGCTCGCGCGCGGGGATGTCAATAGTGCCAGGGCCTGGCTGCAGCGGGCCCGGAGTCTGGGCGACGTCAGCCGCATTCGGGAGATCTGGATTCACCGCTGGAGCGGCGACACCGAGGGCGCCTGGACGGTCATCGACGGACCCTTGGCCAATTTCGTGACCACACCTGCAGAAGTGGCCATGGAAAGCCGCGACCCTGAGCGTATCGCCTACGCGCTGTCACCGGCACTGTGGCCGGAGGACCAGCGTGGCCCGGGCGATTTTCCGGAAACCTACGCGCTGACCAGGGCCGAGGCCCTGCTGGTGCTGGGGCAAGAGGCCGAAGCGGAACAGCTGCTCGCCGACATTCAGGCACGCATGGCCGAGCGCGCCGATCCCTATCCTTCGCGCTGGCTGGGCAACGCCTATTACCAGCCCTGCGACTTGCCGGGGCTGATGGGCGATCTCGAAGGCGTGCGCGCCGCCGAGGCCGACTACCTGCGCAACGCACCGCGCGATGTCTGGGGCTCGCGCGGCGTCAAGCTCTCGCTGGCCGTCGCTTTCGCCCGCGCCGGCGATCCCGGGCGCGCGCTGGATTACCTGGAAGAAATCGCCGCCATCTTCGGACCCCATGCCTACCTCTGGTTCTCGGTGGCGCCGGGGCTGGATTCGATCCGCGAGCAGCCACGCTATCTGGCGCTGCAGGCCCGCTACCAGCAGTGGCTGGGGGAACAGGGGAAGTGAGCGGCCGTTTCAGTCGCGGATGAATCCGCTCCCACAGTGGGCGCCTCTCAGGAGGGACGCGCGCCTGCGCGGCCGATCTGGGTCTGCGGGCCAGGTAAAGCAGCGCCGCAGCGCGTAGCCCGGTGTGCTGCGTAGCGGCTCACCGGGGATTTTTCGCGTCACTCTTTTCGCCTTCGGGCGACAAAACCCGGCGTCATTGCGACCCCGGACTTGATCCGGGGGAAGCAATCCAGACGCACAACCGCGGAAGCACTGGATTGCTTCGTCGCTGCGCTCCTCGCAATGACGCATCAAAGACTCTCAATACGGGGTCACGGAGAGCGCAGCTTGGCTATTGAGGTGAAGGTCAGGTCTTGAACTCAGCGGGGACTAGCCAAGGTAAGATCACGCCACTTCCCCCGCGCTGATCGAGAGTACTGCCCTTGCGTCTGCTCGCCGAACTCAAGCGCCGCAACGTCATCCGCATGGCCGGGCTGTATCTGGTCGGCGCCTGGTTGATCGTGCAGATCGCCGAGACTCTGCTGCCGATCTTCCATACACCTGACTGGGTGCTGCAGGCACTGGTGGTATTGCTGGCCATCGGCTTCATACCGGCACTGGTGTTCAGCTGGATCTTCGAGCTGACACCCGAGGGCATCAAGCGCGATGCCGAGCTGGCGCCGTCGCAGTCGATGGCGCCGCAGACAGGCCGACGCATGGACCTACTGATCGCGGTCGGACTGCTGGCCGTGGTGGCACTGATGGCGGCCGATCGCTACTGGCCCGGAACCAGGACCGAAGCGCCACCGGTCTCGTCCGAAACCGCAGCGGCTGCGCAGCCGCTGCCGGCGGCGCCGGTTGACGCAGTGGCGGACGGCGACGACAGCCATTCCATCGCGGTGCTGCCCTTCGTCAACATGAGCTCCGATCCGGACAACGAATACTTCGCTGACGGCATCTCCGAAGAACTGCTGAACATTCTCGCCGGCATCGACGGCCTCAAGGTCGCCTCACGCACTTCCGCCTTCTCCTTCAAGGGCAAGGACACGCCCATTCCGGAGATTGCCCGGCTATTGGGCGTGCATCATGTGCTGGAGGGTTCGGTACGCAAGCAGGGCAATCAGGTGCGGATCACCGCGCAGTTGATCGAAGCCGGCAGCGACGCCCACCTCTGGAC
Organism: Lysobacterales bacterium; assembly: GCA_050250665.1. Lineage (GTDB taxonomy): Bacteria > Pseudomonadota > Gammaproteobacteria > Xanthomonadales > SZUA-5 > JADKFD01. The sequence goes on along the minus strand of JBFWOF010000054.1, from coordinate 20,159 downwards.
GCAGACCTATCAGCGCGATCTCGACGATATTTTTCTGGTGCAGGAAGAGATCGCCGGCGCCATCACCACCGCGCTGAAGGACATCCTCGGCGCCCGCGAGGTCAAGGTGGATGCCCCCACGCGGAACATGGAGGCCTATCAGCGCTACCTGCACGGGCGCTCGCGCTTCTATCAGCGTTCCGAACTGGACCCTGCCGTCGAGGATCTACGCTTTGCGGTCGAACGCGACCCGGATTTCGCCGAAGCCTGGGCCTATCTGGCGGCTACCTACTGGCTGATCGGCAACACCAACTATGTCACCGAGCTGCGTCGATCGGAGATCGCGCCGCTGGCCGGTCCGGCGGTCGACCGTGCCATGGCACTGAAGTCCGACATGCCGATCGCAGTCGCTCTCAAGGGCCGGCTGACCATCGACTCCGACGCGCCTGGCGGCGTGGCCGAGGGCATTGGCCTGATGGAACGCGCGGCAGCGCTACCCACGCCGGACACCACGCCGAAGCTGTGGCTGGCCCTGATCTGGCTGGAGCTGGGCTACGCCGATCGGGCGCTGCCATTGGTGGAAAGCGCATTGCAGCTCGAACCCATGGTGGGCATCAACAGCGGCGTGCTCGGACTGGCGCTGGCCATCGAAGGGCGCCGGGCCGAGGGCGCGGCACTGGTGCTGCGGGCCGTCGAACTGAATGGTCTGGCGGTGTGGGGAAATTTCCTGGCCGCCGATAGTCTGCACGCCGGCGACCGCGCCGCTGCCGCCGAGCTGGTGGCGGCGATGCTGCCGCTGTTTGGCGATCGATTCGCTTCCGAGCGCGCCCAGTCTGCCGGCCTGCTGATGGCCTTGCAGGATCCAGCACGCGAGCGGGACTATCTGCAGTCGGCGCTGGATGCGCCCGCCGAGGTCTACGGACTCGGCTCGTCCTTGTTGCTGGAGTCGGTGATGTTCGACGGCGGCAATCGTGCCTTCGAGCTGGTCGAGTCCGGTCAGACCAGCGCCTGGGTCATCATCAATACGGCCTGGTTGCCAGCCATGCGCTGGCTGCGGGAAGACCCGCGCTATTTTCGATTGATGCAGGCCCGGGGACGGGTGGAATACTGGGACAGCCACGGCTATCCCCGCGGCTGCAAGCCCGTCGATGCCGCCGAAGGCCGGCATCTGTCCTGTCCGGAGCGCTCCTGAACATGTCATCCCTGGCCGAACCCAAGCGTCGCACCGTCTTCCGCATGGCCGGGCTGTATCCGGTCAGCGTCGGGTTGATCGAGCAGCAGCTGACACCCGAGGGCCTCAAGCGCAAAGCCGAGGTGTCGGCCAGCGGGCCGGACTTGTTGCAGTCGGCGAAACGGATGGATCAGCTGACCCAGGAGCTGGCGCCATGATCCTGCGCCGCCTCACCCGGAACCTGCGCGAGCAGAACTGGACCGCGATCACCATCGAATTCGTGCTGCTGGTGGTCGGCGTGTTCCTCGGCATCCAGGTGGCCAACTGGAACGAGTCGAGGAACGGGGCACAACGGGCACAGGAGAACCTCGAACGCATCGCGAGCGACCTGGACAGCGATCGGGGAGCCCTGGAGCGGCGTGCCGTGTTCTGGCGGGAGGTGGCCGAGCATGGGCGCGCGGCCATTCGTTATGCCGAAACCGGCGAGAAACGCGAAGGCTCGGCATGGCAGACCCTGCTGTCCTTTTATCAGGCCAGCCAGTTGTTTCCCTACGTGCCGATGGACACCACCTACCGGGAGCTGGTCAGTGCCGGCGAGCTCGGCTTGTTTCGCAGCGCGGACCTGCGCACCGCGCTGGCCGACTACTATGTCAGAGGCGCCGGTCCGGCCGCGAATTTCCTGTTCCGGACCGAGCCCGAATACCGCAAGCTGGTGCGCGGACTCACGCCGAGGGTGGCCTCGGACTGGATTTGGAAGAATTGCCACCGCACGCCCGGCGTGGACGAACAAGCGCTGGTCGAATGCGAATCGCCCATGCCGGAGTCCGCGGCTCAGGCGGTGCTGGACAGCTACCTTGCGGACCCCAGGCTGCTGTCCGAGCTACGATTCTGGATCACCAATCTGGAAGTGATGACTGCGCTGATCAGCCACCATCAGGTCTCCGCCGAAGAGCTCGCCCGGCGTATCGGTGAGGAGCTCGGCCCATGACCGAGCAACGCGATGACGCAGCGGGCGAAGCCCGCGGTGCCGGGAAGCGGCCGAGTCTCCTGGCCGAACTGAAACGCCGCAACGTCATCCGCATGGCCGGACTGTATCTGGTCGGCGCCTGGCTGATCGTGCAGATCGCCGAAACCCTGCTGCCGATCTTCCACACGCCAGATTGGGTGCTGCAGGCGCTGGTGGTGCTGCTGGCCATCGGCTTCATTCCGGCGCTGGTGTTCAGCTGGGTGTTCGAGCTGACGCCCGACGGGCTCAAGCGCGAGAGCGAAGTCGACCGCACGCAGGGTAGCGTGGATCACACCGCGCGCAGGCTGGATGTGGCGGTGATCGTGTTGCTGCTGGGCATCGGCGGCATGATGCTCTGGAACAGCCAGCGAGCCGCAACGACGGTCGCTGCGGGCAATGGCACCGACACAGCAGCGGCAGCCAGTACGATCACCGACAAGTCCATTGCGGTGCTGCCCTTTGCCGACTTCAGCCCGGGCGGCGACCAGGGCTGGTTTGCCGACGGTCTGACCGAGGAAATCCTGAATTCCCTGACCCGCACGCCGGATCTGCTGGTGAGTGCGCGCACCTCGTCCTTTCGCTACAAGGGCAGCGACCTGGCCATTCCGCAGATTGCCGCGGAACTGGGCGTGGCGCATGTACTGGAGGGATCGGTACGCAGCAGCAGCACCCGCATCCGGGTGACGGCGCAGCTGATCCGTGCCGCTGATGGCTTTCATCTGTGGTCACAGAGCTACGATCGTGACGTGGCCGACATGATCGGCATCCAGGAAGACCTGGCCCGGCAGATCGCGACCGCGATGCAGACCAGCATGGACCCGGCCGCGCTCGCGCGCATGGCCGAAGTCGGCACGCATTCGGTGGAGGCCTATCAAGCCTATCTGCGCGGCTTGTCGACCAGCTACGGCTTCGGCCGGGATGGCTCCCTCCAGGCCTATGCGCTGTTCGAGCAGGCGCGCCAACTGGATCCGGAATTTGCTGCCGCGCATGCGAAAGCGGCCAGATACTGGCTGGAGCAGCTGGATCCCACATCGACCGTGAGCGGCACCAGCGACCTCAGTCAGGCCGAGATGGAACAGCAGTTCAACGAGCGCATCGAATTGGCCATTGGCAAGGTCAAGAGTGACACCGACCGCTGGGTCTTTCAGGCCATGAAAGCCACCCGCGAACTGCGCATGCGCGACGCGCTGGCGCTGTACGAAAAGGTTTTGACGCAAAGACCGGGGGACCTCGACGCACTCAGCGCGATACTCGATTTTGCCGCCCGACTCAGCGATCAGGACCTGCTGCAGCGTACCCTGGACGAGATCTGGACGCAGGCGCAGACGCGGGTGGAAATTGCCAACATGCACGTCAATTACTCCCATCGAACCCGGGACAAGCACAAGGCAGCCGATGCAGCGCTGATCCTGCTGCAGCGCTGGCCGGATCAGCCGGACATCCTGTACCAGGTGCATCGGGCGCTGCTCTGGGACGGCCGTGTCGAGGAAGCGGCCAAGGTGCTGTCGCGCTGGCAGGCACTGGGCGGCGAAGCCGGCATCTGGAGCTCGATTCCACCGGCTCGGCAGGCCTGCGCCGAAGGCCGTCGCGCCGAGGTCGAACAAACCCTGGCGCAGATGTCGGCAGCAGAAGTCTCCCAGCGCTGGCATCTGCAGCAACTGCTCGGCGATACCCGTGCCGCCGCCGCAACCCTGCAGCCGCTGGAAGATGCCGGAAACCCCTTCGCGCTGGCCGGCTTCCTGAGTTATGCCTTCTTCGATGCCACCGAGTTCCCCTCGATGAGGGCATTTCTTGAGCGCGAGCAGGTGCAGCGACCGCCACCGATAGCGATTCCATTCGCCTGTCCGGCAGCAAAGTCCTCGCCGTGAGGCGATCCCGTCGGCAGAGCAGGCAGCCGGAGCTGCAATCAGTGCGGAAGTAGGTCACGTTGACCCGCAGGGTCTACGTGACGGCTTTGCTGCGTCTCCGACATTAGCCAAGGCATCGCGGACAGAGTCCGCTCCCACAGGGTCGTGGGCCGCGGGTGCCGCGACCGTAGCGCGGCTCCGTGGACGGCCAGGCTCAGCGTCAATCGTACCGTTGCTGTGGAGGGCGCCGCGCTGCGGCGCCGCTTTGCATTCGTGCGGCATCAAGAGCGGCCGCGCAGGCGCGCGTCCCTCCTCAAAGGCGCACTGATCCGGCAAGGTCATTCATGGCCCGTCGGCCGTGCCGGGAAGCATCGGTGGCAATGGCCCAAGAGTGCCGCGACGTAGCGCGGCTCCGGCGCGCGTGGGCCTGGGTAAGCGCCAGCGGGTAGTCGCGCCGGCGGCCGCGGCTCTGTGGGCAGCAAGGCGCCGGGCGCCTCGCGTGTATGGACTGCGGCTCTTTCAAAGCCTGCCGACGCGAGGGACCCGGCATACGGCCGCCAATTCGGGCTGCGTCTACGCCACGGACCAAAGCATCGCGGACAGAGTCCGCTCCCACAGGATCCTGGGCCGCGGGTGCCGCGTAGCGGCTCACTCAGGCGTGATCTGCCAAGGTAAGATCATCCTATCTGCGCCATGCTGATGGAGAGAACTGCCCTTGCGTCTGCTCGCCGAACTCAAGCGCCGCAATGTCATCCGCATGGCCGGTTTGTATATCGTCGGCGCCTGGTTGATCCTGCAGGTGGCCGAGACGCTGCTGCCGATCTTCGAAACGCCGGCCTGGGTGCTCAAGGCGCTGGTGGTGCTGTTGGCCATCGGCTTCTTCCCGGCGTTGGTATTCAGCTGGATTTTCGAGCTGACGCCGGAGGGCCTCAAGCGCGATGCCGACATCGACCCGGCACAGTCGGTGGCACCGCGCACCGCCAGACGCATGGATCAACTGACACTGGCGGGCGTACTGCTGTTGCTGGCCGCCATCGCCGCCGATCGCTACTGGCCACGTCAGTCTGCGGCGATCGACACCGGCGCGGCCAGCGTTGCTCCCAAGGCGGTAGGCACCGCCCGCACCGCCGGGTTGGTGGCGGTGCTGCCCTTTCGCAATCGCAGCGAGCGCAGCGAAGACGCCTTCTTCGCCGAGGGCATACACGACGACCTGCTGACCCAGCTGTCGAAAGTGGCCAGCCTGCGGGTGATTTCCCGCACCTCGATGATGCGCTACCGGGATACCCAGAAATCGGTGCCCGAAATCGCCGCTGAACTCGGCGCCGCGGTGGTGCTGGAAGGTGCGGTGCAACGCTCCGGCGATCAGGTGCGCATCAATGTGCAGTTGATCGACGGTGGCAGCGACGAGCATCTGTGGGCCGAGACCTATGATCGCGAGCTGACCGCGGACAATCTGTTCGCCATTCAAGCCGACATCGCCCGGGTTGTGACCCAGGCACTGCAGGTGGTACTGACCCCGGCAGAAGCGGCAACCCTGGCGGCAGGGTCGACCAGCAACGTGCGCGCCTACGAGGCCTTCCTTCAGGGCAAACTGCTGTCCGAGTACGATCGCCTGTCGGACAAACGCTACACCCGGGCCATTGCGATGCTCGATCAGGCCATCGCGCTGGATCCGCAGTTTGCCGACGCCTACGCCCGCAAGGCCCGCGCCCAGTTGGGGATTTACTGGTATTCGCCAGGCCATCGGGACATGCGTGAAGCCGCCGCCGAGTCGTTGCAGGCAGCCCGCCGCCTGGCACCGGAGTCGACCGAAACCTGGATGGCGCAGGCCTATGACGACTACTGGGGCAATCGTGACTACGCCGCTGCCGAGGCCGTCCTGGCGCGGGTGCTGGCCCGTTCACCCGAGCATGTGGAGGCCTGGTTGGCCAGAGCTTTCGTGGCCCGACGCGATGGCCGCATCGACGACTCGGTCGCGGCCTTCGAGCGCGCGCTGCAGATTGACCCGGTCAACATCGAAGCGCTGATGGACTTTTCTCAAGTGCTTTCGGTGATCGGCGAGCACGATCGCGCCGACGCGCTGCTACAAACCGCCGCGCGGCTGGGTGCCGATACCCTCTGGAACGGCATCGAGGTCAAGCTCAGGCGTGGCGACGTCGAAGCTGCCTGGGCCTTGGTCGAGAGCTCGCATAGCGATCGCGGTCGGAACCAGCCCTTTCGCGCCGCCTTGCTGAGCCGCGATCGGCAACGCATCGAGCGCGCGCTTTCGCCGGATCTTTGGCCGCCGGAACTGCACTCGCCAACCGGCTTCTCCGAAGCCCATGCGCTGGCCGAGGCCGAGGCCAGCCTGGTTCTGGGCGAAACGGCGCAGGCCCGGACAGCATTGCTGGCCATACAGGCACGCCTGGACCAGCAGGAGGTGCCCTACCCCGGCGGCTGGAGCGCCAACGCCTGGTACTACCCCTGTCTGCTGCCGGGCATGTTGGGAGATCTGGAAGGCGTGCAGGCGGCAGAACGCGACTATGTCGAGAATGCGCCCAGAGACGTCTGGGCCAGCATCGACATCCACTTCGAACTGGCCATCGCCTATGCCCGCGCCGCTGATCCAGAACGGGCAATGGAACTCCTGGAGGCGCTGGCCAAACTGGCCAACCCGGCCATCTATCTGCGCGCCTCGATCGAGCCCGGACTGGACTCGCTGCATCAGCACCCACGCTGGCTGGCGCTGAAGCAGAGCTTCGAGCAATGGCAACAGCAGCGCGCACCGTGATGGAGGGCATCGCGGACCAAGTCCGCTGCCACCGTTCGTAGGCTGCGAGTGCCGCGCAGCGGCTCCCCGGCACTCTGCAGGCGATGATGCGAGAAGCCCCGCTGAGCCGCTACGCGGCACAACGGGCTACGCGCAATGGGCCTTGCCTGCCGCGACCGTAGCGCGCCTCCGGCGTGAGCGCCGGCGGGTATTCGCGCCGGCGGCCGCGGCTCTGTGGACAGCAAGGCTGGTCGCCCGGCATCACCGCCCCCGGCGTCATTGCGAGGAGCGCGCCTTTAGCCGCGAGCGCAGCGTGGCGGGACGAAGCAATCCAGGTATCGCCGCACGCCCCTGGATTGCTTCCCCCGGATCAGGTCCGGGGTCGCAATGACGCCGGGGTTTCATGGCCTGTGCGCGGGTCAATGACTGGCCTCGCCTTGGGCGGTCACCTGCAGCTCGGCGGCCAGGGTGCGAATGCGCCTGAGGGTGCTCAGATGCCAGTCATTGAATGCCCAGAAATTCTTCATCGCCGCCAACACCTCCGGATGGTCTCTGGCGACTTCGGCGGCCTCGTCGACGCTCAGCTCGTCGATCCAGGCCACCCCCGCCCTTTGCAGGGCCTCGGCGAGTCCATCGCGATAGGTGGTCAGGCGCGTTTCAATGCGCTGGAGGTCACGAACCGCGGCGTAATAGGCCTGCATTCTGCGCGCCAGTTCCGGATTGCGAACCAGACGGATGCCGCCCGTGCTGACCAGGGTCTGATAGGCCAGATCGGAACTGTCGAAGGTGACCAGCAAGGACATTGCCATGACCACCGATTGCGGTGTGGTCGGCGCATAGGCCGGCACGGGGTTAATCGCCATGGCGCCGTCGGGCGTCGCCCGGGTCGCCGGCATCGGCTCTCCGGTGGCCGTCGTGATCACCGCCGCCAGCGCTGACAGTCGCCATCCAGTGACGCTGATCACATGGTCGATCTCATGCAGATCGTCCTCGAAGTCCTCGGCGAGGTAGCCGAGATAGAGCAGCTCGCTGGCGCGATCGTCACGCGCGGCGTTCCAGTTGCTGGCCTGCAAACCCAGAAAGACACCGAGGACCACGATCACCAGATCGATGGCAACTGCCGTCCACTCCTGATTGCGCAGGCGGGCGATGACGCGGCGAAGGAGCATCTGAATTCCCCCCGATGACTTGAAGCCCGAGTATCAGGGACCTGGCGAGGATCAGCCTAATCCACGGGCGACAGCGTGACCCGGTCCCGACTCAATCGGCCTCTGCTGCGCAGCGGCTCGCGATCCACCCGTCCGCCTGACGACCGGCGATGCGAACCAGGTCGCCGATGGAATGATCGATATCGATCAGATGCAGGCCCCAGTCGAGATCCGCCACATTCCCTCAAACGATTTCACCTGCAATCTCGTCGCTTCGCGCATCCGCGGGAGACTGAGGTCTGTACTTCAGAGGCGTCCTGATCGCAATGCAGGATCACGGACGACATCAGGTAAGATCGCCCATCCAGTCGCGCATAACCAGAGCACTGCCCTTGCGTCTGCTCGCCGAACTCAAGCGCCGCAACGTCATCCGCATGGCCGGCCTGTACATCGTGGGCGCCTGGTTGTTCGTGCAGGTGGCGGAAACCCTGCTGCCGATCTTCGACACGCCGGCCTGGGTGCTGAAGGCGCTGGTGCTGCTGCTGGCGCTGGGTTTTGTGCCGGCACTGGTGTTCTCGTGGATTTTCGAACTCACGCCGGAGGGTTTGAAGCGCGATACCGGCGCTGCCAGCACCGACGCCGTTGGCCTGCGCACGGCGCGCCGGCTGGATTTGCTGACGCTGGTGGGCGTCGTCGCCCTGCTGGCGCTGATGGCCGCCGACCGCTACTGGCCCAGGGCGGGGAACCACCCGGAAGCCAGCGTCGAATCCGGCGCTGCCGCCGACGTCGCCGCAAAGGCGCCAGCGACCGTGGGTACTCGGCCCACCGTGGTCGAGAAATCGATCGCCGTGCTGCCCTTCGTCAACATGAGCGCCGACCCCGACAACGAGTATTTCTCCGACGGTATCTCCGAGGAAATCCTCAACGCGCTGACCCAGGTGCGCGAGCTCAAGGTGGCTGGTCGCACCTCGTCCTTCCAGTTCAAGGGTCGCAACGAGAGCCTGGTGGATATCGGCGCCGCCCTGGGCGTGGCCCATGTGCTGGAAGGCTCGGTGCGCAAGCAGGGGGACAAGGTGCGCATCACTGCCCAGCTGATCCACGTCAGCGATGGCTTCCATCTGTGGTCGGAGACCTACGACGGCGATCTCGGTGACATCTTCGAGTTGCAGGAACGCATTGCCCGCGCCATCACCGGCAAGCTCGAAATCATCCTCCAGGGCGACCAGCAGCAGCGACTGGTGCCGATAGCCACCGACAGCCCGGAGGCCTATGCGCTGTACCTGCAGGCCACGGCGATCTTCAATCGGCGCGAGGGACCGCAATTTGCCCACGCCATCGCCTTGATGCAGCAGGCGCTGACGCTGGATCCCGGGTACGCCCGTGCACACTCTCGACTGGGGACGCTGTATGCGCTGGCGCCCCAGTATGCTTCGGCGGACTTCAAGAGCTCGGTTGCGGCTGCCGTCGAGCATGCCAGGGCCGCCATCGCGATCGACCCCAACTTTGCCGAGCCGTACGCGGTGATGGGACAGAGCCAGGAAAGCACACGCCAGTTTGTGGCTGCTCGACATTCCTACCAGCGCGCAGTCAGCGTCGAGCCCGATGATGTGCTGTCCAACTTCTGGCTGGCCACCATGCTGATTTCCAGCGGCTACCAACAGCGGGGAATCGACTACTTGGAGCGCACGCTGGCCATTGATCCGCTGTTGCCCAATGCACTGATGTGGCGCGGCGCGGAACATGTCTTTGCTGGCGAGCTGGCCGAGGGTGAGCGCCAGCTCCGGCTCGCGGCCCAGTCCGGGCTGAGCAATGTGGGCGTGGGCCTGAACCATCTTGAACAGGCCCGCGGCAACACCGGGGCGGCCATCGATGCACTCGCCCAGGGCCTGGAAGTGTTCATGGGTACATTCCCGCCCGGCACGCCCCGACTGGTCGCCGAAGGCAGCCTGGGCGATGACCAGCAGCGCGCTGAAGCCGTGCGCCGCATCGAGGCCTACCTCGCCACCGATCCCGACGTTGTTGCCGGTGCTGCAGCCTACGCCTTGATCCGTTTGCAGCAATCGCAAAGAGCACTCGAAGTCATGCTCCGCGGGCCCACCGATTCGGATGCATTGGTGTTCTTCGGGCTCTGGAGCCCCGCCGGCGCCGCCACCCGCAGGGCGCCCGAATTTGCGCAATTCGTCGAGCAGATCGGTCTGACTCAGGTCTGGGATGAGTTCGGTCCGCCGGATCAGTGCCGCAAGAATGCTGAGGGCGCCTATGTCTGTGAGTGATCCGGAGCGACAGCGATGAGCTTTCTGAGCGAACTCAAGCGTCGCAACGTCATCCGCATGGCCGGCCTGTACATCGTGGGCGCGTGGTTGTTCGTGCAGGTGGCAGAAACCCTGCTGCCGATCTTCGATACGCCGGCCTGGGTGCTGAAGGCGCTGGTGCTGTTGCTGGCGCTGGGTTTTGTACCGGCGCTGGTGTTCTCGTGGATTTTCGAACTCACGCCCGAAGGCCTGAAGCGCGACAGCGAAGTGACTCAGGCGCCGAACGCCACCTCGCTGACAGCGCGGCGCATGGATCAGTTGATCGTGCTCGGGATGATCGCCGTCGTCGGGGTGGTGATCGCGGATCGCTACTGGCCGCGGCAACCGGACGCTGCCGTGCCGGATGCCAGCGCGGACGCTGTGACCGTGGCCGCAGCGGTACCGGCCACGCAGCCCGGCGATGACGCACCCTCGATCGCGGTACTGCCCTTCGCCAACCTCAGCAGCGATCCGGAGCAGGAATATTTCTCCGATGGCATGACCGAGGAATTGCTGAACGTGCTGGCCAAGATCCCGGGGCTGAAGGTGGCGGCACGCACCTCGGTGTTCGAGTTCAAGGGCAAGGGCGGCGATATCCGCGAGATCGGCGGCAAGCTCGGCGTCAGCCATATTGTCGAGGGCAGCGTGCGCCGCGATGGTCAGGACATCCGGGTCACGGCGCAGCTGATCCGGGTCGCCGACGGCTTTCATGTGTGGTCCGAGACCTATGACCGCAAGCTCGAAAGCGTGTTTGCGCTGCAGGATGATCTGGCCAATCGGGTCGGATCGGCGCTGCAGACCTCGCTCGGTATGGTGGCACCAGCCGCGCCACGGCTGTCGATCCAGCCTGAGGCCTACGATCACTATCTGAAGGGTCGCGCGTTGCTGCGCAGTCGCGAAGACATTGCCGTGGCCATCGAGCACTTCAAGTCCGCGGTGGCGCTGGAGCCGGGCTTTGCCGCCGGCTGGACCTCGCTGTCGCTGAGCTACGATGTCGGCATCTGGTACGTACCAAACGCGTCGCCGGCCGAATTCCTGGTCCAGCAGGGCGATGCGGCCAGACGCGCGGCCCTGATCGAGCCCGATTCTGCAGCGGTCAACCACGCCCTGGGCAATCTCGCCCGCAATCAGTTCAAGTACGCCGAAGCCGAGCGCCGCTATCTGCAGGCCATGCGGATTGATCCCGGCTACCCCGATGTACGCGAGGACTATGCCGAACTGCTGAACATGGTCGGTCGGGCACGCGATTCGCGAGCGGCGGCGCTGCAGCTGGTGGAACTGGATCCCTACTTCGGCATCGGCTGGGTCAGGGTCCATGACACCGCAGTGCACTTCGATCTGCGCAGCGATGTTGAAGACGCAATCGCCCGCTTGCGGGTGCTGAATCCCGATAGTTCGAGCGGCAAATTCGGCTTGCTCGACTACGCCGTCATCTGGGGCCGCGTCGCCGAGGCGCAGCAGCGCTTGGCCGAAGTCGCCGAGCGCTGGCCCGAAGATGCGCGCATCGCGCAAATGCTGCTGCCCTGGGCCCTGGAGGGCCAGGAACTGGACGAGGCGCAGCTGCACGCGGCGCTGGCCCAGGCTCCTGCAGGTGAAGCTCTCTACTATCTGGTCGCCAGACAGGCGCTGGCCTTGTACAACGCCGAGATCGAGCGCAGCGGCGCCACCCTGCAAAGCCTCTACTTCGCCTATCTCAACGACAATCAGGCCAAGGGTCACCCCCTCCTGCGTGATCCGGAGGTCAAGTCGCGACTGCGGGCCTACGGCTTTGTCGATTACTGGCGCGAAAAGGGCTGGCCTGAGGCCTGTCGTCCCTTGGGCGAAACCGATTTCGAGTGCGGCATCGACGCTGACGGAGCGCCTTGAGTGTCCTTCCTGGGTGAACTCAAGCGCCGCAATGTCATCCGCATGGCCGGACTGTATCTGGTGGCGGCCTGGCTGATCGTACAGGTCGCGGAAACGCTGCTGCCGATCTACGACACGCCGGGCTGGGTGCTGAAGGCGCTGGTGATGCTGCTGGCGGTCGGCTTTCTGCCGGCGCTGGTGTTCTCCTGGGTGTTCGAGCTGACACCGCAGGGGCTCAGGCGCGACAGCGAAGTCGATCGATCGCAGAGCGCCGTCGACCTGACCGCGCGCAAGCTTGATCTGGCCGTGATCGCGCTGTTGCTGGCGGTCGCCGCGTTGTTCTGGTTTCGCCCGGCGGCGATGCCCGCACCGGCACCGGCGCCCACGGCGGCCGCAGCGGCCACTGCGGCAGAGTCGCCGCCCGCACCCGCTGACACACCGGCGGTATCCATCGCCGTGCTGCCTTTCGCCGATCTCTCGGCGCAGGCCGATCAGGCCTATTTTGCCGACGGGATCGCCGAGGAGATTCTCAACGTGCTGGCCTCGGTGGACGGACTGGTGGTGGCTTCCCGGACCTCCTCTTTCCAGTTTCGCTCACAGCAGTCGCTGGGCGTTCCGGCCATCGCCGACGCGCTCAAAGTGCGCCATGTGCTGGAAGGCAGTGTGCGCAAGGCCGGCGACCGCATCCGCATCAGCGCCCAGCTGATCGATGCCAGCCGCGATGCCCAGCTGTGGTCCGAGACTTTCGATCGGGTCCTGAGCACCGACAATCTGTTCGACATCCAGGACGAGATTGCCGCGGCCATCGTCGCCGCCATCGACCAGAACCTGGGCGTTGATTTCGGTGCGCTGAGCCAGGTGCGCAAGCGCACCGGCAACGTCGATGCCTACGCCCTGTTTCTGCAGGCACGCACGCTGTACTACGCCCGGGTTGAGTTGTCGCGGGTAGCCGATCTGCTCGCGCAGGCCGTCGAGCTGGATCCGGGCTTCAGCGATGCCCTGGCGATGCGCGCAGCCGTGTTTGCCTTCGCCGCGGAATACGGCTGGGCGCTCGCCGAGACGCCGGCGCAGGCGCGGGCCAAAGCCCGCGAACTGGCGGGCGCGGCACTGGCGATCGAGCCCGATCAGGGTCTGGCGCTCGGCGTGATCAGCCTGTCGCAGATGCTCGACGCTGCCAGCGGCGAGGCCACGGTTGAGCTGGCGTCGATCCTGGATGGCTACAACCGCGCACTCACGATCGAACCGCGCAATGTCGATCTGATCAACTGGCGCGGCTATTCGCTGATCCGGGCCGGATACTTCGAGCAGTCCGAGGCGGATTTCCGCCGCTGCCGCGAGCTCGAACCAACCTACGCGCCCTGTCGCGCCAATCTGGCCGGCGCCCTGTTGTTGCTCAAACGCGCCGACGAGGCCCGCGCCGAGATCAATGCCGCTGCCGCCAAGGGCGTGATCGGCCCGGATATCCCGATCCTGTTCACCCTGCATGCGTTGCGCATGCGCGAGGCCTTCTATCTGGTCGGCGCCAATCTGTCCGGATTGCGCGGCTGGCATGATTTCGACGAACTCTACGAGGCCCTCGATCACCCCGAAGTGGATCACACCCTGCTGCGCGCGCGACTCTCGACCCTGAGCGAGGGCGATGCCAGCAATGCCCAGCAGGCCGCCCTGCTGATCGCGCTGGGCCAGCACGACGAGGCCACCAACGCCTGGACAGCCTGGTTGCCGGTGTATGCCTCCTATCGCAAATCGGCCACCTTCAAGGACTACGTGATCCGCAGTGGATTGCTGCGCTACTGGCAGCAACACGGCTTTCCGGCGCAGTGCAAGCCGCTGGGAAGCAAGGACTTCGATTGCGATTGATCCAGGCTGACGGGCGCGTCCCATCCAGTCGCCCGACTGCGTGTCCAGGGAATGCCCGCGCGTGAGCAAGGTCGGGTCAGCTGCGGACGGCGTGCCGGAAGGACCTGTTGATGGACGACTCCTGGTGGGGACTGGCTGTGCTCGTCGCGATCCCGGCGCTGCTGGTGCTGGGATTGCCTCGGGCAAGACTGTGGCTGGGCATGGTGTTGTGGGTGCTGTCGCCGGTTGCGCTGTTGCTGATCATGATTCTGTGGGAACTGCTGACGCGGCCGGCGCCGTCGAACACCCTGGAGCTGGCTTTCACCGGATTCATGTACGTGGCCGTTTTCGGGGGTCTGCCGTGGCTGATCGTGTCGGGATCGGGCTTCGCGCTCGGCTGGTGGTTGCGAGGACTGCTGCGCACGGAACCCGCGTCCGTTGTTCCATCGAGACCGGGCACCAGCCCGGGGCCGGCGGCGCTGGCGCGCAATGCGCCCGATCCCAATGCGACCCTGGCGGTGCAGCTGTCCCCGTGCGACTCGATCCGCGTCGAAACCCAAGCCAGCGAATGGGCCAACACCCATTGGGTGGATTCACCCCGAGTGATCGATACCCGAACCGGTCAAGTACTGCTCGACCTGCTGGGCAGCGACTGGGATGTGAAGGTCGAGTTCCCGGGCGACCGCCAGGTTCTGCTGCTGATGCGTCGCTACCGGCAACCCGGCCACATGGCGGCAACCCTCGATCTGGATCTGGATCGATTTGTGATTGATCTTGCTCCGGGCGCGGCGCGCAGCGGAGCCCTGAAAGCTTTGGACGCGGCCATCGCCGAAGCCTGGCGTGCCGTCTGCGCGGAGGCGGCTGCTACGACCCCAGCGACGCCAGGCACGGCCAGACCGGGGCGATTCGCGGCATGGCGCTCGGCCCTCGCCATTCTGCTCGCAGCGCTGCTGGCGATTGCGGGCCTGAGCTACTGGACCGTGACGCACACACCAGAACCCCGTATCCAGCTGACACCCTTGCCTTCCGGCAAGCCGCACTGAGGGATCCAGCCCGGCAGCGTTCTGACCGCTACTTGATCTGCGACTTGAAGTAGCTGAAGGAATGCACGAAGGCATCGCGCACCTTCTCCATCTCGGCAACCATGGCATCCCAGGTATCGGTGCCGGCTGCCTTCATGTCGGCGAGCTTGGCCATCGCCACCTTGGACTGGTCCTGCATCTTGCTGATCTGCGCATCGTACTTCGCACGGGCCTCGTCGCTGGCTTCCTGGGCTTTCACTTCCAGCGCCTTCATGTTCTCGTTGAGCTGGTCGATCTGCGCCTTCATCTTTTCGACGTACTGGTCGCGGCTGGTCATGGCTTGTGTTCCTTGGTGGGTCTAGGCCTTGCATCCTCGCGGAGACCAACCATGGGGTCTGTACGTTGTCGTACGTTGGCTGGCGGCGAGTTCCGTTCCGGCTTCGGTGCGCTGTCGCACCGACTGCGCCCGCGCCCGGGGTGTGTGATCGGGATCCACCCACACCGCTGGAAACTCCATGAACCTCAACATCAGCATTGCCCCGTTGCTGGCATTGGTTGCTGGCATCCTGATCCTGGTGCAGCCGCGGCTGCTCAACTACATCGTCGCGATCTATCTGATCGTGATCGGTCTGCTGGGCTTGTTCGGTGGCTCGCTGAACATGCATTGACGGCAGCAGCGCCAGGGAGCTTCCCCGGATTGCTTCGTCACGCGATCCAGGAACCCTGGTCGATAGCTGCTGATGCGTCATTGCGAGGAGCGCAGCGACGGCTTCGTCCACCTGGAGCGCCCTTGCGGCGCGACCCCTGCTGCGGACGTGCGACTTGCCGGTCGCGACGCGAGGTCGCTCCTACAGGCAGCTTGTGGTTCATGGCCCGTGGGCAGTTTCGGGAGGAGCTCGTCATTGCGAGGAACGCAGTGACGAAGCAATCCAGCGCTCTCGAATGCGAACGTCTGGATTGCTTCCCCCGGATCAAGTCCGGGGTCGCAATGACGCCAGATGTAAGCAGCCTCTGCTGTGGAGGGCGCCGCGCTGCGGCGCCGCTTTGCATTGGCTGAGGATCAAGCGCGGCCGCGCAGGTGCGCATCCCTAGGCAAGGCCGCTTCGTGCCTGGCTCGCTGGATGGCCAAGGCGGTGACGCAAGAGAGGCCCCGCTGAGCCGCTGCGCGGCACAACGGGCTACTGCACCAAGCCAGTTCATGGCCGTTACGCATCAGTCAGCCGGATAGACCCGACCGCCGTCGACCACCACCCGCGAACCCGCGCGCATGTGGTTGGAACTGCCTTGGTCGAAGCTGTAGACGCGACCGTTGTCCATGCGCACGCTGATGCGATAGATGGTCTTGCGGTTCTTGTCCTTGGAGACCTTGTTGCCGACCACACCGCCGGCAACGGCACCGGCCACTGTGGCAGCCTTGCGGCCATCACCCTTGCCGACCTGATTGCCGAGCGCGCCACCGATCAGGGCGCCGACGACGATCGCACCGGTGTTGCCGCGGCGTGATCCGCTGCTGATCCTGGTGATGTCGCGCACGGTGCCGCATTCCTGGCAGATCTCGCGGCGACGATCCTGGTCATTGTAGTTCTGGTGATGCCGATGTCCGGCGCTTGCGGGGGTCGCACAAGCGCCCGCCGAGAGCGCCAGCAGCGCCGCAAGGGCGAGGTGAGAGAACTGGGTTTTCATGGTCGATCCTTGAGCCGTGGGAAGGTAACCAGCTTGGCCTCTGGTCACCCACGAATCTGTGCGCCAGCGTACCCAGGCTGTAAGCGTGCTGGCGCACAGACCGCGCGCGGCGGGCGTGTCAGCGTGCGAATTCAAATCTCAGCTGGGAATTTCCTTTGGTTGACCAGCCCAATGGCCACCGACGACGACAGGCGCTGATGAAGACCGGCGCGCTGCAGAATGCCATTCTGAACAGCCCCAATTTCTCGATCATCGCCACCGACGAACTCGGCATCATCCAGCTGTTCAACACCGGCGCCGAGCGCATGCTCGGCTACCGCGCCGCCGAGGTGGTCGACCAGCGCAAGCCCAGTGATCTGCACGATCAGTCCGAGGTGGAGGCGCGCGCCCAGGCGCTTAGCGCCGAGCTGGGAACCACCATCCTGCCGGGTTTCGAGGCCTTGGCCTACAAGGCCTCGCGCGGCATCGAAGACATTTACGAACTGACCTACATCTGCAAGGACCAGAGTCGCTTTCCAGCCATCATCTCGATCACCGCACTGCGCGATGACAGCGCGGAGCTGATCGGCTACCTGCTGATAGGCACCGACAACACGGCCCGAAAACGGGTGGAAGTGCAGCTAAAACAGGCCATGGCTGCCGCTGAAGCCGCCAACCAGGCCAAATCCGATTTCCTGTCCGGCATGAGCCACGAGCTGCGTACGCCGCTCAGCGCCATCCTAGGTTTTGCCCAGTTGATCGAGTCCGGCACGCCGGAGCCGACGCCAGCACAGAAACGTGGCGTGGATCAGATTCTGCGCGCGGGTTGGTATCTGCTGGAGTTGATCAACGAGATTCTGGATCTGGCCATGGTCGAGTCCGGCAAGCTGTCGCTGTCGATGGAGCCGATCTCGCTGGCCGAAGTCATGCTCGAATGCCAGGCCATGATCGAAGCCCAGGCGCAGAAGCGCGCGATCAGCGTGACCTTTGCCAATCTGGACGTCGACTGTTTCGTCATCGCCGATCGCACCCGGGTCAAACAGATCCTGATCAATCTGCTGTCGAACGCGGTCAAGTACAACCGGGAGCAGGGCTTCGTGGTGGTGTCCTGGTCTCCGGGCGACGAAGGCCGGGTGCGCATCAGCGTCCGCGACAGCGGCCCAGGTTTGTCTACCGAGCAGCAGACGCAGCTGTTCCAACCTTTCAATCGGCTGGGTCGGGAGGCCAGTGTCGAGGAGGGCACCGGCATCGGCCTGGTGATGACCAAGCGTCTGGTGGAACTGATGCGCGGCCGTATCGGGGTCGACTCGGCCGAGGATGCGGGCAGCACCTTCTGGGTGGAGCTGGATGTGTCCGAGGGCGTTTCGCGCAGCGACGTGCCCGCATACGCGGCGCCCCCGGTGCAAAGTCCCGCTGAAGCGCGCATCAACACGCTGCTGTATGTGGAAGACAATCCGGCCAATCTGCTGCTGGTCGAGGACCTGATCGAGCGCCGCCCCGACATCTACCTGCTGACTGCGCGCGATGCCACCCGGGGCATCGAACTGGCGCGCGGTGCCCACCCCGATGTCATCCTGATGGACATCAATCTGCCCGGTATCAGCGGCATCCGTGCGCTGCGGATGCTGATCGATGATCCTCTGACGACGCACATCCCGGTGATCGCCCTGAGCGCCAGAGCCATGCCCAACGACATCCGGCACGGGCTGGCTGCCGGCTTCTTCCGCTATCTCACCAAACCCATCAAGGTCACTGAATTCATGGAAACGCTGGATCTGGCACTGCAGCACGCCAAGATGCTCTCGCGCCGACCTGATGGCGCCATCCGATGACGATCGTCAGTCCGTCCGAGATTCTCGCCGCGCGGATTCTGATCGTGGATGACCAGAGCGCCAATGTGCAATTGCTGGAGCAGTTGCTCGCAGACACCGGCTACAGCCAGGTGAGCTCGACGACGAATCCGGCGGAGGTCTTTGAGCTACACCGGGCACAGCACTTCGACCTGATTCTGCTGGACCTGCAGATGCCCCAGATGGATGGCTTCGAAGTGATGGAAGCACTGAAACTCGACGTCGCCGATGACTATCTACCGGTGATCGTGTTCACGGCGCAGCCCGGACACAAGCTCAGGGCACTGCAGGCCGGCGCCAAGGATTTCATCGCCAAGCCTTTCGATCTGATCGAGGCCAGAACCCGCATACATAACATGCTGGAGGTACGTTTGTTGTACAAGAAGATCGAGCAGGCCAATCTGCATCTGGAACAGGTGGTGGCCGAGCGTACTGCCGAGCTGCGTGAGAGTGAGGCGCGCTATCGCAGCCTGACCGAACTGGCCGCCGACTGGTATTGGGAGCAGGATGATGGTGGCAGATTCACCCGCATCTATGGCCCGGCGCTCGAACTGCTGGGACTTGCAGCCGATCAGGAGGACCCCGCCTTGAAGCAGAGATCTTCGGGATGGGATGAGTCGCAGCGCGACCGGCTGCGCGCTGCGATCGCAGAGCGCCGGCCGTTCCTGGATTTCGTCTTCAGCCGCATGCGCCCGGACGGCTCCCGTCAGCAATTTCGGGTCAGCGGCGAACCGATGTTCAATGCGGCCAGTCGGTACGTGGGTTATCGCGGCATTGGCGTGGAGATCATGCCGACTGACTTGCCGGACCCAAGCCTATGACAGCAGATCACACTCCCAATCAGAATCACCTGCTGGCGGCGCTGCCGACAGCCGAGTTCGAGCGACTGGCCGGAAACCTGGAACTGGTCTATCTGCCACTGGGCAAGATGCTCTACGAGCCCGGCAGCCAGATGCATCATGCGTATTTCCCGACGACTTCGATCATCTCCCTGCACTATGTGATGGCCACTGGCGCATCGGCCGAGGCCGCGGGCGTGGGCAATGAGGGCATCGTCGGTATTTCCCTGTTCATGGGTGGCGACAGCACGCCAAGTTCCGCGGTGGTCCAGACCGCCGGCCACGCCTACCGCCTGGATGCGCGCTCGCTCAAGGACGAGTTCAATCGCTTTGAGCTGCTGCAGCGGCTGTTGCTGCGCTACACCCAGGCGCTGATCACGCAGATCGCACAAACAGCGGCCTGCAACCGCCACCATCTGGTGGAACAGCAGCTGAGCCGCTGGCTGCTGCTGACCCTGGACCGTTCGGCCTCGTCCGAGCTGGTGATGACCCAGGAGTTGCTCGGCAGCATGCTCGGCGTACGCCGCGAAGGCATCACCGAAGCCGCCGGCCACCTGCAGGAACTGGGCTTCATCCGCTATCGCCGCGGCCACATCACGGTGCTCGATCGCGCCGGCCTGGAAACCCGCGCCTGCGAGTGCTACTTCGTGGTCCGTAAGGAACTGCAGCGACTGCTGTCCGATGTGCAGTACCGCCAGGACACGCTGCCGAAGCCGGAGGCCAAGGACGGTTGACGTGGCCGGGGCCAGCAGCCCGTGCCCCGTTTCCCGTGCCCCCAACCCGTCGTAGATGCCATGAGGGCCGTGGACGCGAGATCCTCTGCGGTGCCAAAACCTCAAGGAGCTACGCTGATGTCCACGACCCTCGCTGCAAACGCTACCACTTTCAACATCACGCTTCCGGTGCTGTGC
>JBFWOF010000053.1:0-42548 GCA_050250665.1 Lysobacterales bacterium | reverse complement strand
CAGGCATCGCAGGACTGGGTGGTGGGGATATGAGTCGCCGGCTTGCCGGCGGCGAAGCTGCCGTTGTGACAGCTGGCGCAGGCGCCGGGGGCTACGCCGCTGTGTTTGAAGGTCGAGGGCAGCCAGGCGGTCGTGCGGTGGCAGGCGTCGCAGGACTGCGTCGTCGGGATATGGTTGCCGGGCTTGCCGGTGGCGGTGCTGCCGTTGTGGCAGCTGGCACAGGCACCGGGACTGACGCCGCTGTGGTTGAAGTTCGCGGGTGTCCAGGCCGAGGTCTGATGACAGGCGTCACAGGATTGGGTGGTGGGAACGTGCGTGGCCGGTTTGCCGGCGGCGAAGCTGCCGTTGTGACAGCTGGCGCAGGCGCCGGGGGCTACGCCGCTGTGGTTGAAAGTTGAGGGCAGCCAGGCGGTCGTGCGATGGCAGGCATCGCAGGACTGGGTGGTCGGAATGTGGTTGCCGGGCTTGCCGGTGGCCGTGCTGCCGTTGTGGCAACTGGCGCAGCTGCCTGGATTGACGCCAGTGTGAGCGAAGGTCGCCGGGGTCCAGCCATTGGTCCGATGACAGACATCGCAGGACTGCGACGTGGCGATGTGGGTGCTGGGTTTGCCGGTGGCATTGTTACCGTTGTGGCAACTGGCGCAGCTGCCAGCGGTCACCGAGCTGTGGTTGAAGATGGACGGCAACCACGCCGTGTTGCGATGGCAGGCGTCGCAGGAGGCGGTGGTCGGAATGTGATTGGCCGGCTTGCCCAGGGCGGTGCTGCCGTTGTGGCAGGTGGCACAGGTACCCGCGGCGATGCCGTTGTGGCTGAAGGTCGCCGGTGTCCAGCCCGTGCTGCGGTGGCAGACATCGCAGGACTGGCTGGTCGGAACATGATTGGCGTTCTTGCCGCTGGCGATGGTGCCGTTATGGCAGGTGGCGCAGCTGCCGGAGGCGATGCCGTTGTGGCTGAAGGTCGCCGGTGTCCAGCCCGTGCTGCGGTGGCAGACATCGTAGGACTGGCTGGTCGGAACATGATTGGCGTTCTTGCCGCTGGCGATGGTGCCGTTGTGGCAGCTCGCGCAGCTGCCGGAGGCGATGCCGTTGTGGCTGAAGGTGGCGGGTGTCCAGCCCGTGCTGCGGTGACAGGCATCGCAGGACTGGCTGGTCGGAACATGATTGGCGTTCTTGCCGCTGGCGATGGTGCCGTTATGGCAGGTGGCGCAGCTGCCCGAGGCGATGCCGTTGTGGCTGAAGGTCGCGGGCGTCCAGCCCGTGCTGCGGTGGCAGACATCGCAGGACTGGCTGGTCGGAACATGATTGGCGCCCTTGCCGCTGGCGTTGGTGCCGTTGTGGCAGCTGGCGCAGCTGCCCGCAGCGACGCCATTGTGGTTGAAGGTGGCGGGCGTCCAGCCGTTGCTGCGATGGCAGACGTCGCAGGACTGGCTGGTGCTGATGTGATTGCTCGGTTTGCCGGTCGCGCCGTTGCCGTTGTGGCAGGTGGAGCAGGTTCCGGCGCTGACCTGGCTGTGGTCGAACAGCGCTGGCGACCAGGCATTGCTGCGATGGCAACTGTCGCAGCTTAGAGAGGTGGCCAGATGGCTCGCTGATTTTCCGGCCGCGGTAACACCATTGTGGCAACTGGCGCAGCTCCCTTTTGCGATTTCGGCATGCGAGAACCGCGCAGGTGACCAGGCGTCGCTGCGGTGACAACTGTCGCAGCTGGCACCACGGACCGGCACATGCTGGGTCGGCAGTTTGCTGGTCTGAAAGCGGCTGCCCTGACTGTGGCAGGTGGCACAGACCTTGGGTGTGCCTTTGAGCACGCCATTCAGATGGCAGCTTTCGCACTTGGCGTCGCGGTGCCGGCCGGACAGGGCAAAGCCGGTGACCAGATGATCGAATCCGGGATCGACCTCGGCGGCGTGCGCCGGAACTGCCGCCAGCGTCATCGCAATCAACAGCACCACCCAGAGCCACAGATGCCTGGGGACGATCGGTTGCAGGGCATGGTCGGCCTCGCCGGTGATTGCCGACTCGGGCCGAGGCCATGTCTTCGGCTCGCGACTCTGCAGGGCAGTTCGTGCATTCATTGGGCGCTTGGCGTTCATGGTGTTTGTCCGGAAACGCGGGAGATGACCTCGCTGAACGAAGTCGTGGTGTGGCATCGGGCACAGCGGCGACCGAAGCCGCCTTCGTGTACATCGTCCTGCGCGTGGCAGCTGACGCACTGGCGCGAGAGCTTCGGGCCGGTGCTGGGGCTGTGGCAGCTGGCACAGCGCGTGCGCTGATGGGCACCGCTGAGGGCAAATGCGGTACTGCTGTGGTCGAAATCCCAGATCTGCCAGTCCCGGGCGACATGACAGCGGCCGCAGTCGGTGCCGTAGCGGCCGCCATGGGCATCGTCCTTGCGGTGACAGCTGCTGCAGGCGCCATCGGTATCGGCAAACAGCTGGGTGCGATGGCAGTCGCCGCAGGCCACCTGCCGGTGCCCTCCGATCAGCGGAAACTTGCCCAGATCGTGGTTGTGGGTGGAGGACTTCCAGTCCTGTTCCTGATGGCAGTCGCCGCACTGCCGACCGAGTCTGGTCTGATGGACGTCATCGGCCAGATGACAGTCGATGCACTGGGCGCCGGGCTTGACCGCCGTCACCGCTTCGATGTGGCAGGCCTCGCAGCTGGCCTTGCGATGGCTGCCGCGCAAGACGAATTCAGTGGCCCGGTCGTGATCAAACAGACTGGTCTTCCAGTCGCGGGCATCGTGACAGTCGCCACATTGAAGGCCATTGCGGCCCTTGTGACTGTCATCCTGGCGATGGCAATCAACGCAAGCGGTGCTGGTGTCACGGAAGTGCGCTGCGTCGACATGGCAGCCCTTGCAGTCGCTGCGCAGATGACCGCCAACCAGGACAAAGCGCGTGCGTGAGTGATCGAAGCCGGGCGCCCGCTGCCATTGGCTGCTGTCGTGGCAGCTCTCGCAGCGATCGCCCAGCGTGCCGCGATGGCGGTCATCCTTGCCGTGGCAGCCCGCGCAGGTTTCGGGCGCGCCGCGATACTCGCCCCTGGTCTGGTGGCAATCGCCGCAGCTGGCCTCAGCGTGTTTCCCGAGCAGAACAAACCCGGTCTGGCGGTGATCGAAACGCGCGGTCTTCCAGTCGCTCTCGACGTGACACTGGGCGCAGTCCTCACCCATCGAGCCCCGGTGCGGATCATCCTGCCGATGGCAGCTCAGACAGTCGTGTCTCAGCCGTTTGCTGACTGCGCTCTCGGCATGACACAGCCCGCATTCGACCCTGGCGTGCGCGCCCAGCAGCCGGAATCCGGTGAGTCCATGATCGAACGATGTGGTGGTCTTCCAGCCGCTCGTGGCGTGGCAATCGCCACAGCCATCGCCCAGTTTCGATTGATGGCGATTGTCCTGGTGATGGCAGGACACACAGCTGGAGTTGGCCTCGCGATGCTTCCTGCCGGCGGCGTGGCAGCCACTGCATTGGGCGGCCTGATGTTTGCCGGTCAGCGCAAAATCAGTGAGTGCATGGTCGAAGGTGCTCTGATCAAGCCTGACGATGCTCGCGTCTGCGCCCAGATGCTCGCTGTGGCAGTCGACGCAGCGCTGGCTCGACTGGCGCCCGTGCAGGCCGTGTGTGCCTTGAATATCGCTGGCGACCTCCTTGTGGCAATCCAGGCACAGCTGTGGCTGCTGTCCCTTGTCGAAGGATGAGTGGCAGCGCTCGCACTCGGCCTCGTAGGGCTGATGTCCCCGGATCACTTTCCCGGGCATCAGCGCGCGCTCCAGCAGGCCTGCTTCGGCGCTTCCACCGATCATGGCGGCGGCCAGAGCCATCAGCCACAAGCCTCGTTGAAGTCGACTGAAAAGTGGACGCAGATCACACTTTCCGATTGACGATCGGTTTTTTCCGGAAGTGAGGTGGTGGGCATGGGCAGTCATCAGTACATGTGCACGGCCAGCACGTGGAAGCCGGCGGTCAGCACCAGGATCAGCACCAGTGGCAGGTGC
The DNA here is from genome assembly GCA_050250665.1 of Lysobacterales bacterium. GTDB lineage: Bacteria > Pseudomonadota > Gammaproteobacteria > Xanthomonadales > SZUA-5 > JADKFD01. Next base: position 38,548 of record JBFWOF010000053.1, on the reverse strand, counting down.
GCGACATGCCACAGCGAGAACAGCCGCTCGACCGCGCCGAAGCGGGCCGCCGCACAGGCGGCATCCAGGTATTGCTGCAGCAGAGTCGTCAGTCGCTGCAGATGGGCAGGTTCCACTCGGCCGTGATGGCTCAAGACATCAGCCACGTAGATTCTCCAGATGGAGCGCGCCTTCCAGGGCAGGGACAGCTGCTGCCAGGGCGCCGCCAGACCGCGACGGCCAGTGTCGGCGGCAAGCCGTGCAAATGCGGCCAGCGCCGCATGGGCCTGGCTGTGCTGATCCAGCATCGGTGCGGCGGCCTCCAGAGCTGCTGCGGCCTCGCTGCGCAGTTCGCCGGCACTGCGTTGCCGGCCGTACAGACCGCGATGCAGTTGCGCATAGAGGAAGCGACCGACGATGCCGCTGCTGGCAACCACCACCATCGACCAGAACGCCACCTTGGCGTTCAACGATCCCAGCGAAAGCTTGCAGTGCAGCAGGATCAGCACCGGTCCGGCGATACCCAGCACCATGTGCCCGGAAAACCAGTAACGCAGACGGCCCAGCGGGAGATAGCGGTCCAGTCGTTTGCGCAGTGGATACAGCAACAGGATGAGCATGGCGCTGCCGCCGGCCACGCCCAGCCAGTACGCCAGGTCTGAATCAACTGCGTAGGCATCGGTGCGGGCACCGTACAGCACCAGCAGGCCGAGGCCGGTCCACAGCAGGACATGGCGCCACGGCCTCGCGCTTGCATTGTTGGCGGGAACTGCCGCGGTCGGCTTCAGCCGCACCGGCGATTCGCCTACTTGCGCTCGCGCATTCATCGGGCTTGTCCTTGCCCGAAACAATGAATGCCGACCGAAGGATTGCGCAATCGCAACAGTCCTGGGGGCCGAGCTTGGCTAGAGTCAGGCCCATGACCGATCCCGACCTGATGCTGGCTCTGATATACGCCGTGCCCGTGCTGGCGGCGGTGCTTTTCTATCTGTGGCTGCGGCGTCGCGCAGAGACTGCCAGTCGGCGCAGTCTGGCCGACTCCGAACAGGCCGGCCTCACCGAGGCGCCGTCGCTGCATCCGGTGGTCGACCCGGCCATCTGCATCGGTTCCGGTGGCTGCGCCCGGGCCTGCCCGGAACAGGCCATCGGTATCGTCGATGGCAAGGCCGTGCTGGTCAGTCCGGCGGCCTGCATTGGCCATGGCGCCTGCGCCGCGGCCTGTCCGGTGGAAGCCATTACCCTGGTTTTTGGCAGTGAGCGCCGCGGGGTGGACATTCCCGAAGTCACGCCGGAGTTCGAATCCAATGTTCCCGGCCTGTACATCGCCGGCGAACTGGGCGGCATGGGCCTGATACGCAAGGCGGCAGAGCAGGGAAGGCAGGCGATGGCGAGCATTGCCCGACGCCGGGATCCGAGCTTCGATCTGGACGTGGTCATTGTCGGCGCCGGGCCGGCCGGAATTGCCGCCGGACTCGGTGCCATCGAGGCCCGCTTGCGCTACGCCCTGATCGAGCAGGAGGAGGGGCTTGGCGGCAGCGTGCTGCACTACCCGCGGCGCAAGATCGCGATGACCGCACCGGTGCATCTGCCGGTAGTCGGCAAGATGAGCTTTGTCGAGGTCAGCAAGGAAAAGCTGCTGGAGTTCTGGCTCGACATCGTTGCTCGCGCCCGATTGCAGATTCGCTACGGCGTGCGCATGGAGCGGGTGGAGCCCGATGGCCCGGGCTTTCGCGTGCACACCACGGCGGGCGTATTGCGGGCGCGCTCGGTGCTGCTGGCCATTGGCAGGCGCGGAACGCCACGCAAGCTCGGCGTGCCTGGCGAGGAGTTGCCAAAGGTGGTCTATCGGGTGCTGGATCCGGAACAGCATCGGGGTCAGCGGGTGCTGGTCGTCGGCGGTGGCGACAGCGCCGTCGAGGCCGCGCTGGCCTGCGCCGACCTGGCCTCGGTGACGCTCAGCTATCGCGGCGAGGCGATGAACCGGCTCAAGCAGGCCAATCGGCAGCGTTTGCAGGAGGCCAGCGCTCAAGGTCGGCTCCAGGTCCTGCTGCGTAGTGAAGTCCTGTCCATAGCGCCCGAATCGATCGTCATGCAGGTGGAAGGTCAGCGGCGTGAACTCGGCAATGACGCCGTCGTGGTCTGTGCCGGCGGCGTGCTGCCCAGCGCGCTGCTCCAGTCCATGGGTATAAAGGTCGAAACCCGTTACGGCAGCGCTTGAGCGATGTTCCTGCAAGGCGCTGGGTGAAAACACCGAGTGGCGATCGGTTTTGTAATGCTGCCAGTGCGCTGGTTTCGGGCTCATCAGCGCACCAGGGGCAGCAGCAGGAACTCGCCGACTTCGTGCAGCACGAATGCCAGCGGCAGGCTCCACAACGGCGACCACAGCCAGCGCTCGCGGGGTGCCATCAGATTCGTCGGGGGATCCAGCAAGGCCCTGACCCTTGCCTCCAGATCACTCTGGCCGAAGCGACTGGCCAGCGCCGGTTGAGCCGAAGCTGCGCCGGCATGGCGGGCGTACTTGATCAAGGCGCTGGCGAGGGGCAGGGCTCCGACCCGATAGGCGGCGACTCGATCGCAGCTCTGCTCGACGGCCAGTGCCCATGCGGCACGCAGGGTTTGCCGCGCATGGGGCAGCAGGATGGCACTGGCGATGGTCATCACCAGCATGCCGACGCCGTCACGCCGCGCCAGATGGGCGCGCTCGTGTTCGATCAAGGCCCGCAGCTCGGACTCGTCCAGCGTCGACGCCAGTTGTTCCGAGAGCACCACACGGTCCCTGGGTACACACAGCGACAGCGCCACCGGTTCAGCGCAGCTCACCAGATCCACGTCCAGGCCATCGACCCGCAGGGTAGCTCGGCGCACGCAGCCGAAGCGCTGTGCCGCTCGCAGCGCCAGACGCAGCATCCAGGCCACGCGCAAGGCCATCACGGCAGCCAGCAGCAAGACCAGCAGGGCAATCGAGGGCGCCAGCAGGTTTGGTTCCACGGCCGCACCATGCATGGGGCATGCCGATGCCAGACCCTGATGTCGGGACAGACACCAGTCGCCGATCCAGCCTCTCGCGACCATCCAGGTTGGGGTAAACGCCAGGATCACGCTCAGCCACGCCAGAGCCCACGGGAGCAGCGCATAGAGGTACAGGCGACGGGCGCGCACTTCGGGCGTGTAGTGCCGCGCGCGTTCCAGCAGAGCCGGGAGCCGCAGCGACCAGAGCACTACCGAGAGGGCCAGCACCAGCAGCCAGACATCGATCACGTAGAGGCCGAGATTCATCGGACTGTCCTAGGGCTCGCGGCGCTCACGCGCCTGCCGAAGCAGCGCCTCCAGCTGATCCAGTGTCGCCGGATCCGCTTGTCCCGCACGCTCGACAAAGGCGGCCATCAGTGGCTGTGCACCGGCCTGTCCGAGCGCGGCACTGACCCCCTCCAGCACACCCGCCGCAAATTCAGCGCGGCTCATTGCCGGCGCGTAGACATAGGCATGGCTGACCTTGCGGCGTCGCAACACGCCCTTGCGATACATGCGCTCCATGGCCGACTGGATGGTGTTCGAGGTAATGCCACGCTGCCGACCGACCAGCTCGTACATGCCACGCACATCGCTTTCGCCTTGATCCCACAGCGAGTTGCAGACCGCCACTTCCAGTTCTCCCAACGCCCAGCTCCTGAAACGCAGCATAGTCAGACCTCATCTTCACACTGAGAACACGGTATCAGAAAACCGATCGAGCTCGGTTTTCAGTCTGCTAGGGCTGTTGAACAATTGTCACAACGCTCAAGTTGCGACAGATCAAGGCTTTGCAGGGCTGAATTGCCTATGTTCCGGCGTGCGCAATTCATGGGCTGATGGTCCCGAGCGTCAGCGCTGGCCCGGTGGGTGCTTCACAAGCTTGCGCTAATGCCGGTGGATCACACTGCTCTGACGATGAAATCACGACCGCCCAAGTGAACACCGACACGCACCCCAAACAGATCGGCAAATACTGGGTCAAGCGTTTGCTCGGCACAGGTGGCATGGGACGAGTGTTCCTGGCGGTAGATCCGGACATCGGCCGCGAGGTGGCCATCAAGCTGGTCACGCTGGGTCGCGATCCGCAGGCCAATGAGCGCTTCTTGCGCGAAGCCCAGACCATGGGCAGGCTGAACCATCCGAACATCGTGACCCTGCTGGAATTCGGGGTCGACCAGCAGTCTCCGTTCCTGGTACTGGAGTTTCTGTCCGGCGAGGATCTGAGCCAGTGGATGCATCGACCGCAGACGCTGCGCGCTCAGGTGCAGGTGATGCTTGGAGTGGCTGAGGCAATTGCCGCGGCGCATCGGGTCGGCGTGCTGCACCGGGATCTGAAACCCGAGAATGTTCGGGTGCTGGAGGACGGCCGCTGCAAGTTGCTCGATTTCGGCATCGCCCAATCCGGTGACAGTTCCCTGACGGCGTCAGGCTATTTCGTGGGAACGCCCGAATTCGTGGCCCCCGAAGTGATGTCGGGCGCCAGCCACACGACATCGTCGGATGTGTACGCACTCGGCTTGCTGTTCTACACCCTGCTCGCTGGCGAAAATCCCTTCCGCGGCGACACTGTCCAGTCGACTGTGGCCCGGGTAGTCGCTGCGCCCTTGCCGGCGCTGGCTTCGCGCATCAGCGGTGCCCCCAAGCCACTGCTGATGCTGATCGAGCAATGTGTGCAGAAGCTGCCCGAGCAAAGACCGGCGAGCGCCGACGATCTGGTGCTGCGTCTGCGCGAGATTCTCGCCGGCATTGGGCCCGATGCCCGCATCCAGCAGATCGCGCCCTCGACGCAAACCGCAACAGCGCCAATTGCTGGCGGGCTCACGCGTGGCGCCTCGCCGGTAGTACCGACCAACACCCGACCCGCGAGCGCACGAGGCTGGTGGTTGGCGGCCCTGGTGCCGGTGGCGCTGGCGATCTGGTTGCTGCGGCCGGCGACGGTTGAGCAGGACCCGGCCTCCACGCCGCCCGATGAGAATCCTGCTGTCGTAACCACGGCGCCAGCCCCCAGCATCAACAAGGTGGACGATGCCGGCATGGCGGTGGTTGCAGAGTCGCAGACCGGCCCCACACCCGCTGCCGGCGTCGAGCCGACCGCGGTCAGGCCGCCGCCAGAAACGAAGGCAGATAGAGAAGGCGAAACGCAAGTGCCCGCTCCGGCGCCTGAGCGGCCCATCCCAGCCGCCAGCGCCCCGACGAAGCCTTCAGTGCCCGCAACGCAGACCACCGCTGCGCCCGTTTCCAGCGCGCCCGAGGGCAAACCTGAGCAGCCCATCATCCAGCTGCCGCCGGCCGCGCAGCCTGCGGCAGAGCCGACGGCCAGTCAGGAGCCGGTGACGGGTCAGCCTTCCGAGGTCAATCCGCCGCTGTCCATTCGCATTGATCGATTCAGCCCGCGGGTGATCCGGGCGGGGCGCAGCGTGACCCTGCGCATCGAAGGCTCCGGCCTTGAGGCCATCGACACGGCCATGGTCAGCAGTGGGGGTGTCGCCGATACGCGCTTTCGTATCGGCCAATTCAAGCGCCGTGGAGATGGCGGCATCGAGTTCAATCTGAATGTCGCCCGCGGTGTGCCGCTGGGCAGCTATGCCTTGCTGCTTCAGGGCTCCAAGGGGAATGCCGAACCCATCATTCTGGAGGTAAGCCTGTGAACCGCTCTGCAAAGCCACATCGTCTGGTGGTGGCCCTGATGCTGGCGCTGATCGGTCCATCCATTGATGCGGCCGACACCGCCGACGTGGAGGCGCGATTGAGTGCGCTGGAGTCGCGCTGGGATCAGATGGAGGCCGAGCTGGCCGCGATCCGGGCGCTGGTCCAGAGCTCCGCCGCCGCGCCGTCAGCAGATCTGCCGGCCGCTGTAGGTGCCGTCAGCAAGACCGTCGATGGCCTGGGCGCCGATCTGGCCCGGGTGCGGGCTGACGTCGAAACCCAAAGCCAGGCCCTTGCCGCGGTGGGTGCAGCGCGCCAGCGCGACATCGCCATCAGCAGCTACGGCGCTGTCAACTTCGGCAAGCGCGCCGGACAGGACTCGGTCATCGATGCCGAGTCCTTCGAGCTGGTGCTGAGCGGTCAGCCTCATGAGCGCATCAGTTTCTTCAGCGAGATCGAATTCGAGCGTGCCGCGGCGGTCGGCACCGAGCGCGGTGGTGAGGTGCTGCTGGAACAGGCCTATGTGGATCTGGGCTGGAACGACTCATTGTCCCTGCGCGCAGGTGTCATCCTGGTGCCTTTCGGCAACAACGAGGCGGATCACTACGCTCCGCTCCGAGACGTGATTGCGCGGCCGCTGTCGTCGAGACTGATCGCGCCCTCGGATTGGACCGACAACGGCTTCGGACTGGTCGGCCACAGGGAGCTCAGTCCCGATTGGCAACTGGATTGGGAGGCCTACCTGATTGCCGGACTGGATGACCGTTTCAGTTTCAACGGGCTGCGAAGCAACCGTCAGGGATTCGGCGAGGACAACAACAACGACAAGGCCCTGGCCGCTCATCTGACCCTGCGTCAGACCGATCAGCTGGCACTGGGCCTGGGCATCTACAGTGGCGCCTACGACGATGCCGGCAAGCAGCAGCTGCGCGGCATTGGTCTGGACTGGACCTGGCGCTGGGACGCGTGGAAGTTCACGGGCGAATACCTGTCCATGCGCGCCGAGCGCGAGCATGCCGATCCGGGCACCTTCAGGGGTGGCTATGCGCGGCTGGGTCATGACATCGACCGCTGGCTCCCGGACAACTGGCGCCCTCAGGCCTTTCCCGACGCCCGTCTGAGCCTGATCTACGAGTACGATTACGTCAGCGTGCAGGACCTGACCAGCGTCTCGGCACTGGTCTCCCGCGAACGCGAGCGCAAGCATGTGCTGGGCCTGCGCTACGAGCCCGACCACAGCTGGATACTCAAGCTCAACCGCGAATGGTCCGATGCCAGTGGCCGTGCGCTGGTGAACGGCGACGCCGACGCCTGGACCTTGGGGATCGGTTTCGTGTTCTGAGCGGGCAGGGCGCCGGTTCGACGCTTTCGCGGGTCCGGACTGGTCTGGACGCTCTTTGCGCGGTGGGGAAGTGGCATCCAGACCAGTCTGGACCTGCAAGAGCCAGAAGCCCGTAGCCTTTCCCGTGCCCCGTGCCCCGTGCCCCCGTCCCAAAAAAATACCGTCCCGCTGGCGCAAACCCTCTAGAACTCCAGCGTAGACTCCGCGCCCATGATTGCCTTCAAGAATTTCGCGCTGCGCCGCGGCGAGCGCCTGTTGCTGTCCGGAATGGACATTGCCCTGCATGACGGCCAGCGTGTCGGCGTGATCGGTCGCAATGGCTGTGGCAAATCCAGTCTGTTCGCCGTGATCCAGGGTGAGCTGGAGGCGGACAAGGGCGATGTCGATATTCCGCAGCGGCTGCGCATTGCCAGTGTGGCTCAGGAAACGCCTTCGTTGCCGGATCCAGCGCTGGATTTCGTGCTCTCGGGTGACACCGAGGTGCACGCCATCATCCGTGCCGAAGCAGAGGCGATGGCGGCCGAGGATTGGGATGCGGTGGCTACCGCGCACCAGCAGCTGGCCGAAATCAATGGCTACGATGCCACTGCCCGTGCCGGTCGTTTGCTGCACGGACTCGGCTTCACGGCGGACACCCACGAGATGCCGGTGTCGGCCTTTTCCGGCGGCTGGCGGGTGCGCCTGAATCTGGCGCGGGCGCTGATGATGCCCAGTGATCTGCTGTTGCTGGACGAGCCCACCAACCATCTGGATCTGGATGCGGTGATGTGGCTGGAGCAATGGCTGCTGAAGTATCCGGGCATGCTGATGATGATCTCCCACGACCGCGAGTTCCTCGACGGGCTGTGCACGCACACGCTGCATCTGAATGAGGGCAAGGCCAAGCTCTACACCGGCGACTACACCAGCTTCGAGCGCCAGCGCTCCGAACATCTGCGCCTGCAGCAGATCGCCTTCGAGAAGGAGCAGGCTGAGCGCGCCCATCTGCAGGCCTTCATCGATCGCTTCAAGGCCTCGGCGGCGCGCGCCAAGCAGGCGCAATCGCGGGTCAAGCGTCTGGCCAAGCTGGCCGGTACCGAAGCGGTGCGCGCCGAGCGCGAAGTCCGGATCGGTTTCAGCGATCCGGTCAAGCTGCCGTTCTCGCTGATCCGCCTGAATCATGTCGATGCCGGTTATGGCCAGCATCGGGTGCTGGCCAATGTCGACTTCCGTCTGGAAGCCGGCGACCGCATCGGTCTGCTCGGCCCCAATGGCGCCGGCAAGTCGACGCTGGTCAAGTCGCTGGTTGGCGAATTGCCGCTGCTCAAGGGCGAGCGCATGGCCCACCCGGACCTGGAACTCGGCTACTTTGCCCAGCACACCGTGGAATCGCTGCATGAGGGCCAGAGCCCGATCGATCACATGCGCATGATTGCGCCCGGCGTGTCGGTGCAGGAATTCCGCGATTACCTGGGGCGCTGGAGCTTCCCGGGCAATCGCGCATTCGAATTGGTCGATGGTTTCTCCGGTGGCGAGCGCGCGCGTCTGGCGCTGGCGCTGATTGCCTGGCGCAAGCCCAACGTCATGCTGCTCGACGAGCCCACCAACCATCTGGATCTGGAAACCCGCGAAGCGCTGGCCGAGGCCTTGAGCGATTTCGGCGGCGCCATCGTGCTGGTCTCGCATGACCGCCATCTCACCGGCCTGGTCTGCAACACCTATTGGCGCGTGGCCGATGGGCATGTCGAGGAGTTCGACGGCGATCTGGACGAATACGCGGCCTGGCTGCGTACTCGCAACAACAAGATGGCGGAGCGCCGCGCGGCCTAGCCCGGGAAGAGTCGCTGGCTGTTGCCTGCTGGCGCATGAGGGCGAAGAAGCGGGACGCGAAGGACGCGAAGGAAAAGCAGAAAGAACGCGAAGGAAAGCGCTCGGGTTCGGCTCTACAGACTTGCTGGTGTACGGGTCATCGGCAAGACTCGGCCCCGACTTCAGATGCATGAAAGCTGGTGCGTGGATGGACGATCACTTGCCTGAGATGCCGCCCCTGCGGGAGTTGGTCGGCGATAGCTTGCGCCTGCGGCCCTTGGGCGCGGCCGATCGATCATTCTATGGCGCTGTCTATACCGACGCCGATCTGATGCGGCAGGTGGCCGAGACCCTGACGCCGGCGGCGGCACAGCGGGCATTCGACCTGGCGTTGAAGGCCAATCTCGATTCGAATTCGCGCGCGCGCTATTGGGTGATGCAGGCCGGCGCTGCCGATGTCGGCCTGCTCGGTGTGGTGGCGACCCCGGCTGCCGAGGGTGGGCTGGAATGCGAGGTGGGAGCCATCGTGCTGGCATCTTCGCAGAACCGCGGCTTTGCGGCCGCTGCGATCACGCTGCTGGCCGAGCATGTGTACAGCGCCTCGACCGTGACCCGTCTGCATACCCGGCACGCCGGCAGGAACGGTTCTGCCGGTGGCCTGATGCACAAGCTCGGCTTCGTGGCGCTGGCCCGCGAAGCCGACGCTGCGCTCGGTTTCCGCTGGGAATTGACCCGCAGGCAGTGGCTGCAGCGACAGGGACAGCATTGAGGGCACGAGTGGGTGAGGGGATTCGACCCGAGGAGTGACTGTCCTGCCCTCTTGCTCACGCGCCCCCGTGCCCGTGCCTCTAGCGCCTCATGCCCTGTTGCATTGAATCATCATTCGGATATGGTGTGCCCTCGCAGGTCGCGCACCGCGGCCATGATTCATCCGCTGCACATTCCTGAGGCCGGGCTGGATGCAAACTGAGGGTGCCGAGCTTGCTGGTTCACTGGTCTGCGTGGGTCTGGGGATGACTCTGGGCGCGCACATCAGCCCGCGCTCGCGCAGCCATATCGAGCAGGCAGAGGTGGTCTTCGCTGCGGTATCCGATCCGCTGGTGGAACTCTGGTTGCAGCAGATGCACGCCGATGTGCGCAGTCTCCAGCCCTATTACGGCGAAGGCAAATCACGCCATCAGACCTATCGCGAGATGGTCGAGGCCATGCTGGTCGAAGTGCGGGCGGGAAAGCGCGTCTGCGGCGCCTTTTACGGGCACCCGGGCGTGTTCGCGCTGGCGCCGCATCAGGCCATCGAGCAGGCCCGTCAGGAGGGCTATCGCGCACACATGGAGCCCGGTATCTCGGCTGAGGATTGCCTGTACGCCGATCTCGGCATCGATCCCGGCCGTTTTGGCTGCCAGCATTTCGAGGCCAGCCAGTTCATGGCCTACCAGCGCCGCATCGACGTCGCTGCCTATCTGATCCTCTGGCAGGTGGGTATCACCGGTGACGTCCACAGCCGCAGGCTGAGCACCAACGCTGCGTACCTGGAATTGCTGGTTGAAGTGCTGCGTGCCGACTATCCCGCCGAGCACCGGGTGACCGTCTACGAAGCGGCGACGCTGGCCATCGCCCCCCCGAGGATCGAAACTCTGGCGCTGGGGGATCTGGCCTCGGTGCCTCTCACCCTGCAGTCGACGCTGATCGTGCCGCCCGCTCGGCCGATGCTCAGCAATGCGCTGGTCAAGTCCAAACTCGACGCACTGGAACAGCAGTTCCGTGCCGCTTGAGCCCACCCCAAGTCCACAGGAGAACGGCATGTCGAAGGTTGTTGAATTTCTGGCCCAATTGGGTGCCTCGGTTGAGCAGTCCGATCAGAGCTACGCGGCTGCAGTATCCCGCCTGGATGTGGGTGCCGAGCTGCGCGAAGCCCTGGCGCGCCGTGATGCGTCACGTCTGCCGCAGTTGCTGGGCGCCAGCGAGGCTGTCTGCTTCATCTTGCTGCCGGCAGAGAACGAGCCGCAGCAACCGGAGGAGCAACCGGCTCAGGACCCGGCGCGGGAGCCCGACCAGCAGACTGAATCGCGGCGGGTTGCAACGGGTCGCTGATCACGGCCAGTTCCATGTCGAGTCGGTCATTGCTCCGCGCGAGCTGCCTGGCGCTGCTGCTCTGCCTGACGCCTCAGGCCCACGGTGATTCGGATCAGTTCGAATCACTGTTGGCCGAAGCGGATGCCGTGCGCAGCTCCGATGCTGGCAAGTTCTCGCTGCTGCTCGATCGACTCGATGCCATCAGTGCCGAAGCGAGCGTGCAGCAGCGTCAGCACCTGCGCTATCTGCAGGCCTACAGGCTGGCGCTGGCCGGTGATTTTCAAGGCGCTATCCGCGATCTCAAGGTGCTGTTCGACGAGGCTACGGATGTGTCACTGCGCTTCCAGGCTGGCGCGTTCCTGGTCAACAACTTTGCCGCTACGCGGGAGTTTGCGGAGGGTCTGGCTTACCTGGACCAGACTCTGGCATTACTGCCCGAGATCAGCGATCAGCAGCTGCGACAGCAGAACTTGATCGGTGCCATGGTGCTCTACAACCAGGTGGGGCAATACGATCTTGCGCTCCACTATGCAGACATGGTGCTGGCTGAACCGACCAGCGGGCGGACGCGCTGCAAGGCTGAATTCATGCGACTGGAAGCCCTGTTCAATCAGGCGGCGCTGCCGGCGGACGATCAGCAGTTCACGGATCGAATCCAGCGCTGTCTGGAAGAGGGCGAGGTCCTGGTTGCAGGATTCATCCGCGGCTATCTGGCACGCAAATGGGATGCCGACGGACGAACGGCTGAAGCTGTGAGCCTGTTGCAGCAGCATCTGGCCGAAGTCGAAGCTACCCGCTATCCGCGCCTGATTGGCGAAATCCATTCCCTGCTGGCGCAATATGAATACAAGCTCGGTCACGCCGCCCTGGCCGAGGGGCACGCGCGGCAGGCCATCGCCCAGAGCGCCGGCATTGCCTTTTCGCTGCCGCTGGTGCTGGCGTACAAGACGCTCTATGACACGGCCATCGAACGCGGCGACACCACCGCGGCGCTCGAGCACTACCGCAATTACGCCGAGGCCGACAAGGCCTACCTGGATGCCACCAAGGCGCGCGAACTGGCGGTACAGCTGGCCAAGCACGAAACCCTGCAGAAAACCCAGACCATCGAGCTGTTGAACCGCCAGAACCAGGTGCTGCAGCTGGAGCAGAAAGTCAGCAAGCAGGCGGCTACGAATACCCAGCTGGTACTGGCGCTGGTGTTGCTGCTGCTGGCTTCGCTGGCCTTCTGGGCCTATCGCATCAAACGCGTCCAGATGGCGCTGAAGCGCATGGCCGAGACCGATGCACTGACCGGCGTCAGCAATCGCGGTCATTTCACCGAGCGTGCCGGCGAGTTGCTGCAAGCCAGCGAGCGCAAACGCAGAGCCGTCAGCCTGATCATGTTTGATCTGGATCTGTTCAAGCGTATCAATGATCACTTCGGTCATGCCACCGGCGACTGGGTGCTGCGCCAGGTCGCGTCGGTGTCGAAGTCGGCGGTGACGGGCAAAGACGTCTTTGGGCGCATTGGCGGCGAAGAGTTCGCGATTCTGCGCCCGGACTGCGATCTGGATTGCGCCCGCGAGCTGGCTACAAAGCTGCGCGAGCGCATTGCTGGCATCGATGGTCGCGCCAATGGCGCCAGCTTCCAGGTCAGCGCCAGCTTTGGGGTCAGCTCCAGCGCAGATTCCGGCTACGATCTGGATCGACTGCTGGCTCATGCCGATCACGCCCTGTACGCCTCCAAGCATGCCGGCCGCAATCGGGTGTATGTCTATGATTCCAGCATGGCTGAGCTGGAACAGGTGCCGTAGGGCGTGCTCTCACCCAAAAAGTCCACAAGTTTTTGATTCTAGTGTAAGTGCCATCTTGGCCGCGAGGCGGTCTACCTGACCGGCACAGCTGTCACGTAGACCCTTCGGGTCAACGTGACCTACCGCCACGGTTTGCGGCGCGAATGAGCCCACCGCCCGGAGCAAAAGGGACTCCCATGGCCAGGCTCATGGCCGCGTCGGCAGGAGAAACCCCTGCTCCTCCTGCCGATGCCTGCTTCAACTCATGAATCCGAGATCATTGCCGCTGAAGTTGGCGAGTTGCGGGAAGATCGAGTTCAGTGCTGCGCTGTCGGTGACGCCCATCCAGCGTGCCAGCGTGGAGGCCACCTGATCCACCGCTGTGGTCGGGATGTACTGCCCGCGTGACAGGCTCCAGTCCTGGGCGGCATTGTCGTTGGCATTGAGGATCAGTTGCGGGTACTTGCCGTAGAGCTGATTGCCGCGCACCGCATCGCCCAGCACCAGCAGATTGCCGCCCCAGGCGTGGTCGGAGCCGCTGCCATTGCCGCTCAGCGTGCGCCCGAAGTCGCTCATCGTGAAAGTGGTGACTTCACTGCGGGCGTTGATTTCGCCAAGCGCGCTCCAGAAGGCACCCAGGGCCTGATTCAGCGTGGTCAGCAGCGCGCCGTGGCCGGTACTCGCTACCGCGCCACCCGCTTCAAACATGCCCTGATGCAGATCGAAACTGCCCATGCGCACGTAATAGACCTGGCGATTGGCGCCCAGCGTTCGGCTGACCTTGATCATGCGCGCCACCATCTTCAGCTGGTCCGCCAGCGAGTTGCCTGCCGGAAACACGCTGGTGACATTGCCGCTGCCATCGGCGGCGTCCAGCAGCGTGGCCAGGCTTTCGCCCACATCCAGCGAGCGTCGGGCAATGCTGGAATAGCCGCGGGCGAAGGGATGGGCCTGGGCATCGTCGAGCAGATCGTCGAGTACCGCGCGGCGCACATTGGAGTAGTTGGCGCTGCTGTCGGCGGCGTAGTTGTCGATCAGGTCGACGCCGGCGCTGGACAGCTGATAGGGCAGAATCTGGTCGCCGATCAGGAAGCGGGCGGCGCCGGCCACTGAAATCGTCGGCGACAGCCCGTTCGCCAGTGGCCCGCCCGCCGCCAGTTTGGCGACGCGACCACCCCAGCCGAAGCGCGCCATCGGATTGCTCGGCGCCGACATGCCCACCTGCCACTGCAGTTCCTGATCGTTGTGCGAGAACAGCTGCGGTGGCCGCGGCGCGCCGTTCTCGTATTCGCTTTTGCTGATCGGTCGCACCAGCGTGCCGGTATTGCAGACGAAGGCGGCCTTGCCCTGATTGAACAGGGTCTGGATGCCGCTGTGGGCCTGGGTGGCGCTGCCGTTGACGGCGGTGAAGTCGGCATTGGCCGGATGCAGGCCGAAGGCGCTGCTCTGGTTGCTGGGCGTGATCGGCAGCAGATCGTTGAAAGCCAGTGCCAGACCCGAACTGTTGCTGCCGCTGTAGACGCCGCCGCGGGCCAGTCGATAGGTGTCGTAGCGGCTGCCGGAGCTCTCGCTGTCGCGCGGCACCAGCCAGTTGTAGGAGTCATTGGCGCCAGCCAGATAGACACAGACCAGAGCGCGGTAGCCGCCGGCCGACTGGGCCATGGCTCGCGGCATCAGTGCCAGTTGCGGTATCAGGCTGGCCAGCGAGCCTGCGGCGAAGCTGCAGCCCAGTTTCTTCAGGAACTCGCGGCGATTGTTGCTGCTGTGGTGACCCATGACGGCGGCTCCTTACTGTTGCACGGCAAATTCGGAAGAGATGGCAATGAGGTGGATCAGGCTGAGCACCTTGCGACGGTGATCGGCGCCCGCCATGCCGGTGTCGAGCAAAGCCAGCAACTTGCCGCGCATGCTCTCGCTCATGCTGCCGTACAGCAGGCGCTGGTTGAGTTCCTCCACCAGTTCCGCATGGCCGGCGGGAATGGCATCGATCACGGTCGGCGACAGATAGGCTGCGTTGTTGGGTGTGGCAAAGCCGGTGGTGGTGGTGCTGGTCGTGCTGTAACCGCTGAAGATGCGGCGCCAGAACTCGTCGGACATGCTGATGAAGGTCGATTCGTTGAGGATCTGGAATTCCGGTGAATACAGGCCGGCGTCGGCGATCTCGCCCGGCTGTTGGTAGTCCGGCTCGTAGAAATTGAACACCGACGTGGCCCGCAGCGGCGCCTGGCCGAGGCCACCGCGTTCGGTGCCGCTCAGACCATTGGCGCCATTCAGGCCGTTCTGTACCCCGAAGGCGCGCAGGATGGCGGTCAGCCGCAGCAGCGGTTCGCGTAGCTTGCCGAACTCGGTGGCCGGCGTGCTCGCCCGGGCCTCGGGATCGAGCAGGATGGCCTTGACCACGGCGCCGAGATTGCCGCGCACGCCGCTGCCATCGTCTTCGAATACCGCGGCAACGCGCTCGATGTAGCTGGGCGAGGGATTGCTGGTGGTCAGGCGCTGGATCAGCTGCCTGGCCATCATCGGCGGCACGTTGGGATGCAGGTACAGCGAGTCGAGCAGGGTTTCCAGCTGGGTGTTGCAGTAATCGATGCAGGTCTGCTGGTCGCTGGCCGGTGTCGAGGTGTAGCAGGCCACCGGGCTCGGCTGGATGGTGATGCCGCCGAGCAGGACCTTGGTGTCGTTGGGGGCTGGCAGCACCGCGTAGTTGTTGCTGGCGGTCGCCGAGCGCCCGGTGTCGCTGTAGCGCGGATAGCAGACCATGGGCTGATAGGTGTCTGGATGCGCCAGCGCCGTGACCGTGCCAGGCACCGCGTAGCGACCGGGCGTAGAGAAGAACTGGGTGGTCGAGAACTGGCCCGCGGTGCCGCTGGTCTGGGTGCAGTTGCGGTTGATGAACACGCCGCTGACCGTGGTGGGGCCCGAACAGGAATAGCTGAAGCCGGTCAGCACCCGCGCGGTGGCCGTGACGAGGTCCTGGGTGTAGGTGGGTACCGGTACGCCATTGCTCAGGATCGGACTGAAATCGCGATTGCGCTCGATCAGGCCTATCGAGAACAGCTGCATGACCTCACGGGCGTAGTTCTCATCCGGCTGGATCAGGCTGGGCACCAGCGCATTGCTGTCGTCCAGCGTCCAGTCGGTCTTCTGGTTGCGCAGATGGGTCAGGAAGGTGCCCATCATCGGGCTCAGCGTGACCTCGCGCAGCAGGCTGCGGTAGTTGCCGAAGGCATTGCGCAGCAGAATGTCGTTGTATTCGGCGACGCCGATGGGGTTGTTGTCGAGCGCACCGACCTCGGACAGCACCAGAATCTGCGACAGCGCGAAAGCCATGCGCTGGCGCAACTGGTCAGGTGCATACAGGGCCGAGTTGAACCAGCGCTCTTGCCGGTAGGCCCGGTAGAACTGGGCATTGCGCGGATCCACCACTACCTGGGCGGCGATCTGCTGCTCGATGGTGGGGCGCTGCAGGGTCGCCGGTACCGCCATCTGGGCATCAATCCAGCCGGCATAGCCGAGCGTGCGCACGCTGGCGACATCGGCCGGCGTCGGCCCGAAGCTGGCCTGGGTCAGAAAGCGGGCGGCGCTCTTGTCGCTGCTCGGTCCGCAGTCGCTGCCGCTGAGCGCACTCAGCCGGGTCAGATTGAGGCTGCCGCTGCCGAATCCCGGCTGGGTGCTGGTCCAGCTCCAGCTGGCATGGTCGGCGTCGACGCCGGTGAAGGTCATCGTGCCCCAGGGCTGGCTGACGACATTGGCCGGATTGAATGCGGGCGGAAAATCGGCGCCGCTGGTGATGGTTGCGCTCAGCGTCGCCGAGTTGCCGACCACCGGCCCCAGAGCCGTCATCCAGCGCTGTTCGCCATTGAGGTAGGCGTACCAGATCGCCAGCAACTGGCGGTTGCTGCCGCTGCCCAGTATCTCGGTGAAGATGCCATGTCCACTCTGCGCCGGGTCATACCAGGAGCCGCTGTGGCAGGCTGCAATCTGCCCCACGGTCGGCTCAAAACGGTTGTCGGGCGTGGTCAGACGTTCAATCGGCATACTGCCGTTGTTGAATCCTGCATAGCTGCTGGTCCAGCTGGCGCTGCCATGGCTGGCGTCGCTGAAACTCAGCGTCAGCGTGCCCCAGGGCTCCACCTGGGCAGTCGCCGGATCGAAACGCGGCGGGAAATCGGCGCCGCGGGTGATCGACAGCGGGATGCTGGCCTGGTTGCCGGAGGCACTGCCGACACCGATCAGCCAGCGCTGTTGACCGTCCAGATAGGTGAACCAGGTGGCCAGCAGCAAAGGTTGACCATTGCTGACAATGTGTTGCAGCACGAAGCCTTGCCCGTTCTGGGCCGGGTCATAGAAGGTGCCGCTGATGTTGCTGCCGATGACATAGCCGGCCTTGTTGGCTGGATCGGCCGCCATGACGTGGGCTCCCGCGAGCATCAGGCCCAGAAAAAGGAATGACGCAAAGACATGTCGCGGCGTGTTCATGCAGCCTCCTGACGGGATTTTCGGCCGGATCGGGCGAATTGTTTGCCATGGACAACGATCCAGTCCGGCAACGGTTGACATACCCGTGTAGCCTTGGGCAACTTGAATCATCAAAGCTGCACAAATTTTTTGTCGCTGATCGACCAGTATCGCGAATACTGGACTTTCCCTACTTTGCCCGCCGGTGGCGATCGCCTAGCATTGGACCCATGAGTCTTCAGCCCATCACCATCCTCTTTGCCGACATCGCGGGCAGCACCAAGCTGTTCGAGAAGCTTGGCGACGTCGGCGCCCGGTCGATCACCTCGGCGGTTCTTTCGGTACTGACCGAGATCACCCAGCAGCACGGCGGCCGGGTCATCAAGACCATCGGCGATGAACTGATGTGCACCTTTCCGGGCCCCATGGCCGGAATCATGTCGGCCATCGACATGCAGCGCCGGGTGCACGGCGATCTGATCTGGCAGCGCGATTTCCTGGCGGTGCGCATCGGTCTGCATCATGGCGAGGCCCTGCTGGAAGAGGGCGATGTTTACGGCGATGCCGTCAATACCGCCGCGCGCATGACCCAGATGGCCAAGCGCGAACAGATCGTGACCACGCTGACCACCATCCAGGGCATGAGCAACAGCTCGATGATCCGCACCCGCCATCTGGGCGATGTGCGCGTGGCCGGCAAGCACAATCCGGTCGAGATCGTTGATGTGATCTGGCAGGAAGACACCTCCAACGTCACCATGGTGGCGCGCGCGATCCGCCTCGACGACGCGCCGGCTGGTGCCAAGCTGACCCTGCGCTATCGTGGTCAGCTGATCGAACTGTCCAGTCTGGCGCCACCTTTCGGTCTGGGTCGCGATCCCAGCAGTTCGCTGGTCATCGACAACGAATGGGTGTCGCGCAACCACGCCACCATCGAGTTCCGGCGCGGTTATTTCGTGTTGACCGACCGCAGCACCAACGGCACCTATCTGCGCCTGGACGACGACGACGAACTGCGTCTGCATCGCGATGAGGTGCAGTTGCGCAAATCCGGCAAGATCAGTCTGGGTCAGTCCACCGACAAGGATTCGACCGACATCCTCTATTTCCAGTGTTCGGGTTGACGCCGAAGAGTTGACTGCACCTGAGCGTGCAGGCGAGCCACGCGGTCAGGCTGCTGGCGGATTCGATCGCAGCAGTGACACCAGCACCTTGTCGACCCTGGCGCCATCCAGGTCGACGACCTCGAAGCGGTAATCGTCGAAGTCGTAGGTCTCCGCCACCTTGGGAATATGGCCGAGTTCGGAGATCAGCATGCCGGCCAGGGTCTGGTATTCGTGTTCGCCCTCGCCGGGTAGTGCCGGCAGTTCCAGCAGATCCCGCAGATCCTCGATCTTGAGCGCGCCGTCGAGCAGATAGCTGCCGTCGGCGCGGCTGACGATCATGGCGTCATCGGTTTCCAGCCGGCCCTGATGGACCGTGGCACCGAGGATGGCTGCCATGACATCGTTGCGGGTGACCAGACCCTGCAGATCGCCGTATTCGTCCACCACCAATGCCAGCCGCGATTCGGCATCGCCAAGGTCCTTCAGCAATTTCAGCGCGCTGGTGGATTCGGGCACGAACAGCGGTTTCTCCAAACGCTTGAACAGATCGAACTGGCCGCCCGAGCCGATGCGTTCGATCAGGGACTTGACCGTCAGTACCCCCAGCACTTCCTTGTCGCTGCCACGCATGACCGGATAGCTGGCGTAGGGCGTGGTTCGCATCGTCGCCAGATTCTCCGACAGCGGTGCTTCGGCATCCAGCCAGGCGATGCGGTTGCGGGGCGTCATCACGCTCTCCGCGCTGCGATCCGACAGCCGCAGCGCGCGGTTGATCATGTTGCGTTCGATATCTTCGATCTCGCCCTGTTCAGCGCTCTCGGCGACCAGCAGGCGAATCTCTTCTTCGGTGATGCGTGACTCGTTGCTGTCGCCGGCGCCCAGCAGGCGCAGACTGGTGCGGGTGATGAAGGCCAGAACCACGACAAAGGGATGGGTGATCCGGCTGAACACCAGCATCGGCACGCCAACGATCACGGCGATGCGCTCCGGCGCCAGCAGTGCCAGGCGCTTGGGCATCAATTCGCCGAGAATGATGCTGAACAAGGTGATTCCGACCACCGCAATGCCCAGGCCCAGGGGTTGGGCATAGGCCGCGAGCAGTTCCACCTCCGACAACCAGACCGAAATCCGCGCCCCGATGGCGGCGCCACTGACCACGCCGGTCAGAATGCCGACCAGCGTGATTCCGGTCTGTACGGCGGAGAGAAAGGTTTCCGGATGCTCCGCCAGTTTCAGAGCCGCGCGGGCACCGCGGTTGCTCTCGGCCTGCTGCTTCAGCCGGCCCTTGCGCGAGGTGACCACGGCCATCTCGCTGAGTGCGAAGAAGCCGTTGAGCAGGACCAGGCCCAGCAACAACAGGAGTTCCAGAGGCATGGGTCGGCGCTGGAGTGCGATCTCTCGGTACGAATGCCCATTAGAGCACAGCGTGACTGCAAAGCAGCGTCCGCTCTCAGGTGCGGTCTTCGCCTGGCGACACCAGCGACTCCAGACCATCGGCCAATGAGCCCAGCTCATTGAGTACCCGATCCAGTTCCCGCGTGCTCAGCGAGCCATAGCCACGGTTCTCACACAGATGCACGTAGGCGGTGCCGTCGAGGTCGTCCACCGCCAGAAAGCCGACACGTTGAGCCCAGTTGAAGCGCAGGCATTTTTCCGCCGGCAATCGTGCCAGCGGAGCCACCGGGGTGGACATGCGCAGCAAACGCTTGCCGTCCTCGGTTTCAATGTCGGCCAGGAATAGACTCTGCACACGCCCGGCCGGCAGATTCAGGTCCAGACTGATCACGAAGGGTTGGTTCTGGTTCAACTGGTGTCGGCTGGCAAGATGCGAGCGGATGTCTTCAAAATTGTGCATGGGAACGATTCCGGATGATCGATATGGACGATGTTAGCAGCCTTCCATCCGATCGCGCCGGCCGTGGGCGAGTCAGTGCCGAGCGCGCGCGCGAGCAGATTCTTGACGCTGTGGCCGCGATTCCACGCGGCTCGGTGCTGAGCTATGGCGCTGTTGCGCTGCGGGCCGGTTTGCCTGGACGTGCGCGGCTGGTGGCGCGGGTGCTGTCGCAGTTGCCTGATGGCCACGATCTGCCCTGGCATCGCGTGCTGCGGGCCAGCGGCAGTATTGCCTTTGCCCCGGGCTCGGCCGATTTCGAGCGCCAACGCCGTTTGCTGGAGTCCGAGGGCTGCACGGTGTCGGCACAGGGCAGGGTGAAAGCGGCCCGGCGCCAAGCGCAAACGCTCGATGAGGCAATGTGGGGTGGTCTTTTCCCCGACTGACCCCAGATCAGTTTTTCGATCGAAAACCAACCATCCGGGTTAGCCGGCACAGGAATACCCATGCAAGTCCCTCCGATGACCCGCGGTCTGTTGATTGTCTGCGGCCTGATCTATCTGCTGCAGACCATGGACCCGCAGGCCTGGTTGACCATCCATTTCGCGCTGTGGCCGCTGGGCAATGGCGGCAGCGGCCTGCCGCCTGAACTCGGTGGCTGGCCGCAGTTCCAGATCTGGCAGCTGCTGAGCTACGGCTTTCTGCACGGCAGCGTCCAGCATCTGCTGTTCAACTGTCTGGCGCTGTGGATGTTCGGCAGCGATCTGGAGCGCTTCTGGGGCCCTGGGCCGTACCTGCGCTTCGTGCTGGTATCCATCGTCGGCGCCGGTGTGGCCCAGCTGATCGTGGCCAGCTTCAGCGGCGAGCCCTATCCCACGGTGGGCATTTCCGGCGGTGTCTACGGCATCCTGCTCGGCTTCGGCATGATGTTCCCCAACCGCATCATCATGCCGCTGTTCCCGCCGATTCCGATGAAGGCCAAGTTCGCGGTGATGCTCTTCGCCGGCATCGAGGTTTACCTTGGCGTCTTCACCCGCGGCGGCGGCGTCGCCCATTTTGCCCACCTCGGAGGGCTGGCAACCGGCTTCGTGATGATCCAGTACTGGCGTGGGCTGCTGCCGTGGAAACCGAAGCGGGTGCTGCGGTATTGATTCGTGACGAGGGCACAAGGGCGAGAGGGCACAAATTGCCGGCTGTCTGTGGGAGCGGGCTCCGCCCGCGACCTTCGTTAGTGTCCCGAAAGGATCGCGGGCAGCGCCCGCTCCCACAGAACCCGTGCCCTCCTGCCGGCCCCTCAGTACTGCCAGTTGAAGTTGACGTTGCCCACGCCCGAGGCCGGCACCGTGTAGCTGTGGTTGCCGCCGTTTTCC
Organism: Lysobacterales bacterium; assembly: GCA_050250665.1. Classification (GTDB taxonomy): domain Bacteria; phylum Pseudomonadota; class Gammaproteobacteria; order Xanthomonadales; family SZUA-5; genus JADKFD01. The sequence continues at coordinate 17,168 of JBFWOF010000053.1, read as the reverse complement.
CAGGTGACGGCGCCGCCGGCGGTGATCTTGATGGCCTTGAACTGGATGGTCTTGCCCGCTGGCACGCTGACCGTGAGCCACCAGTTCGGGTAGGTCGTGGGCGTGGTCAGCATGGCGCCGACCGCACCTGTGGTCGTGGTCGACCAGTTGCCGAGTTCCACGGTATTGCCGGTCAGATAGATGTTGTCACCGGGGTTGGTGGGTGAGGCGTTGTTGACGGTGAAGGTCACCGGGATCAGCTTGGCCTGGTAGACGGTGAAGTTGAAACTGTTCGATGGCGTGGTGCTGCCCGAGCGGGTTACGGTGACGGCGCTGACGCCCTGGCCGACGCTGGGAACGGTGGCGACGACTTGCTGGTCGGACCAGCTCAGCACCGACGCTGCGGTGGCGCCGAACTTGACCGAGCCGGTGGCGCTGCCGAAGCCCTGTCCTGAAATCACCACCTTGACGCCGGGCTGGGCGGCAGTCGGCGTGACATTGCCGAGCTGGGCGCTGCTGGTGGCGGGATCGCGCTGCCACACCGACACACTGTTGGCGGGCAGCGAGAAATTCGCCGTGCCGTACCCACCGCTGACGGCGCCGGTGGCAGTCAGCGAAACGCCGCTGACCAATCCGCTCAGATAGTCGGTGTAAGTGCCGGTGGGCAGCGAGGTGACCAGGCCACTGATGCTCTGCGCCGAGTTGCTCTTGTTGATGGCGACGACCACCACGCTGCCGTAGAACTTGCGCTCGTAGATGTAGGTGTTGCTGTTCATCCAGCGCTCGCCGATGGAGCCGTAGGCCAGGGCCTCGTTGTTCTTGCGCAGCGTCGACAGACTCTTGATCAGCTTGAAGGCGGTGGTGGTTTCGCTGAAACCGGGCATCTTGCGGCGGTTGTCCGGGTCATCGCCGCCTTCGAGGTACTGTTCGGTGCCGTAATAGATGCAGGGTATGCCGCGCGCCGTGAGCACGAAGGCCAGCGCGCCGTGCAGGTGGGCGCGATCGCTGCTGCTGGTGTCCACCGTCAGGAAGCGCTTGCGGTCGTGGTTGTCGACGAAGTTGACCAGATCGTTCTGATAGGCGAAATCGGCCTGCTGCTGCACCAGTACCGAGTTCAGCGCCGTGAACGAGCCGCCCTGGCCGAAAACGCTGTTGATGGTGGTGAACAGCGGGAAGTTCAGCTCGGCGACGCCGCTCTTGTTCGAGAACTTGAGCAGATCCTTGTACAGCGGATTGTTGCTGTCGTCGGCCACCCACTCGCCGAAGACAAAGCTCTGCCTGTTGCTGTAGATGTGATTGGCCAGGCTGTATTGCCAGCCCCAGTTGACGTGTTTGGTGGCATCCAGACGGAAGCCGTCGACGCCGAGGTTCTGCAGATTGGTCACGGCGCCCTTGAGCAGCGCATCGACGGTCGGGTTGGTCTGATTGAGATCCGACAGATCGTAGATGGTGTAGTACTGGGTTTCGTAGGGCGAATCCCATTGCGCGCCGCCCATGTTCGGGCCGGTCTGGAAAAAGCCGCCGGGATTGCTGCTGTAGGTGGCCTGCAGCACGCCGTTGGCATAGAGGGCGCCATCATCACCGGAGCCGCGCACATTGGAATGATTGGGGGCGAAGTCGACGATCACCTTGATGCCGGCATTGTGGGCGGCGGTGACGAAGTCGCTGAAAGGCTGCCAGGAACGGCTGCTGGTGGTGAAGTGCTCATCGGGCTTCAGCGTGTCGCGCATCTCGTAGCCGTGATAGGGCGCCACCGAGCCCGCCAGCGCCTGCAGATTGCGATTGTCTAGCGGCGAGGTCACCCAGATGGCGCTGACACCCATGTTCTGCAGATAGCTCATCTTGGCCGTCAGCCCCTGGAAATCGCCGCCCAGGTACTTCTGCAGGTTGCTGCCGCTGGCGTCGAAGAGCGGATCGCCACTCGGGTTGTTGGCCGTGCTGCCGTCGAAGAAGCGGTCGACGAAAACCTGATAGATCACGTCGCGGTTGTAGCCGGGACGGATGCTCTGGGCATCGGCATTGCCCAACAGGCCAAGACCGGCGGGCAGCATCAGGGCGGCGGCCACCCAGGTCGAAAGACGCGAGGCACGGTGTTGCGAAAGCGTGGAAGCGTAGCTGTTCATCAAACTCTCCCCAGTCTGAAGGCACAGGAACCGGCGATCGGCGATCGCACGGGTACCCTCGTTTCAGGCACGCACAGGCAGCCGCATGAGCGAACCCGCAGGCTCGTCCCCTCTCAAGGCGGCGTCGGTGAGTGCAACGACGGTGATGCGCAGCCTAGAACCTGAACGCCCGCTGTGACAGTAAGTTGCATACGTATTCATGAGTGACGGATTTGAGAAGCACGAGGGCAGGAGGGCAAAGGCGCCAGAGGTAGCGCGGCTCCGGCACGCGTGGATTCGGGTGAGTGCCAGCGGATGTTCGCGCCGGCGGCCGCGGCTCGGCCGGCCTGTTTCGCTGCGTTGATCCTGAATCCAGCCCCGGGATCATCGTTGCGTCATTGCGAGCCATCTGTGTGGGCCAGACGCTGCCCAGAGGCGATGAACCCCCGCGTCATTGCGAGCGTAGCGAAGCAATCCAGGGGCGTGCGGCGATACCCTGGATTGCTTCGTCGCTACGCTCCTCGCAATGACGCATCAACAACTTACGAAATGAATTCATGCAGAGGAGCGCTGCGACCAAGCCATCCAGGAACCGACCAACGGTGTTCGATTGCAGACCGGATTTGCCGTGTCCATCATCGGCCGCACCTTGCTTTGGGATCAGTGCAATGCTGACGATCTATGGAATGGCGACCTCGGGAAACTGCTACAAGGTGCAGCTGCTTCTGGCGCAGTTGGAACGACCCTATCGCTGGGTCGAAATCAACAGTGCGGCGGGTGAGACTCGCACGCCGGAGTTCCTGGCCCGCAATCCCAACGGAAAAGTACCCCTGCTGGAGCTGGAGCCCGGAAGATATCTGGCCGAATCCAACGCCATCCTGTGCTTCCTGGCCGAGGAAAGCGCGTTTCTGCCCACCGACAGTTGGCACAGAGCACAGGTGCTGCAGTGGCTGTTCTTCGAGCAGTACAGCCACGAACCCTATGTCGCCGTGGCGCGCTTCATCTGCCGCTGGTTGCCGCCGGATCACGCCCGCCGCGCCGATCTGCCGCGGCTGCAGGCTCGCGGGCACGAGGCACTGGCACTGATGGAGCAACAGCTGGCGCAGACGCCGTTCCTGGCGGGTCAGCAGTACACGGTGGCCGATATCGCCCTGTATGCCTACACCCATGCAGCCGGCGACGGTGGCATCGAGTTGTCGGCTTATCAGCATCTGCAGGACTGGCTGCAGCGCGTGGCTGCGCAGCCGGGGCATGTGCCGATGGCGCCGTGAGCGTCCCGGGTGCCCCTGGCGCGGTAGGCTAGGGGCCCACCAGACTCCGGGAAGGCAAGCCATGAGTGATCGCAGCGATCCGGTTTTTCGCACCGAACACGACTCCATGGGCGAGCTCAAGGTGCCGGCCGAGGCACTCTGGGGCGCCCAGACTCAGCGGGCGGTCCAGAACTTTCCGATCAGCGGGCAGCCGCTGCCGCGCAGTTTCATTCGTGCCCTGGGCCTGGTGAAGGCCGCCGCCGCCGCGGTGAATCTGCGTCTGGGGCATCTCGATTCGGCGCGCGCCGACGCGATCAAGGCCGCAGCGATGGCGGTGGCATCCGGCGAGCATGACCAGGCCTTTCCGGTCGATGTCTTCCAGACCGGCTCGGGCACTTCCAGCAACATGAACGCCAATGAGGTCATTGCCACGCTGGCCAGTCGCAGCGCCGGCGTCGAGGTCCATCCCAACGATCACGTCAATCTGGGACAGTCTTCCAACGACGTCATTCCCGGTGCCATCCAGGTCGGCGCGACCCTGCTGGCGGAGTCCGAATTGTTGCCGGCGCTGCGCCAGTTGGCTGCCGCCATCGAGGGGCGTGCGGCGGAATTCAGTACCGTCGCCAAGACCGGGCGCACCCATCTGATGGATGCGATGCCACTGACCGTGGGCCAGGAGCTGGGCTGCTGGGCGGCGCAGTTGCGCAGTGCCGAGCAGCGCCTGGTCGATACTCTGCGCAGGGTGCGGCGCCTGCCGATCGGCGGCACCGCGATCGGTACCGGCATCAACGCTGACCCGGCCTTTGCTGCGTCCATCTGCGCCGAACTTACCAAGATCAGCGGCAGCGAGTTTCGATCTGCGCCGAATCTGTTCGAGGGCATTGCCGCCAAGGATGAGTGCGTCGAGCTCTCGGGTCAGCTGAAGACGCTGGCCTGCGCCCTGATGAAGATCAGCAATGATCTGCGCTGGATGAACTCCGGGCCGCTGGCGGGTCTGGGTGAGATCGAACTGCCGGCGCAACAGCCGGGTTCATCGATCATGCCCGGCAAGGTCAATCCGGTGCTTCCCGAAGCGGCGTGTATGGTGGCGGCACAGGTCATCGGCAACGATGCTGCCATCACCATCGGCGGCCAGTCCGGCAATTTCCAGTTGAACGTGATGTTGCCGCTGATCGCCCGCAATCTGCTGGAGAGCCTGAGCCTGCTGAGTGCGGTCATGCCGCTGCTGGCGGAGCGCTGCATCCGGGGATTGAAGCTGCGCCAGAACCGCATCGACGAGGCCCTGGCGCGCAATCCGATTCTGGTGACGGCCCTGAATCCGGAGATCGGCTACGAGGCCGGCGCGGCCATCGCCAAACGTGCCTATGCCGATGGCCGGCCGATACTGGAAGTGGCCATGGAAAGCACCGAGCTCTCGGAGGAGAAACTGCGCCGCTTGCTGGATCCGCTCAGCTTGACTCGGGGAGGTATTCCCGGCGTTCGCGAGCGATGAAGCTCGGGCGCGTTCCGCCTCGCTCTGGTCAGGACTGAGGCTGTATCGCGGTGGGCTGCTGGATCAGACCATGCTCCAGCAGTGCGGCCAGCAGTGCGTCGGTGTCGCGCTCGATATCCGCCATCGGCGCGCTGAATTCGGCGGCAATGGACTGGCAGATCTGGCCGCGGTTGTGACCTTCCGCCAGCAGCTTCCAGATGCGGGTGCCCACGGTGTTCAGGCCAAAGTACTGACCCGAAGCCAGGTTCAGCAATACCGTTTCGTCGCCCACCTGTTGGAACGTAACATGGCTGGCGACCGTGATCGTCTGGTTCGGGTCCATTTCTGCATCGGGAGACATAGGGCGGTATGAATGATAGTCCGGCAGCGTCCGAGTCTGGATTCGGATCGGCAGCGCCCAGTTCATGGATTGCCACGGTCCTGGCTGGGCGCAAGCCGCTGCCGCTGGCGGCTGCCACTGCCGAACAGATCGTTGACTGCGCCGAGACCCAGGGCGTGGCCGCACTGCTGTATCAGCAGCTCGCCGCGCATTCCACTGAAGGCGCCGCTTCGGAAGTCTCCAGGGCTCTGGCGCCGCTGCATGCGCGCGCCATTGCGCTGGAAATGCTGCGCCGGGAGGAAAGTCGCCGGGTGCTGAGTGCATTGGCGCAGGCGGATATTCCGCTGCTGGTGCTCAAGGGCGCGGCGCTGGCGCAATGGGCCTACCCGGCCACTTATCTGAGGGCTCGCGACGATCTGGATCTGTTGTTCGCCGACCGCGCCGCGGCCGAGCGGGCGCGACAGATTCTGCTGGGACTGGGCTATGTCGGCGAGGCGCCCGCCGCCAACGGACCTCAGTACGAGCTGACGATGACTCGTACGCAGGCGGTCGGGCCGGACTGGCATGTTGATGTGCATTGGCGCATGAGCCCGCACCCGGTGTTTGCCGAATGCTTCGGATTTTCCGAATTGCTGGCCGCCTCGGTGGCATTGCCCGAAGGTGGACGAGGTCTGGGCAAGGTCCACGCGCTGCTGCATGCGGCCATCCATCGGGTTTCCAATCTGTTGATCGGACAGGGCGATCGACTGGTCTGGCTGTTCGATCTGCACGTCATCGAACCGCAGCTGGATGCCGATGACTGGGCCCAGTTGGCCAGCCTGGCCGAATCCAGACAGCTGGCCGGTCCCTTGCTCGCGGCCATGGAGGCGAGTCAGCGTCTGTTGGGCACAGCATGGCCGCCGGAATTCCTGGCCAGCCTGCAGGACTGGGCGGAGTCCGAGGTCTTCAAGGTCGATCGGGCCCATCTGCGGGGATATTTCGAATGGGAGACGCTGCGCAAGCTGCCACTCGGCGCGCGCATGGCGCTGGTCTGGCGCAAGCTGTTTCCGGACACCCGTTACATGTACGAGCGCTATCGATTGCAGCATCGCTGGCAACTTCCCATGGCCTATCTGCGACGTTGGATTCAGGGCCTGCGCATTCTGGTCGCTCACCGGCGCCAGCGGCCGCATTGAGGGGCAGGGGGCAGGGGGCAGGGGGCAGGGGGTCCAGGCTGACTGCATGGTCAGACCGACAAGAGCCCCGCTGAGCCGCTGCGCGGCACAACGGGCTACGAAGGGCGGGGTTTTCGGCTCTTGTAGCCCGCGCTGCGCGCAGCGCTGTCCGGGCGGTGACGCGAAGAGCCCCGCTGAGCCGCTGCGCGGCACAACGGGCTACGAAAGGCGGGGTTTTCGGCTCTTGTAGCCCGCACTGCGCGCAGCGCTGTCCGGGCGGTGATGCGGAAAAGCCCCGCTGAGCCGCTGTGCGGCACAACGGGCTACGAAAGGCGGGGTTTTCGGCGCTTGTAGCCCGCACTGCGCGCAGCGCTGTCCGGGCGGTGATGCGAAGAGCCCCGCTGAGCCGCTGCGCGGCACAACGGGCTACGAAAGGCGGGGTTTTCGGCGCTTGTAGCCCGCACTGCGCGCAGCGCTGTCCGGGCGGTGATGCGAAGAGCCCCGCTGAGCCGCTGCGTGGCACAACGGGCTATGAAAGGCGGGGTTTTCGGCTCTTGTAGCCCGCACTGCGCGCAGCGCTGTCCGGGCGGTGATGCGGAAAGGCCCCGCTGAGCCGCTGCGCGGCACAACGGGCTACGCAAAGCCGGCTCTTATAGCCCGCACTGCGCGCAGCGCTGTCCGGGCGGTGATGCGAAGAGCCCCGCTGAGCCGCTGCGCGGCACAACGGGCTACGAAAGGCGGGGTTTTCGGCTCTTGTAGCCCGCACTGTGCGCAGCGCTGTGCGGGCGTTGACCGTCAACGGGCAAGGCTGTCGAAAATCGCCTCGACGCTGGGGCGCTCGCGCTCGAAATAGAATTCGGCGGGCGCGGTGTACATCAGGAAACTCAGGCTGCCGTCGCTGCCTTCGGCCAGCAGCAAACCGCGATAGTGCAGGCCGGAGCTGTTGTCGAAGCGCAGTTCCGCCCGAAATCCGGGGTGGCCATTGAGCGTGGACGGACGCAGCTCCAGGGCCTCGACATTGCTGAGGCCGGAGCCGCGCAATCCCTCGACGATGAGCTCGCTGATCTCGATTTCGCTGAGTCCGGTGCGAAAACGCGCGCCCTCGTCCTTCTTGCCGCGCAGCCGCGCCCGGAACACATGCTCGCCGGGTTCGATGTCGGTGTAGATGCGCAGCGCGTTCAGCAACATGCCGTCGCGGGTCCACAGCCTCTGTCCGCTGCGCCCCAGATCCGACCAGGCGATTGGCGTGCGCAGATGCAGCCCGTCCACCGTCTGCGGTCCGGGCTGCACCAGCGGCGAAGAGCAGGCCGACAGCAGCAGGCAGGCGAGAGCGAGCTTGAACGATTTCACAGCCAACTCTCGATCATGGCCCTGTCCTCGGCGTCCGGTGCCCGATTCAGGTACTCGCGCCAGGCGGCGCGGGCGGCGTCGGGCTGATTGAGCTGGCGCAGCACCAATCCCAGTCCGCGCCAGCAGCTCGCGGGGGCGTCGCCGGCGGCGATGGCTTGTTGATAGATGTCGCGGGCGCGTTCCAGATCGCCGGCTTGTCCGCGGCGACGGTACATTTCTGCCGTGAAATAGGCGCTTTCCGCAGATGCCTGCGGCAAGGCCCGCAGGCGCGCCATCAGCACCTGGGATTGCGAGTAGTGGCGGCGCCCGATTTCGTCTTCCAGCCAGAGCCCGCGTTGTGGCTCGATGGCCGCCCAGTAGCGCTCGCTGTCGCGGCGTTCGCTGTGGCCTTGCGCGGCCTCGGTCAATCGATTGCGGCGCTCTTCGCTGGCCGGATGGGTGGCGAAGATCGACGACAGCAGTTCGCGATCGCGCATCCGCTCTTCTTCCCAGACATCGGCCCACAGCGCACCCACGCGGCGGTCGTCATAGCCGAGCTCGCGCAGGCGCTTCAGCCCGTAGTCGTCCGCCTCGCGCTCCTGGTCGCGACTGAAGGCAAACAAGCCGCTGTAGGCGCCGAGGCTGGCGGCGGCACCGATCAGTCCGCCGCCGCCCAGCACCTGCAGCGCCAGTGCCAGATTGCTGGTGGACTTGAGCTTGCGCCAGCGCGCCAGCGAGTGGCGTTCGACATAGTGGCCGACCTCGTGCCCGATCACGGCTGCCAGCTGGGCCTCGTCTTCGACCCGCAGCAGCAATCCGGTCCAGATGATCAGCAGGCCGTTCGGCGCCATCTGCGCATTGAAATAGGGTTGCCGGATCAGATAGACCCGAATCTCCGGGCAATAGTCCCCGGCCACTTCGCAGGTCAGCGTCTTCAGATAGCGATTCAGCGCCGGATCGCGGACCACGGCCGGCGAATGCGCCAGCTCAGCCTCGTAGCGATCCATCTGCATGATCAGGCCGGCCTCATCGCTGGCGCTGTCCATGGGCGCTGCAGCGGGTTTCAGTGGCTCGACCTTCGGCGCAGAAGCGCAGGCGGCGAGGAGCAGGGTGGCGAGGAGCAGGGAGAAGAAGGAGCGGAGCAGGGGGCGGGGGGCAGGGGAACAGCCGACAGCTCGCAGATCTGAGGAGGGCCGCGCGCCTGCGCGGCCGCAGTTCGCTACTGATGCCTTGACGGCCAAAGCGGCGCCGCAGGCGCGGCGCCCTCCAAAGATCACCCAGGCTCCAGAACACGTCGCTCTTCCCGTGCCCCTTGCCGCCTGCCCCTTGCCCCGTCTTTTCCTGCCACGTGCCCCGTTCACAAAGGCACCCCATCCAGCAGCTTCGCCACCGACTCCGCTGCGTCGCCGGGATTGCGCAGATCTCCGGTCTGGGAGTTCAGCAGGTTGAACCAGACCACCCGGCCGTCATCCAGATCCACCAGTGAGGCGAAGCCGATCTGCTGCCCCAGGGAAACTCCGGCGCCAACCAGTATGCCCAGGGCCATCAGAGCCTTGCGGCCGTCGGTGGCATAGCTGTCGCGGATGAACACGAACAGGGCGTAGCGGGCGTCGGGGTCGAGCTTGCGCACCGCAGGGCCCAGCGTCCAGTCAAAATGCTCGCCCTTGGAGGGCAGGCGCACGCCGAAATGGCGATGCAGCAGGATGCTCATGCCCACGGCTTCATGCAGCAGGATGGCCTGGCGTTGATCGGCCTTCAGCGCCGGATCCTGCGGTTCGTGATAGCGCGTCAATCGCGCCCCGCGGGCGGAGAAGGCCGCGGTCAGGGCCTCGGCGACATGTGCCCGTGCGGCTTCGGTCCAGTCTGCGCGCGGCTGCTGCACCCCCGAGCCCAGCAGCTCGGTGAGCTCGATGTCAGGCTCCACCAGCAGCACCTCGGCGCCGCGTCCCAGTGCTGCCTGCTCGGCGATGCCGTCGGCACGGTGGTGTCTGGTCTGCGCGCAGCCGGCCAGCAGCATCAGGGTGATCAGCAGCCAGACGCCGGGACAGATCAGCCCAGGTTTGAAACGCTTTTTGGTAGCAATGGGGATTTGAATGCCGTCGTGACGGATAGGGATCATGTGCGCTCGGAAAGCGCTGCTTTCACACCAGCCGCGGCGCAATCGCGCCGCGACTGATTCAACCCGCACTGTTTCCCGATCAATCATTCAAAGCCATTGGCGAACAGGTCGTCGGCCGTGGGCAGCGGCCATACCCAGGCGCCGCGTGAGCGGGTCCACACCGCCAGCGTGGTGAATCCACGATCGAAGGTCATGTCCCAGATCATCACATTGGGCAGGCCCAGGTGCTTCTGCCACACCACCGGGTTGGCGTCGACATTGTCCGTGTAATACAGGCCCCAGTCGGAACCGGCAAAAACCTGGCGCGGGTTGTTCGGATTGACGATGACGCTGTTGACCGGAATGTTTGGCAGATTGCCCGACACATTGCGCCAGGTGAAGCTGGCACAGGCGGCGGTGCACGTGACCTGGAACACATGGCCTGGCGTCGCCGGCGTGTTCTGGTCGAATCCAGCCATCGCGGCGTAGCCGATCAGCGGATTGACCGGATCGGTGGCCACATCGAGCACGAAGCGATTGGGCAGCACGGTATTGCTGCCGGTGACGTTGACCCAGGTGGCCGAATTGTCGATGTTCTGGCCCATGTTGAAGCCGATCCAGACATTGCCGTCGTTGGTGCCGGCGATGGCGATGTCCGGGGTGTTGACGGCATAAGCGACCTGATTGATGTAGGAGCGCTCAGCCAGCGTGCCCTTGGTCAGATCGGGGCTGTTCGGGCGCCAGCTGCTGGTCGGCACGCCACCGGTCACCGATTCCCAGACCCTGTAGCTGCCGGCAATGATGCGGCCGCAGCCGGTAGCCGCCGGACATCCGGTGGTTTCCCCGCCGAAGCGATACAGATCGAAATTGGTGATGAAGGCCTTGCGATCAGCGCCCCAGCCGCTGGGTGCGGCGCTCTGAGCGCTGGTGCTGCCGAGGCCGCCGCTGGCGGTCGAGGTGGCCACAATGGCGCCGTTCTGGCTCGAGTAGTACCAGCGCTGCTGCAAAATGGGCTCGATGGTGCTCCAGAAGCCGTCGCCACCGTTGCGCGAAGCCCAGGACTGGGCACCGAAGTTGCCGCCGGACCAGGTCGAGACCATGCAGGAGTTGTCCTGCGCGCCACCCACGGCGCTGGCTGTCGGTGCGGTGTTGAAGTTGGGCGAAATGCCACCGGAGTAGAACTCGATGGTGTTCAAGGTGGCATTCAGTGAGGTCCAGGTTGGCGACGCCGCCAAGGCGTTGGCGGTGTAGTAGACGCCGCCGTCGGTGCCGATCAACAGCCGGTTGGGGTCATTGTTGACGAAGCTGCGGGCATGATGGTCCACATGCGGGGCACTGCCCATGCTGCTGAAACTGGTGCCGCCGGTGGTCGAGCGGAAGGTACGGAAGGCGCTCAGGATCACCGTGTTCGGTTCGGTCGGATGTACGGTCATGCCGGCGTTGTACCAGCTCTGGGTGCCGGCGCCGCTGATGTCACCGATCTGCTGGGTCCAGCTGTTGCCGCCGTCACCGCTGCGCCACACGCCGAGAATGACCGGACTGCCGCCATTCGGGATGTTGCCAACCTGGGCGTAGACCACATTGGGATCGGAGGGGGCGATGGCCAGATCGATGCGGCCGATGCTGTTGGCCGGCGTCGGCGCACCGCCGCCCGTGCCGGCGGGCCAGCCGTTGTCGGCGCGCGAGACCAGCGCAAAGTCCACCGGGCAGCCGCTGGCGGGAACCGTGCCGCGGTAGATGCCGTTGGCTCCGTTCTGATTGAGATTGGGCTGCACCGGTGTTTCAAAACCGCGCGTGCCGACTGCTGCAATGATCCGGGTGGTCGCGCCCAGATCGGTGAGGATCAGGCCGGTGGTGTCCTGGCGCTGGCTGGCGAAGGCATTGGTCAGGCAGGGACCGGTCCAGTTGTCACCGCCATCGTAGGACAGGAACAAGCCAGTCTTGGCGCCGACGATGACGATGTTGGAATTGTTGGGATCGACCGCCACCTTGCCGATGGCCTGGTACTGCGGTACGCCGTTGGCGCTGGGCGGGTAGAAGGGATTGAATACCGTTTCGCCCTTGACCGTCCAGGTGTTGCCGCCGTCGATGGACTTGAGCACGCCGTTGGAGCCGAAGGAATAGGAACCGTAGCGCAGATCGCCAGTGCCGGCGTAGAGCACGTCGGGGTTGTTCGGGTCCAGGGTCAGATCGCCGATGGCGCTGTTCTGGATAGGCTCCAGCGTGGCCGAGTTGTCGGTGGTGTTGACCCAGGTGGTGTTGGCATCGCAGCAGTTGGTGGTCTTCCACACGCCGCCGCCATCGGAGCCAATCCAGGCGATGGCCGGATTGGTGGGATGGCTGACGACCACATTGGTACGACCGGCGACGCCGCCGCCGCTGCCCAGCGGGCGCGGTCCGAGCGGGGTGAAGTTGCCGGGGTCCAGGGCACGACCCGCACTGCGCTGCAGCTCAACGCCGGCGGGCAGGGATTGCGCAATCTTCGAGGCCTGCTCCGCCGCATCCACCAGCCAGCGCGGATTGAAGTGACCCGTGGGGTAGGACGCGCGATCGGACCAGTAGGAGCCGTCATAGGCTTCCTTGGCGAGCTCGCCGGTCAGCGGCTGGCGCACCGGCAGATCCGTGCCTATCAAGGGTCTTGGTGCCTGGCTCGCGCAGCCGATCAGAGCCGAAATCGCGACAAACAGCAGACACGGGCGTAGCGCAGAATTCATGAGGTGCAGCCGGCAGGAGGACCGACGGATCATCCGCGGGATCGCTGTCCTCGGCAAGGGAACCGATCACGCTCCGGAGGGCCGGAGCGCGCGTCCATCAGTTCCAGCTGCAGACCACCTTGCCACAGGTGCCGGCCTCCATCAGATCGAAGCCGCGCTGGAAATCATCGATGTGGATCTGATGGGTCAGCACCTTCTGCAGCGGAAAGCCGGTCAGCACCATCTGGGTCATCTTGTACCAGGTCTCGTACATGCGCCGGCCATAGATGCCCTGCAGGGTCAGACCCTTGAAGATGACCTTGTCCCAGTCGATGCCGGCGCCCTTGGGCAGGATGCCGAGCAGCGCCACCTTGCCGCCGTGATACATGCAGTCGAGCATGTCCTGGAAGGCGCGCTGGTTGCCACTCATTTCCAGGCCGACATCAAAGCCCTCCATGTGCAGATCGGCCATGACGTCCTTGATCGACTGCTGGGCGACATTGACCACCCGGGTGGCGCCCATGTCGGCCGCCAGTTTCAGACGGTAATCGTTGACATCGGTGACCACTACATTGCGGGCGCCGACGTGCTTGCAGATACCGGCAGCGATGATGCCGATGGGCCCGGCGCCGGTGATCAGCACGTCCTCACCGATGACATCGAACTCCAGCGCGCAGTGCGCGGCATTGCCGTAGGGATCGAAGAAGGCCGCCAGCTCCGAGGAGATCTGGTCGGGGATCGGCCAGAGATTGGAAGACGGCACGGCGATGTACTCGGCGAAAGCGCCGTTGCGGTTCACGCCGATACCCACGGTATGCGGACACAGATGCTGCTTGCCAGCACGGCAGTTGCGGCACACGCCACAAACGATATGACCCTCGGCCGACACCCGCTGGCCGAGCTGATAGCCGGTCACGCCCGGCCCCATGTCGACGATGCGGCCCACGAACTCGTGGCCGATGACCAGCCCCGGCTTGATCGTGCGCTGGCTCCAGTCATCCCATTTGTAGATGTGCAGATCGGTGCCGCAGATGGCGGTTTTTTCCAGTTTGACCAGCACCTCGTTGGGGCCGATCTCTGGCATCGGCACCTGCTCCATCCAGATGCCCTTGGTCGCTTCGCGTTTGACCAGGGCTTTCATCATCTGTGGCATGGCATGAGTCCTTTCGGCAGCAGGGTAGGCGCAGTATAGGGGCGCGCGTGACTGGCGATTCCGCTGTCAGCCTGAATGCGGCTCGGCCTGTGTTCAGCAAGCCGGATGGCAAGCGCCGATCGAAGCGCTACTCGACCGACTGCAGCAGACTTGCTCGGTATTCGCGCACTGGTACGGCGCCGAGCACGAGCATGCCGTCGACGAATTCGCGCAGCGGTCGCTCGGGGTGCTGGCGGCGCCAGTCCAGCCAGATCGCATGGATGTCGCGGTAGCCCAGGTGATAGGTAGTCAGCTGCGGTGAACTGAGCACGGCGCGCTGCCACAGATTGCTGGCGAACTGCGCATCCAGCAGAGCGTCCTCGGTGAGAAAGCGCTGCAACCGCGCCTGATCCCAGTGCTGGGTATGCACGCTGATATCGGCAATCAGACGAGCGAGGTTTTCCAACTGCTTCTTGTAGTGCGCCAGCCGTTCTGGTGGACCGCCCCAGCCCAGATCCAGCATCAGGCGCTCACTGAAACTGCCCCAGCCCTCGGTGTAGACGCCGTCACCGAAAAGGCTGCGCACCGGGTGCGGCAGGCGCGCGGCTACCTTCAGCTGTACATAGTGGCCGGGCACCAGTTCATGGGTCAGGATCATGCGATTGAAAGCCGTGTTGAAGGCGCTGAAGAAGCGCGCCTTGGCCTCATCGGGTGCCGAGTCCGGGATGTTGGGCAGCAGGAACAGGGTTTCGGCGTCCGGCTGAAAGGGGCCCGCCGGATAGACACCGCCCACGCTCTGGCCGCCGAGCCAGGCTGGCGCGGTGTCGATCACCAGAGTGCGCGGTTCGGGCACGCTCATCAATTCGTGCGCCGCGGCAAAGGCAAAGGCGGCGTCAGTGTCGGCGCTGAACTGCGCGACCAGTTCTGCAGTGGACTTGGGTCGCGCTGCCTCGATAGCCGCAAAGAGCTGCCTCAGCACCGCGCTGTCGTCCAGCGGCGCATCCTGCTCGGGAAAGAACTGCGACCACACGCCGCGGCCATAAGCGGCAGCCTCCTGGCGCTTTTCGCCCAACTCGCGCCGGGCCTGAGCCAGCACCTGCGACACCGGCGTGTGGATGCCGGTGACGATCCGGAAGCGTTCGTCGTAGTCGGCACCCAGTCGGAAATCGGAATGTGCTCTTGTGGACAGTTGCTCGGCGCGCGCTGCCAGCTTCTCGATCGCGCGCGCCGCTTTGGCGCCGCTGCGTTGCAGTCGACGCGCCAGCGCTGTCGATGCGCCTTCGGCGGCCGGAAGTCCCTCGCGGTAGAACTCGGCCAGCGCCCCCAGGCGTTCGGCTGCGGCCCGGGCGCGTTCGGGAATGATCTGCTCGTCCTGAGCCTTCGATAACGCTTGCAGCGCCTCGGCGACCAGTCGCGGAATCTGTTCGGTTCGGTCTGCGGCGAAACTCAGACGGGTGCTGGCGGGGCGGTCACGGCGCAAGGCCAGATAGACGGTGCTTTGGCCCAGTATATCGGCCCAGAACAAGGGGTCGGTACGCGGCCGGTCCTGATCGCGCCATTCCAGCAACTCCTGCTGCACCTGACGCAACAGCAGTTCCAGATCCAGACGAGATTCCGGATTGGGCTCTGCCGCCAGCGCCTTGTGCAGCGCGATCCGAGTCACCTCATTGAATGCGATCCACTGGTCTCGGTGGTTCTGATCCAGCATTTCCAGCCGATTGTCGGTCGAATACCGTCCAGCGGCCGTCGCGCGCGAGGGAAACATGGCCAGGTAGGCGTCGACATAGTCCTTCGCCGGATCGGCAACGGCGGCTGTGGCAGGCGCGGTGCACAGGCCAAGTACGAGCATCGACAGCAGGCAGATCAGAGTGCGGGACATCGCGGCTTCCGGATTCGTCGGAAGTTTCAGTCTAGCCGGCAACTTGCCCTGGAGCGCCGCGATCCGGTGGGCGGACCGCGGCCTCCAGCGCTGTTTCGGATTATTCGAAGCCGTCGCGGAACAAATCGTCGCTCCCTTCAAAGCCGTCGGCAAAGAAGGAGGCTTGGCAACTCAGGGCCCAGTAGCGCAGCGTGGTGGCACCGCCGGCGATGGTTTCCGTGGCCTCCAGATTGGCGGTGCGCTCGCCCGGACCGGTAATGCAGGTCAGGTTGATATTCTGCGGCGAGCTCACGCCCTGAATGAAGTTCAGTGTGGCCGAACTGACTACCTGGAAGCTGCTGGCGTGGGTGCCCGACAGGGTGAAGGCTGTGAGTGTGGTTGTGCCACCATTGGCGCCGCCGGACGGTGTCGCCACGATCTGGCCTACACCGGTGGAGCCCACCGCGGTGTTGCCGGTGAAGAAGACCGGACCGCCGCTGCCGGGTGTGGCCCCGGCGGTGGGGTTGTAGGCGATGGACGGACCCACGCCCGCGGCGCCGGCCGGGCAGTTGAGCACCCAGAAACGCTGCGTGGTCGCGCCGCCGGTGATGGTTTCAGTCGCCTGCAGATTTGCTGTTCGCCCCGTGGCGCCAGACACGCAGGTCAGCGTGATGTTCTGCGGCGTGTTGACACCGGCGATGAAGTTCAGGGTCGCGGCGCTGGTGCGGATGAAGCTGGCGGCATCTGCGCCGGTGATATTGAAGCTGGTGAGCGTGGTGGTGCCTGAAGCCGCTCCGCCGGAAGGCGTTGCGATGATGGTCCCGTTGCCGCTCGAGCCCACCGTGGTCACGCCGGTGAAATTGACCGGACCACCGGTGCCGGCACTGGCGCCCGCAGTCGGGTTGTAGGCGAGGCTCGGTCCCAGCGGCAAGGGACTGCCAGCTGGGCAACTCAGCACCCAGAAGCGCTGCGTGGTGGCGCCACCGGTAATGGTCTCGGTCGCCTGCAGATTGGCGGTACGGGTCGTCGCACCGGAGACGCAGGTCAGGGTGATGTTCTGCGGCGTGTTGACACCGGCGGTGAAGGTCAGCGTGGCTGCGCTGGTACGGGTGAAACTGGCGGCATCGGCGCCAGTGATGCTGAAGCTGCCGAGGGTGGTGGTGGCAGAAGCGGCACCGCCCGAGGGTGTGGCGACGATCGTGCCGTTGCCCGTCGTGCCCACCGTCGTGACGCCAGTGAAATTCACCGGTCCACCGGTGCCGGCACTGGCGCCCGCGGTCGGGTTGTACGCGAGGCTCGGGCCCAGCGGATTGGGGCTGCCGGCCGGGCAGACCAGTTGCCAGAAGCGCTGAATGGTGGCGCCACCTGTGGTGATCTCAGTAGCCTGAAGGTTGGCGCTGCGCTGCGCCGCGCCCGATACACAGGTCAGGGTGATGTTCTGTGGCGTATTGACGCCGGCGGTGAAGGTGAGCGTCGCAGCGTTGGTGACCGTGAAGCTCGCCGCGTCCGGGCCCGTGAGATTGAAGCTACCCACCGTAGTGGTGCCTGATGCGGCACCGCCCGAAGGCGTGGCGACAATCGTGCCATTGCCTGTCGTGCCGACGGTGGTCACGCCGGTGAAGTTGACCGGGCCACCGGTGCCGGCACTGGCGCCGGCGCTGGGGCTGTAAGCGAGGTTCGGGCCCAACGCACTGGGGCTGCCTGCCGGGCAGCTCAGCACCCAGAAGCGCTGCGTGGTCGCGCCGCCGGTAATCGTTTCAGT
>JBFWOF010000052.1:0-43885 GCA_050250665.1 Lysobacterales bacterium | reverse complement strand
TTGGAACGCATGGTCGGCAGAAATGCTGGATGTTTGGCGCAGGCGATGATGATTCCGTTTTTGTAGTCTATCTGCAGGAGTCTGCAGGCGGGCAAAAGAAGAAGATCATTTTCGAGCGATTCTTCCTCGGCGGCAGCGAGCTTCCTCACCTGCCCTGGGCCGGTCAGGTCAAACACGACTCCATAGTTCCGCCCGCCGTCATATTGAATCAAGACGACGAAGGCAGCGGCGAAGAGCCCTAGTGGGCCGCATGCTTATCGCCTGCGCCCTGCTGCTCGCAGCAGGGCTTGCATGGGCCACTGCGCCGGCGGTGCAGCGGTCCGTGCCATGCGGCAATCCAGCTTCGGAAGTTCGCCTTGAGCCGCAACAGTTCGCCGAGATTTCCGCGCTCTCGGCCGGTGTGTTGCGAGTGCGCGAACTGGGCGTGGATCTGGTCTGGGCCGCTGGCGATTCCGACGACTGGAAGGCCATCAGACTGAGGCCACCGAAGCTCGGGGAAACCTGGCTCAGCTTGCCAGCGGGCGAGCGGATACGCCTGCGCAGCCAAAACCCGCAGGCAGCTTCTTTGCGGGTGCAGTTGTACTGCGTATCGCAGCTCAGCGCCGACCAACGCTGCCTCGCCGAACTGTCAACCACCGACAAGCTACCGTCGGCGCCGGCCTTGCTGGAGATCGCTTCCCGAGGGGGGCATTGCGGCGCCGCAGCGATGCATGAACTGGCGCAACTCGCCGCGAATGCGGGCATGCACAGAGTGTCAGCTCAGCGCTATCGTGATCTGGCCACGCGCTGGGCGCGCTTGGGCGTGGGCGACCGCGCCGCCGCGGCGGAGCTGGGACTAGCCGAGCAGTTGCTCAAGGCCGGCGAGGTCGAGGCAGCGGAACGTGTTGCCGGGCAGGCTTCGAGCGACAATGCCAAAGCCGGAAATGCTGTCTACGCCACGCGCTCTCGGGTGACACGTGGCGTGGCGCTGCGCCGCCTGGGACAGCTTGAGGAATCACGGCAGCTGCTGTTGGCGACGATCCCGGAGTTCGAAGAACTGGGGGAACGCAACGAAGTCGCCAACGCCCATTTCAACCTGGCGCTGGCCGCCTTGATGAGCGGCGACCAACTTCGTTTCCAGTTTCATCTGCAGACCATCTCGCAGATCGATGCATCAGCGCAGACTCCGGTGATGCAGAGTCGGATCGCCCTGGCCCGTGCACGGGGCGAGAGCGCGGCCGGTCATTACGTTCAGGCTCTGACCGAGCAGGCCCGGGCACAGCGCGTGCTGGAGGGCACCGCTTTCCGCGGCGACATGGCCGTGGCTGCGCGCAATCTGGCCATGATTTATCTGACGCTGGGCATGCATGAGGAGGCCTACCAGCAACTGACGCACGCGCTGTCGATCAGCCCGGCGTCCGAGTCGCCACAACGCACAGCTACCACCCTGCTGGTGCTCGCGGCAGTCGATCTGGACAATGACCGACCGCAGCAGGCGCAGCGCTGGATCGGCGCCGCGCGCCAGATCTACGGCCATCTGCGTATGCCGCTGGAAGCCGCGACAGCAGAAGCGCGCGAACTCGCTCTTGAGCTGCGACTGGGCGCCGATCCGCACTATGTGATCGAACGCATCGAAGGCCTGCGGCGGGACTATCCGGGTACCGCCGCCGACACCTGCGCAGCGCTGGCCAATGCCGGAACTGCCATCGGCGCCGCAGCCAGCGCATTGGAGACCCTGGACGACAAAAGCTGCAGACCGAAATCGCTCGACCAGGCGATTGATCTGGCGGAGGCACGCGCGCTGGCCACCGGTGTGGCCCAGCCGCGGCTCGCACAGCAGCAACTGCTGGCCTTCGCGCAACACCTCTCCACGCTGCTAGGCGAGGCCAGCCCAGGGCTGCGCTACGCGGCGCTGCGGCGTCAGTTACGCCTGCGCAGCGTCTGGCTGCAGATGCAGGCCAGACAAGGCGCCCTGGAACAGTCACCTGACGGAGTTCTCGAATTTGCGCTGACCACGCACCCATTGCGTTTTCGGGCCCACGCTGGCGAAGCTAACCCCGGCAGATCTGAAATGCTGGCTTCTCCAGCCATCGGCACCCTCCTGCTTGACGCCGATCCCAACGATTCCGAGGCTCAGGGGGTCGCAAACCGGGAAATGCTGACGCGACTGACGCAACGATCAGAGGCCGCCGAGAAGGGTTCGCGGCTGCCGTCCCTTGCCGATATCCAGGATCGCCTCGCACCCGGGACATGGATGCTGCTGTTGCTGGGTGGCGATACGCAGAGCCTCGCCTTGTGGCTATCCCGAGAGGGCTCCTACACCGTGCCGCTGCCACCTCTTTCGGTGCAGCGAGATCTGCTCGCCGGCTTGCTGGGCCGTTTGCAATCGCCCAGCACCCCGATCGCCGAACTCGCATCGAGCGCTCGCGAGCTTTCCGCAGCCTTGCTCACCGGCGCACCCGGTACGGCACCACCGGACGCGCTCTGGGTGCTCAGCGACGAGCAGCTCAGCGGCACGCCACTGTCGCTGCTGGTGTGGCCCGGCACCGAGGCGCCACTGGTTGAAACGACCAATCTGAGCTGGATCACCAGCGTTCGCGACGTGCCCGCAGCAGCCGACGTCGAACCCCTGCCTTCCGCCGCGACCCTGCATGCCATCGTCGCTGCCAACATTGGCCATGAGGCCTACGCCGGGCTGGCGCCACTCTACGGCGCCAACTACGAGCCACAGCTGATTGCAGCGGCGATGCCGGCTCGGGAATTGACCACTCATGCCGGCACCGAGGGCACGCCGGAGGCGCTGTTGGGCGCCCTCGAGACACCCGGCGCCATCGTGCATCTGGCGGCACACGGTATCGCCAGACCGGGATTGCTCGGCTACGCCGGCGTCTGGCTGGCGTCCAAACCGGAAGCTAGCGAGCCCCGGTTTCTCAGCTGGCTTGATCTTGCCGATCAGCCGCTACGGGCAAGCTTGGCCGTGTTGAACGCCTGCCAGCTGGGAGCGGGCTCCAATACGGGCAACCGCGGCAGCCTGAGTTTTGCCAGTGCCCTGGCCAACGCTGGCGTCGATCAGGTTATCGCTGCGACCTGGCCAGTCAGTGACGCGGCGGCTGGCACATGGGTTCCGGCGTTCTATTCCCACCTTGATCTGGAGCGGCCGCAGACCAGCGCCGCCGCGCTGCGCGAGGCGCAACTGGCTTTGCGGCGTTCGCGACACTTCAGGCACCCATTCTATTGGGCTTCACTGGGCCACTATCAGGCGCTGCTGGCTTCGCCGAGGCCGCAGGGCCAATAACGGCTCGCAAGGCGTCGTGCTGACGTTGATCAGTGCGGCGAGATTCAGCTCATTTTTCACTGCATTCAGCTGATGCGGCCGGACATGGGGACTCACCAGATGGCAGGCGCCCAGGCTCAGGCAGAGCAAAATGGAACAGACAAGGACACGGATCATCGGTTTGGCTCCCTTCGTAGGTCTCGTCGAGAAGGAGCCGTGGGTGCCTCTGTCACACCTGGGCTGCAGGTGCCTTCCGGTGGGCCCGGCTGCGACATTTTTCCCCTTGTTTGCTCCTTGGCGATGGAAGCACCCCAAACACGGAAAGGAGATAGTCGCGATGAAGAGAATTCTGCTGCTCGTTATGGCACTGCTGTTCGCGGCTCAGCTGGCTGCCCAGACACTTCCCGATCGATCTGAACAGAACAGCGCTCAATTGGCGGATCGGCTGAATCTGGAACTGGGCGGCGATATCGCCGCGATGCCGCGGCAGGCCTTCGAGGCACAGCAGGCTCAACTGCGGATGATTCCGGAGTATCTGGACCGGGCCAGCGAATTGGAAAGAACCATCGCGGTCCTCACGGAGGATCTGGCGCGTCACAAGCAGGCGCTGGCGGCCCTGCTAGCCGAGAATGAGTCGCTGCGGCTGGCACTAGCGCAAACCAGTTCTGCGAAACCGGAGGCCACGCCATGAGCGCCGTCGCCCAGAGTGAGGCCGTTGCCCAAGCCCGCGAACTGCTGAATGCGCCCATCGCCGCAGCACCGAGTGCCCAGATCCAGCAGGTCGTTGCCCAGAACTCGCCACCCGGGTACCAGCTATTGCTGGACAGCCAGAACCAGAGTCTCACGCTGTCCATTGCCTTGTTGTTGTTCGGCGTGCTGGTGATCGCAGCGGCACTGTGGCGGGTCGAACGGGCCCAACTGACCGAGACTGGCGCGCTGCGTCTGGTGGGCGCCACCGTTGTCGTAGTCATGGCGGTGTTCCTGTGCACGGCCGGGTTCACGCTCGAACAGATCACGCCGGCCATCGGATTGCTCGGTACCATGGGCGGCTATGTTCTTGGTCGAAGTGAACGCGAGGACCCGCAGGCAGACGGGTCGGCAGTTCCCGGCACGCGGTTGGCGAAAGCCCGGCCCACCGACTGATCGACGCGCGGCGAAAGTGAGTGCGCGGTGTCGCCGCGGAATCCGCGGCACTCGGTGCTGCGCCGCCGTCCTGCTGCCGAAGGCCCATCAGTGCACTGGCCGTTCTCATACGCCAATCGCCTCCAGCCGTTTCGGCAAGTCATGCGCCCGCCGGAACCACCAGGCCATCAGGCCGGCGGTGAAGTACATCAGCAGGCTGTAGATGGCAGCGGGTATCGAGGTGGCGGGTAATTCCAGCACGTTGAGGGCGATGAAGATGGCCAGGGCGCTGTTGTGGATGCCGATCTCGAAAGCGATGGCGATGGCCTGGCGGGCTGGCAGTCGGGCCAGTCGCGCGCTGCCGTAGCCGATGACCAGACTGAGCACATTGAGCGCCAGGCAGACACCGCCGACCTGCAGCCAGTTGGCACGCAGCAGCGCCCATTCCTTGTGCGCGGTGAGCACGATCAGGAAGATCAGGATCAGCGCTGACAGGGGTTGGACGATACCCTCGATGCGATCGGCCAGCGACGAACGCGACCGGCGCAGCCACATGCCCAGCGCGACCGGCACCAGAATGATCGACGCCACTTCCACGATCTTCTGTACCGGTGCCGGCACGCTGGCCTGGTCGCCGAGGAAATAGGCCATCGAGTACTGCACCACCAAGGGCAGGGTGAGCAGGATCAACAGGCTGTTGATCGCGGTCAGGGTGATGTTCAGCGCGACGTCGCCGCGGGCCAGATGGCTGAAGACATTGGCGGTGGCCCCGCCGGGCGAGGCCACCAGCAACATCAGGCCGACAGCCAGCAACGGCGGCAGATCGAACGACAGGCAGAGCACGAAGGCGATCGGCGGCAGCACCAGCATCTGCGCGCCGAGGCCGATCAATACCGTGCGCGGCATCTGCAGCACGCGCAGGAAATCCGCCATGTGCAGATGCAGGCCCAGGCCGAACATGATGACGGCCAGGGCCAGCGGCAGAAACAGATTGGTGACGAGGCTGGCTTCCATGCTGGCGAGCATATCGCTGTGCCGGCCGCTTCACCGGCAACAAAGGTGTCTGCAGGGGGAGACCGGCAGGGTGCCGCGCCCGGCGCCTTCGCCTATCCTCCATGGATCGGTTCTGAAAGGCGGCAAGCGTGGCAGCAAGCACTGGCGCGGAGAGCAGGGAAGACCTGTTGAGCGTGGTTGCAGCAGCCCTGCGTACGCGCGACTGGACCCTGATATTCACCGCGAATGCGCTGAAACGGGCCGGGCAGATGCATCAGTCCGGCTGCGTGGACATCGAATCCGTCAGTCGTATCAAGCGTAGCGGCGCCGTGCAGATCAAGGCCAGCGTGCGCTCACAGAGCGATCGCTACTCCCGCTATCGCACCAAGATCGAACTGATCAACGCCGTCGATGGTCCGCAGCTGGATTACAGCTGCGCCTGTCCGGTGGGCTTTGCCTGCAAGCACGCGGCAGCCGTACTGCTGGAGATTCTCGGGCCGGCCGAAGACCTGCAGGATGCGGACGCTCGCACGCAACTGCCGCCACCGCTGATGGCGAACACGGCGCAGCGGCTGGCGCTGATCCGGCAGCTGGAACGGGAGGCGGCGTCGCTGGGCTACAGTGTGGTCGAAGTGTTGGCCATGGGCCGCAGCGGCTCAGCGGGAACTCCTGCGAGCCCGGCCATGGACATCCATGACGTCGGCAATCTGCGGGCATGGACGCAGTGGCTGGATCGGCTTGAGCTGCCACCGGTGGAGCCGCCGGAGAATTTCCAGGAACTCCAGTTTCGGCTCAGCTGCAAGGGTCGGCAGCTGCAGGTGCAAACGCTGGTGCGTCGCCACGACGGTCGCGGCAAGATGCCTGTCTTTGCGATTCTGCCCAATCTCTTCGGTGGCGGCGCCGATCCCTGGAAACAGATCGCGCCTGCGGACAAGCCGGTGCTGATGCAGGTGCTGACCTGTCAGCGCGCGCAACAGTACGGCGAGGAACGCGTGTTGCAGGGAGCTCATGGCGAGCAGACCCTGAGCCTGTTGCTGGAACACGGCGCGGTTCTGGCCAATGGTCTGGCCGCACGGCCGGGAGCAGCCCGCCGCGCCGCTCCCGGCTGGACCATCCGACCCGACGGCTCACAACAACTGCAGGCGCAGACCGATCCACCCGCCGAGATCCTGGCCATCGACCAGCTCTGGTACGTCGACACCAGCAGTGGGGAGATCGGGCCGGTTGAAGGTCTGACCCTGACCGATCTGGAACGGGTCCGTCGTGCCCCGCCGTTGCGGCCCGCGGTGATGCGGCAACTCGGCTCGCGCCTGCGCTCCCTGCCCGACCTGCCGATGCCGCTGGAAATCGAAGCTCGGCCTCTCGGAACCCTGGCTGGCGCGCGACTGAAGCTGCTGAAGCCCGGCGTTTACCTGTCGAGCATTGACGGGCACTTTGGCGCACTCAGCTACCGCTATGGCGATATCTGGGTAGACCATGACGACAGCTACGCGGCGGTGTCGCACATCGAAGGCTCGGTGCACACGTGCGGGCAACGGGATCGGCCGGGCGAAGCCAGCTGGCAGCAGAAGCTGCGCGTGGCCGACCTGGTTCCGGTGCGCGAGCGATTTCACACACCGCAACCGTGGTGGATACCCGCGCAGGCGCCACCCACACCCGAGGGCTGGCTGAATCTGCTGGAGCCTTTGCATGCGGCCGGCATCGAAGTCGATCTGGGTGCCGATTTTCCGCTGCGACTGGAACCTGAGCCCGACGAATGGTATGCCGATCTGGAAACGACCGAAGGCAGCCCGTGGTTCGATCTGGAACTGGGCATCCGCATCGGCGAGGAGCGGGTCTCGCTGCTGCCGATTCTGGTACAGGCTCTGGCATCCAGATCGCTTGCGCCCACGCCGCAGCCCAACGAAGCCGCGGATGCGACCTGGCTGGCCCCGATCGACGATCAGCGCCGGGTGCGCCTGCCGCTGAGCAAGGTGCGCGCGCTGATGGCCCCGATCCTCGAATGGCTGGCTCAGCTCGGCACCGGCAAGGCACTGAAGCTGCCGACGCTGCGGGCGGATCTGCTGCAGGAATACGACGCGCTGGCACTCAGTGTGAGGGCCGGAGAGACGCTGAGGCGGCTGGGATCAGCACTGCGGTCGGATCAAAGCAATGCACGCCTGCCGGCACCTGCCGGCCTCAAGGCCACGCTGCGTGACTATCAGCTCGACGGCATCACCTGGCTGGATTTCCTCGGGCGCCATCAGCTCGGCGGCCTGCTGGCCGATGACATGGGCCTGGGCAAGACCGTGCAGGTGCTCGCCCATATTCTCAGCGAACGGGCGCAGGGGCGCATCAGTGCGCCGGTGCTGGTAGTGATGCCGACCTCGCTGGTACCCAACTGGCAGGCCGAGGCGGCGCGCTTCGCTCCTGGACTCAAGGTGCTGAAGCTGCACGGCAGCGCTCGCAAATCCGAGTTCGGGCACTGCGCGGAACATGATCTGGTCCTTACCACCTATGCCTTGCTGTCACGTGATTTTGAAAATCTGGCGACGATGCAGTTCGATCTGGTGGTGTTCGACGAGGCCCAGGCTCTGAAGAATCCGGCCGCCAAGGCCGCGCAATGTGCGCGCCACCTGAATGCCCGTCGGCGTCTGGTGATGACCGGCACGCCGCTGGAAAATCATCTGGGCGAGCTCTGGGCGCAGGTCGATCTGGTATTGCCCGGATTGCTGGGTGAACGCCGGCAATTCACCTCGCATTTCCGCACGCCCATCGAGAAACACCAGGATGCCGAGGCGCAGTCACGTCTGACCCGGCGGCTGCGACCCTTTCTGTTGCGTCGAAACAAGCAGCAGGTGGCGCTGGAACTGCCACCGAAGACCGAGATCACCCACCACGTCGAGTTGCAGGACGGCCAGCGCGAGCTTTACGAATCGCTGCGCCTGGCCATGCACGACAAGGTACGCCAAGCCATCAAGAGCCGCGGCGTCGGCCAGAGCAGCATCATCATCCTCGATGCACTGCTGAAGCTGCGTCAGGTCTGCTGCGACCCACGCCTGGTCAAGCTGCCCGCCGCGACCAGAGTACGCGTCAGCGCCAAGCGCGATGCGCTGATGGAGTTGCTAGAACCGCTGCTGGATGAGGGACGGCGGGTGCTGTTGTTTTCCCAGTTCACCCAGATGCTGGATCTGATCGAGCTGGAGCTGAAGGCACGTTCGCTGGCCTTCGTGCGCCTCGATGGCAACACCGCCGATCGCTCCGTACCGGTCGCCGCGTTCCAGAGCGAGACCGTGCCGCTGATGCTGATCAGCCTCAAGGCCGGCGGCGTCGGTCTCAACCTCACCGCTGCCGACACCGTGATCCACTACGATCCCTGGTGGAATCCGGCCGTCGAAAACCAGGCCACCGACCGCGCCCATCGGATCGGGCAGGACAAACCCGTATTCGTCTACAAGCTGGTCTGCAGCGATACCGTCGAGGACAAGATCATCGCCCTGCAGGCGCGCAAGTCCGACCTCGCCAGCGCCATCCTCGATGGTGGCAGTTCCACGCAGCTGCAGTTCGACGAGCAGACCATCGAAGAGCTGCTGGGTGACGGGATCTGAGTTGGCGCTTACTGCCGGGTTGCCACGATGACCTGGAAATTGCCGAAGAAATAGGTGCTGCGCGTGCAGCTGAAACCGCCCAGCTCCTGCAGGTACCGGAGCGGGTCGTGGCTGTCCCAGAGCGCCAGTCCGAGCGGCTCGAACACCTTGAAATAGGTCCAGCTGAAGGCTCTGAGTACCCAGGAATCCGGTCGGTGGAATTCGGCCAGCAACAGCTTGCCGCCCGGTTCCAGGCTGCGGGCGGCTTCCTTCAGTGCTTCGCCCTTGAGATCGTGCGGCAACTCGTGCAGCAGGAAGAACATCACGTTGGCGGCCATGCTGCCATCGGCCTGGTGCATCGCCGTTGCATCGGCCTGCCGGAAATCGACTTTCCCGGCCAGATCGCCAAGCTTGCTGCGGGCGTGAACCAGTTCGTTACGGATCAGGTCCACCAGATGCACCCGGCGAACTTGCCCGGACACGGCAGCACCGACTACTCGGGGAATGACGTTGCCGAATGCGCAGGAGGTGATCAGGACATCGCGACCACCGAGATCCAGCCGCTGCAACTCGGCGACGATGCGCGACACCAGACGATCGTACTGAAACAACAGGATCGCCGAGATGATCGGCTGGAAGTCGACCATCTTGATCAACCGCATGTCGGAATAGATCGGATAGACGTGATCGCTGGCGCTGCGCTCTCCCGAACCCAATCCCCGCAGGATCAGCGCACCTCGAGTCACGGTGAAGAAGAACAGGGCCGTGCTGACCAGAACCAGAAACACCACCACCACGCTGCTTGCCATCCAGTTGTTCATTTGCGCGTCCTTGGCCGGTCGCTTCGGCCGGCTCGTCGATACCCCAACTGCGGTGTCGCCCCCTGCTTCCGGGGCTGACTCTCTTCGCCCTCGGAAGACTCGCTAGCAAGCCTGCACGGGCGCTCGTTGCGTGATATCAAGCTCGGGTCTGCCCGATGGATGGGATCGGTCGGCACTCGTGTCCGGCCAGAGCCCGATCGGGAGCTTGTCGGCAGTTGTTGCGCTGTCCACCGACGTCATCGCAGCGAGCCACCTGTTTCGACCCGAAACTACCCACTGGCCATGAACCACAAGCTGGTCGCGACCGGCCGGCCGCACGTCCTCAGCAGTGGTCGCGCCGCAAGGGCGCTCCTACAGGTGAACGAAGCCGGCGCTGTGCTCACGCGGACGGCAAATCCATAACTTACGACACGGGTTCATGGAGAGACGGGCAGTCGTCCGGCGCGGAGCACAAAAAAAAGGCCGGGTTTCCCCGGCCTTTTTTGAATTGCCCGGCTTGCGCCGGGCTGCCGCGGCCTGATCAGGCCTTGGCTTCCTTCTCCATCAGCTTGTCGACCATGCCGGCCGGCACTTCAGTGTAGTTGTTGAACTCCATGCTGAAGGTGCCGCGACCGCGGGTAGCCGAGCGCAGGTAGTTGATGTAGCCGAACATTTCGGCCAGCGGCACGAAGCCGTGAACGAAGGCGGCGGTGCCCTTGGTGCCCTGGTCGGTGACCTGGCCGCGACGACGGTTCATGTCGCCGATGACATCGCCGAGGAACTCGGCTTCGGTCACCACTTCGATGCGCATCATCGGCTCCAGCAGCTTCGGCTTGCTCATCTTGTGAGCTTCGCGGAAAGCGTGGCGACCGGCGATTTCGAAGGCCAGCGCCGAGGAGTCGACGTCATGGTACTTGCCGTCGATCAAACGAGCCTTGAAGTCCAGGACTTCGTAGCCGGCGATCTGGCCCGACTTGGACTCGGCCTTGATCGCGAACTCGACCGAGGGGATGTACTCACGCGGGATGCGACCACCGACGATTTCGTCGACGAAGACCACACCGGTGCCCGGCTCGCCCGGCTCGAAGATCATCTTCACTTCAGCAAACTGACCGGAACCACCGGTCTGCTTCTTGTGGGTGTAGATGTGTTCGACGCGCTGACCGAAGGCTTCGCGGAAGCTGACCTTGGGCTTGCCCATGTTGGCATCCACGCCGAGTTCGGTGCGCATGCGGTCGATGGTGATTTCCAGATGCAGCTCGCCCATGCCACGCAGCACGGTCTCGCCGGTTTCCGGATCGACATTCAAGCGCAGCGAAGGATCGGCCTTGGCCATCTTGTAGAGCGCAGCCGACATCTTGTCGATGTCATCGCGGGTCTTGGCTTCCACCGACACGCTGATCACCGGATCCGGGAAGCGCATGCGCTCCAGCAGCACCGGATGGGCCGGATCGGTCAGCGAGTCACCGGTCTCGGTTTCCTTCATCGACACGAAGGCGCAGATGTCGCCGGCGCGAACCTCGTCGATGTCCTTGGTGGCATTGGCCTGCACTTCCACGATACGACCCACGCGCTCCTTCTTGCCGCGCGTGACGTTCATCAGGGTGTCGCCCTTCTTGATCACGCCCGAGTAGACGCGAGTGAAGGTCAGCGTGCCGAACTGATCGTTGATGACCTTGAAGGCCAGCGCTCGCGCCGGCGCATCGTCACGGACTTCCTGCTTGCCGATGACGTTGCCGTCGACGTCCACCATGGAAATACCGCCGTTCTCGCCCGGGTAGGGCAGATAGTCGATGACCGCGTCGAGCAGCTGCTGCACACCCTTGTTCTTGAAGGAAGAGCCGCACAGTACCGGCACCAGCTTGCCGGCGACGGTGCCCTTGCGGATGCATTCCTTGAGCTTGGCCTGATCGAATTCGCCAGTCTCGACATAGTGCATGAAGGCATCATCGTCGACCGCCAGAGCGGTTTCGATCATTTCCTCACGCAGTTTCTGCAGATTGTCCAGATACTCGTCATCGCGGGTGACGGTGAACTTGAAGCGCGAACGCACCTGATCCAGCGGGATGATTTCCCACTGGCTGTCCTTGTCGTTCGAGTGCCACAGGTAAGCGCAGCCGGCCACCAGGTCGACCATGCCGACAAACTCGTCCTGGCTGCCGAGCGGCACCTGGCACAGAACCACGGTGGCGCCGAGGCGCTCGCGGATACCCTTCACGCAATGGCTGAAGTTGGCGCCGATGCGATCCATCTTGTTGACGTAGCACATGCGCGGCACGTTGTACTGGTCGGCCAGACGCCAGTTGGTTTCGGTCTGCGGCTCCACACCGGCCACACCGTCGAAGACCACCACGGCGCCGTCGAGCACGCGCAAGGAACGATTCACCTCGATGGTGAAGTCGACGTGTCCCGGGGTGTCGATGACGTTGACGTGGTAACCCTTCCACTCGGTCGAGACCGCGGCGCTCTGGATGGTGATGCCGCGCTTCTTTTCCTGCTCCAGATAATCGGTGGTGGTGCTGCTCTTGCCGTCCTTGGTGTCATGGACGTCGATGATCTGGTGCTTCTTACCGGTGTAGTACAGCACGCGCTCGGTCGTGGTGGTCTTGCCCGCATCGATGTGGGCAATGATGCCGATGTTGCGGTACAGCGCGAGCTCTCTCTGCCTGGCCATGTTTTGATCTCTTGACGTGTAGTGAATCGGCCCGAAAAAGCCACGCCCGGGTAGAGCGCCGATCTCTCGGAAATTTCTGGGCGGGCCCTGAGGCCCGCAGAGTACTGCTAAGCAAACGCCTGCGGTTCCGGGCTGGTACCGGTACCTGACCAGGCAAACGGGTCTGATCGCGCGACAAACGGATGCCGGCGCGAGCGGCCGCGCATTATTCACCAAAAAGCTAGCTTGATTCCTCAGTGCTTTATGAAGCTGAACAAGCACCCTGCCATCTGATGTCGGCGCACCCAGCTGAACGAGTCCGCACGAAACCTGCACATTATGGCTGAAAATGGCCGACCTGGCACTGGGCGTTGTCGGTTGTCGGTTGTCGGTTGTCGGTGATCGGTGATCGGTGATCGGGGCACGGGGCACGGGGCACGGGGCACGGGGCACGGGAAAGGCTACGAGCGTTGGGCTTTGGTAGGTCCAGTCTTGTCTGGACGCTTCTCCAGCACATCGCCAGGAGCGCTCAGACAAGTCTGGACCCACAAGAGCCGGCGTCATTGCGACCCCGGACTTGATCCGGGGGAAGCAATCCAGACACACAGCCGCAGAAGCACTGGATTGCTTCGTCACTGCGTTCCTCGCAATGACGCATCTACAACTTGCGATATGGGTTCATGGAGAGGAGCGCAGCGACGAAGCAATCCCGGGAGAGCAACAGCGGCCGCGCCGGCGCGCGGCCCACCGCAAAGCCGCTCGGGCCCTCTCGCCCTCGCCCCTCTACCCGAACAGCCCCAGTCCGCTGGCGAATACCAGCGCGATCAGCACCGGCGCCACGTAGCGGCACAGCGCCTTCCAGATGGCATAGCTGGTGTCGCTGATGTCGGCCAGCTGGTTGCGCCGCAGCGGCTCGGCCAACACCCATCCGGCGAAGGTGGCGATGGCAAGCCCGCCCAGCGGCAGCATCAGATCGCTGGCGATGAAATTGGTGAAGTCCAGGATGTTGCGGTCGGCCAGGCGGACTTCCGACCAGACCGTGAAACTGAGTACGCTGCCGATGCCCACGGTGCCGGCAAAGCCGCCGAGCAGCGTCGCCGCCAGCCAGCGGCTCAATCCACGCTCGACCAGATAGGCCGTGCCACCCTCCAGAATGGAAATGGTTGAACTCCACGCCGCGAACGCCAGCAACACGAAGAAAGCCAGTCCATAAAGATTGCCGAACTGCATCTGCGCGAAGGCACTGGGCAGGGCCACGAATACCAGACCCGGACCCGCCGTATGCGGATCCAGCGAGAAGGCGAAGACCAGCGGGAAGATGGCCATGCCGGCCAGCAGCGCGACGCCAGTGTCGGCGAGGCAGATCACCCCGGCGAGACGCGGAATCGAGGCCTTGTCGGGCACATAGGCACCGTAAGCCATCATGCCGGCCATGCCCAGACTCAGTGAGAAGAAGGCCTGGCCGAGCGCAGCCACCATCGTACTGCCGGTGACCTTGGAGAAATCCGGCGCGAACATATAGGACAGCGCTTCACTGAAGTGCCCGGTGGTGGCGCCATAGATGACCAGGCTGACCAGAATCAGGAACAACGAGGGAATCATGAAGCGCACCGCCGCCTCGATGCCCTTCTCGACTCCGCGGGCGACCACGCCAATGGTCAGCACGATGAACACGAAATGCCAGAACAGCAGACTCGAAGTACTGCTGGTGAGGGCGCCGAAGTGCCCGCCCGGATCGCCGATCGCGGGCGTGGTACTGAACACCGCCTGGGCGTAGGTGACGGTGTAGCTCAGGGTCCAGCCGGCGATCACGCAGTAAAAGGACAGGATCAACAATCCAGCGACGATCCCGGACCAGCCGATCAGGGACCAGGCCGGACTGGCCCGGGATTCACGGGCCAGATCAATCAGCGTGTTGATCGGACTCTCGCGCCCGGCGCGACCGATCATCACCTCGGCAATCATCAGCGGCAGACCGACCGACAGCACCGCCAGCAGATAGACCAGGACAAAGGCGCCGCCACCGTTTTCGGCGGTCACATAGGAAAAACGCCAGATATTGCCCAGCCCCACCGCCGAGCCCACTGCGGCCAACACAAAACCCAATTTCGATGACCACATGCCGTGCTGAGATACGCCCGCTGCCATGCCCGTCTCCTTCCCCGATGCTGGCCTTGGACAATAGCCCGCATTTCTCACACCTGCGCGTTCAGATGCCGCGACTCCCTTGCAGCGCAAGGCGAATCGGTGGCCGCACCGTAACTGTAAAGTGTACGGCTTGCATCTGCCCGCTTTGCGGCCCTCGCGCGTTCTTTGCGACTATCGCGGCGTTGCTCCTCCTCGCAATGGAATGACCATTTCTCGTCGTCGCGCCTTGCGCTAGTCGCAAAGCCCTGCCCGAACTTCCGCAACAGGTGTGAGAAATGCGGGCCAGGACAGTTGGGCGCAGGCGGGGAGGCGTCCGGCACGAACAGCCGCCGCCTGGCTGTGCCGACATCAGCGGCTCCGGCAAGAGCAATCGGCCGGCACAGCAACTGACACACGATCAGCAGACTAGTCGTCGACAGAGGCGTTGATCTGTTCCTCGGCACGCTTGCCGTCCTGATAGCGCTGCAAGCGCGCTTTCATGGACTTCACGGTCGGACTGTCGGGGCCAGCTCTGGCCTCCACCTCGGTGATCACTTCCCGCTGAGTGGCAACGGCCAGTTCAAAGTCGCCTGCAGCTGCCTGGCAGGCAGCGACTGTATCCAGCCAGTCAAGCCTGTCGGTCGCGAGTTTGGCCAGCGCCGGGCCCAACACCGCAGACTGTTCGCGGCTGAAGACCTCGGGATCGACGCTGGTGCAGCGCAGCCATGCCAGTTCGTTGAGCGCGGACGCATTCTGCTCTTCCTGCCACCACTGATCGAGCAGTGCCACTCCACGAGGGACATCACGATATTCGGGCTTGGCATTGATCAATACGGAGGCCAGTGGAACCGCGATCTCGGGATCCTTGTTCTTGATCCCCTGCTCCAACCAACGTCCGGCGAGCTCGACATCGATCTCGGGCGAGGGAGCAGTCAGACCCTGGGCCGCATAGAACATGCGCGCCATCTGATGACCGTTCTCGCCGGCTTCGCGCACCAGCGCGAGGCCCTGCTCTGGCGCATACACGGGGCTCCCCGGCTGCAACTTCCAACTACCCAGATCAAAACGCGCCTCGTCCGAGTCGTGTTCCGCAATCAGCGCCTCCAGCAGAATCCGTGCGCGTTTCAGCGCATCTTCCACGCCCTCCGGTTCGCTGAGCAGAAAGCGCGCCATGAGCACGCTGGCCTGTTCGTCGCCGAGCAATACCGCTTCGCTGAACCAGGCGTCTGCCAGCTGATGATTCTCGACTCCCCCTTGCCTTCCGTAGTCGAGCGCGAGCACCCTCATCGACCTCACCTCTCCAGCTTCGGCGCCGATCCTCAGCCAGTGGCGCGCCTGCTCGACGTCTGCCTTGAGCAGCTCGCCTCGCATATAGGCCAGCCCCAGAAACAGGGCCGAGAGTTGATCGCCTGCATCGGCAGCCCTGCGCAACATCGGCAAGCCCACGTCGGCCCGACCCGCTTCCACATGTGCGCGACCAGCCAATCCCAGGGCAACGGTCGCACCACCGTCCGCGGCGACCCGCAAGAAGGGCAAGGCCTCCTGCGGAATCTGATCCTGCGTCCAATCTCCGGTGCTGAGCGCCACCGGCACACTGGCGAGCGGATTGCCTGCGGCCGCAGCCTCACGCAGGGTCTCCGCCACCAACGGGTGCAGCTGTGTCTTGCCGTTGATCGATTTGAGCAAGACTTGCAGCGACACTTCGGCAAGGGGTGGTCCGAGCGCCCTGTTCGCCTCGGCCAGCATCGCCAGAGCGGCTTCGTCATCTCGCTCCACGCCACGCCCTTCGGCGTAGGCCACAGCGAGCACGACATAGGCATCGGCAAGTCCTGCCTCGGCATAAGGCAAGAGCAGCTCAACGCCTTCTGCTGCGCAATCGAAAGCCTCCACGGTGACGCAGATCAAGCCAACCCAGAGCCGATGACCATCTTGCTTCTTCGCCAGTGCCCGGATCGCCTCCAGGCGCCCGTCCACGGAATCCTTCAACAAGGCCTCCCACGCGTCCCTCGCTACGATTGCCGCTTCGCTCTGATCCAGTCCACGCAGCAGCTCCAGGGCGAACTGGCGTCGGCCGGAGGGCATCCGCAGCTCGGGTGTATCACGCGCCAGCTGCACGAAGTTGTCGAGAAAATCGAAATACATGGACTGCTGGCGCTTGCTGTCCTCGTCCAGTGTGCTGACGATCAGACGCATGTAGCGCCCGGTCACCGGGACTTCGTAGACCTGTGCCAACACCGTTTCGCCGCTGAGTTCAAGGATGGCGTAGATGTCGTTTTCGCCCAGTACCGGAATCGGGCGCGAATAGCTCGCCATGATGCGTTGCCCGAGGGCGTTCTCCAGCAGCGCTGCCAGCACCGCCTCCGACTGCGCCGCCAGTTCGGAATCGCCGTTGAGCTCGGCGCAGCGTCCACCGTAGAACCACATGCCGGCGCTGACCGGAATCTCTGCAAGGGCTTCGCGGATTTCCTGCTCCCTGGACTTGCACAAGGCCGGATCCAGCTCACCGGTCTCGTCGAACAGTTCGTTGAGCAAGCGCAGGGCGTTGCCGGCGCGGGTCAGATCGGAGCCGGCGAGAAACTGCTTCCAGACGTCGTCAGTCGCCTGCTGGCCGGGTATGCCGAAGGGTGAACTGACCTCGCCGCGGGCAGAAGCTGGTTTGGTGTCGGATGCTTTGGCCGTCGCGGTGACCGCGGTGGTGATCAGCAGGCACGACAGTGCGATGCCGGCAAGGAACTTATTGCTCATGAACTTCTCCGCCTTGAGCCCGCGAGCGGGCGCTCTTGAGGATGGCGCGCAAGCGTGCCTCTCGATCCTGAATTCTCTGCTGCGCCGGCATCAGCACGCGCAGGCCCTGCTGACTGAGAAGTTCGGCGCGTTCGATGGCGGCCAGATGCTGGTCGATTTCAGCAGCCGGCAGGATGGTCTGCAGGCTCTCGAAATGATGACCGAGCGCGAGTCCGTCGGCTTCGGACTTGCGCCACGAACGCCAGCGAAAGGCCGGCGAATCGACGCTCTCGTCGAGTTCGCTGGCGCCGTCCCGCCAGGACTCTGGCAACTCGAACCTGGCCTCGTAGTCGATGCTGGCTGGGGCGGTCGCGATGAAGGGTCCGGCGCGCTCCAACTGGCCGGGACGCACCAGTTGCGCAGCTGCCTCGGCCGCTGTGGGTACCAGCAGTAGCTGCAGGTCCCCGCGAGTCCACGGGTCCTGCAATTCGTAGTGCTCCGAGACGACGATCTCATTGGCATCAACGTCGTCGGCGATCCCCAGCTCAGCGGTGGTGCGCAGCTTGCCGAAATGGCGCCGGTAGAACTCGGCATATTTGCGCTGGATCTCCTTGCTGGTACTACCCGCCAGCGCACGCCGGAACTCGTTGGCAGCATTGCCGCTGCGCCTTGTTTCCACGGTCAGCGCGACGGTTTGCCGATCTTCATCGGCGACGCTGTAGCGTTCGCTCACGGCAATCCTGTATTGCGCCGGATCGGCCGCGGGCATGGCCGTCAAATCCTGCTGTCCGGCGTCAATGATCAGGGCATAGCCTTCCAGACCCGCACGGCGATCGCGAACATTGCCGCGCTGCCAGACCAAGGTCGGATCCAGCCAAAGGCGCTCGCCATCGACGATGGCGGTCACGATGACATGATCGAAAGCCGTGGCCGCAGGTGGCAAGCGATCGAGATTGGGGCCGTTGCCCACCGAAACCAGCGCCGGCATTGCCTCGATGTCGAGCGCTCGCAACAGTGTGGTCAGCAGCTGTGCCTTGTCCTTGCAGTCGCCGTAACGGCGTTGCCAGGTCAAGGCTGGCGGATTCGGGCGGTGCGAGCTGTCGCCCAGTACGGTGGCGAAATAGCGCACGTCGTCCTGCACCCGCTGCAAGGCCCATGACGCTCGCTCTGCCTCGGTCAACAGTCGTTTCTGCGGCAACTCCTGCGCCAGTTCATCGGGGAGCTCGGCGGTCGTGAGGTACAGCGGCAGGGCCCAGTCCACGATCTGCGCCCAGCTCTGCTCTTCGGAAACAGCCCAGGCGGGACGATCGACATACCAGGAAGGCAGGTCCTGCTCTCTGCGCACTCCGGGCAACTCCTTCGCCTCGGCGCGCCATTCCAGATGGCCGCTCCTGCGCTTCAGTGTGGCCTTCGGCGGATCGTTGAAGCGCTGCGCGTTGACCTTGGCATCCCGGGCAAACAGGACCCGCGCCTTGCGGTGCAGCTGCGGAAACTCGCTGCCGAAGGAGAACTGGTGGTGGGAATGTCCAGCCAGTACCGGATTGCTGCCGTGCACGCTGTAACTGATGCGAACCACATCACCCACCCGCACGTCATCGATCACCAGCAGCGCCGACACGCTGCTGTCGCTGAGATCGGATTCGAATTCGGCCTGGCGCCGGGTCAGTTCCACGCCCTCAGGGCGGAAACGGTCGGCCCAGCGGCCCGCGCGCCGCACCGCAATCTGGTGCAGCTGCAGCGACTGGTACTCACTGCGAAAACCGATCTCGAAGCGACCGGCATCACCGAGGCGCTCGGCAGTCATCGGCTCGAAGGCCAGATCGACGAAGATCGTGTCATTTGAGGTGCGTCGGTCGACCTGGGTGTCGATCAGCCAATAGCGCCAACTGGAGTCGGAATCGACGTCGAAAGACGCGGGCCATTGCTCGGGCACGCTGGATGCATCCACGAAATCCGGCAAGGGGCTGAGTGCGCTGATGCTCGGCCGCGCTGGCGCGGTTTCCGCAGCAAACGCAGCGGCCGCTGGCAGCAGCATCCAGAGCAGCAGTCCGTACCAGACCGGAAATGGGTGGAGACTGGGCATGAAAGAACTCCGCGCTACAGTTGGTAACAATAATCGGGTCGCGAGCATAAATGAAAGAGCGTCCTTCTGGCAGTTGCCTGGCGACTCGTTGGGCCGAGTCGATTGAGTTGGGGCCTGCGCCCATGCATGGCTGAGATTCATCTGCGCCTGATCAGACTCGACCGCACCTCGCATGGGGAAAATCGCAATGAGAATCCTGTTCTTGCTGGGCGTCCTGCTCTGCGCCTCCTGCGGACAGGCCAGCGACTATCTGCCGCAGGATGGAGACCTGATCTTCCACACCTCACGCTCGGCGCAATCGCAGGCGATCCAGCGTGCCACCCATTCGCCCTACAGCCATATGGGAATGGTGCTGTATCGCGATGGCCATGCCTTTGTGCTGGAAGCCGGCAAGACCGTGCAGTGGACGCCGCTGGCGCAGTGGATTGCACGCGGCAATGAGGGTCACTATGTGGTCAAGCGCCTGCGCGATGCCGATGCGTTGTTGACCACAGAAGCTCGCAAGAAGTTGCGCAGCGAGGCGCTGCGCATGCAAGGACGGCGCTACGACGCCGCCTTCGGCTGGTCCGATGAGCGCATCTATTGCTCGGAACTGGTGTGGAAGGCCTACCAGCGCGCGCTGGGACTGCGCATTGGCGAGCTGCAGAAACTCAGGGAGTTCGACTTGAGCGACGTTGCGGTACAAGCCAAGTTGAAAGAGCGCTACGGCAAACAGGTGCCGATGGATGAGGACGTCATTTCGCCGGCAACGATGTTTGCATCGCCGCTGCTGATCGAGGTGGGAAGGAACTGAGCCTGTGCACGGAGCTACAGCTGTGCGCTGGCCAGCCGCCAATCTCGGCCCGACGCTGCGGGCCGAGAACCAACGGCAGCGAGCGAGCGGCTTCGAGGGGGGACGCGAACCTGCGCGGCCGCTCTTGATCTACGGCTAAGGCAAAGCGGCGCCGCAGCGCGGCGCCCTCCACGGCAAGCGCAAGGACCACCCCCGAGTCAATGCCGGAATGGGGCTCAGGGAGAGCGCGCATCGTAAGTTTGTGATGCGTCATTGCGAGGAGCGTAGCGACGAAGCAATCCAGCGCTCGTGCGGATCTACGTCTGGATTGCTTCCCCCGGATCAAGTCCGGGGTCGCAATGACGCCGAGGGGTTCATGGCCCGTCGGCAGTTTCGGGACGGAACACGTGGCTCTCCATGAGCCCAGATCAAAAGTTGTTGATGCGTCATTGCGAGGAGCGCAGCGACGAAGCAATCCAGTGCTTCTGACGCTGTGCCTCTGGATTGCTTCGCTGCGCACTCCATGAAGTCATACAGCAAGCTTTTGCTTCGACATGAGCGTTGTCGCAACGCTGGCTTTGTTCATCTGTAGGAGCGCCCTTGCGGCGCGACTGCTGCCACAGACTGCGACTTGCCGGTCGCGACGCAAGGTCGCTCCTACAGGCGAGCGGGTGGTTCGACCGGTTTGCAGTGTCGGGCCGGCACGCGCTCGCGTTGACGAGGCCTGGCTACGCCTGCCTCAAAGCCGCTCGAACACCGCCGCAATACCCTGACCACCACCAATGCACATGGTCACCAGCGCATGGCGACCGCCGCTGCGGTGCAGCTCGTAGATGGCCTTGATGGCGAGGAAGGCGCCGGAACAGCCGATCGGATGGCCGAGCGCGATGGCGCCGCCATTGGGATTGGTCTTGACCGGATCCAGCCCCAGACCGCGGGACACGGCGATGGCCTGCGCAGCAAAGGCCTCGTTGGATTCGATCACGTCCATCTGATCCAGGCTCATGCCGGCCTTTTTCAAGGCCAGTTTCGACGCCGGGATCGGGCCTTCGCCCATGATCTCGTTGGGCACGCCGGCCACGGCATAGGACACCAGCCGCGCCAGCGGCTTGTGGCCGGAGTTCGCAGCGTGGCTGGCATTCGCCAGCACCACGAAGGCGGCACCGTCGTTGATGCCGGAGGCGTTGCCGGCGGTCACCGAGCCATCCTTCTTGAAGGCCGGCTTCATCTTGCCCAGGGTTTCCATGGTGGTGTCGGGACGCACGTGCTCGTCGCTATCGATGGTCACGTCGCCCTTGCGGGTCTGTTTGACGATGGGGACGATCTGATCCTTGAAGCGCCCCTCAGCGATGGCCGCGGCCGCGCGTCGATGCGATTCCACCGCCAGCGCATCCTGCTCCTCGCGGGTGATATTCCACTTGCTGACCAGATTCTCCGCGGTGATGCCCATATGGCCCACGCCGAAGGGATCGGTCAGTGCATCGACCATCATGTCGATCATCCGGGTCTCGCCCATGCGCGCACCGCTGCGCATGGCGGTCGACATGTAGCCACCGCGCGACATCACTTCGACGCCGCCGCCGATGCCGTAATCGCAGTCACCCAGCAGGATGTTCTGCGCCGTGGTGACGATGCCCTGCAGGCCGGAAGAACACAGGCGATTGACCGCCATCGCCACCGAGTCCATCGGCAGTCCGGCCTGGATCGAAGCCACCCGCGCCACATAGGCGTAGCGCGGGCCGGTCGGAATGCAGTTGCCGACGGTGACGTAGTTGATGGCCTGCGGATCGACGCCGGAACGCGCCACCGCCTCCTTCATCACAATGCCCGCCAGCTCATGCGGTTCGATGTCGGCTAGGCCGCCGTCAAAACTGCCGATCGGTGAGCGCGCCGCGCCCAGAATCACCACGTCTCGAGTCGTCATCGCCGCTCCATCCTGTGCCAGAGAATCAGGTCGAGCACGATAACGCCAATCGGGGATGCCTGCCTGAAGGGCTGGTTGTTGGTTGTTGGTTGTTGGTGGCGGAAAAAGCGAGCTCACGCGGAGACGCGGAGGACGCGGAGAAGAGCGCGAGCCGGTCCTGGATCTTGTGGGAGCGGCTTCAGCCGCGATCGCGCATCCGGGTCAACCCGCGTTTCCCTGTCGCGTTCTTCAGATCAATCGGATCGTTCCGATCACTCAAGGCAAGGAGAAAGACATGCGTACCTGGCTCAAACCCCTGACGTTGCTGGTTGCCGCGGCCCTGGCCAGCGGCCCGCTGTTGGCTCATCCCACCGACGCCGTCACCCGCGCCGAGCGCGCCGGTCGCTGGCTGCAGCTGGACGCCACCCAGGTGCAGCAACTGGCCCACTTCATCACCGACACCCAGCTGCAGCGACGCCAGCGTATGGATGCGCTGCGCCCGGAACTGCTGGCGGTGCTGAGTGAATCGCAGAAGGCCAGACTGGCCGAACTGATGGTCAGCCACGAACTGCGCTTGCCGCGGGGCAAGGATGCCGCGGAGGAACGCTGGTCCCGGCTGCAGGAAGTCCTGGGCCTGAGCGCGGCACAAGTGTCGGAGCTGCGGACACGCGCCGAGCGCATTCGGGCCGAGAACCAGTCACTGATCGAGCAGCGAAGACAACAGCTCATTGCCATCGTCGGCAGCGAGAATGCGGCGAAGATCGAGCAGTTGATTGCGCGTCGGCGGGGGTTGGGTTCCGAACGGCAGTGATCAAGCGCCTGTGGGAGTGGGCTTTGCCCGAGAAAGGCATCGCGGCTGAAGCCGCTCCCACAGAGCATCGCGGCTGAAGCCGCTCCCACAGGGAAATGTGGCTGAAGTAGGTCACGTTGGCCGCGTAGCGGGCTACGTGACGCAGCCACCCTGTTACCCGCGCTCCACGCCTCGAAAGACCCAAACAGAGAACGGCCCGAAGGCCGTTCTCTGCGCAACCGGTGCAGCAGTCTGCTGCGCTTATTTCAGACCGCGATTCTCCAGCAGCGGCTCGACGCTCGGGTCCTTGCCGCGGAACTCGCGGTAAAGCGTGGCCAGTTCCACGGTGTTGCCGCGCGAGAGGATCTGGTCGCGGAAAATCTGACCGTTCTCGCGGGTCATGCCGCCGTGTTCCTTGAACCACGCATAGGCGTCGTGATTGAGCACGTCGGACCAGAAGTAGGCGTAGTAACCAGCCGAATAACCACCGCCCCAGATGTGGTCGAAATAGGTGGTGCGGTAGCGCGGCGGCACCTCGGCCAGATCGACATTGAACTTCTTCAGGGCCTCTGCCTCGAAGGCGTTCACGTCCTGCTGTGGCGCATCGGCCGGCAGCGTGTG
The DNA here is from genome assembly GCA_050250665.1 of Lysobacterales bacterium. Lineage (GTDB taxonomy): Bacteria > Pseudomonadota > Gammaproteobacteria > Xanthomonadales > SZUA-5 > JADKFD01. The sequence goes on along the minus strand of JBFWOF010000052.1, from coordinate 20,478 downwards.
CCAGGCCATGTCCAGCAGCGCAGCAGCCAGATATTCGGTGGTGCCATAGCCACTATTGAACTTGCCGGCCGCCACCATCTTGTCGACCAATGCCTGCGGCATGGGCTCACCGGTCTGGTAGTGCTTGGCGTAGTTGGCAAACACGCTGGGCTCGGTGGCCCAATGCTCGTTGAACTGCGAGGGGAACTCGACGAAGTCGCGCGAGGTATTGGTGCCCGCGATCGACTGGTATTTCGCATTCGAGAACATGCCGTGCAGGGCATGGCCGAATTCGTGGAACATGGTTGTGACATCATCAAAGCTGATGAGTGCAGGCTGACCCTCGGCCGGCTTGGTGAAATTGCAGACGTTGTAGACCACCGGCAGCGTGCCAGTCAGCCCGTCCTGTTCGACAAACACATCCATCCAGGCACCGCCGGACTTGCTGTCGCGCTTGTAGAAATCGGTATAGAACAGCGCCAGCGGGCTACCGTCTTCGTTGAAGACCTCGAACACCCGCATGTCGGGGTGATAGGTCGGGATGTCCTTGCGTTCCTTGAAGGTGATGCCGTACATCCGGGTGGCGGCATGGAACACGCCGTTTTCGAGCACGTTGTTCATCTCGAAATAGGGCTTGATCTCGGACTCGTCGAGATCGTACTTGGCCTTGCGCACCTGCTCGGCGTAGAAATCCCAGTCGGATGCCGCCAGCGTGAAGCCACCCTTCTGGTCATCGATGATCTTCTGGATATCGGCCGCTTCCCGGCGCGCACGCGCGGTGGCCGCAGGCACGGTGTCGGTCAGCAGCTTCAGCGCCATGTCCGGCGTCTTGGCCATCTGATCACCCAGCTGGTAATCGGCAAAAGTGGCAAAGCCGAGCAGCCTGGCTTTCTCGGCGCGCAGCTGCGCCAGACGCTGGATCACCGCGCGGGTATCGTTGTCGTCGGATTGTTCGGTACGGGTTTCCGAAGCCTTGAGCACGCGGGCGCGCAGTTCGCGATTCTTCAGTGAAGCCAGCACCGGCTGCGTGGTGGTGTTCTGCAGCGACAGCAGCCATTTGCCATCCATGTCGCGGGACTTGGCAGCGGCAGCCGCTGCGGCGATTTCGCCCTCGGACAAACCATCGAGCTGGGCGACGTCATCCACCGCCACGGCCGCAGCTGCGGTGGCGGCCACGAGCTGGGTATGGAATTTGGTCGAGAGCGTGGTTTCCTCGACATTGAGCTTGCGCATCAGGTCCTTGTCGGCATCCGACAGGTTGGCGCCGGCACGCACGAAACGGTCGTAGTCGACCTCGACCAGACGCTTCTGCTCGGGGTCCGTGAGCGAGTCACGGGCATCGTAGATGGCCTTGACCCGGGCAAACAGTTTGCCGTTGAGCAGAATCTCATCCTGATGAGCCGCCATTTTCGGATTGACCTGCTCCTGGATGGCCTGACGCGCGTCGCTGGTATCAGCCTGGACCAGACCCTGGAAGATCCGGCGCACGCGATTCAGCGTTTCGCCGGTGCGCTCCATGGCCTCGATGGTGTTCTCGAAGGTCGGCGGCTCGGCGCTGTCGGCAATCTTCGCGATTTCAGCCAACTGCTCACTCATGCCCTGCTCGTAGGCCGGCAGAAAGTGCTCGTCCTTGATCAGGTCAAAGGGCGGCGCCTGATAGGGCAGTTTGCTGGCGGTGAGCAAGGGATTGGCAGCGGGCGCAGGCATGGCAGCAGGTTTGGACTCGGCCGTTGGGGCAGGTTCGGAAGGCGTCTGGTTGCAGGCTGCCAGCACAAGCATGCTGGCGGCGAGCGCAAGGGTTCGCGACATGGAGATACTCCGGCAGGTACAGCGATGGGTGCAAAACTCAGCTCGTCACTTTAGCGCCACTGCGCCATCCATGTGTAAATCCCGGATTAGCGGCGCGCCTGACTGGTAAAGGCGCACTGGAGGCAGCCGCAGGCCGGCCGCGTCGTGGCAACTCGTGCTGATGCGGTCCATACCCGGGCGCAAAGCGCTGGCGTTGCCGTCTTCGTCCTGAAGACGCGGCCGGAACGCTCGACTGGGAGCCGGACAACCCGGATACTCCGTCGCCTTTCGTAACGATTCCAGTGCGAGCCCCCATCTCCATGCCCCGGCGCCTGTTGTTGCTGCTCCTGTTGACCGTGATCGTGCTGGCCCTGGCCTGGCGCCATTGGCAGTCCGGCGAGCTGGAGCCGCCGGAAATCACCGCCCAGGTCGCAAACGCGGCGCCGATCGAGACCGCGACTGCGGCTGCAGAGCCTGACGCAAGCGCGGCAGAGCAATTGGCGCCAGACCCGGAACAGATTCCCGCCGCCAATCCCACCCGCGCCGCCTTTCGCGCCAGCGCCAGCCAGCGCGCGGAGGATCGCCGCCGCGCGGCCAGCGACACCGATCTCCCGGGCTTTGTCGCCGAACTGCGAGCGCGCGCAAATGCCGGAGATGCCGATGCGGCCTACACGCTGGCGGAGCTCTACAAGACTTGCGTGGAAGTGGTGCAATTCAACAGCAATCGCGAAGCTGGCGAGCGCAATATGCGCGGTTGGATGGACGTCATGGGCTGGGGCGATCGCGAATTCAATGCCCTGCTGGGCGCCTATGTCCAGGCTGAGCAGCGCTGCGCGGCGTTATCACTGCAATCCACTGCCTACGCGGCGATGATTGCCCAGGCCTGGCAATCTCGGGCAGTGCAGCTGGAACACCCGGCAGCGGTGCTCGGCGTCGATCGACCGAACAGTCGAACCGACCCCGCAGGTGCGCAAGCAGCGCTTGAGCTCGCGCGCTTGGCCGGAATCGAGTTGCTACGCCAGGCCGAGCCCATGGATCTGGCGCGCCATGCAGCGGAATTGGCCGGTGTCAGCCGTTATAACTCCGATGGCTTCCTGATGGCAGCCTGCCATCTGCTGCCAGGCTGCTTAGAAGATCCTCACGCCTATGCCTTGGGTCAGGATGCCTCCCACCTGGGCGGTTTGGGGCGAATCGGCTTTCTGGCGATGGCCCAACTGAGCCCGCGCGCCCAAACCATTGCCGAAGCTCAGAGCGCGGAGATCCTGCGCCTGTGGCGCGAGGGTCGGCCCGATCTGATTCTGGCACCGACCGGTCCACGCAATCCCGGCGGTGGCGGCTGATGCGCGGGCCGATGATCGTCGTCCTGGTATTACTGATCCTGCTGGCGCTGGCGGGTGTCGCCGGCCAGCGCGGCCAGTGGTTCGGTGCTGGCCAGGCGCCGGTCGCCGACGACGAACTCGATCACTCTGCTGATTCCGCACCTGAGTCCGGCCAGACTGAAGTCGACGCGAAATCTGCACCCGCCGGCACGATCGGGAAATACAGCGCCGACGACTCAGCGCCGAACAAACCAGAGGATCAGGCGCAGAGCCCATCCAAAACTGTATCGACTCCGATGCTCTCGACCGAGACAGCCAACGCGCTGATGCGCGAGCAGCTGCGGGAGCGGGACTGTCTGCTGGCGCGGCTCGCCATCAAGGGCGATCGGGAAGAACGCTTCAAAGATCGGGACTGGCAATGGCTACCGCCCGAACGCGCTGCGCTTGAACGACAGGCGCTGGTCGCCGTCGTCGAACGCCTTCGCGCGGCCTGTCCGAAGGAAATCGACGATCCCGAGGCCCGCAAGCGCCATCAGCGCGACAACGACGACGCCACTGCCGCCGCTGCGCAGGCCGGTAATCTGCTGGCCCGCGTGCGATTGGAGAGTCGAAAACCGCGCGCGAGACGCAATTTCGATGACACCCGGGCCTTGATGATCGAAGCGCTGAGAGCCGGCGATCTGGAGGCCATCTCGGAACTGGGCTGGCTGGAGTTGGGACTGCCTGGCACCAATCCCTACGTCGGCCACCTGGTCAATCCACTGGATCTGTGGCCGCTGGTTGCCTGTGATCTGGGCGCCGATTGCGGGCCCGGCAGTCGTCTCCTCGACCTCAGTTGCGCCACCGCCTGGTTCGGGATGACCTGTGGTTACAACAGCCTGGAATCGGCTTATCGCGACAACATGCCGTCGCACGTATGGCAACGCCTCGATCAGCGCCGCAACGAGATCCTCAACCGCCTGCGCAGCGGCCAGACCGACGGCATGTTTGATCCGCCGCCGACCAACAACCGACCCGGAGGCGGTTGAGCTGCATGCACAAGATCCTGCTCTGGACACTGCTGGCGCTGATGCTGGCCGCCATCAGCTGGGCGGCACTGCGCCCGGGCTCGTCAGCGCCACCGCCGGTCATGGCGGCAGCGGAAGTAGGTCACGTTGATCCGCAGGATCTACGTGACGAACCTGCAACCCGCGAAGCAGCAGCAGCCCGGCGTGACCCGCAAAACCGTCTGGCATACACGCAGAGACTGAACACCGAAACCGATCTGCTCAGCTTCTCCGCGGAACTGGAGAGACTGGCCGAAGCCGGCGATGCCGACGCCGCGGCCAAGCTGGTTGAGCTCCATGAATACTGCGCCGGAGCCCTGCACCGCGCCCAGGACCCGCCCCACCGTTGCGATGCACTGGGTCCGCGCGGAGACGATTCGGTCAGACGCCTGCGCGCCGAAGCCAAACGCTGGCTTGCTCGCGCCCAGCAACTGGGCGACCCGGCCAGTCAGCTCAAGCTGAGGTCATACTTCGGGCCGCCCGCCGGCGCGCCCGCCACGCCCCAGGAGTTGCAGCTGCGCGAAGCCGTGACCACGCTCATCGCAGAGAACGACTACGCGCCTTTGCTGCGCGCCAATCTGCTGCTGGCCGAACTCAGCAACCATTACCGACCCGAAGCCTTCGAGCGCGCCATCTGCGCCGTGCGGGCACCCTGCCGGATCGAAGTCGCGCACTGCCAGATGGCCAACCGCTGCCGCATGCTCAACGACTACCCGGAATCGGGCGTCGAAGGGCGCACCCCGCGCGAAACACGCATCCTGGCGATGCAGCAACAGGAAATCGAAGCCGCGCTGCGACAGGGTGACCTCAGCGCGATCTGGCGTGTTTCCGATCCCGGAGACGGCGGATGAAGCGCGCGCTGGCGGCGATCTTCCTGATCCTGCTCGCGGTCGGGCTGTGGCGCGCCAGCGCGACCGCACCCACCGCTGTCGAGGCGCCGGCGGTCAGCAGCGAAAGTCGTGCCGACGGCGAGCAAGAACAAGCGGTCACGACACCCGTCCCGGCGGCCAGCAAGCCTTCCACCGCCAGTGTGCTATCGCCGACGCTGCGCGCCGAGATCCACGACGCCCAGAGCGCGCGGGCGGCCATGAGCGCACTGCAGGATCACCAGGACTGCTGGCTCGCGCGCAACCAGCGCTGGCTACGTCGCTGGGAAAGCCAGACCCGCAGCGCATGGCTACCGCCCAGTGAGCGCGAGCAGGCCCGAGCGCGGCTTCCGCAGGCCCGTCAGCGACTGCTGGCGGCCTGTCGGCGCGCGGGCCTGAGCGAGGAGGATCCCGTCCAGTCCCTGCAACCCCGAAACTGGGACGAAATCCTGTCGCTGGCCGAACCGATGAGTGCAGAGATCACCCGCATTCAAGGACAGGCGCTGCGGGCCGGCGATCTGCAGGCCCGGATGCACGAGCTCGCCGATCGCCGCGACAGGGCGCAGGTCGATGGCGAAATGCGCGCGCTGCTGGAATCAGCGTTGACGCAGGCCATCCGCGATGGTCAGTGGGAGCTGTTGCCGGAACTGGCGCTCGTGCTCGCCCGCCATGCCGGACCGGAACTGGGTCCCCTCGCCTCCTGGTACGGCATCGATCAGAACTCCCACGCCGCCAACATCGACGTCGACCAGCGCGCGCTGTGGCTGCTGGTGGCTTGCGATCTGGGCCTGGAATGCGGTGCTGGCAGCATCACGCTCGATCGCTTGTGCCTGCGCGAAGGCCTGTGCGCTTACCCTGATGTCGCGAGCGCTGTCTATGACGGCATCGTCCGCAGACGGAGCGCACAGGAGACGGAACTGCGACGGCAATGGGCCGTGAACCGCATCCGCCGCGGGCAGATCAACGGCATGTTTGATCCGGCGCCGGAGCGCGCGAGATCAGGTGGGGGCTGAAGACAATGAAAGCTGGGCACAAACGAAAGCTGCTGTTCGCTCCCTTGTTGTTCGCCGGACTGGCGTTGGTCTTCTACCGTCCGGCGCACGAGGACCCGAAGCCGGCTGCACCGCCCGAGGCGAAATCGCCAATGGCGCCCGAGTTGTCTGAACTCCCAGCGGCCGAAACCACCAACGCTGAGGCTGAAACACAGGCCCCGGCCCCAGCTCTGCAGGTCGCCGCCAGCGTGCGCGGATACCGCGCCGGCCCGGCGGAACGTGCCGAGTACGCGCAGCGCCTGGCGACCGAAGCCAATCTGCTGGTGTGGTCGAAACTGCTGGTGACGCAGGCGCAAGGCGGCGACGCTGACGCAGCTGCAACGCTGGCCGAACTGTACCGTTACTGCGCCGAGTGGCTGGAGCGTCCGGCAGCGGTGCCGGCACCGCCGAAGTCGGCGTCGCGCCGCCCATCGCCATTCGAACTGGCGATGCAGCGCTGCGCCGGTTTCGGCGCACCGGGCGCACTCACGGCCTTCAATCTGCGTGCCAGCGCCGATGCATGGTCAGCAACGGCAGCGCATCTGGGGCACGCAGCCACGATACTCGCTGCCTGGAGAGGCTCGCCACGCTATGGCGAGGACCTCTTGGGAGCCCCAGAGCTGCGCGCTCGCGCTGCCGCCGAAGAACTGTTGCGTGAATCCGACTTTCGCGCTTTGGCGCAGATGGATATGCCGCTCGCCGACCTCAGCCATTCAAACATGCGCATCGCCTGGAACCGGACCCTCTGCGAGTTGAGCTCTGCCTGCGAAAACCGCCGCACTTGCCCGTATTCGTGCGATCCCGATCGCCAGGCAAGGGAATTGAGGCAATTGTCACCGAGGAAATTGCGCGAACTGCACGGGCAACAGATGCAGATTCTCCAGGCTCTGGCGTCTGGGGACTACTCGCCGCTCTGGCGCGCACCGCCAATCGCGGAGACCGATCGATGAGCCGCCTGCCCTGGTTGCTGCTGTTGCTGGCCATCGGCGCGATCGCATGGTGGCTGCAATGGACGCCACCGAAACTCCCTGTCGCGAGCGTTGACAGCAAGAGCGCCGTCGATGCTTCGACCGAACTTGAGCCAGCGACCGAGTCCGCTGCCGACGAAACGTCGCGTACTGCCAACATGGCTACGGCGCCGGCACTCTTCAACACCGGATTCAGGGGGATGCCTCCGGTGGTCCTGCCCCGCCCGGTCGACAGCCATCTCGGCGCCGCCGAGGCGCGCGCGCTGTTGACGCGTACGGAAGATCAGCAGGATTGTCGACTGGGCCGCGAACCTGACCTCTACTCCCGCGGTGACTGGGAGCGGGATACCGGCACCTATTGGCTGGAGAACGTCGAACGCGAGCGTGTGCGCGCAGGTCGGCGCGCCGCCATTCGGCGCTTGCTCGGCGCCTGTCATCGGGCCGGGGTGAACCTGGCTGAAAATGCGGATGACGAGTCTGGACGGGGCGAGTTCTTCTGGGCCAGAGCCTCGGCCGCGGCCAGCGGCGATCTGGCCGCGCGCCTGGTACTCGCGCGCCTGCCAGGATCCCAGGCGCGCAGACCGGACACCGCAACTGCAGCACTGATACAGGAAGCCCTGGCCAGCGGTGATGCCAAGGACATGGGACGGATGGCCGAACTGGCTTGGCGTCGCTCGGTCAACCTCGTGCTTGGATACCCCGAAACGCCAGCGGTCAACCCGCGGGGATGGGCGGCCGTACCACCACCACACAATGCGATGGCGATGTGGCTTCTGGTCGCCTGCGATCTGGGCCTGGACTGCGGCGCGGACAGCCCGACCCTGGACCGTCTGTGTCTCAGGTACGGGTATTGCGGCTATCCGAGCGTTGAAGAAGCGCTGCGTGATGGTCTGATCGCAGATGCCGAGGGCGCAGAAACCGAAAATCGGCGACGTTGGATCGTGGCCAAGGTTCGCAGCGGGCAGATCCACGAGATCTTCAAGACGGAGGCAAGGGAAGCCGCGACAGCCCAGCCACCGGCGCCGCATGGCGGTTGATAGGCGCCATCGCTCCTGAGCGAATCGAGAATGCGCACATCAATTTCGGGCGCCGTGGGCCTGAAGCCAGAGCGGCCGAGCAAGCGCTCGGCCCTCCAGAAGCGGCAAGGCTGCATGGAGGGCGCCGCGCCTGCGGCGCCGCTGTTGCGCTTGTCGGTACCGCGGAAGACGAGGGCCAGAGCCTGAAGCCAAGGCGGCCGAGCAGGCGCTCGGCCCTCCAGGAGCGGCGGGGCTTGAAGGAGGGCGCCGCGCCTGCGGCGCCGCTGTGGCTCTTGTCGATACCGCGGAAGATGAGGGCCAGAGCCTGAAGCCAGAGCGGCCGAGGAGCCGCGTGGCTTGAAGGAGGGCGCCGCGCCTGCGGCGCCGCTGTTGCGCTTGTCGGTACCGCGTAAGACGAGGGCCAGAGCCTGAAGCCAGAGCGGCCGAGCAGGCGCTCGGCCCTCCAAAAGCGGCAAGGCTGCACGGAGGGCGCCGCGCCTGCGGCGCCGCTGTGGCTGGGCATTCCTTCGCCCGCCGCCGTTGTCATTGTAGAGTTGCACATCGCAGCGATCGCCGGTGTTGTGGATGAATTCGACGGCCGAACGGATGACCAGGAACCTGTCTGAACAACGCCGGCCATGGCAGGGCCCACGGGCCGTCGCCAGCGCCCTACTCTTGCTTCTGATCTGCACGACCGCAGCCCAGGCGACCAACTGGAATGTCCAGGCCGGCGGCTCGCGGCTGGAATTCGTGCCGCGCGAGCTCACGATCGAGCCGGGTGACACGGTGACCTGGAGCAACCTTGGCGGTTTGCACAATGTGGTCGCCGACAATGGCGCCTTTCGCTGCGCCAACGGCTGCGATGGGCAAGGCGGCAATGGTGCGCCCTCGTCGCAGATCTGGCGCGCGACGGTGACTTTCAATCAGCCCGGAACCTTCGGCTATTTCTGCGAACCCCACGGCAAACCGGGCGGTGGCATGTACGGCACGATCACGGTCAATGGCGGCGAACCGCCGATTCCAGTACCGCTCAACGGTCTGCTGATCGGTCTGCTGCTGGGATTCGCATTGATCACGGCCGCCGCGCTGGCATTGCACCGTAGTCGCGGGTAGAGGCATCAGATCAGGGCAAGTCCCGGTTGCTGCGGTCGCGACGCAAGGTCGCTCCTACCGAGGGCGCGCCGCGCTACCACCATCGCAAACCTGCCCTACTCCGCGTTCTCTCTGCTTCTCCTTTGCGTTCTCTGCGATCGGCTTCTGGCATCAGATCAGGGCAAGTCCCACTCCTGCTTTCGCGACGCAAGGTCGCGCCTACCCCAGGAAGCCCATGTATCCCGCCGCGGGGTTGTAGTTGCTGGACGCGGAGAAGTTGCTCAGATTCGGGAAGATCAGCGAGATATCGCTGTTGTTGAGCCCGAACCAGTGGGCCAGCGTGGCCGCGTATTGATCGACCGAAGTCGTCGGGATCAAACGTCCGTTGCCATCCCCGGGATCGTTCAGATTGGGCGAGGGCACACCGAAGCTGGACGCTGTCGGGTTCAGCAGGCTGGGCATCACCAGACCATAGTTGGCCGCCGCGCCACTGAACCCGCAGCCGTTGCCGTAGAAGCGGCCGCCCTGCACAGCGCCACCCAACACAAAGTGGTGCGAGCCCCAGCCGTGGTCGCTGCCGCCGTTGTTGGCAGTCATCGATCGTCCGAAATCGGAGGCCGTGAACGCGGTTGCTACCTTGGCCAGCGTGCCGCCGGTTATCGGTATGGAATTGAGTGCGTTGTAGAAACCCGCCAGCGCGCGCGACAGCACCGGCAACAGCTGCTGATGCTGGTTGAGCTCGTCCGAATGGGTGTCGTAGCCGCCGGTGTTGACGAAAAACACCTGGCGCTTCAGCCCGCTGTAACCCGGCACATTGTTGTAGGCCGCCCAGATCAACCGCGCGGTGGTCTGCAACTGCGCGTCGAAATTGTAGCCATCGGAATTCGGGAAGAAGCTGGCGAAGCTCGGCGCGCCCGCGGCGGTCAGCGCCATCTGCATCACGGCGGCGGTAGACACCGCATGGTTGAGCGTGCCGGCATAGGTGCGCTCCAGCATATTGCCCTGGGCGCCCTCGGCCTGCAGCGCATTGAAGGCCGGACGCAACTGGCCGCGATCGTCATAGGGCAAATCGACGGTCAGCGCCTGACTGGCATTCATGATGTAGCCATTGACGTTTTCGCCGCGAATGAAGGCGTCTTCACCGCTGAAGGAGGTCAGGATCGGGATGTTCGGCGGATTGGCACTGGCCACCAGATCACAGATGCGCCCACCCCAGCCGGTCACCGGCGAATTGGTCGGCGGCGACGATTGCCAGTAGGCCGATTGATCCGAATGCGAATACAGCTGCGGCGGCAGCGCCGGATTGCTGTTCAGATACTGGTTCTGGGTCACCGGCCCAACCAGGGTGCCGGTATTGGCCATGATCGCCAGCGGGCTTCCGGCCTGATTGAACAGCGTCGCCAGTTCCGGCATCTGCGCGTGCAGCGCGTACTGGATGCCGTCACCTGAAGAACCGCTCAGGTCGGTCAGCGGATGCAGCTGGGCGCGGTTCAGTGCCAGCTGCGGGCGCACGCCGCCGGCGCCGTAGAAGCTGTTGAAGGCCGCCTGGGTGTACGGGGCGACGGTATTGAAACCATCGTTGCCGCCGTATAGAAAGACGCACACCAGCGCCTTGTAGTCGGTGAACACATAGTTCGGCTGCAAACTGGCGGCCTGCAGCACCTGCAATCCGCCCAGCGCGGAATACAGGCTGGCGCCACCCAGAGCGGTGGCCAGGGTCTGCCGGATGAACTTGCGGCGATCAGGTCTCATGGCCATTCCTATTTCTGGATCATGTATTCGGCGGAGGTCTGGATCAGCAGCAGCGCGCGGCTGATGCGTCGGCGTTTCCAGTCGGCGCCGTCGGCGATGCCGATGGGATTGAGCACGGCCAGCAGAGTCTGGCGCATGAACGGCGTCATCTGCCCGGCCATGAAACGGCGGTTGTAGGCGTCGACCAGACGATCCGCTGGATCGCCCGGCCCGCCATTGGCGCTGCCGGCCAGCGCGTAGTCCTGTGCGCGATTGATCTTGACCTCACCGATGTCGTCATTCGGATCGCAGGTGTCGAGCAGATCGAATCCCCAGGTCTTGCCGGCGGTGCTGTTGGTGGAATTGACGATCAGGGTATCGGTATTGATCTGGAACTCGGGGCCGAGCAGGCCCGCCGCCGCCATTTCACCCGGTGGCAGATAGCTGGGCTTGAAGAAATTGAAGACCGTGGGCGAGTTCAACGGTGCCTGACCCACGCCGTTGCCGTAGATGCTGTCGGAGGTTCCCCAGGCGGTCACGTAGCCGGCATAGCGATAGGGCTGGTTGGCGTAGTGGAAAATCGTGTTGCCGGCCTGGTAGTTGTTGCCGCACTGGTGGCGTGCGCCCATGGCCCGCCACAGATGGGTGATGCGCAACAGCGGCTCACGCAGCTTGCCGAAGGTATCGGGCTGTTCCCAATGCCCGTAGCGGGCTTCGTGATCGAGCAGGATCGCCCGCACCACCGCCCCGAGATTGCCGCGCACATGGGCCGGCGTGCCGTCATCGTTGAAGACCTGCGCCACCCGCTGCACATAAGCCGGTGAGGGATTGCTGGTGACCAGTTTTTGAATCAGCTGTTTGCTGATGAAGGGGCCGACATTCGGGTGGTTGAAGATGTTGTCCAGCGCAAAGGCCAGATCCGAGGCCGGCGTTCCACCATCCGCCAGCATACCACCGTTGACGGCGCCCGGATAACTCAGCAGCTGCTTGTTGGAAATGTCGTTGAGCGGATCGGTGCCGTTGTCATGAAAAGCGGCAAAGGCCGCCATCGGCGTCTGGAAGTTGATGCCGGTGGTGAAGTTGGGGCCACAGCCCGCGAAGTTGCCCGGTGCGCAGTCGAACCAGTTCCAGCCGGTGAACACGTGGGCGAAATTGGTGACTTCGGTCTGCGAGTAGGTCGGGATCGGCTGCCCTCCCGAGAGCTGGGGCGTGCCGTCGGTGTTGAGCATGACCAGACCAATACTGAACAGCTGGTTGATCTCGCGGGCGTAGTTTTCGTCGGGGTGGATGTTCTGCGCCAGATTGGCGCGCCGGTTGGCCTGCATGTTCAGGTACACGCCCATCGCCGGACTCAGCGTCACCTGCTCCAGCAGCGTGCGGTAATTGCCGAAGGCGTTGTTGCTGAGGATGTCGTAGAAGTAGGCCTGGCCATTCGGAAACTGGTTGATCAGCGTGAACTGGTCGGAGATCACGAAGATCTCGCTCAGCGCAAACGCCACGCGCTGACGCAGCTGATCGCTGTGGATGACCAGATTGTTGGCTGGATCCGGACCACCGAGCGCGCCCAGGAACCAGGCCTCGCGGATGGTGGTGGAACCCACGCCCTCATTCAGCGTGTTGGCCACCCAGTTGTAATAGCCGAGCATCGAACTCGGCGCCGCCGTGAACTGCTCGTTCAACCAGGCGGCGTAGCGCACCGAGCGCAGATGAGCGATGTCGGCATCGGTGGGTCCAAAAGTGGCTTGCGCCAGAAAGCGCGCGGCGTCGCCATCGGTGTATGGACCGGCAATCAGGTCCTCCATGCCGTCGTGGAACATCGGGCCCGGCAAGCGATCCACGGAGGCCGCAGGCGCCAGCTGGAAAGCACTCAGCATCATGATCCCGACGCAGCCTCGCATAAGGCGAGCAGCGCAATGTCGGATATTGCTCATCCTGGGTTCTCCTGCCGAAGTTGCTGCCACGCAGCGCCCCCGAAAAGCGGCGCCGTCCCCGAACCAGATCTCTTTCAACAATAAACGTCAAAACATTCGCTGGAGTGACGCAAGATCACCACCCATCGTCGGGTTTCCCGCCCCCCTCGTCGCCTGTCAGGGTTTCGGCGACTCGTAGCCGTCGGCAAACAGGACCTCACCGAGGGACACCGAGACATTGTTGCCGGCGTCGGTATCCAGGTAGTCGTACGCGGGCCAGGCGTAGACCATCGCCTTGCGCTGCGCTGCCGGTACGCTAGTCAGCCAGCGCAGCTCGCACTGCACCGCCTCACCGGCGGCCAGATCGAGCGTGCCCTGTGCGGCGTACGGCTTCAGCGTGGCGCCTGCCAGCGCGTTGCCGGCGCAATTGAGACTGTCGATGCCGGCGTTGTCGCTGGCATCTAGCGCCCAGCGGACAGCGTCAGCAGCCGCGGTTGAGTCGTTGCGAATACTGAAACTGAAGCCCTCCAGGCCAGGCGCGGTCGACACCGATACATCGCCCGTGGCCTGGATTGCGGGCCGATCTATCCAGCCCACCGAGCCGGTAGTGAATGCACGCTCACCGGGAGCCGGGCCGTTGAAGGCAAAGCCCGCGTTGGCAAGCGCCCGGAAGATCCGCGTCGACGGCCCATCGCCCCGCAGCAGGCCGCGCAAGGCATCGGATTCGATCGACATCCAGTGCACCCCGATCTGCGCGCCGGTCAGCGCATCCAGACGGCGCACATAGGTCAGCGCCGGGTCTACGCCCGACATCGAGCTTGCCGTTCTTGCGTAGGCCTCCACGCACAGCAGATCGCCATTGGCCGCCGTCAGGAAAGCCCGGCAGCCGGCACTGACCTCAGAGTCCAGTTGCTCGACCTGTTCCCAGCGCGGCGCGCCGCTGGCGCCATCCAGGCGCAGCGTCCGGCGGATGGCCGGCACCGACAGGGTCCGGTTCGAGCGCAGCTCGTAGACCAGGTCCTGATCGGGCAGCAGCGCGCTGGCGAGCAACAGCACGACCGGATTTCCCGGGAAGGCGCTCTCATGGTTCCACGACAGGCCCTGGTCAGCGCGGCGGCGCTGGGCGCTGAAGACATGCTGGCCGCCTGCACTGCGACTGCTGAAGAGCAGAATCTCAGAACTACCAGTGCCAGTTTCGATCGCCGCATGCACCGATTGGTTGGGATCAAAAGCGCCGAGCGATGTGATGCTGCCGTCAGCACCGGACAACAGTCCCAGCTGCTGCACGCCCGCGCTGACGTAGCTGAGCAACCAACGGCCCCGATCAGTGCGGGCAATAGGCAGGATGTCAGGCAGATCGGCCTGCCACGCCATGTTTCCCGAGCCATCAAGCCCCAAGGCCTGCACGCCGGCAGAGGTCCGAACCAGGACGACCACGCTGCCCTCGGCGATCAACGAAACCCCTATGCTGCTGTTCCACGACGGAGCGTCGAACACGCGCGAAACCGCGTAGACCAAAGCTCCGTTTTCAGCATCGAGCAGTTTCATGTGCAGCTGCCAACGATCAGGCTCCACCAGCCGTCGTTGCTCGACGACCAGTACCTGCTGGTCGTTGGCAAGCACCTGCGCGCTGCTGCGGTCCCAGATCGCATTGGCGTCCATCGACCAGCGGCGCTCGCCGGTGACCACGGCGACGCTTTCGATCCGGCGTGGCCATTCGGCGCCATCAGTCGCGCGCGAGGACAGGATCAGGCTGTCACCGCTGTCGGCAACTATCGAAACGGCGGTGGTGATCGCCATGGGCACGGGATCGAGGCGCTGCCGGAGGCTGCCAGACTGGGCATCGACAACTTCGGCGATGAATCCAAGCGACTTGAAGTCGCGCGAGCGCCCTGCGTGCACAACGAAACTCGAGCCGCCATGGGTGGCCAGATTCGGCACCAGTGATTCGACCGGGTATGGCAGCTGGGAATCCGCAGGGAACTCGAATTCAGTCTGGAACAGGTGCGCGCCGGTCGCGAGGTCCACGCCGTGCAGCGCCAGCCCCGCTTCGCCCTGGGCGAGATAGGCTGCAGTCGTCGGCGTGCTGGCGAGGCGGCGTGGACGATCTGTCACCGCTAGCTGACGCTCGATGGCACCGCTCTCGATATCTGCCAGCAACAGCATGTACTGGAGCGGGCTGCGGCGAAGCACCGGGAAGATCAGACCGGAGGAACCGACAGGCTCCAGCAAGGGTTCGGGCGCGCAGTCCTCGCTCGTCGTCGTCCAAAGCACTTCACCGGGGTAGCGCAACCGCAACAGCGTGCAGTTCTGAATTTCGGGGCTGGCAAAGGGGCCGTAGGTCAGCAAGGCCGCGTCGTCGCCATCTTCGATCGCGGTCACGGCCGCGGGATACAACTGCAAGTCCTGCAGCCGTTCCTGCCAGACCAGGTTCGAGCGCACGGCCAGCGTGACCGGATCCAGCGTCAGCCAGCGGTAGGTGGTCAAGACGTGCAGTCCGGCAGCCCCCAGCCAGGCCTGAAACGGAACGCTGGAGTAGGCGGCACCGCTGCTTGAAGGGGCCAGGGGCGAAGCCGCGCGTGTAACCAGAACCGGCGCGGCCAACACCGTCCTCGCCTCAACGCGACCATCACTGCGGCGCACGCGCACGGCCGTCAGCACCTCGGTTTGCAGCACGGCGATCAGATCGCCACCAGGGCTCAGTTCGGCGACAAACCCGGCCCGGCCATCGCGCGAGCTCATATTCTGCAGGGCACTCAGGGGCACGCTCCAGCGTGGTACTGCAGTGGGGTCCAGCAAGGTCAGAGCAGGCCGAAACCTGCCGTTCAGCGTGAGCGCTGCGCTGAGATCGGCGCTCATCACCAGGGTATCGCCGTCACTCAATTCGCGAGCGCTCAAGGCCTGGCTCATGAAAGCGCCATCGATGATCATGGCGTCGGCCGCGGACGGGCCACCCATGCGCATCAGGCGACCACGATTTGAAGTCTGCAGCAGCACACTCGGTGGCGCCGTCTGACTCTGAATCAGCAGCGATCCCTGCGGATCCGGGCAGATCTCAGATGGGGTATAAAACGGCGAATCCAGCCGACCAAAGCCGATGCAGGCATCCGGCGCCTGCAGCATCGTCGGTGTATTCAGCCAGAGCACCGGGGCGGCAGCCCAGGCGCCAAGCGGCACCCAGGTCAGCAGCAGCAAGCCCCTCATCAAGCGCCCCATCATCGTCACTCTTTGAGACATTCGATGAAGTCTAGCCCGAGTTCGCGCGTCGATGGCGACAAGTTCGTCGCGCCCGGTCTGATAGCCTGCAGGATCAGTTTCAGGAGTGGACCATGACTCGTTTGACCTCCCAAGCCCTGCGCGCCGGCCTGATGGCGGCGAGCTTGCTGTGCTGCACTGTCAGCCACGCCCAGCGCACCGTCAAACCGGTGCTGCACGGCCAGCATTGGGTGGCGATCACCGGCAAGCCACTGGCAGCGACCGCCGGGGCGCTGACCTTCGCCAAGGGCGGTAATGCCGTGGATGCGGCCTGCGCCATGCTGGCGGCCACCTCGACCATGTGGGACACGCTGGGCTGGGGTGGCGAGACCCAGGCGCTGATCTACAACCCGCACACCGGCGAGGTCAAAGGCATCAACGCACTGGGCGTGGCGCCCACCGGCGCGACCGCCGAATTCTTCCGCAGCAAGGGGATGGTCTATCCGCCGGAGAACGGTCCGCTGGCCGCGGTCACGCCGGGCACGCCGGGCGGCTTGATGGTGATGCTGGCCGAGTACGGCAAGCTCAGTCTGGCCGAGGTGCTGGCGCCGGCCATGCAGATGGCGAAGGGCTATCCGATCGAACAGGCGCAGGCCGACAACATGGAAGCGCGGCGTTCGGTGCTGGCGCAATGGCCGGGCTCGACCAAGGTATTCCTGCCGCATCTGGATGCCGATGACGCCAGCAAGCGCGCCGCGCCGGTCGCCGGCGAAATCTTCAGCCAGCCGGATCTACTGGCCACGCTGCAGAAACTGGTCGACGCCGAGGCCGCCGCCCTGGCGGCCGGCAAGTCGCGCAAGGAGGCCATCCAGGCCGCCTATGACCGCTTCTACCGCGGCGACATCGCCAAGGACATCGTCGCCGGATCGCGCGAGTTCGGCGGGTTGATGACGCTGGAGGATCTGGATCGCTGGCAGGTGCATATCGAGGAACCGGTCAGCAGCAACTACAAGGGCATCGAGGTCTACAAGCTCACCACCTGGGTGCAGGGACCGGTGCTGCTGCAGGCGCTGAACCTGCTCGAGAAGATCGATCTGAAGGCGATGGGCTACAACAGCACGCGCTATATCCACACGCTGTACCAGGTGATGAATCTGGCCTTCGCCGATCGCGATTTCTACTACGGCGATCCTTATGTGCCGCCGGCCGAGCCGATCGCCGGGTTGCTGTCCAAGGACTATGCCGACCAGCGTCGGGCGCTGATCAATGCCGAACGCAACGATCCCAACGTCAAACCGGGCGACCCCTACCCCTTCCAGAAGGGCAAGAATCCCTATCTGGATTTGCTGAAGAAGTGGACGCCGATTCCGCCGAAAGCCGAGGCCGAGGGCACCGCCGGATTCCAGCAGGCCCAGCTGATGAGTGACGATGAGGCTTTCCTCGCCGGTACCACCTCGATCCAGGCCGCCGATGCCGAGGGCTGGGTGGTTTCGGTCACGCCCAGCGGCGGCTGGATACCGGCCTTCATTCCGGGCGACACCGGCATTGGCCTCAGCCAGCGCATGCAGAGTTTCGTGCTCGATGAGGCCCTGAATCCCTACAACGTGGTGCACCCGGGACAGCGCCCGCGAGCCACGCTGACCCCCAGCCTGGCGCTCAAGGATGGCAAGCCGCTGATGGCCTTCTCGGTGCAGGGCGGCGACACCCAGGATCAGAACCTGCTGCAGTTCTTCCTGAACATGGTCGAGTTCGGCATGAACGTGCAGCAGGCCGTCGAAGCCCACAACATCACCAGCTACCAGATGCAGAGCTCCTTCGGCGCCCACCAGTCCGAACCCGGGCGTCTTGAACTCACGCCCAAAGTCTCCGAATGGACCCGCGCCGAACTCGGTCGCATGGGCTACACGGTGGAAGTGGTCGAGCGCACCTACAGCCCGGTCACCGCGATCTGGTTCGACCAGAAAAACGGCAGCATGTGGGGCGGCGCCAGCGAACAGGGCGATGATTACGGGATTGCGTGGTAAGCCGGCAGAAGCAGCGGAGCAAGCTCCGCTCTACCAAAGCGTCGGTGTACGAGGCTGTTGTAGTGCCGAGCTTGCTCGGCAGGAAGTGCGGCTCTTGATGTCGACGAACCGCAAGAGCCAAAGCCGAGCAGAAGCAGCGGAGCAAGCTCCGCTCTACGAAAAGCGGCTTGTCGGCGCACCCAAACTGCCGCGTCTACCGCTATGGTTGCCTCCTCGCCGGCAGTCGACGAATTCGGCCGCTGTGCGACGGAGCGCCGCACCCGCGGCGCCTGGACCTCGACGAGAAACACCATGATCAACAATGATGTGCTGCGCAGTGTGCGCTACATGCTCGATCTCAGCGATGCGCTGGTGATCGAAACCATTCAACGGGTCGATGCCCAGTACGTGCTGAGCGTCGACCAGGTACGCAGTTATCTCTGCCGCGAAGACGAACCCGGCCACGTCGAATGCCCTGATGCGGTGCTGGTGCGTTTTCTCGATGGCCTGATCCTGCACCTGCGCGGCCCCAGCCCGAATGCTGCCGCACGACCGCTGGCCAAGCGCATCAGCAACAACATGGTGCTGAAGAAGCTGCGGGTGGCTTTCGAGCTGCAGGATGCCGACATGCACCAGATCCTCGAAGACGCCGGGTTCCCGGTCTCCAAACCCGAGTTGAGTGCCTTGTTCCGCAAACCCGAACACCGCAACTACCGCCCCTGCGGCGATCAATTGCTGCGCAATTTCCTCAAGGGCCTGACGCTGCGGGTGCGGGCACCGTAGCTTCCCGTAGACCGATCGCCTGCGCGGCCGCTTGTGATTTTCTGGCAAGGAAGCGGGGCGCAGCGGCTCAGCGGGGCTCTGCGGCGTCACCGCCCGGACAGCGCTGCGCGCAGTGCGGGCTACCAGAGCAAAGCGGCGCCGCAGCGCGGCGCCCTCCAGAACCGACAACCGACAACCGACAACCAACAACCGACAACCGACAACCGACAACCAGCTTTGCGGCGTCACCGCCCGGACAGCGCTGCGCGCAGTTCGGGCTACAAGAGCGCAAAGCGGCGCCGCAGCGCGGCGCCCTCCAGAACCAACAACCGACAACCGACAACCGACAACCAGCTCTGCGGCGTCACCGCCCGGACAGCGCTGCGCGCAGTGCGGGCTACCAGAGCAAAGCGGCGCCGCAGCGCTGCGCGCAGTTCGGGCCACCAGAGCAAAGCGGCGCCGCAGCGCGGCGCCCTCCAGAACCAACAACCAACAACCAACAACCGACAACCAGCTTTGCGGCGTCACCGCCCGGACAGCGGTGCGCGCAGTTCGGGCTACAAGAGCAAAGCGGCGCAGCAGCGCGGCACCCTCCAGAACCAACAACCAACAACCAACAACCGACAACCGACAACCAACAACCAACAACCAAAAACCTACCGCCGCTGCCATTCCGCCCTGGTGATCTCGAACACGACGTTGGGATGGCTGGCCTCGCCGTGGTAGGCCACCTCGGACACGCCGAGGCGGCGCGCGCCGAGGCGGGTCATGGCGATCTGCGAGCGCTGGTTGCACTGTCCTACCTCGAACTGCACGCGCTCCAGGGTCTGGAAGGCGTGATCGAGCATCAACTGCTTGCAGGCCGGGTTGTAGCCCCCGCCCCAGCTGTCACAGCTGAAGAAGGTGTAGCCGATCTTGACCACGCTCGCTACCAGATCCAGCGCGTAGTAGCGGGTGCATCCGATCAGCTGCTCATCGGCGGCGCGCTGAATCAACAGAGCGCCTCCCGATTCGATGGCGCCGGCGAAGTAGTTCTCGAACACCGGTCGCTGCCAGCGCGTCGGCGTCGGGTGTTGTTCCCAGATGCGCGGGTCGCTGGCCACCGCGTACAGTCGCTCGAAGTCCCTCGCGCCCAGCGGGCGCAGGCAGACCTTGTCGTTGCTCAGGACTGGCTGCAGGTTCATGGGCAGATCAAGCCTGGGCGGCCTGCCATGCGGCAATCCAGCTGGCTTCGATCTCTGGCGTCAACGACACCCGCCGCCCGCTGCGACGCTCGGCCGGCAATGACGACCACCAGTCCCAGGTGACCTTGATGGTGTCGGCAAAATTCCGGTTCTGGAAGCCCTTGGCCACCGCGGCAGCCTGACTGAGCGAGGAAAAACCACCGTATTCGGCCGGATCGACCATCATCGGGTAACCCGGCTTGCCCTTGCCCAGCAGTTCCTGCTGGCGCAGGAAGGCGTGACTGATCCAGACCAGCTCCACTTCGGCGCCGCTCAGGGCCAGTGAGCGCTGCATCAGCTCGCCGGTGGTCGCGGCTCCGGGTGCATTGACCATGTTGTAGCGCCCGTAAGCCTGCTGCTCCAGCGCATGGATCGTAAAGTCGGCCAGATCGCGCACGTCCACATAGGTCAGCGGCATTTCCTTGGGACCGGGTGCGGCCATGCTGCCACCGGCCACGGGCCGCTCCAGGTAGTGTGCAAATCGATCGGTGGTATCGCCGGGACCGACGATGAAAGTGGGCCGCAGGATCGTGGCCGCGTCCGCATAGT